>NZ_CP108088.1:8150000-8750000 GCF_036192275.1 Streptomyces sp. NBC_00250 | reverse complement strand
TGGCCTTCCTCGTCGCCGACGGCCTGCCCGCCCGCCACGGTCTCGCCCTGGCCGGGAGCCCGGAGGAGGCTCGCGCCGTACCGTCGGACGGTCCGGTCCTGGTGCTCCACGACGTCGACGCGGAACGCGAACTGTTCGTCCGCCGGGTCCGGGACGTCCTACCGGGCCGCACGGTCGTCGATGTCGCACCGCCCCTGCGTACCCTCCGGGCCCGGCCGCAGGCCGTTCCCTACCGGGACCCGAACCGGAAGCCCGACGCGTCGACCATGCGTCTCCTCTCCGAACGGGGCACGTTCACCTCTGCGGAGCTGAAGTGGCTCGGGAAAGGGTGGCGGTACCCGCTCGTCGGGCTGCCGCCCGCCCGGCTGCTGACCGTCGTGGACCGGGTCGCGGGGCAGGTCACGCGCCGGGTCGACGCCGACCGGCGGCGCGCCGCGGACCTGGGATTCCTCACCTGGCCCGAGACGGCCGGACCGGACCCGGTGGGTGGCCCGTGATCTGCCCCCGATGTACCGCCGTCCTGCCGGCCAAGGAGCGCACCGGGCAGGTGTGTTCGCGCTGCGACCGCCCGTTCGCGCTGGACCCGAAGATCCACGGTCGCGGCATGCACGATCTGCGGATCCGGCGGATCGCCGAGCGCGCCACCGGCGGCGGCCGTCTCAAAGTGACCCTCACCCAGCTCTGGTACCTCTCCCGCACGTCCAACCACGTCTGGGAGGCGAAGCCCGCTCGCGGGATCCGGCCCGTCGTCCGGTGGCTGGTCGCCGTACCCCTCGCCCTTCTCCTCCTCGTCGTCGGCGATCTCACCCATGGCGTGCCGGGGGCGGTCGGCATCACCGCCGCCGTGGCCGTGGTGGTGGCGGCCTCGGTGATGCGGTACACGGCCGCGAGCTCCGCCTGGTGGACCATCACCCCCTCCGAGTCCACGTTCCGGCGGCTGATGGGCTCCTGGCGGACCGCCTACAAGGAGCTGCCACCGGGGGTGGTGGACGACGGCCCGCGCGCCCCGGCGCCCCGGGAGTCCCCCACGGGCCGCCCCGTAGCCGTCATCCTCTGCACAGATCACGCGGTCGCGGTGTTCCTCCGGGTCAACGGCGTCCCCGCGAAGCTGAAGGCGCGGCTCGTCGAGGCCGAACCGGCCGCCGCGCACGAGGCGCTCGTGGATGTTCCCGACGGGCTCCCGGTGGTGGTGCTCCACGACGCCGACGCCCTGGGAGCCTTGCTCGCACCGCTGCTGCGCCTCGCCCACCCGGACAGGGTCGTGGTGGACGCCGGCCTCCCGGTCGCCGCCGTCCGGACCCGCCCGGGTGCCGTGCACCGGGTGTCCACCGCGTCCACGGTGGACGCCGCGGACCTCCGCTCCGTCGCGGGCCTGCCGCCGGACGACGCCGAGTGGCTGGCCCAGGGCCACTGGAGCCCCCTCGCCGCCGTCCCGCCGCGCCGTCTGGAGGCGGTCGTCACGGCGGCGGTGGCGCACGCGCTGGCCGCCCGGCCCACCGCGCTCCGCTCCACCGACGGATTCCTGACCTGGCCGGCCGAGGCACCCTCGCCGGTCGGCGGCCCGTCCCGTACGAAAGGCACCCCGGCCGGATGAGTCAGCGACGTCTCCCGCCCCCGCACAGCGGCCCGGCCACCCGTTCCGGTCACCGCCCCGCCCTCGGGTTCGCCGCCCGGGCAGTGGGCGGGGTGACCGACCGGGCGATCACCGTGGCCGCTGCCCGCGCCGCCGCGCCCGGCGGCCTGCGGTTCACCGAGCGTCAGCTCTACTACGAGACCTGCCGCGTCCTGAGCCCCGGTTCGGACTTCCTGAGGGGCAGGATCGCCGGCACCCCTGCCCCGGTCCTGCGGCTGCCCGTGTTCACCCGCGCCCTGACGGCGCGCGGCCGGGAGTCCGTACCGGGACTGCTTCCGCGTCCTTCGGCCCCGCCCGCGCGACGGTCCGGGGACGACGTCTCGGGCGCGGAGGCGTCGGAGCCGGACCTCTACGACTACGGGCTGCCCCGCCTTCTGCTGTGCCAGGACCGCTCGATCGCCGGAATGCTGCTCGCCAACCACGTCCACCTGGAAGCGGCTTGCCCGGTGTTCGCCGCCGGAGACGCCCTGCCGCTCGACCCGCGCCTGCGCACCGCCCTGGAGCGGGCCGACGGCGCCACCGTGTACGTCCTGCACGACGCGAGCCCGTCCGGGACCGCCCTCCCGGCCCGCGTCCGGGCCGGACTCGGGCCGGTGCCCGGTGTCCGGGTGGTCTCCCTGGGCCTGGTGCCCCGGCACGCGGCCGCGCTGCGGCTGCCCACCGGCCGAGGCCCCGTGCCCGGGCGCGCCGACCTCGCCGTCCTGCCCGCCGCACTGCGGCCCCGGGAGGCGGACTGGCTGGCGAGCGGACGGTTCGCCCAAGTGGCGGCCGTGCCCCCGGACCGGCTGCTGCGGACGGTACTGCGCCTGACCCGGGGGCCACGACCGCCCCGCGACTCCCTGTGGAGCGGCCTGCGCGGACTGCGCGGAACCGGCTTCATGACCTGGCCCGCCGCGTGACCCGTCCCGGCGCTCCCTCCCACAGACCCGAGGTACGCACACCATGATCCGTCCCGAAGAGATCGGCTACGCGGACGAACTGCTCGCCGACGGCACCGTCCACCGCACCTACGAGAACGGCCTGGAGGAGTGGCGGCGCCGCACCGCGGGCCACCCGCACCTCGTGCAATGGCACGACAACCGCGGCGCCTCCGGCACCGACGAGCTGCTCGGCGACCGCATCATCAAGCGCACCCTCGACGACGGCACCGTCACCTACGCCCGGGACATCGGCTACGGCCGCACCCTGTGGGCGCGCGGCGAGAAGGTCATGGTCAACCGGAGTTCCTTCGGCGGCCGCATGGGCGTCCTGCTCGCCGGTCTCGGGGTGGCGACCCTCGCCATCACCGCCGCCCAGCTGCCGCCGCTGAGCATGTCCCCCGAGCAGGAGGAGGCGCTGCGGCAGCAGCAGGCGCAGGCCTCGCAGGCCTCAGGAGGCGGCGGCGACAGCAGCGGCACGGCCGACGGCGACGACGGATCCGGAGGTTCCGGTGAAGGGGCCGAGGGCGGGTCCGGCGACGGGAACGACTGGGACGCGAACTGGGACGGCGACGGGGACGCCTGGAGCGACGACGACTTCGGCTGATCCGTGCCACCGGCACCACCAGTAACACCGGCACGACCAGTAACACCAGGAGAAGGAGCAGTTCGTGGCACGTCTGTGCGCCTGTCTGGCCGCCACCACCGGGCAGGCCCGCGCCCATCTCGACGCGATGGGCGCCCTCGGCCCCGACCACGTCCCGGCCGAGGTCCCCGGCGCCGAGCTGTCGCTGCTCCCCGGGGAGCCCGGCCGCGCCGAGGGCCCGTACACCGCGTACGGGCGGACGGCGGTCGGGGAGGTCACCCTGCACAACCGGCCGGTGCTCCTCGCCGCCCTCGCGCAGCGGTCCGCTCTCCCGCCGGCCGACTGCTCCGACGGTGAACTACTGCTGCGCTGCTGGGCGTTGCTCGGGGACGCGGGGGTGGGCCTGGCCGAGGGGATGTTCGTACTCGCCGTGCTCGACGGCCCCGACCTGGTCCTGATCCGCGACCACGTCGGCGCCCGCACCCTCTTCTACGCGCGGGCCGACGCCGCCTGGGCCGCCTCCACCTCGCTGCGCGCGCTGCGCCGGTGGCCCGCACTCGGCACCTCGATGAACCTGTCGGCGGTCCGCTCGTTCCTCACCTTCGCCTATCTGCCCGGCGAGGAGACGCTGCTGACCGGCGTACGGGAGCTGCTGCCCGGCCGGGTGCTCCGGCTGCACCGGGACGGGACGTCCACCGAGACCGTCCACTGGGAGCCCCGGGAACGGATCGAGGAGCCCGTGCCGCAGGACCCGACCGGCCATGTCCTGGCATTGCGGGCCCTGTTGGAGCGGGCGACGGCGAGCCGGCTGCCCGTCGCCGAGCCGGCCGCCGTGCTCCTCTCCGGCGGCATCGACAGCTCGCTGGTCACCGCCCTGGCGGCGAAACTCCACAGCCACCCGGTGCACACCTACTCCATCAGCTTCGGCGACGACCTGCCGAACGAGCTGGGCTACTCGGGCCTGGTGGCCGCGCACTGCCACACCCGCCACCGGGTCCTGAACGTCACGGGCGAGGCCGTGGCGGCCCGGCTCGCCGAGGCGGCCGCCCTGCTCGACAGCCCCGTCGGCGATCCGCTGACCGTGCCGAACCTGATGCTCGCCGAGGCCGTGGCCACCGACGGCGCCTCCGTCGTCCTCAACGGCGAGGGCGGTGACCCCGTCTTCGGCGGGCCGAAGAACCTCCCCATGCTGGTCCAGGAGATGCACCGGACCCCTGGCGCGCCCTGGGACGAGGACCGGGCGACCGCGTACCTGCGCTCGTACCGCAAATGCTGGACCGACCTCCCGGACCTGCTGACGGCACCGGCCCTGGAGGCCCTGCGGGACGCCCCGGCCCTGGAGCGGCACGTGGCGCCCTATCTGACGGCGGACGGCGGCGGCCCGCACCGGATGGGGCACCTCCTCAACCAGCTGCTCCACTGCAACCTGCGGACCAAGGGCGCCCACCACATCCTCACGAAGGTGGAGCGGCTGACGTCCTCGCAGGGGGTGGAGGGCCGTTCCCCGCTCTTCGACCGGTCGGTCGTCGACCACGCCTTCGCGACACCGCCCTCCTTCAAGCTCCGTGGTACCGCGGAGAAGTGGATCCTCAAGGAGGCCGTGCGGGACCTGCTCCCGGACACCGTGGTCGACCGGCCCAAGAGCGGGATGCGGGTGCCGGTCCAGCAGTGGCTGACGGGCCCGCTCCGCGACCTCGGCCAGGACCTCCTCCTCGGGCCCAGGTCCCGGGAGCGCGGGCTGTTCCGGCCGGAGACCGTCCGCGCCTGGCTGCGCGGCGAGGGCGCCCTGCTGCCCCGGCAGGGCGGCAAGTTGTGGCTGGTGCTCACCCTGGAGCTCTGGCTGAGGTCGTACGACGTGTGACCCGGAACCGCGTGTGACCCAGAACCGCCCGATACGACGACCTGATCCGCGAAAGGCCCCCGCCATGACCAGCGACGCGACCGGCGCCCCCGCCACGACCGAACTGACCGATCCCCGCACCGGGGCTCCGCGCGGTTCGGCCCTGCTCTCCCGGCTCCCCGAGGTCCGGACTGCCGTGGCCGGTGCACGGGCCGCGCTGCCCGGCTGGAGTGCGCTCACCCCCAAGGAGCGCGGTCGGAGCCTGGACCGGCTCGCGGGCCTGGTCGAGGAGCACGCGGCGGAGTACGCGGCCCGTGAGCGGGCCGGGACGGGCAAGCCGGAGGCGGAGACCACGGGCGAGATCGAGCAGGTCGCTGACCTGTTCCGGTTCTTCGCGACGGCGGCGAGGACCCGCACCGCACCGGCCGCCGGCCTGCTGGTGGCGGGCCACGAGAGCTGGGTGCGCTGGGAGCCGGTCGGCGTGGTGGCTGTGGTCGTGCCCTGGAACTATCCGCTGCTGATGGCGGCCTGGCGCTGCGCGCCTGCCCTGGCGGCCGGGAACACGGTGGTGGCGAAGCCGGCCGAGACGACCCCCGACAGCCTGGAACTCCTCGCCGAGCACGCCGTGTCCGCGCTCGGAGCCGATGTGCTGCGCTGCCTCCCCGGCGACCGGGAGACGGGCCGGCTGCTCGTCGAGTCCGCGGTGGACATGGTGGCGTTCACCGGCAGCGGTCGGGCGGGGGCGGACGTGGCGGTCCGCGCGGGGACCCGGCGGGTCAGCCTGGAGCTGGGCGGCAACGCCCCGGCGATCGTCCTCCCGGACGCGCCCGCCGACACCTGGGAGTCCCTCGCGGACGCCGTCACGTACAACGCGGGGCAGAGCTGCGCCGCTCCGGCGCGGGTCATCACCCTGCCGGAGAACTACGAGGCCGCCGTCGCGGGCCTGGCGGCCGCTCTCGGCTCCCGGGTGGCGGGCCGGGACTTCGGGCCGCTGAACAACCCGGACCAGGCGGACCGCTACGACCGTCTGGTCGCCGCCTCCGAAGCCAAGCGGAGCATCGTCGCGGACGCCGCCCCGGCGCCGGGCGAAGAGGCGGGACACTGGCGGCCGGCGCGACTGCTCGCGGACCTCCCCGACGACGACCCGGCGGTCACCGAGGAGGTGTTCGGCCCGCTCCTCACGGTGCAGCGGGCCGACGGCCTCAAGGCCGCCCTGGCCCTGGCGAACGGCGTCCCACAGGCCCTCGCTGCCAGCGTGTGGACCACCGACCTCACGACCGGCCTGGAACTGACGGCCGCCCTGGACGCGGGCGAGACCTGGGTCAACTGCCACCTCGTCCAGACGGCGGAGCTCCCGCACGGCGGCCGCGGTGCCTCCGGCCACGGCACCGACCTGAGCACGCTGGCGCTCCAGGAGTACCAACGGCCCAAGACGGTCACGGTCCGGCTGGGGCGCCGGGGCTCAGACACTCCTTAGGGGGTCTCCCCCGTCAGTGGTGGCCGGCGTGGTCGGTGGCGGGTGGGTGGGGGCGCTGACCCGGTTCCAGGACCATGAACTGGCCCATCATCCCCTGGTCCTCGTGGTACAGCATGTGGCAGTGGTACATGTACGGGCTGTTCGGGTCCGCGTAGTCGGCGAAGCGCATGATGAGCCGCATCGAGGTGCCCGGGGGCAGCAGGACGGTGTCCTTCCACCCGGCGAGGTGCTCCGGTGGCGGGCTGCCGTCGACGGTGAGCACCTGGAACTGCACGTCGTGGACATGGAAGCTGTGGAGGGTGCCGTCGCCGGTGTGGACCTCCCATATCTCGGTGGTGTCCTTCCGGACGGTCAGGTCGATGCGGTTCGCCGACATCCGTCGCCCGTTGATCGTGTGCTCGGCGAGTTCGAAGACCCGCTGGGCGTCGGCCGTGTGCGCCGGAATGCGCGGCACCTCGGCAAGCCGTGCGGGAAGGCGCGCGGAGGGCGCCAGGGTGTCGGCGGCCCGCAACTGGAGCACGTCGAACCGGTCCGCGCCTCCGTCGCGCTGGACGAAACCCGCTCCGGTGTCGGGGTCGGAGCTGCGCAGGACGACGCGCTCACCGGGGGTGAGGACGACGACGATCTCGGCGCGTTCCCCCGGTGCGAGCTGGACACGGTCGGTGGTGTGGGGTGCGGGGAGCAGTCCGCCGTCGGTGGCGATGAGCTCGAAGGAGCGGCGGTCGGCGAAGTGGAAGTGGAAGACGCGGGCGTTGGAGCCGTTCAGCAGGCGTAGGCGGATGCGTTCGGTCCTGACGTCGACGTAGGGCCCGAGCGTGCCGTTGACGAGGATCCGGTCGCCGAGGAACCCCGTCGTCCCGGCCATCGGCTCGTCGGGATCGAGCACACCGCCCGGCAGTCGGCGGTCCTGCACGATCAGCGGGATGTCGTCGATGCCGTAGACGTGGGGCAGCTCCGGCGGGGCCGCGTCGTCGTCGATCAGGAACATGCCGGCCACGCCCCGGTAGACGTGCTGTGCGGTGCGGCCGTGGGGATGCGGGTGGTACCAGAGGGTGGCGGCCTGCTGGTGGACCGTCCAGGAGGGCGACCAGGTGGTACCCGGCCCGATCATCTGGTGGGGTCCGCCGTCCATGGAGGGCGGGAGGTGCATCCCGTGCCAGTGGAGGGACGTGGCTTCGTCCAGGGCGTTGCCGACGTTGATCCGCACCTTCTCGCCGCGTGCGGCGCGCAGGGTCGGACCGAGGTGGGCGCCGTTGACCCCCCAGGTCGTGGAGGGCTTGCCCGGCGTGAACTCCGTACGGCCTGCGGCGATCGTGAGATCGAAGACGCGTCGCCCCTGCGCGTCCACGCGGGAGGGGGCGAGGGGTGGGACATGCAGCGGTCGATCGAAGGGCACCTTGCCCCTGGTGTCGATGCCGCGCCCGGCCCAGGAGACAGCGGCGCCCAGGATCGGCAGGGCGAGGGCGGCTCCGCCGAGGACGCCGAGCAGGGTGCGTCGGGGGATGCTCATGCTGCCGCGCCCTCGTTCTGCGTCTGCGTCTGCGCCGGGGACTGCGGCTGTGGCTGTGGCTGCGCCCGTGTCCGCATCAGCGTCATGACGGACGCGCCGAACATGAGGACTCCGAGGGGTACGTGGAGTTCGCGGACGTGCGCGAACCCCAGTCCGGCCTGCACGAAAGTCAACAGCAGCAGGGGCACGCCGTGCAGGACCGCACGCGCCGTGACGACTTCTCTGCGCCAGGCGACCACGCCGGCCAGGAGGTGGAGCACCACTGCCAGGGCGACGGCCCCCGCCATCCCTCTGTGCACCGTGCGGCCGACGGGAACCGAGGCCAGCAGCAGGCCCGCTGCCACGGCCTGGGCGAGGAGGATCACGGTCTGAAGGGCGGCGGTGGCCCGCAGGGTCCTCAGGGCGCGGGGCGGGCGTGGTGAAGCATGCGGTTCCGACATGGGCTCACTTCGGTTCGAGAGGGATTCGAGACGGATTCGAGAGGGACTCGCGGGGGAACTCGCGGGGGAACTCGCGAGGGGATTCGCGGGAGGAGATTCGCGGGGGGAGATTCGCGGGGGGGGGATTCGCGGGGGGGGGGATTCGCGGGGCGTGCGACGCGAGAGCGAGGCGCGGTCAGCGCGCCTGGCGTACGCCGCGCCGCCAGACGTCGGCGATGTCGCGGACGGCGGTGATGTCACGCGTGGGATCGCCGTCGACGAGGAGCAGATCGGCGCGCAGGCCCGGGGCGATGTGGCCGCGGTCAGGGAGGCCGAAGTGCCGGGCGGGGGCGGCGGTGGCCGCGTGCAGGGCCTGCGGCGGCGTCAGGCCGGCTGCCGTCAGGAGTTCGAGTTCGCGGTGCATCGCCTCGCCGTGGAGCGGGGCGAAGGGGGTGGCGTCGGTCCCGGCCAGCAGCGGCGCGCCGGCCGCCGCGAGCGCGGCGACGACCTGGGCGGCGTACGCGCCCCGGTCGGGGCGTCCGCCTCCTGAGGCTTCGGCATAGGCGAGGGTGCTGACCACGAACACGCCCTGGGCGGCGGCCTGAGCGGCCAGTTCCTCGGTGGACGGCGCGCCGGTTCCTTCCTCCCACCAGGCATGGGCGAGTCCGTCGACTCCGGCGGCGAGCGCCGTGGCCGCCTCGGTCGCCGTCGCCGCGTGCGCGATGGTCCGCAGCCCGGCGCCGTGGGCCGCCGCGACCAGTGCTGCCGCGGTCCGGGCCCCGAGGACGGGCAGTCGGGTTCCCGCCGTCGACCCGTCGTCGATGACGATCTTGAGGTAGTCGCTGCCTTCGCGGAGGCGGGTCGCGACGAAGTCGGCGGCGTCCTCGGGACGCGAGATGGTGTCGAAGGGCCCGGCGGCGTCCCCGAATCCGTCCGCCATGAGAGCCATGAGCTGGGAGGGGTGCCCACCCGGCGCGGTGGCGAGCACCCCGGAGCTGCGCAGGTCGGCGACATCGTCGCGTGCGGCGGCCAGGGCCCGCTGGCGCCGGAGGTTGGCGGGCAGGCAGAACATGTCCAGCTCCGTCGTCACGCCGTGACGCAGGGCCGCGGCGAGACTGCCGTCGAAGGTGTGGGTGTGGGCGTCGATCAGCCCTGGCAGCAGCGTCCGTCCGGATCCGTCGACCTCCACGTCGACGGGCCGCGCGGGGTCGTGGGCGGCGATCCGGTCGCCCTCCACGAGGACATCGGCGCGTTCGCGGACGCGGGCGCCGTCGAAGACACGTACGCCGCGAATGAGCGTCCGGGCAGGGGTGGGCACAACAGCCTCCTGGAGGGATGAGGAGTTGGTTCGCCCGCTGATAGTACTCCAGCTAACTATCGCCGCGTGAATAGAATTGCGCCCATGAGCGGAGACGAGCACGAGGACGCGGTCGACCGGATCGCTGCCGACTGGCAACGGGAACGGCCTGACCTCGACGTGACCCCGCTGGCTTTCGTGGGACGGATCGCGCTCGTCGCCGAGACCCTCATCGGGCCGGCGGGCGAGCGTGCCGTGGAGCAACACGGCATCAACAAGGGCGACTTCGACGTGCTCGCCACCCTACGTCGACGCGGAGCGCCGTACACCGTGATCCCGTCGGTCCTGTCGGCGGAGCTGATGATGTCGCGCGCCGGGATGACCAAGCGGCTCGACCGCCTGGAAGGAGCCGGTCTCGTACGGCGCACGCTGGACGCCGACGACCGTCGCAGCTTCCGCGTCACTCTCACCGAGGAGGGGCTCGCCGTCGTCGACGCCGCGCTCACCGACCTGGTGGAGTGCCTGGGCAGTATCGTCGCGGGCCTCGACCAGGACGAGCGGCATCACCTCGACAACGCCCTGCGCGCGCTGCTGCGTTCACGCCAGGGCTGAAGGAGGTCGCGGCGGCCCTGTCCGCCGTGACCTGTGGCTTCGAGGAGAAGAGCGTGCGTGCCGGGCGGGCCGGCCCCGACGGGAATTGTCAGACCCCCCTGGGTCGTGTCAGGAAGGCAGCGCCGTCTGCCCGCGGCCCCGACGGGACTCTCCGGACACCGCCTAGCGCTCCAGGTAGGCCGCTCGGGGGATGTCTCCGGACACCAGGGGGATCATGTGGTCGCGGTAGCGGGGCGAGAGGGTTTCGAGGGAGGTGATCTTCTCCAGCGGGACCCAGTCGAGCCCGATCTGGTCGATGTCCTGCTCGGTTCCGCCGACGAGCTCGGCGCTGCCGTCCACGGTGCACAGGAAGACGACCTCGACCCGGTGGAAGTTCTCCGACGCCAAACCACTGGGGTCGTCCCACCAGCCCTCCAGGACCCAGAGCAGCGGGCCGACCTGCACGGTCAGCCCGGTCTCCTCGCGTACCTCCCGGCGGACCGCGTCGGGCAGCAACTCACCGATCTCCTGGCCCCCTCCGGGGAGGAAGTGGCACTCTCTGCCGTTCCAGAGGTTCCGGGTGAGCAGGACGGAGCCCTCGTGGAGGACGACGGCCTTCGCGGAGGTGCGGATACGGGTCGGAACGCTCATACGGGGTCTCCTCGGTCCGGGCGGATCGGCCACCCCGGCAGCATGCCCACCACGCCCGACCGCATGCCCCTGCGGCGCTGATGACGGAGGTCAGAAGACCGACAGGCCCGTGATCGTCGTGAAGCGGTCGAGGGCGGTCACGCCCGCCACCGAGTTCCCCCGGGCGTCGAGACCCGGGCTCCAGACGCACAGGGTGCAGCGGCCCGGCACGACGGCGACGACCGCTCCGCCGACGCCGCTCTTGCCCGGCAGACCCACCCGGTAGGCGAAGTCGCCGGCCGCGTCGTAGGTGCCGCAGGTGAGCATCACGGCGTTGACCTGCTTGGCCTGGCTGCGGGTCAGCAGCCGTGAGCCGTCGGCGCGCAGGCCGTGGCGGGCCAGGAAGCCGGTGGCCAGGGCCAGATCGGCGCAGGACGCTTCGAGGGAGCACTGGCGGAAGTACTCGCGGAGCAGATCGGGGACGGGTCCCGTGATGTTGCCGTAGGAGGCCATGAAGTGGGCGAGGGCCGCGTTGCGGTCGCCGTGGGCGGCTTCCGAGGCGGCCACATCGGTGTCGAAGTCGAGGTCGGGGTTGCCGCTCTCGGCGCGCAGGAAGGCGAGCAGGCTGCCGGAGGCATCGCCGGTCAGCCGGTGCAGGCGGTCGGTGACGACGAGGGCGCCGGCGTTGATGAACGGGTTGCGCGGGATGCCGTTCTCGTACTCCAACTGGACGAGGGAGTTGAACGGGTCGCCGGAGGGTTCCCGGCCGACATGGGCCCAGAGCGCGTCGCCCTCTCCGGCGAGGGCGAGCGCGAGGGTGAAGACCTTGGTGACGGACTGGGTGGAGAAGGGCCGCCGCCAGTCCCCCACCCCGTAGACCGTGCCGTCGAGTTCGGCCACGGCCATGCCGAAGTCGGTGGGGTCGGCTGCGGCGAGGGCCGGGATGTAGTCGGCCGGGGTGCCCCGGTCGGTGAGTTCGGCGATCTCCTCGGCGATGCGGTCGAGGACGGGCTGGAAGGAGGTGGTGGTGTTCGTGGTCACGCGCTGTCCCGGGGTCGCCGGTCCTCCGCGGACCGGCGGGCGGCGGCGAGGCCCAGGTCGCCGCCGGCCGGTGCGGTGAAGAAGCGGGCGACGGCCTCGTCCGTGACCTCGGGGAGGGTGGGCGGTGTCCAGCGGGGGTCGCGGTCCTTGTCGACGACCTGGGCCCGGATGCCCTCGACGAGGTCGGGGGTGGTCAGGGCGGCACAGGAGACACGGAACTCCAGGTCCAGGACCTCCTCCAGGGTCGCGAGGGCACGCGAGCGGCGCAGGGTGGCCAGCGTCGCCTTGAGCGCGGTCGGGGACTTCGAGAGGAGGGTGGTGGCCGCCTCCTTGGCCGCGGGCACACCCGTGTCGAAGAGGCGCTCGACGACGGCCTCGACGGTCTCGGCGGTGTAGCAGGCGTCGATCCACTCCCGCTGTTCGGCGAGGACGCCGGGCGGGGCCGTGGTGGCGTGCCGGGCGACGGCCTCCCCGGCCGGAAGCCGGGTCAGGTCCCGGAGCAGGGCGGGCAGTTCGGCGGAGGGGACGAAGTGGTCGGCGAGGCCGGTGAGGATCGCGTCGGCGGCGCCGACGTGGCCGCCGGTGAGGGCGAGATGGGTGCCGAGTTCGCCGGGGGCGCGGCCGAGGAGGTGGGTGCCTCCGACGTCGGGGACGAAGCCGATGCCGGTCTCCGGCATGGCGACCCGGGAGCGTTCGGTGACGACGCGGACGGAGCCGTGTGCGGAGACGCCGACGCCGCCGCCCATGACGATGCCGTCCATGAGGGCGACGTACGGCTTCGGGAAGCGGGCGATACGGGCGTTGAGCCGGTACTCGTCGCGCCAGAAGGCCTCGGACGCGGAGCCGCCGGCGCGGGCGTCGTCGTGGATGGCGCGGATGTCGCCGCCGGCGCAGAGACCGCGCTCCCCCGCGCCTTCGATGACGACGGTCGTGACGGCCGGGTCGTGCTCCCCTTCCGTCAGGGCGGCGTCGACGGCGAGGACCATGGAGTGGGTGAGCGCGTTGATGGCGCGGGGGCGGTTCAGGGTGATGAAACCGGCCCGGCCCTCCGTCCGGAGGAGTACGTCGGCGGTTCCGGTCGGCACGATCACTCGGTCCCTTCGGGTGGCGCTGCTCACTGTTGCGATCACCGTACCGGGCCCGTCCGGATGTGCGGGATGCGGATCCGGAGAGCGGTACCGGTCAGTCACCGAAGGGGAGGGAGTCGATGCCCAGGATCACGCCGGTGCCCGCGGGTGTGGGGAAGCGTCCGGGACCGGGAGGCGTGGAGAAGCGTGCGGACCGGGAAGCGTCGGGGAGGCGGACGGATGGCGTGCGGACGGAGGACCCTCTGACGCGGGCCCGAAGACGTGAGGGCGGGAAGGACTCATCCGCTTCTCGCGGATCCTGATTGCACGGTGCACGGTCCTGTTACGGCCGCTACCCCGCGTCCTCACGTGTCGAGTCCTTCCCGTCCCTTCCATGGAACCACCGCTCCGGCGGGGGCGCGAGCGCCCGCCGGAGCGGTGCCGGAAGGGGTCAGGCCGGGAGCAGATCCTGCGGAACACGCACCTGGCGGGGTGTGGAGAGACGGATCTCGATGATGTCGCGGACGGTCGGCCATTCCTCGTCGAGGATCGAGTAGAAGGCCGTGTCGCGGACGGCTCCGTCAAGGCCACGGGAGTGGGCGCGACGGACTCCTTCGCAGCTCGCTCCGAGGCGTTCGATCGCGATTCTGGAGCGGGTGTTGCGGGCGTCGGCGCGCATGGTGATGCGCCGGACGCCCCAGGCTTCGAAGGCATGCCGGAGCATGAGGTACTTGGCCTCGGTGTTGATGCCGGTACCCCGGGCGTCGCCCGCGATCCAGGTGTTGCCGATCTCGGCGGCGTCCGGCACGGAGGTCAGTGGATCTCCATGGGGCATGCCGGGCACGGGCGGCCAGACCAGCGGCCCCCGCCAGTAGTCGAGTTCGAGGAACCGGGTCGAGCCGATGACTCGCTCGTCGGCGGTACTGACCAGGGCGAAGGGCAGGCATCGTCCTGCCGCCTGATCGGTCAGGGCGCGCGCGATGTAGTCGAGGGCCGATTCGAAGCCGTCGGGTACGGGGGTGAAGGCGTAGGCCGCTCGGTCCGCCCCGCCGGCCCGGGCGAGGGCTTCGGCGTGCCGCATCGCCAGCGGCTCCAGGCGCACGGAGCGCCCGGTCAGGAGAACAGGTACTGGCACGGAACCTCGGGTCTTTCACGGGCAGGGAAAGCTTCCGCCGAGGGGTCACCGCGGCGGCAGCAAGGGGGAGGTTCTCGCCGGTGCCGACCACGTCAAGAGAGCGACAAAAGAGCAGGTAAAACGGTTCGTCACCGGTGGCGAGGAGGACAGTATGCAGCCACAAGCGCTCGGAGAACAGAACCCCCGGCGAACCCGGGTACACGCCTGGGTGAAGGCTGGCGCGCGCCCGGGTGGACCGGTCTCAAGCAACGGACGGAGCCGCCCGCCAGTCGGACGGCCGGAGGGTCCGGAAGCGGTTCAGACGCAGGTGGGATGGCCCCAGCCGTCGGGGTTCTTCGCGATGGTCTCGCCCTTGTCGTAGGCCTTGCCGCAACGGCAGCGGCCGGAGAATCTCGCCTTCAGGGTGCCGCCGGACGGGCGACTCCGACGCGTGGCCGAGCCACCGGAGGAGTCGGTCGAGGACGCGCCCGAGGAGCCGGACGGCGCTGAGGAGCGCGCGCGGGGCGCGGAGGCGCGTGTCGGGGCTTCCGGAGGCGGCAGCGGGGCACCGACGGCGGAGCCCGTGGGCTCCTGTGTACGGGCGGTGTGGCTGGCCGCGCGGTCGGCCGCGTCGTTGAGGGGGTCCCCGTCGACCTGGTGCGCGGGCACATAGACGAAGTCGACGCGCCGGCCGGTGAGCAGCGCGTCGATGCGGACGACCAGGTCCTTGTTGGCGACGGGGCTGCCGGAGGAGGTCTTCCAGCCCTTGCGGCGCCAACCGGGGAGCCAGGTCGTGACGGCCTTCATGGCGTACTGCGAGTCCATCCGGACCTCGACCGGCACCGCCGGGTCGAGGGTTTCGAGCAGCCGTTCCAGGGCCGTGAGTTCGGCCACGTTGTTGGTCGCGCGGCCGAGCGGGCCGGCCTCCCAGCGGTCGATCGCTCCGTCGGCGCCGCCGATGACCCATGCCCAGGCCGCGGGCCCGGGGTTTCCCTTGGACGCGCCGTCGCACGCCGCGATGATCTTTTCCACCATCCCACGATCCTGACACGGCGGCGGGGGTGGGCGGTCCCACCCCCGCGGCGCCGGCCGCCGTGGGTCAGAAGTCGCCGTAGTTGACCTGCCAGGTGGGCAGGCCCATCCGGCGCCAGAGGGCGACGACGCGGTCACGGTCGTCGAGCGAGACGCGCACGTTGTACCGGTGGCGCACCTGGGCGTCGAAGAGCTCGGCCTTCACGAGGTCGTCGCCGCGGCCGTCGCCGGACGCCCGCATCCACAGTTCGTCGTACGGCACCTCGTGGTGGGCGAGCCAGGCCTCGGTGAGCGCGCGGTGGTCCTCGCTCCGCCCGGACAGCAGCACGATCCTGTCCTGCTCGGTGTGCCGGAAGGCGCGCAGGGCGTCCCGCACCGAGACGTTGAGCAGGTCGCGGTCGCAGTACCTGAAGTCGTACGGGCCCCGGTCGACGCGCAGCGCGAGGGTGCCGTCGATGTCGCACATGACGGCGGTGGGGAGGCCGGGGTCGGGGACGTAGGGCGCTCCGACCGTGGGGCGGTCGTTGAGCCAGTCCGCGGTGAGCCGCCAGCCGCCCCGGGTGGCCTTGGCGTGCTTCTCGGCGAGGATGCGGATGATCTCCTCGCCGACGGGCCGCTCGCGGGCGGCGTCGCGGCGCACGCACTCGTCGACGGGGACCTCGGTGAAGTCGTGGACGGCGAAGGTGGCGAGGCCTCCCACGGCGGCCTTCAGCCGCTTCGGGATGTGCGGGGTCAGATGGGTGTTGTCGACGACGACGTCGAAGCCGTCGTCGACGGCGGCGCGGACGGCGGCGTCCTGGATGCCGAGCACGGTCTGCTCGTGCTTGTGGGAGCGGCCGCGGTCCGGCGAGGGGACGTCGAGCATGGAGCGGAGGTCGTCGAGGTTGACGCGCCGCACGCGTCCCTCGGCGGCCGCCTGGAGGGCACGGGCGGCCGTCGTCTTCCCGGAGGCCGGGAGGCCGGTCATGACATGGACGACAGGCACGGTCAGTTCTCCTGGTCGTTGGCGAAGGGGTCGGTGGCCTCGGGGCGCAGCTGGCGCCATACGAGGAGTTCGGTCGGGCGCCCGTCGAGGCGCAGGAAGAGGGCGGCGCGCAGGCCGCGGTCGGCCACCCCGGCGGCGGCGCGGGCGAAGGCGCCCCGGTCGTCGGCGAGGTGGGCCACGCGCGCGTACTCCTCGTCGACGGCCCGCTCACGCTCGGCGGCCGCCGCTTCGAGGCGGCCGATCACCTCGCGCACCCAGGCGTCGAACTCGTCCGGCACCTGCTCCAGGAGGGCGTCCAGCGGCTTGCCGCCGTCGGCCTCGACGTCGGCGATCGAGCAGCCGATGCCCTTGGCGACTTCGCCGGCCGGGAGGGCGGCGAAGCGCTGGATGCCGTGGCCGCGCCAGATGTCGCGCTCGGTGACGCCCGTGAGCACCTTGTGGAGGCGTACGTACTCGGCGAGCTTGGCCTTGGCGCGCACGCCGGAGGCGAAGCGCAGCACGAAGCCCTCGGCGTCGGTGCCGGTGGCCCGGTGACCGCCGGGGAGGGTGTTGGACTCGGTCAGGGCGACGAGCTCGGCGATGCCCATGGCGGGCCAGGTGCGGACGACGGAGCCGACGGGCTGCCAGCCGGTGGCGGCCTCGGCGAGCGGGACCTCGGTACCGTCCCGGTCGAAGGCGGCGAGCAGGACGAGGTCGCGGCGCTCGCCGTAGTTCACGACGATCCGGTTGCCCGGGTAGAGGATCTCGGCGAGGTACGTGACGCCGGGCGTCAGGCCCGTCGTGTCGGCCGCGTCGAGCCGGCGCTGTGCCCAGGTGGCCTGGGTGCTGGTGAAGGAGCCCTTGGAGGCGACCCGCCAGCGGTCGTCGTAGTGGAAGACCACACCGAGGCTGCCGTCGACCTTGTCGTACACCTCGAAGGGTTCCTCGGGCAGCGGCGGCGCGTAGGGGCGGCCGCCGGCGTGCTCGGAGACGTTGAAGAACTTGGGGAGGGGGAGCGCGACGATCCGTCCGGTGGCGTCGTCGGCGACGAGTCCGCGGCAGCGCGTGGTCGCCCGGTTCCAGTGCTGGGCGTACTGGCACGCGCGCGTGTAGGTGTAGATCGACAGCGGCAGCTCGGGGTGCCGCTTGCGCGTGACGTGCCCGTCCGCGAGTGCGGCGGCGAGCTCCTCGGACGGCATCAGGTCGTGCAGAGTCAGGGTCGCCTGGCTCATGGGGTCCCTCCCGGTTGTTCGGTGATCCATTCTCGGCCGGTGGGGCCCGGGAGGACAGCGAATATCGGGGCACGCGGGCGTGGCGGGGCGGTCCGCGGGGCCCGAGGGGGAGGTCGGGCGTGACCTACAAGACGCCCCCTAGAGCCAGGGCGTGTCGGTGGGGCCCCGTAGACTCGCCGTCTCCCCGTCGGTGACGTCACCGGCGCAGACGAAGGAAGCGAGCTCCATGAACCACGCGGACGGTACGGCACCGATCTACGCCGAGCTCATACGGGAGCGGGGGGATGTTCCGGGTGACGTCCGCCAGGTCGCGGAGGAGGTTCTGCGGGACCTGAGCCGGGTCATCCAGGTGCCGCCGCAGGGCGTCCCGGTGCCGCAGCAGCAGGGCGTCGTCGCCCACACGGGTGCCGTCGCCCACGCCGCACTGGGTCCGGGCGCGGGTGCGCACCCGGGTGCCGGCGCTCACCCGGGTGTCGGGCCGATGGGTGTCGGCGGGCCGGCGGGCGTCGTGGGCCAGGCGGGCGCGGTCCTGCCGCACCGGCCGATGCGCTAGCCGAACGTCTCGGGACCTCGTCCGCGGCGTTGCCGACGGATCCGGACACTCCCTGGGCCCGTCCGCCGCGGTTCGGGGCGTTGTCAGTGCCGTACGCCATGCTGCTTCCCGGACGGCCCGCGCCGTAGTGGGGGTGGGCCGCGTACGGACAACTGGGGATGACGACATGGCTGAGGTTCTGCTCTTCCACCACGCTCTCGGGCTGACCGAGGGCGTCGGCGCGTTCGCCGGGGAGCTGCGCCGGGCGGGGCACACCGTGCACACGCCCGACCTGTACGAGGGGCGTACGTTCACCGATCTGGAGGCCGGCGTCGGGTACGCCCAGGAGATCGGCTTCGGCGCCTTGGTCGCGCGCGGCGAGCGGGCCGCGGCCGAGCTGCCCGAGGAGATCGTCTACGCCGGGTTCTCCCTCGGAGCGGTGCCCGCCCAGAAGCTGGCGCAGACCCGGGCCGGGGCGCTCGGCGCGCTGCTGTTCAGTGCCTGCCTGCCGGTGACGGAGTTCGGCGCGGCCTGGCCGGCGGGCGTCCCCGCGCAGGTGCACGGGATGGACGCCGATCCGTTCTTCGTCGAGGAGGGCGATCTGGCGGCGGCCCGCGCGCTGGTCGCGGACGCGACGGACCGGAGGCTGTTCCTGTATCCGGGGAGTTCGCACCTGTTCGCGGAGCGCGGCGGGTCGTCCTACGTTCCGGAGGCGGCCGCGCTGTGCGTGGAGCGGGCGGTGTGCTTCCTGGACGGCGTCAAGAGCTGAAGCGACGGACGTAGCGGCGCTGCCAGGGGGTCTCCACGGCGTGCCGGTCGTAGTGGCGGCGGACGTGGTCGACGGCCTCGTCGGCCGGGACTCCGTCGAGGACGGCGAGGCAGGCCAGGGCAGTTCCGGTACGGCCCCGCCCGCCTCCGCAGGCGACCTCGACCCGTTCCTCCGCGGCGCGCTCCCAGGCATCGGTGAGGACGGCGCGGGCCCTGTCCCGGTCGGTGGGGAGGCGGAAGTCCGGCCAGCGGAGCCACACCGACTCCCACGGGACCTCGGGCGGCTTCCTGCCGAGCAGGTGGACGGCGTAGGTCGGGCGGGTCCCGCCGGGCAGCGGGTGGCGCAGGGCGCGGCCGCGCACCAGCCGTCCGGAAGGGAGTCTCAGGACGCCGGGGGCCGACTCCTGCCAGGGTTCGGTCATCCCGCCACGGTAGTCGTCGGCGGGGGTTCGTGGCCCGGTATCCGGGTCGGGGATCCCGGTCGGGGGATACGGGTCCGGGGATCTGCCGGAAGCTGTCGGGGGCACATCGGGGTCAACCGTTCGGTCGACCCCGATGTCGTCCGTCCCGCCACCGGGTGAGGGCCGGCTGTCGGACCGTGCGGGGCCGTGCGCGGGCGGAGGATCGGGGCAGGGTGCGGGCTCGTCTTCCGGCGGGGCCGCCCGTGTTCGCCGTACCGAGGAGTCCGCCATGACGAAGTACCGCCGTGCGTCCCGTACCGCCCGGGTGCTCCTGCCCGGGGCGGTGGCCGTGGTCCTGCTCGCCGGGTGCGCGCAGAGCTCCGGAGGGGCGGCCTCCGCGACGGGTTCGACGGCGGCGGGGGCGTCTCCCACCACCGCGCCGTCCCCGTCCGGCTCCCCCGACACGGCGCCGTCCCCCTCAGGTTCCGCCGTCACCGTGACGCCCGCGCCGGCCGGCAAGCCCGCTCCAGGGACGCTCCTGGTCAGCGATTTCGGCTCCGACACGGTCACCTTCGTCGACCCGGCTCGGGGTGCCACCGGTTCCGTCGAGGTCGGCACGGCGCCCTACGGCCTCGTCGTCGGCAAGGACGGCCGGGCCTGGGTGGCGACCGCGGAGGGCGTGGCCGTCGTGGACACGACGACCCGGCAGCGGCTCGCGCTCGTCCCGTACGAGACGGACGCCGGGCCCGTGACCACGGGCGAGTACCGGGGCGGCGGCATGGGCATCGCGCTCGCGCCGGACGGGCGCCGGGTGTACGTGGGGGTCAACGTGCCCGGTGGGAACGGCACCCTGGAAGTGATCGACACCGCGGCCCTGCGGGTCACGGACACCGTGCCGGTCGGCCGGCGTCCCTTCGACGTGGACGTGTCACGGGACGGCGCCGAGGTGTACGCGACGAACCACGACTCCTTCGACGTCACGGTCGTCTCCGCGGGGACCCTGGAGGCACGCCGGGTGGAGGTCGCCCCGTACGGCACGGAGGGCGGGCTCGGTTCCTGGCTGAAGCCGCACTACACGGCCGTTCGGCCCTCGGACGGAAAGCTGCTGTTGCCCTTCGAGGGCGAGCGGCTCGCGGTCGTCGACCCGCGGACGGGCCGCACGACGATCGAGCCGATGACGGCCGACACCCACCAGCACGGCGCCACGGTGACGTCCGACGGAACGCTGCTGACGGTGGGCACGGGCCCGATCGACCCGGACGAGGACCGCGGCCCCTCGCTGACGGTCCGGACCCCCGGCGGCGCGGAGCGGGTCTACCCCCTGGAAGGGCCGCACGAGGACGTGGCCGTGTCGAAGGACGGACGCACCGCCTATGTGACCGGCGGGTTCACCCGGGACGGGTACTGGGACGGCTTGAGCATCGTCGACCTCGACACGGGCGACACCCGTCGCCTTGAGGCGGGTTCGCGGCCGCTGGGGATCGTGGTCCTCTGACGCGCGGCGGCCCGGGGATCGTCAGCGCTGCGGCAGGACCGTCAGGACGCGTTCGACGAAGGTCTTGAAGTCGGCCATGAAGTCGGAGAGGAACTGCATGGTCGTCGGGTCGGTGACCTCGCCGTCGTCGCCGAAGAGCCCCGGGGTGAACTGGATGTACGCCTCCGGGGCGTTCATCTGCGGGGAGTTGCAGAAGCTCAGCACCGAGCGGAGGCTCTGCTGGGCGACGGCGGTGCCGATCTTGCCGGGTGAGGCGCCGATGACGGCCGACGGCTTGTGGGTGAAGGAGTTGGTGCCCCAGGGGCGGCTGGCCCAGTCGATGGCGTTCTTGAGGCCGCCGGGGATGGACCGGTTGTACTCCGGGGTGACGAAGAGGACGGCGTCGACGGCCGCGATGGCGTCCTTGAGGGCCTGGCCCTCGGGCGGGTAGTCGGCGTCGAAGTCGTGGTTGTAGAGCGGGAGGTCCTTGATGGGGATCTCCCGGAACTCGAGCCCGGCGGGGGCGACGCGGATCAGGGCCCGGGAGAGGATCCGGTTGATGGACTTCGTCGAGAGGCTGCCGACGAAGTAGCCGACCTGGTACGTGGTCATGCGGGCGGTCCTGCCTTCCGCGAGGGGTGCACGAGGGTGCGGGACGTCGCCGGCGCGCCGTGGCGGCCGGGGTCCCCGGGCAACGTAACCCGGTCGCCTCAGCCGGGCGACCGGAGCCCCGTGGGGACGGCGGGGGCGGTGTCCGGGTCGGGCGGGCCGAGCGGGCGGCCCGCGAAGAGGGCGCCCACGGCGCCGAGCCCGACCGGCCCGAGGCGGACCATGCCGAAGAGCGATCCTGCCGCAATGACGATAAAAAGGGTGAACCACGGATAATCGGCGAAATTGCCATACGTGCCTTACTCGGCCCTATCCGTTGGCTTCTTGCACGCTCATACGGAAGGGCGGACAGCGTGACGCGACCGAGGATTCTCGTGGTGGGCGCCGGATTCGCCGGAGTGGCCTGCGTACGGAGGCTCGAACGACGCCTCGCGGAGCGGGAGGCGCAGCTCGCGCTGCTTTCGCCGTTCTCGTACCAGCTGTATCTGCCGCTGCTCCCCCAGGTGGCGGCGGGGGTGCTGACCCCGCAGTCGGTCGCGCTCTCGCTGCGGCGCAGCGAACGGCACCGCACCCGGATCGTGCCCGGTGGCGTGGTCGGTGTGGACACCGCGGCGAAGGTCTGTGTGGTGCGGACGATCGCCGGGGAGTACGTGACCGAGCCGTACGACCATCTGGTGCTCGCGCCCGGCAGCGTGACCCGCAGTTTCGACATCCCGGGGCTCGCCGACCACGCGCGCGGGATGAAGACGCTCGCCGAGGCGGTGTACATCCGCGACCACGTCATCGCGCAGCTGGATCTGGCGGACGCGAGCAACGACGAGGAGGAGCGGGCCGCGCGGCTGCGGTTCGTGGTGGTCGGCGGCGGCTACGCGGGGACGGAGACGGCGGCCTGTCTCCAGTTGCTCACCCACAACGCGGTCAAGCGGTATCCGCGGATCGATCCGAAGCTGATCAAGTGGCATCTGGTGGACATCGCGCCGAAGCTGATGCCCGAGCTGGGCGACAAGCTGGGCGCCGCCGCGATGGACATCCTCACCAAGCGCGGCATCGAGGTGTCCCTGGGGGTGTCGGTGGCTTCCGTGGACGACGACGCCGTGACGCTCACGGACGGGCGGGTGCTGCCGAGCCGGACCCTGATCTGGACGGCCGGTGTCGCGGCGAGTCCGCTGATCGGCACGCTCGGCCAGGAGACCTTCCGGGGACGGCTCGCCGTCTCGGCCGAGATGAGGGTGCCGGGGCTCGACGGGGTGTGGGCGCTCGGCGACGCTGCGGCGGTGCCCGATCTCGCCAAGGGCGAGGAGGGCGCGATCTGCCCGCCGACCGCCCAGCACGCGATGCGGCAGGGCAAGGCGCTCGCCGACAACCTGGTCTCGACGCTGCGCGGCGAGCCGACCCATCCGTACACCCACAAGGATCTGGGGCTCGTGGTGGACCTCGGCGGGCTGGACGGGGTCTCGAAGCCGCTCGGTGTGGAGCTGCACGGGGCGCCGGCGCAGGCCGTGGCCCGGGCGTACCACTGGGCGGCGCTGCGGACCAACGTGGCCAAGACCCGGGTGATGACGAACTGGCTGCTGAACGCCGTGGCCGGGGACGACTTCGTACGGACCGGGTTCCTGGCGTCGAAGTCGGGCACGCTGCGGGACTTCGAGTACACCGACGCGTATCTGACCCCGGAGCAGGTCCTCAGCCACACGGGCGCGTTCCGCGGGGCGGTCGGGACCGGCGGCGGGAACTGATTCCACGGGCGTCTACGGGGGGCCGTGATCAGGCCGCGGCCGTCACCCGGTCACCGGCTCCGCGCGCGGCACGGCACGGGGGCCGGACGCCGCGTGCGTCCGGCCCCCGTGTCGTGCGCTCAGCGGGCCAGTTCGGGCGCCGGGCCCATGACGATGACGGGCTCCCTGACGGGGTCGAGGGCGCGGATGAGTTCGCGCAGCGACCCGAGTTCGAGGGTGACGCAGGCCTGGGTGGGACCGCCGTGGTCGACGTGGATCCAGACGCCGCCGCCCTTCTCCTCGCCGAGCGGGCGTTCCTTGTCGAGCGGGGTCCGGCCGGGGACACGGTTGTAGTCGATGGCGATCACATGGTCGAAGGAGCCTTCGAGGGGCTCACCGGAGAAGCCGGTGCCGCTGATGGCGAACTGGTCGTCCTCGTCGTACGGGAGGCGGGAGCCCGGGTCGGGCAGTCGGCCTCCGGCGTCGCCGAGCCGGAAGACCCCGATGGGGGTGCGCAGGTCGCCTGCCGTGTGGTCGGCGGTCCAGCCCCGTAGCGCGTTGTGGGCGGGCCACGGCCCCGCCGACGCGATCCAGCGGCCGCCCGGGTCCTTCTCGTAGAGGGTCGCGGTGGAGGTGTTGTCGTCGGCGGCGGCGCCGGTGACGACGAGGGCCTGGGTGGTGCCGTCGGAGACGAAGGCCTGGGTGACGGGGCCGACGCCGGGGATCCGGGGGGCGGGGACGGGGGCGGAGGCGAGGCTGTTCGCCGCCTGACCCGGCCCTCCCATGTCACCCGCCGCGCCGGGCGGGGCGCCTTCGGGGCGGGCGTCGTCGGCGGCGGGCGGGGCCGCGGCGACCGTCCCGGCGGGTGCGGCGGGGGCGGGTCGCGGGGTGCTCGCGCAGCCGCTGAGCAACAGGGCCGCGCACAGCGTGCCGGCGCTCAGGAGCGCGGGGGCGCCCTTGTGGACGGACATGGACGGATCCTCCTGGCCGGGGGGCAATGCGTGGATCCGTACCCGTTCGGCGGGCGGCGCTGCGGCGGTTCCGGTGCCCTCACCCGTACGGCCGCGTCCACCGGGGTCGCCTCGCGGGCCCGAACGGTGTTGACCCGCAGGGGGCCGGGCGGGTTCTCTGCTCCCATGAACGATCTTCGTATCGAGTCGGCGCGGAGCGAGGCACAGCTCGCGGACTGGCGGGCCGTCCACAACACGATCATCCCCACGGCCGTTCTCTCCTCCGAAGAGGTGCGGGAGCGCGCGGGCCGGAACCGGCTGGACGTCGCGTACCTCGGGGAGGTGGCGGTGGGTTGTTCGACGGTGCGGCCGCCGGACGAGGAGACCGCGGCGGCGACCGTGATCGCGCGGACGCTGCCCGGGTTCCGGGGCCGGGGCTTCGGGACCGCGTTGTACGAGCGGGGGCTCGCGCACGCGCGGACGCTGAGCGACGAGGGCGTGGAGACTGTGGTCCTCGCGTCCAACGAGGAGGGGCTGCGGTTCGCGCTCGCGCGTGGCTTCGTCGAGGTGGAGCGTTACGTCCTGCCGGGCGACACGGTGCCGTTCGTGACGCTGCGCCTGGCCTGACCGCACCGCGAAGGCCGCCGGCCCGACCAGGTATCTGACGAATCGTCAGATCATCGCGTCGCGGGTCTGGGAACCTTGAGGGCCCGGCGCTACCCTCCGCGCATGATTCGGACGGTGGTGTGGGGTACCGGAAATGTCGGGCGCGCGGCGATCCGTGCCGTGGACGCCCATCCAGGCCTTGAGCTCGCGGCCGTGCTGGTCTCCGATCCGGCGAAGGTCGGACGGGACGCGGGCCGGCTCGCCGGGCTCGGCCACGACCTCGGGGTGGTGGCCGTCGACGACGTCGACGCGGTGCTCGACGGGCGGCCGGGGGCGGTGGTGTACGCGGCTTCCGGCGACACCCGGCCCGACGGGGCGCTCGACGACGTGGCGCGCGCGGTACGGACGGGCGCGGTGGTGGTCACCCCCGCGCTGTATCCGCTGTACGACCAGCGCAACGCGCCGCCCGAGTTCCGGGATCCGGTGCTCGCGGCCGTCGCCGAGGGCGGCGGTTCGCTCTTCGTGTCGGGCGTGGACCCGGGCTGGGGCAACGACGTGCTGCCGCTGCTCGTGAGCGGGCTCGGCAGCACGGTGGACGTGATCCGCTGTCAGGAGATCTTCGACTACTCGACGTACGAGCAGGAGGAGTCGGTCCGGGACCTGATCGGGATGGGCCGGCCCCTGGAGTACGAGCCGCCGATGCTGCTGCCGTCGGTCCCGACCATGGTGTGGGGCGGACAGATACGCCTGATGGCCCGCGCGCTCGGCGCCGAGCTCGACGAGATCCGCGAGACGGTGGAGCGGCGTCCGCTGGAGTCGACCGTGAAGACCCGGACGATGGGTGTCTTCGAGGCGGGCACGCAGGGCGCGATCCGGTTCGAGGTGCAGGGGATCGTCGGCGGGGAGCCCCGCATCGTGATCGAGCACGTGACCCGCATCCATCCCTCGTGCGCGCCGGACTGGCCGGTACCGCCGGACGGGGCGGGGGCGCACCGGGTGATCGTCGAGGGCAGTCCCCGGATCGAGGTGACGGTGGCGGCGACGGCCGAGGGCGAGAACCGGTCTGCGGGCGGGAACGCGACGGCGGTGGGCCGGCTGGTCGGGGCGATCGACTGGCTGGTGGCCGCGGAGCCGGGACTGTACGACGCGCTGGACGTTCCGTTGCGGCCGGCGGTCGGAAAGCTGGGAAGGAGACCACGGTGATCATCGACATTCCCGAGGGCCAGGAGCCGATCGGGTACGTGTGGGGCGACATGGTCCCGGAGATCGGGACGGCGGCGGCGAACTTCTCGCTGTCGGTGTACGCCCATACGACGCTGGGGCTGCGCGAGTTCGAGGCGGCGCGACTGCGGATCGCGCAGATCAACGGTTGCGGCTTCTGTCTGGACTGGCGTACCGACCGGGACGGCGTGAAGGTCGAGGAGGGCTTCGACGAGGTCGTCGCGGCATGGCGGGAGACGGAGGTCTCGGAGTCCTTCGACGAGCGGACGCGGCTCGCGGCCGAGTACGCGGAGCGGTACGCGCTGGACCATCACGGTCTGGACGAGGAGTTCTGGGAGCGGATGACGGCCCGGTACAGCCAGGCGGAGATCGTCGAGCTGACGATGAGTCTGGGCTCGTGGCTGGCGTTCGGGCGGCTCAACCGGGTGCTCGGGCTCGACACGGTGTGCGTGCTGCCGACGCATTGAGCAGAGACGCAGGAGGGGCCGGCCGGGAATCCGGCCGGCCCCTGCTCGTCACGGTCGGTCAGAAGTCCTCGGCGACGATCCGTTCGATGTTGCGTTCGGCGAGTGCCGTGATGGTGACGAAGGGGTTGACGCTGGCGTTGCCGGGGATCAGGGATCCGTCGATGGCGTACAGCCCCGAGTAGCCGTGGAGCCGCCCGTGGTTGTCGGTCGCCTTGCCCAGGACCGCGCCGCCGAGCGGGTGGTAGGTGAGGTGGTCGCCCCAGATCTTGTACACACCGAAGAGGTCGGTGCGGTAGATCGTGCCCTCCTTGGAGTTGATCTTGTCGAAGATGGTCTTCGCTGCGTCGATGGAGGTCTGCTTCCAGGCCCTGTCCCAGCTCAGGTCGACCGTGCCGGTGGCCGGGTTCCAGGTGAACTCGGCTCGGTGGGGGGTCTTGGTGATGGAGAGGTAGAAGGAGGCGTAGGTCTCGATGCCGGTGGGCAGCGGGGCGACCTCGGCGAAGGCTCCGCCCGCGTCCCAGTTGTCGATGCCCGCGGTGGGCATGGCCGACTGGAGCTTGCCGGTCGGGTCCCACATGTGGTTGGCGCGCCCGCACATGACGTTGCCGTTGTCGCCCCAGCCCTTGCCGATCTCGTTGTTGAGGGCGGGGAGGGCGCCGGTGGCCTTGAGGCGGGTGAGGAGCTTGCTCGTGCCGACGCTTCCGGCGGCGAAGAAGACCTTGTCCGCGGTGACGGTCTTGCTCGCGAGGGTGGCGCCGGTGGTGTCGATCTGGTCGATGGCGACGGTGTAGCCGCCGCCTGCCGCCGGGGTGACGGAGGTGACCTTGTGGAGCGCCGAGACGGTGACGCGGCCGGTGGCCGCGGCCTGGGCCAGGTAGGTCTTCTGGAGGGTCTTCTTGCCGGCGTTGTTGCCGTAGATGACCTCGCCGTCGAGGGCCGACTTCGGGACGGCCCCGGCGGCCTCCTGCTTCATGTAGTCCCAGTCGTAGACGTTCGGGACGAACACGAAGGGGAAGCCGGAGCGCTGGGCGTGTTTGCGGCCGACGCGCGCGTACTGGTAGCAGGCGGTGCTCTCCCACCAGGCCTGGTCCACCTCGGTGACACCGAGCCCCGCGTTGGCGCGCGGGTAGTAGGTCGAGTACATCTCGGCCGCGTCGACGGTGGGGAGGATGGCCGCGAAGTTCTCGCGGCGCGGGGTGACGGCCATGCCGCCGTTGACGAGGGAGCCGCCGCCGACGCCCCTGCCCTGGTAGACGGTGATGCCGGCGAAGTCCTCGGCGTCGAGGATGCCCGTGTGACGGGGGACGTCCTTGTCGAGGGGGAAGCCGAGGAAGTTGCTCAGCGGCTGCTTGGTGCGGGTCCGCAGCCAGAAGGAGCGGTAGTCGGGCCGGGTGGTGTTGGCGAAGATCTTGCCGTCGGGCCCGGGGGTGTCCCAGGCCATGCCCATCTCGACCATGTGGACGGCGACGCCCGCGCGGGCGAGCCGGAGGGCGGCGACGGAGCCGCCGTATCCGGTGCCGATGACGAGGGCGGGCACGTGGGCGCCGGTGGGGATCGGGGTGTCGACGAGGCGGGCTTCGGCATGGGCCGGGGTGCCGTGGCCGACGAGGGCCGCGGCACCGAGAACAGAACCTGTTCCCGCGAGGAATCGACGGCGGCTGACACCGCCGATTCCCCTTGCGGACAGGGGGTGTTCACTCATGTGATGTTCCTCACTCGATGAGCGAATGGGAACATGTTCTACTGTCGACAATCAGGGAAGTCACGAGAAACCGCCGGGTAACTTGAATCCGGCCACACCTCTCGAACGAACCTCGCCCGATGTCGGTCAGGCGAGCGCGGGCCCCGGGGCGCCGGTGAGGCGCTCGGGCGTGAGCAGCTGGGCGAGCCGGTCGGCGGGCAGCAGGCCCTTCTCCAGAGTCAGTTCGACGACCCCGCGCCCGGTGGCGAGCGCCTCCTGCGCGATGGCCGTGGCGGCGGTGTAGCCGAGGTGCGGGTTGAGCGCGGTGGCGAGGCCGATGGAGTTCTCCACGGCCGCCCGGAGCGCCTCGGTGTTGGCGGTGATGCCGCTGACGCAGCGCTCGGCGAGGGTCAGACAGGCCGCGCGCAGGGAGAGCAGGCTCTTCGACAGGGCGTGGAAGATGACCGGCTCGAAGGCGTTGAGCTGGAGCTGCCCGGCCTCGGCGGCCATGGTGATGGTGATGTCGTTGCCGATCACCTCGAAGGCGACCTGGTTGACGACCTCGGGGATCACCGGGTTGACCTTGCCGGGCATGATGCTGGAACCGGCCTGGACCGGCGGCAGGTTGATCTCGTTGAGTCCGGCGCGCGGTCCCGAGGACAGCAGCCGCAGGTCGTTGCAGGTCTTGGAGAGCTTGACCGCGATGCGCTTGAGGACCCCGGAGAGCTGGACGAACGCGCCGCAGTCCTGGGTGGCCTCGATCAGGTTGGCGGAGGTGACCAGGGGCAGGCCGGTCAGTTCGGCGAGGTTGCGGCGGGCGGTCTCGGCGTAGCCGGGGGCGGCGTTGAGCCCGGTGCCGATCGCGGTGGCCCCGAGGTTGATCTCGTGGATGAGCTCGACGGCCTCGGCGAGGCGGCTGCGGTCCTCCTCCAGCATCACCGCGTACGTGGAGAACTCCTGGCCCAGGGTCATGGGCACCGCGTCCTGGAGCTGGGTGCGGCCCATCTTGACGACCTCGCGGAACTCCAGGGCCTTGGCGGCGAAGGCGTCCTGGAGCACGGCCATCGCCAGGAGCAGTTCGCGGGCCGCGCCGATCGCCGCGATGCGGATGGCGGTCGGGTAGACGTCGTTGGTGGACTGGCCGAGGTTGACGTCCTCGTTGGGGTGGAGGCGGTCGTACTCCCCCTTGGCGTGACCGAGGAGCTCCAGGGCGCGGTTGGCGACGACCTCGTTGGCGTTCATGTTGGTGGAGGTGCCGGCGCCGCCCTGGACGACGTCCACGACGAACTGGTCGTGCAGCCGTCCCGTACGGATCTCCCGGCAGGCACCGGCGATGGCGGCGGCCTTGTCGGCGGGCAGCAGCCCGAGTTCCTCGTTCGCGCGGGCCGCGGCCTCCTTGACGGCGGCGAGCGCGTCGATCAGCAGCGGGTAGACGGAGATCGGCGTGCCGGTGACGGTGAAGTTCTCGGTGGCGCGCAGGGTGTGGACGCCCCAGTAGGCGTCGGCGGGAACGTCCCGGTCACCGAGCAGATCGTGCTCACGACGGACGGGAACGGGGTGCGGGGCCGGTGCGGGAACCATGGGGTCCTCAAGGTGCGTGGCGCGCCCAGGGGGCGCCGGGGTTGCGGTGGGGTGGGGCGTTGCCCTTGCGGGCCGAGCCGAGGGGGGCCGTGCGCGTGCGCGGTGGCACGCCGATTTCACGGCCGTACGACGACGGGGGCGGGCGGGAACCCCGCGAAGGTTGGCTCCGGCTCGCGGGCGGGCGGGGGGCGCCGCCCGCGAGCCGGGGTTCTGGGGTGCGCCGGGTCAGGCGCGGGCGGCGACGGCCGAGGCCGAGCGGGAGCCGCCGGTGGCGAGGGCCGGTTCCGCGCGGACGGGTCCGTCGAGGAGGCGGCGCAGGAGGGCGGTGCTGCGGGCGGGGTCGCCCGCGCCGTCTGCGAGGAGCGTCGCGAGGAGGGCGATCCGGGCCTGGGCGGCGCGGAGCGTGCCGGTGAGCAGTGCTCCGGCGGCGACGAGGTCGACGGCCCCGCCCCCGGTGTAGATCTCGGCGAGCGGCCCGGCGGGGACGCGGGTGGTCACGGCGACGAGGACGCCCTGGGCGACCGCGTCGGCCACGGCGGCGGCTATCTCGGGGGTGGCGTTGCCCGCGCCGGTGGCGACGAGGACGATGCCGCGGGCGCCGGCGCCGACGGCCGCGTTCAGGAGGAAGGGATCGCCGTCCGAGTGGTGCGTGACGATGGCGACCCGGGGCAGCTGGACGGCGTCGGGGACGTCGGGGTTCGCCTTGTCCGCGGCGGCGGGCAGCGGCAGGGGCGTCGGGCGCTCCGGCTGCCGCTCGATGTCGACGCGGGAGAACCCGACGCGGCCCAGGCGCTCGGCCGAGGGGTCGGAGAAGGCGTCGGCGGCGAGCGTCTGGGTCTTCACGGTGCCGCGCGCGGCGTGGACGCGTCCGTCGAAGACGACGAGGACACCGAGGTCGCTGACGGAGGAGGCGACCTGGAGCGCGTCGTACAGGTTGCCGGGGCCGTCGCCGTCGCCGGTGCCGAAGGGGCGCTGGGCGCCGGTGAGGACGACCGGGCGGGCGTCGGTGTGGTGGAGGTCCAGGAAGAAGGCGGTCTCTTCCAGGGTGTCGGTGCCGTGGGTGATCACGATGCCGTCGACGCCGGGGTCGGCGAGGGTCTCGTGGACGGTCCGGAGCAGGGCCAGCTGGTGCGCCGCGGTCACGCGGGAGCTGTTGACGTTGAAGAGGTCGACGACCTCGACGGTGACGCCCTCGGGCAGCGGGGCGGTGGCCAGCACGTCGTTGCCGGAGGCGTCGGCCGCGTAGCCGGTGCCCTGCCAGCGGCTGGCGATCGTGCCACCGGTGCTGATGACGACGATCCGGCGCGCTCCCCCGTCGTTCGTCCGCTTCATGCCTGCCGTCCTTACTCCGTACCGAAATCGCCCTGCCTCGCAACGATAGGACAGAAGGCGCGCAAGCCGATTGCGAAATCAGCCGCCGTATCGTTTCGGCGTGGTAGATAATTGCGCCATGGACCGAATCGATCTCCACATCTTGCGCGAGCTTCAGAGCGACGGCCGGCTGAGCAACCAGGAGCTGGCCCAGCGGGTGGGCCTCAGCCCGTCGCCCTGCCTGCGTCGGGTCCGCCAGCTGGAGCAGGACGGGGTGATCCAGGGCTACCGGGCGATCATCGACCCGGAGGCGGTGGGGCGGGGCTTCGAGGTGCTCGTCTCGGTGGAGGTGCGGCGGGACCGGGAGACGGTGGAGGCCTTCGAGGAGGCCCTCCAGGACGTGCCGGACGTCATCGAGGCGTACCGGCTGTTCGGGAGCCCCGGCTGCCTCCTGCGGATCGCGGTGGCCGACCTCGCGGCGTACGAGCGGCTGTGGATCGAACGGTTGACCACCCTGACCGGGGTCACCGAGGTCAATTCGCAGATCATCATGAAGCGGATCAAGGAGCCGAAGGGGATGCCGGTGGACGTCCGTGGCGTCTGAGCACTCCTGAGCACCCCCGGGGCGGATCCCAGGGTCCTACGGTTCCGCCATATGCGAGAACGTCATGGAACAGCCTCCTCCTCGTTACATGACAGGTACCTGTCGTGTGCCACTCTCCCGGTGACACGAAGTCAACACGCGTAGAACGACGGGCTCGTCGAGCCGACCCACGTCACCCCACGCGTACCGTCCCCGGGAAAGGGCCCCCCATGTCCGTTGTGCGGATCGGCAGATGGAAGGTGTGGGCAGCGGCCGTCGCCGCCACCCTCGTCGGCGTCACGCTCCCCACGGTCGCCGCCACCCCCGCCGGCGCCACCACCACCGCGTACGACAGCACGTACTACAAGAACGCGATCGGCAAGACCGGCACGACCCTCAAGTCCTCGCTGCACACCATCATCAGCAGCCAGAGCAAGATCTCGTACGACGCGGTCTGGAACGCGCTGAAGGTCGCCGACCAGGACCCCAACAACACCAACAACGTGATCCTGCTCTACAGCGGGACCTCGCGGAGCAAGAGCCTCAACGGCGGCGACGTCGGCGACTGGAACCGCGAGCACACCTGGGCCCAGTCCCACGGCAACTTCGGCACCTCGGCCGGCCCGGGCACCGACCTGCACCACCTGCGCGCGGCCGACGTCCAGGTCAACAGCATCCGCGGCAACAAGGACTTCGACAACGGCGGCAGCGCGGTCAGCGGTGCGCCCGGCAGCTACACGGACAGCAACTCCTTCGAGCCGCGCGACGCCGACAAGGGCGACGTGGCCCGGATGATCCTCTACATGGCCGTCCGCTACGAGGGCGACGACGCCTGGGCCGACCTGGAGCCCAACGAGTCGACCACCAACGGAAGCGTCCGTTTCCACGGCCGCCTCTCGGTCCTGAAGCAGTGGAACGAGCAGGACCCGCCGAGCGCCTTCGAGGAACGTCGCAACGACGTCATCTACAACACCTACCAGGGCAACCGGAACCCGTTCATCGACCACCCGGAGTGGGTCGAGGCGATCTGGTAGTCCGAGCACCACAGCGGTGAACGGAGCCGGGCCGGGGTCGTCGTACCCGGTCCGGCTCCGTCGCATTCCGGGCCGGGGTCGTCGCACCCGGCCCGGCTCCGTCGCATTCCGGGCCGGGCGCGTCGGGCGCCGCACATGGACAGGTCTCTACGCCTGACCGCTGAGGCCACCTTCAAACGTCAAATGGCGGATGTTCTCACGCTCTTGACGCGAAGGATGGATGCACCCAAGAGACGTTACCCATCCGTTACAAACGGTGAGTTCGGCCCGTTTTGTTTGCCTTTTCCGTGCGGCGCGGCGCACATTTCCACCCTGGGGGCCGCCGACGCATCTATCACGCTCAAGTGTCCATAACAACCCCTCCGGACCAGGAAGTTCCGAGATCCACTGGGTAGCTTCGGCGCCCATGACCCCGATGACCACTGGCCGTACGACCACGACCCCCCGCACGACACCCCCGACGATCGCGGACGGCGCCGAGCTCTGGCGGATCGCACGCGGCTCGGGGGACCTCGACCTCAACTCGCCGTACAGCTATCTGCTGTGGTGCCGCGACTTCGCCGACACGACCGCCGTCGCCCGTGACTCCTCCGGGCGCCCGATCGGCTTCGTCACCGGCTACCTGCGGCCCGACGAGCCGGAGACCCTCTTCGTCTGGCAGATCGCCGTCGAGGGTTCGCACCGCGGAAGCGGGGTAGCCGGGACCCTGCTCGACGCTCTGTCCGCACGAGTGGCGGCCGAGCGCGGAATCAGCCGCATGGAGGCGACGGTCACCCCGGGGAACCTGGCGTCCGACCGGCTGTTCCGGTCGTACGCGCGCCGGCACGGCGCCGAGGTGACGCAGGAAGTCCTCTTCCCCTCGGCCGCCTTCCCCTCGGCGGGTCACGACTCCGAGGTCCTGTACCGCATCGCCCCCCTCGGTGCCCCGGTGTCCTGACCCGTCGTCCGCGCAGACCACGCTCCCGAACCACACCCTGGAGAAGAGCTTTCGTGACCCTGACCGACATCGCCACGCCCACCGTCTTCGAGACCGTCGAATCCGAGGTCCGCAGCTACTGCCGCGCCTGGCCCGTCGTCTTCGAACGCGCCAGTGGCAGCAGGCTGTACGACGAGCACGGGCGTCCGTACCTCGACTTCTTCGCCGGCGCGGGCTCGCTGAACTACGGCCACAACAACCCCGTGCTCAAGCGGGCTCTCCTCGACTACCTCGGCGACGACGGCATCACCCACGGCCTCGACATGTCGACGACCGCGAAGCGCGACTTCCTGGAGACCTTCCGCGCGACGGTCCTGGAGCCCCGCGCCCTGCCCTACAAGGTGATGTTCCCGGGCCCCACCGGCACCAACGCCGTCGAAGCGGCCCTGAAACTCGCCCGCAAGGTCACCGGCCGGCAGACGGTCGTCTCCTTCACCAACGCCTTCCACGGGATGTCGCTCGGATCGCTCGCCGTCACCGGCAACGCCGCCAAGCGCGCCGGAGCGGGCGTCCCGCTCCACCACGCCATCCGCATGCCCTTCGACGACTACCTCGACGGGCAGCTCCCGGACTTCCTCTGGTTCGAGCGGCTCCTCAACGACGCCGGCTCCGGCCTCGACCACCCGGCGGCCGTGATCGTCGAGACCGTCCAGGGCGAGGGCGGCATCAACGTCGCACGGGCCGAGTGGCTGCGCGCGCTCGCGGAGCTCTGCCGCCGCCACGAGATGCTCCTCATCGTGGACGACATCCAGATGGGCTGCGGCCGCACCGGTGACTTCTTCTCCTTCGAGGAGGCGGGCATCACGCCCGACATCGTCACCCTGTCCAAGTCCATCAGCGGCTACGGCCTGCCCATGGCCCTCTGCCTGTTCCGGCCGGAGCTCGACGTGTGGCAGCCGGGCGAGCACAACGGGACCTTCCGCGGCAACAACCCGGCCTTCGTCACCGCCACCGCCGCCCTCGACGCCTACTGGCGCGACGGCTCCCTGCGCGAGCGCACCCTCGGCCGGGCGGGCCGCGTGGAGCGCGCCCTCCTCGACCTGTGCGCGGGCGACGGGCGCACGGGCCTCTCGGTCCGCGGCCGCGGACTGGTGTGGGGACTGGAGTTCGCCGACGGGGAGCGCGCCGACGCCGTGTGCCGACGCGCCTTCGAGACCGGCCTCCTCGTGGAGACCTCGGGTCCGCGGGGCGAGGTGGTCAAGCTGCTGCCGCCGCTGACCGCGACGGACGACGAACTCGACGAGGGCCTCGGCATCCTGGCCCGCTCCGTCCGCCACACCGCCTGATCCCTCTCCCGAACCGGCATTCCGCCGACCGATGACCCGATGATCCGAAAGGCAGTCGTACCCCATGATCGTCCGTACCTTCGACGAGCTGGAGAACACCGAGCGGCACGTGAGGGCCGCGTCGGGCACCTGGGAGAGCAAGCGCATCGTCCTGGCCCGTGAGCGGGTCGGCTTCTCCCTCCACGAGACGGTGCTGTACGCCGGAACCGAGACCGCCATGTGGTACGCGAACCACGTCGAGGCCGTGGTCTGCACGGCCGGCGAGGCGGAGCTCACCGACCACGAGACGGGCCGCACGTACACGATCGTGCCCGGAACGATGTACCTGCTCGACGGGCACGAGCGCCACACCCTCAAGGTCAAGGCCGACTTCCGCTGCCTGTGCGTCTTCAACCCGCCCGTGACGGGGCGCGAGGACCACGACGAGAACGGCGTCTACCCCCTGCTCACCGAACCCGAGCCCTCGTCCGGCGACGTCTGAGCCCGGCACGTCACCGACACCCCCTACACGAACCGGCACCCCTCCACGAAAGGAAGCACGCTCCCCCATGCCCTCCGCACCCACTCGCCCCGTCGACCTCTACCCCACCCGTGGCCCCAAGGAGGAACTGATCGGCCGCAAGGACCCCGTCGTGTGGTCCGAGCCCGGCACGGCGGGCCCCTTCTGGGCCCGTGAGCTGGAGGAGTACGACCGCGACGGATTCGTCACGGTGGACGAGATCGTCACCCCTGACGAGGTCGACGCGCTCCGGGCGGAGCTGGACCGGCTCGTCGCCGACCCCGCCGTACGGGCGGACGAACGGGCGGTCGTCGAGCCCCGCTCCCAGGAGATACGTTCCGTCTTCGAGGTGCACCGGATCAGCGAGGTCTTCGGCCGGCTGGCCGAGGACCCTCGGATCCTCGGGCGCGCCCGCCAGATCCTCGGCTCCGACGTCTACGTCCACCAGTCGAGGGTCAACGTCAAGCCCGGCTTCGGGGCCAGCGGCTTCTACTGGCACTCCGACTTCGAGACCTGGCACGCGGAGGACGGCCTGCCGAGGATGCGGACCGTCTCGGTCTCGATCGCGCTCACCCCGAACCACACCACCAACGGCAGCCTGATGATCATGCCGGGCTCGCACCGCACCTTCCTGGGCTGCGCCGGTGCCACCCCCCAGGACAACTACAAGAAGTCGCTCCGGATGCAGGACGCCGGCACCCCGTCGCACGAGGCGCTGACCACGTTCGCCGACGCCTGCGGCATCCGCCACTTCACGGGTCCCGCCGGGTCGGCCACCTGGTTCGACTGCAACGCCCTGCACGGGTCGGGCGACAACATCACCCCGTACCCCCGGAGCAATGTGTTCCTGGTCTTCAACAGCGTCGAGAACCAGCCCGAGGCGCCCTTCGCCGCCCCGGTCCGGCGGCCCTCCTTCATCGCCGCGCCCGCCTCGGAAGGGTCATGACCGGTCCCGCGCGCCTCGACCGCCGCGGTTTCCTCGGCAGAACCGCGCTCCTCGGCGGGCTCGCCCTGACGCCCGGCCTCCTGTCCGCCTGCACCCGTACCCAGGTCGGGACGGGTGCGCCCGAGGACGACGGCGACCTCCTGGCGCGACTGCGGAAACAGGGCTTCGTACGGGTCGGGTTCGCCGGTGAGGCGCCGTACGGTTTCCAGGACGGCGGCGAGCCGGCCGGCGAGGCCCCGACGCTGCACCGCGAGATCTTCACGGCGCTCGGCGTACGCGAACTGCGGCCGACACTGACCGAGTTCGGGGCGCTCATCCCCGGGCTGCTCGCCGACCGCTTCGACGTCGTGAGCGCGGGCATGTCGATCACGCCCGAACGCTGCGCCAAGGTGGCCTTCTCCGCGCCCGAGTTCGTCTCCCCCACCGCCCTGATGGTCCGCAAGGGCAATCCGAAGGGGCTGAGCGATCTGCCGTCCTGCGCGGCGAAGGGCGCCACCGTCGGTGTGCTGACGGCCGCGGTCGAGGGGTCGTTCGCCAAGGCGGCGGGAGTCCCCGACGGGTCGGTGAAGACGCTGGCCAAGCAACAGGACGGTCTCGACGCCCTCCTCGCCGGACGGATCGACGCCTTCGCCCTGACCGCCATCTCGCTGCGCTGGCTCGCGCGGACGAACCGGGACGCCGCGGTGGAGGTGACCACGGCGTTCGTGCCGGTGGTCGACGGCGTACGGCAGCTGGGCGCGGGCGGCGCCGTGTTCCGGCCCGGCGCGACCGGGCTGCGGGACGCGTTCGACAAGGAGCTCCTGAAGATCACCGGCTCCCCCGACCGGTTCGTGGAGCTCCTCGGCCGCTACGGCTTCACCGCGCGCGAGGTGCCGCCCCGCTCCCTGCGGACCGCCGACCTGTGCGCCGGGTGACCGGGAACAGGATGACGGGCAGCGGCCGGGTGACGGGCGCGCGGTCGACGGGAGTTCCCTCGACGGGAGTTCGGTTGACGGGGGTTCGGCATGGCTGACTTCCTCCCCGAGCTCCGCCGGGCGCTGCCCCGGCTCGCCGAGGGGCTCCTGGTCACGGTGGAGGCCACGGTGCTCGGCGCCGCGCTCGCCCTGGTCCTCGCGTACGCCCTCGGCCTGCTGTCCCGGTCGGCGCGGCTGCCGGTGCGCGGTGCGGTGCGGCTCGTCGTGGAGTTCTTCCGGGGCACCTCGCTGTACGTGCAGCTCTTCTGGCTGTTCTTCGCGCTGCCGATGGTCGGTTTCCGGCTGGAGCCGCTGGCCTGCGGCGTGCTCGCCCTGGGGCTGAACTTCGGGGCGTACGGCTCCGAGGTCGTGCGGGGCGCGGTGGCCGCGGTGCCCCGCTCCCAGACCGAGGCGGCGATCGCCCTGGGCATGGGGCCGGTGCTGCGCCTGCGGCGGGTCGTGCTGCCGCAGGCACACGCCCTGATGGTCGCGCCGTTCAAGAACCTCCTCGTCCAGCTGCTCAAGGCGACGCCGCTGCTCTCCCTGGTCACGGTCCCGGATCTCACGTTCCAGATCGACCAGTTGCGCTCGTCGACGGGCGCGACGGCCGCCTCGTACCTGCTGCTCCTGGGGCTCTACTTCGGCCTGGCCGTCGTCCTGAGCCTCCTCATGAACGCCCTGGAGCGGGCCGCGAAGGCCCGTCTCGGGCAGGAAGGAGGGGCCTGATGTGGGACGGGGAGGCGGCCCGCGCCGCACTGCCGACCGTTCTCGAGGGCTTCGGCGTCACCCTGGTCGCGACCGTGCTCGCCTTCGTCGTCGCGATGGTCCTGGGCCTTGCGCTCGCCCTGGCGCAGCGCGCGGGTCCCGGGTGGCTGGCCCTTCCGGTGCGCGGGGCGGCCGGGTTCGTCCGCTCGACCCCGCTCCTGGTCCAGTTGTTCGCGGCCTGGGTGCTGGTCCCGGGGCTCGACGCGCCGACGATCGGTGTCCTGGTCCTGGGCGTGCACTACGCCACGTACCTCTCCGAGGTGTACCGGACGGGCATCGACGCCGTACCGAAGGGGCAGTGGGAGGCGTGTACGGCGCTGTCGCTGCCGCGCCGGCGGGTGTGGCGGGCGGTGGTGCTGCCGCAGGCCGTCCGCAACGTGCTGCCACCCCTGGGCAATTACGCGGTCTCCATGTTCAAGGAGACACCGCTGCTCTCGGTGATCACGGTGCACGAGATGGTCCACGAGGCGAACACCTTCGGCAGCACCCACTTCGCCTATCTGGAGAGCTTCACCCTTGCCGCCGTGGTGTTCCTGCTCGCGAGCTGGCCGACGTCGGTGCTGATACGACGACTGGAGGCGCGTCTTGCGCACTGAGGACACCGCGGACATCAAGGACACCGAGAGCACCGTGGGGGCGAGCGCCACCACCGGCCCGGCCGTCCGCTTCGACCGGGTCACGAAGCGCTACGGGGACCACACCGTGCTCGACGGTCTCGACCTGGAGGTCGCCCTTGGGGAGCGCGTGACGCTGATCGGCCCGAGCGGCTCCGGGAAGACCACGATCCTCCGGCTGCTCATGACGCTGGAGCGGGTGACCGACGGTGTCATCCATGTGCACGGTGAACCCTTCTCCCACATGCCGGGCAGAGGGACCGGGACACTCGTTCCGGCGAGCGAACGTCATCTGGCCGCGCGACGGCGGCGGATCGGCATGGTCTTCCAGCAGTTCAACCTCTTCCCCCACATGAGCGTCCTCGAGAACGTCGTCGAGGCGCCCGTACACGTGCTCGGCGAGAGCCGGGAGGAGGCCGGCCTCAGGGCCCGGGGCCTGCTCGACCTGGTCGGGCTCTCCGACAAGGTCGACGCACGGCCGACCCGGCTCTCCGGCGGCCAGCAGCAGCGGGTGGCGATCGCCCGCGCCCTCGCGATGCGGCCCGAGATCCTGCTCCTGGACGAGGTGACCTCGGCGTTGGACCCGGAGCTCGTGGCGGAGGTGCTGGACGTGCTGCGGGACGTAGCCCGGGGGACCGACATCACCCTGCTGTGCGTCACGCACGAGATGGGCTTCGCCCGGGACGTCTCGGACCGGATCCTGATGTTCGACGGCGGCCGGATCGTCGAGTCGGGACGGGCCGACGAACTCCTGGACGCGCCCGCCGAGGAGCGCACCCGCGCGTTCCTGAGTTCGGTGCGCTGAGGGGGGCGCGCCGGTCGGAGTGCACGGCCCGGCGAGGGCCGGGTCGTGCACTCGGGTCAGCCGTCGGCGCCCGGCTCGACCGTGACCATGCCTTCCCGCAGCCGGTCCAGGCTTCGGGCGAGCAGCCGGGAGACGTGCATCTGGGACACGCCGATCCGCTCGCCGATCTGGGTCTGGGTCAGCTCCTCGACGAAGCGGAGGTGCAGCAGCAGCCGGTCGCGCGGGGCGAGGGCCTCCACCAGCGGGGCGAGGGTGTGGAACTCCTCGAAGAGTTCGAGCGCGGGGTCCTCCTGGCCGATGAGGTCGGCCAGGGCGGCGTCCTCGTCGTCGCTGTCGCCGCCGGCGATCGTGGCGTCCAGGGAGGCGGAGTGGTAGCCGTTGGCGGCGACCTGGGCCTCGACCACCTCGTCCTCGGACAGGTCCATGACCGGTGCGAGCTCCGCGATGCGCGGGGCCCGGCCGAGCCGTGAGCTCAGTTCGTCGGTCGCCTTCGCCAGCTCCACCCGCGCCTCCTGCAGGCGGCGCGGGACGTGCACCGCCCAGGTGGTGTCGCGGAAGAACCGCTTGATCTCGCCGACGATGTAGGGCACGGCGAAGGTGGCGAACTCCACCTCGCGCGACAGGTCGAAGCGGTCGATGGCCTTGATGAGGCCGATCATGCCGACCTGGAGGATGTCCTCCCGCTCGTCGCCCCGCGCGCGGAACCGACCCGCCGCGTAGACCACCAGCGACATGTTCATCTCGATCAGGGTGTTCCGGACGTACTGGTGGCCCTCCGTGCCCTCCTCTCGCGCCGCCAGTTCGCGGAGGAACACCTTCGACAGGGCACGCGCGTCCCGGGGCGGAAGCTCGTGCGGGGCTTCCAGAACAGGCAGTTCCTCACCCGTACCGTTCGTCAGGTACGTCACGTTCGTCACGTACGTCGTCGTCGTTTCGGCCGGATCGGTCCGCACGGGGACAACCTCCTCTGGCTCGCGGTCCGTTCAGCGGTCCCGGTTCTCGTACCCCGGCTTCCCCGGAGCACTCCTCGTCCGTGGCCCGCCGTTTCCTCCGCGGGGTGACCTGGCGGGCCGGGGCCGCGCTCACCACCAGTAGGCGGGGTACCTCGGGGCTCGGCGCCGGATGCGGGACGCGGCGTACGCGGTCAGCACGAGCAGGACCGTGGATCCGAACAGCAGGGGCACGAACCTGCCCGGAGCGGGCGCCTGGAGCACGACGACGACGGCGGTCGCGCAGGCGGGTGAGTGCGGGGTCCGGGCCAGCGTCGTGAGGGCAAGGGTGACACCGGCGGCGAGGGCGGCGGCCCATGCGCTGCCGTGTGCCGCGGCGGCGACCGCGTACCCGGCGGCGGCCCCGAGGAGGTGGCCGACGACCACGCTCCGCGGCTGGGCCAGCGGAAGTGCGGGGGCGCAGTGCACCAGCGCGGCGCTGGCGGCGAGCGGTGGTATCAGCACGGGCTCGTGGATGGCGGCGCCGATCGCGACGAGCGCGAGCAGGGCGGCCGTGGCGGCGCTGACGTTGTGGACGGCGGCCGCGGGCGCCGGCCGGGCCGGGGCACGACCGGCCATCCAGGGCAGGCGCGGGCGCCGGCTCCGGGAAGCGGTGCCGTCGGGGGTGGCCGGGTCGGGGCGCAGGGCGGTGTCGGTACTCATGTGATGCGGGGTTTCCGGGGCAGGCGGCCGTGCGGCCGGACGAGACTGGAGGCGGGCTGGTGGTCGTACGGGAGGACCCTGTGGTCGACAGTCGGCCCGGTCTCGCGCCTGAGCCTGGTGCGGCGGCGCAACCTCGCACCACTCTAACCAGCGGGTTCGTGGCGGCGCGGGCGGGGGCGGGCCGGCCCGGTCGGCGTAAAATGAGTCGGGTGAACGCACTCAGGTACGAGCTGGTGTTCTCCGACGGCGAGGGTTCGGCCCGCGACGTCGTGGTCGTCGAGCGCACCTCCTTCAAGGGCTCCGGCGGTCATCCGGTCTATGCCGACCCCACCGGCATCATCCGGGCGGAGATCAGCGACCGGGACGAGGTACGCATCCTCGCCTCAGGTGGGCACCAGCAAGCGGCGCAGCATGTCCTGGCCCGACCCCTCCCCGACGGCGACTCCTCCGATCCCGGCGATCCCCCGAGTGCCTCGGCCCCCGCGTTCTGAATCCGCACCTCCACGGTCCTCAGGCGTTCGGTCGAGCCGAGTGGCCCGGCGGCGTGGGGGTGAGCAGGCTGGGGGTGGCCCCGCGAAGGGCCGCTCCGTGTGCGAGGAGACCGCTGATGGCCGTGCCCGATTCCGCTGCGCCCGATGCCGCCCCCGTACCGGTACGAGGATCTCGGCGCGCTCTATCTCGACTGCACGCTCAAGCGTTCCCCCCGAGGTCAGCAACACCGAGGGGCTGATCGAGCGCAGCCGGTCCGTCATGGAGGAGCAGGGTGTGACGACCGCGCTCGTGCGGCCCGTCGACCTCGACATCGCGGCCGGCGTGTGGCCGGACATGGCGGAGCACGGCTGGGAGACGGACGTGTGGCCGGCGCTGTACGAGCGGGAGACGGCGGCCGACCTCCTGGTGCTGTGCGGGCCGATCTGATTCGGGGATACATGTCATCGGTGCGGGGCCATGCGGGTGATCGGGTGGCCGGCTCCGTGACCGTTGGCGCGTCATTCGATCATCCCGCCCAACGAGGCGAGACAGTGGACGGGATTTTCGGCCGGACCAACCCGGGGCCCCATCGACGTCGGCAGCTGGGTGTTGCGCCGCCCGACCACCCACTCGTCCGCAAGGGGACGCATCGATGACCGACACCGGCACGTCCTACCGTGATCTCCGCGCCCTGGTGATCAACTGCACCCTCAAGCGGTCGCCGGAACGGAGCCACACGCAGGGACTGATCGACATCAGCACCGGAATCATGGAGCGCCAGGGCGTGCAGGTCGAGGTGCTCAGGGCGGTGGACATCGACATCGCGACCGGTGTCTGGCCGGACATGACGGAGCACGGGTGGGAGACGGACGAGTGGCCGGTGATCTACTCGCAGGTGATGGCCGCCGACATCCTGACCCTGGCGGGCCCGGTGTGGCTGGGAGACAACTCCTCGGTCATGAAGAAAGTGATCGAGCGTCTGTACGCCTGCTCGTCGATCCTCAACGAGCGTGGCCAGTACGCGTACTACGGTCGTGTGGGCGGCTGTCTGATCACCGGCAACGAGGACGGCGCCAAGCACTGCGCGATGAACGTCCTCTACAGCCTCCAGCACCTCGGATACGTCATTCCGCCGCAGGCGGACGCGGGCTGGGTCGGCGAGGCCGGCCCGGGCCCGTCGTACCTCGATCCCGGCTCCGGCGGGCCGGACAACGACTTCACCAACCGCAACACGACCTTCATGACCTGGAACCAGCTTCACCTGGCACGGATGCTCAAGGACGCGGGTGGCATCCCCGCACACGGCAACCAGCGCTCCGAGTGGGACGCCGGCTGCCGCTTCGACTTCGAGAACCCCGAACACCGTTGAGTGCGGGCCGGAACGGTCGGAGGCCTGGTGGAGGTCAGCTCCGGATCAAGCGGGTCCGTCGCGCGGCAGCGCCCGCGACGACAGCGGCCTCAGCCTGACGTCCTGCCTCCAGGCCGCGCCGAACAGCTTCCGTCCTGTGCACCATCAGAGAGCGCACGGCACTGAAGATCAGCGCACCCGCCCATAGCCCGGTGGCCGGCACGGCATCCGCTACGCGAGCCCCGAGGACGCCACCCGGATCACCGCCGAGATCGACCGCCGGCACCCACCCACTCCGCCCCCGCCGCTCGCGGGGGCGACGGTCGCCGACACCGTCGCCGCGCGGAACGCCCTCGACGACGCGATGCACCCGATCCACCTCGACGACCCTCCCCTGGCGGACCCCGACGAGCGGGGGCCGTACGGGGCGGACGTCGGGCGCGGCCCCGACGGCACCGAGCACATGTCCGCCGTCGAGCGGTGGGCGTACGAGCGCGAGCTCTCCGACCGCGCCGCACGCGAGGCGTACGGCCGCGAGGAGATTCGCGCCGCCCTGCTCGCCCAGGCCGATGCCGAAGGCGACCGCGACTGGGTTGTCGCGGTCGACTCCACCATCGTCCGAGCCCACCAGCATGCGGCTGGCGCCCGGACCGCTGCTCATGGGAGCCGGGGCGGTGCCACGTCGTCAGCGCTGCAGGGTCAGCAGGCCCGGCCGGTAGGGCCACTGGCCGTAGTCGCCGCCGGAGTTCGGGTCGCGTCCCTGGTACAGGAAGCGCAGGTTGCAGGGGTCGACCGTGAAGGTCTGGTCGGCGGTTGCGCGGACCAGTTCGCCGTGGCTGATGTCGTTGGTCCAGGTGGCGCCGCTGTTGGCCTTGCCGGCGAAGGGGTTGCTCTCGGTCGCGGCCTGGGGCGTCCACGAGCCGTTCAGGCTGGTGGCCGTGAACGAGCGGAAGTACCGGCCCTGCGAACCGATCGCCTCGACGATCATGAGGTAGCGCTCCTCGCCCTGGAGCTTGTAGACCTGCGGGGCCTCGAACAGGTTGTTCGTCGTGTCGCTCATGACCACCGTCGAGGTCGTGCCGAAGCTGCCGGGGAAGTTCCCGATCGGCATGCTCGCCCGGTAGATCTTGCCGTTGTCACCGGCGAAGAACAGGTACATGTTCGTCCCGTCACCGATCAGCGTCTGGTCGATCGGTCCCGTCCCGGAGTTGGCGATGGTCCCCGAGAAGAGCTCCTGCTCCGCCGACCAGCCGTTCGGGTTGGTCGGGTCGGTCGACGTCCGGTACGAGAAGGCCGTCCTGCCCCACTGGTAGGCGAGCACCCAGATGTTCTTCGGCGCGAAGTGGAAGAGCGTGGGCGCGACGACGGAGTTCGACATCGCGTTCTGGCCGGCCGAGGCCATCTGCGACCAGTCGGTGAACGGGGTGAAGTTCATCGAACCCCAGCCCGCACCCGTGCCCGCGGCGCCGTGCGTCGTCGCGTAGACGATGTGCCTGCCGTTGTAGGGGGCGACGGTGAAGTCCTTGAGCGCGGCCCAGCCCGTCTTGGGCTGCGCGAGCGCGCCCGTGGACGACCAGCGGTACGTCGAGGGAAGGGCACAGGTGCCGGGGGTGCCGCCGGTGACCTTGACGAGCTGCCACTGCTGGTTGGCGCCGCCCCAGTCGTCGTACTGGACGATGTTCGCGGCGTCGGCGGTGGAGGCGCCCTGGACTTCGAGGGCCTTGCCGCTGTGGCGGGCGACGAGCCGGATGTGACCGTCCGCGCTGTCGGCGAGCCGCCACTGCTGGTTGGTGCCGTTCACGTCGGTCCACTGGGTGACCGCGGCGCCGTTGGCGGTGGAGCTGTTCTGGACGTCCAGGACCTTGCCTGAGTGGCGGGACTTGACGCGGTAGTAGCCGTCGCCGGAGGCGACGAACTGCCACTGCTGCTGGTTCTGGTCGTTCCTGGTCCACTGGGTGATGCGGGCGCCGTCGCCGGTCGCCAGGTTGTAGACGTCCAGGGCCTTGCCGCTGTTGCGGTTGACCAGGACGTACCAGGCGTTGGTGTCGATGGTGGCCGCGGCGGCGGGCGGGGCGGTGAGGAGCGAGGCCCCGAGAAGCAGGGACGACAGGACCGCGAGGACGAGGCTCAGGATCAGGGGTGGATGACGGAATCTCATCGGAATTGTTCCTTCGGGGGGTGGGGGTGGGGTGATTCCGGCTGGCCGCCGAGCGGTCGCGCCGGGAGGGTGGGAGCGGAAAAGGGGTGGAGGAGACCGCACATGCCGAAGAGCGGGGCCTCCGGGCGTTCGAGCCGTGACACCGCGCCGTGGTCGAGGTGGGAGAAATCTCCGACTTTCAGCCGTTCCAACTGACGGCCGGTCTCCTCGGCCGCCGCCAGAGCACCGTCACGCCAACGGATCTCCCACTGGTCCAGGAGTTCGCGTTTCAGGCGGTGGGCCGCGGCGTGGAACTCCGGCAGCCCTCCTTCGCGGCGCAGGTCCAGGAACCCTTCGAGCGCCAGGTCGCGGCGGCGGCGCGCCGCCGCGCCGTGGTCGCCGGTCAGGGCCGCCGCCGCCTGGTAGGCGTCGGGGTCGGCCAGTAAGGGCGGGGGGAAGGTGAAGACGGCGTCGCCGGCCTCGGGGAGGCCGCTGTTCTGCATCAGTACGACGAGCCGCAGGTCACCCGCGTTGACGAGTCGGTGGATCGTTCCCGGGGTGAACCGGACGACGTCGCCGGCGCGCAGCGGAGTGTCGGCGAAACCGGAGCTGGTGAGGGTCTGGACGCTGCCCTCGCCGCCGATGACGATGTATGCCTCGGAGCAGACGAGGTGCATGTGAGGGGTGCCGCCGCACAGTCCGTCGGCTGCCTCCCAGTCGTACACGGTCAGCCCGGAGATCCCCACACCGCCGGGAAGCGGTGTCACCACGGGTGCTCCTCGACGTGCCGGGTCAGGCGGGCGAGGTCCCACGCGCCGTCGGCCACGACGATCCGATAGCGGCGCGACAAGTTGTCGCCCGGGGCCAGCGGCAGTTCCTTGTCGAACGCCAGGGACGGGTTGACGGCAGGGATGGGCTCGCTGCGGACGAACCACTGGCAGGGGTTGTCCGGGTCGTCCTGGAACAGCAGCGTGGAGGAGCGGTCGAACTCGTCGTGCGTACCGATGAAGGCCAGCCAGTCGCCCGGCTCGCCCATGCCGGGGCCGATCACGTCGCCGCCGGTGAACTCGCGCGGGCCGCGCCAGAACAGGCCGGAGTACCCGGCGAGTTCCCTGCCCTGTGTGCCGGGACTGCCGAACACCAGGTCGGTGCCGTGGACGTTGGTCAGCGCGGTGGTGACCTCCAGGGTCCAGGAGTCGGCCTCGACGTCGCACGCGGTCAGCGTGCGGCGTTCGTCGATCCAGTGCCCTCCGGCCATCGTGTGCCAGGCGAGGTGCTCGGTGATGACGGCGCGGTCGTGATCCGTCTCGGCGGATACGGCGAGGCTGCGCATCGTGCCGAGGTTCGGCAGGTCCACGTAGCCCTGCCCGCGCAGGTAGGTGCCGCCGCCCCAGAAGTTCTGGCCCGACACCCATGACGCCGTGAACTGGACGCCCTTGTGCCAGCGGTGGTCGTGAGGGCGGTATCCGGTGACCACCTGGCCGGCGAGCGTGCGCAACGGATGCAGGTACGGCTTCGGTGCCTCGAAGGGGTCCATGACCGGCCGGTGCACGTACCGGAAGAGATCGGTGCCGCGCGCCCGGACGGTCAGCGCGTCCTCTTGTTCCAGGAGTTCGAACGTCATCGGAACACCTCCGGTCGTCCTCCGTGGAGCGAGGCGTAGAAGGGGTCGGCCGCGTCGATCTCCCCTCGCAGGACCGGCCGGCCGGTGATCGCGGCCTTGTAGAGGGCGGTGACGAGTTCCATGGTGAGCCTGCCGAGGTCGGGCCGGAGCCCGGCCTCGTAACAGTCCAGGAAGTCCGCGAGCTGGGCGGTGTGCGAGCTGGGCAGGTCGTCCGGCGGGTCCCACTTCGTGGCGGGCGTCCTGCCGGTGAACGTCCAGTCCGCGTTGGAGTAGCCGTACAGGTGCCGCAGCTCGACCGTGGCGTCGGTGAGGTCGAACCGCAGGTAGCTCTCCTCGCGCGGCGAGAGGACGCTGTTGACGACCGTCGCGATGGCTCCGTTCTCGAACCGGACCAGGGCCGTGGACACGTCCTCGGTCTGGACCTCGCGTTCGAGGCGGCCGGCCATCGCGCGTACCTCGGCCCAAGGGCCGAGCACCGCGAGCATCAGGTCCATCTGATGGATGCCGTGGCCGAGCGTCGGGCCGCCGCCCTCGCTCCGCCAGGTGCCGCGCCACGGCACGTCGTAGTAGGCGTCGTCGCGGTACCAGGCCGTGACGCACTGCGCGACCAGCGGACGGCCCAGGGTCCCGGCGGCGATGCTGTCGCGGAGGTAGCGGGCGCCGGAGCCGTACCTGTGCTGGAAGACCGCGCCCGCGGCGGCGGTGCCCTCGGCTGCGTCGATCCGGTCGAGCTCGGCCAGCGACAGGGCCACCGGCTTCTCGCACCACACCCACGCCCCCGACTCCAGGCAGGCCACGGTCTGTTCGGCGTGCAGGTGCGGCGGTGTGCACAGGTGCACGAGGTCCGGCCGCTCCTCCCGGAGCATCGTGTCGAGGTCGGTGTGGACGGCGCGGATGCCGTGCTCGGCCGCGAAGGCCTCGGCACGCACTGCATCCACGTCGACGGCGGCCACGATCTCGGCCCGGTGTGCCTGCGCCCGGAGGGCGGGTACGTGGCAGATGCCCGCGATCCCGCCCGCACCGACGATCGCCGTCCTGATCATCCGCCCAGCACCTTCCTGATCGCGTGGTAGGCGGGCTTGGGCTCCAGGTTCTCGTCGTAGGGCAGCGCCGCTCCCTCGTCGGGGAAGACACCGGGGATCCACGAGTACTTGTCCGTGTAGTCCCAGACGGTGACGCCGACGCACTTCTCCACCGCCAGGCAGGCCTTGACGTAGTCGGCGTACCAGGTGGCCTGGGTGGCGAGCTTCTCCGGTGTCGCCGGGAGCTCCATCCGGATGTCGAGCTCGGTGATCGCGACCTCGACGCCGAGGTCGGCGAAGCGCTGGATGTTCTCCTGGACGCCGGCGGGGAAGCCGTACTGGAGCGCCAGGTGGCCCTGGAGGCCGAAGCCCTCCACCGGGACGCCGTCGGCCTTCAGCTGCTTGATCAGCTTGTAGTAGGCGTCGCTCTTGGGGTTGATGCCGTCGACGTTGTAGTCGTTGAGGTACAGCTTGGCGTGCGGGTCGGCCTCGTGGGCCCAGCGCAGGGCGTCGGCGATGTAGCCGGGGCCGAGCGTCTTGAAGAAGATCGACTCGCGGTAGGTGCCGTCCTCGTTGAAGGCCTCGTTGACGACGTCCCAGTGGATGACCTTGCCCTTGTAGTGCCGTGCCACCGTCTGGATGTGGTTCTTGAGGACGGGGCGCAGCTCGTCGGCGGTCCAGGTGCGATCGGTGAGCCAGGCGGGGAGCTGGCTGTGCCAGACGAGCGTGTGGCCGCGGACCTTCTGGTGGTGGTCCTTGGCGAAGGCCATGACCTCGTCGCCGGCGGTGAAGTCGAAGACGCCGGGCTCGGGCTCGGTGGCGTACCACTTCATGGCGTTGCCGGGGGTGGTCTGGCCGAACTCGCTGCCGAGGAGCTTCAGGTAGGCGGCGTCGGTGAACTCGGGGTTGTCGGTGGCCGAGCCGAAGTACTTGTGGTGCGTCTTCGCCAGTTCGGCGAGCGTCCTGGGGCGGGGCTCGGCGGTCGCGGGGGTGGCGGCGAGGCCGGCGGCGAGGCAGACGGCCGCGGAGAGGGCGATCAGATGCCGGGACATGGACCTGGGCATGGGGGGGCTCCTCGGGTGATGGGCGAGTCGGTCGAGAAGGACGGGTCAGTCGAGAACGATCGTGGTGAGCGCGCGCGGGGCGAGCCTGGCCGTGAGGGTCGTGCCGTGCGTGGAGGCGACGTCGGCCGGGGTGATCGAGCGGGTCTCGTCGGTGACGTAGCCGTCGGGGTGCCGGTCGTGTCCGCCGCGAAGGGTGAACTCGGCGGACTTCTCGGTGGTCGCGGTGTTGAGGATCTCGATCACGCGGCTGCCGTCCGGGTTGCGGAAGGCCGTGACGCGCAGGGCGGGGTCGGCGTCCGTGACCGGCACGCGGACGGCGGCGGGGCGGATGAACCGGCTGAAGGCGGCCAGGGCCCAGTACCGCTTGGACACCCGGTAGTCGTCGCCGGGGTTGGCGAGCTGGATGAGGCCCCGGGTCGCGCCGAGGGACGCGCCGGTCCAGTAGACGTAGGCGTTGGCGTTGCCGACGGTCAGGGTGTTCTGGATGTCGGCGGCGACAGTGAGGCCGTCGTAGCCGCTGCCGTCGTCCCAGTTCTCGTTCCAGGTGGTGCCGTCCGGTGACCATTCGGACATCCACACGTGCTTGTCGGTCGGCTGCGGGACAGTGGTCGCACCGCTGTAGCGGTGGCCGGTGACGGTCCGCACGGCCCTGTCGGCGTCCGGGTCCGCCTCGACGGCCTCGGTGTAGGCGACCTGGCGGTCCCAGCCGGCGGCGTCGCAGCAGACCACGCCGGTCTTCAGTCCGGAGGAGCGGACGGTCGGTCCGAGCACCTTGAGGAAGTCGACGGCCTGCTGGGGGGTGAAGCGCATCGAGGCGTAGGTCGCCGTCCAGTCGGGTTCGTTGGTGAACCCCAGGTCGGTGATGCCGATGCCTTCGCGCTCGTAGAACTTCGCGTACTGGACGAGGTAGTTCGCGTAGGCCTGACGCCAGGCGGGCAGGAGCTCGCCGCCGTTGTTCTCGCTGCCGTTGGTCTTCATGAAGGCCGGCGCGCTCCAGGCGTCGGCGTAGAACCGCTTGACGCCGTACGCCTTGGCCTCCTTGGCGAGCCAGACCTGTCCGCCGTCCCAGCCGTCCCAGATGTACTCCGGTGTGGCGTCCGGCCCGCCGGGGTCCGTGGGCAGGATCGTCGGCATGTGGTCGTAGACCCGGTCGGTCGAGGACCCGATGCCCAGGCGCAGGATCGACAGGCCGGCGCCCTTCTCCTTGCTGAGCAGCAGGTCGAGCACCTCGCGCTGCTTGGCAGGGCTGAGGCCGCGCGCGCCGTGCAGGAGGTCGGCGCGCTGGAAGGCCATGGAGAAGCCGAAGCCGTCGATGGGCTGGAGTGCGGCCCGGAAGTCGATGGCAGGACGAGTGGGGGCGGCCTGGTGGGCCTGGTTGGCCGCCGACGGTACGGGTTCGGCGGCGGCCACCTGTGATGTTAGCGCTAACAATATGGCGGCTGTCAAGGCGGTCAGGCGTTTCACTGGGTCTCCTCGGAGAGGGAAGGAGGGCGCGCGGGTCGGGTCGGCCCTTGGTGGTGCGTACGGGGCAGCCCTTGCGCAGTACGGGTCAGCCCTTGGTCGCACCGGCGGTGAGGCCGCCGATCAGCTGGCGCTCGGCGACGGCGTAGAAGGCGAGGGCGGGGACCATGGCGAGCACGATGTAGGCGAGGACGAGCGCGAAGTCGGTCGAGTACTGGCCCTGGAACTGCTGGACGCCGACCGGGATCGTCTGCCATTTCGGATCGTTGAACACCAGCAGCGGCAGGAAGAAGTTGTTCCAGCTCGCGACGACCGCGAGCACCGAGACCGTACCGAGCGCCGGACGTGCCATCGGCAGCAGGATCTGCCAGAAGAAGCGGAACTTGCCGCAGCCGTCCATGGTGGCGGCCTCCTCGATCTCCGCCGGGATGGTCCGGAAGAAGCCGCGCAGGATCACGATCGTCATGGGGAGCCCGAAAGCCGCCTGCGGGAGGATCACTCCGAGCGGATTGTCGAGCAGGCCGAAGGTGCGCAGCATGAGGAAGAGCGGCAGAACGGCCACGGCGAACGGGAACATCAGCCCGATCGTGAAGAGCGTATAGAACAACTCCCTCCCACGGAAGGCATATCTGGCCAGGACGAAAGCCGCCATCGCGGAGGCCACTACGGTGCAGACCGTCGTACCGATCGCGATGCCCGCGCTGTTGGCGATCTGCCGCCAGAACATGCCGTCGCCGAGAATTCCGATGTAGTTGCCGATCTTCCACTGCTGCGGAAGCCCGAAAGGATTGTTCGTCAGTTCCGCGGTGCTCTTGAAGCCGGAGATGACCGCGTAGAGCAGCGGTACGGCGACGAACGCGGCGATCAGCCAGACCACGGCGTGCAGCGAAAGGCCGCGCACCGTCCGACGGGCGTTCATCGGCCACCTCCCGAGGTGACGGCCCCGCTCAGATCGCGGCGGAGCACGTAGCGCTGGTAGAAGAGCGAGAAGACGAGGCTGATCATGAACAGCACCACGCTGATCGCGCTGGCGTATCCGACCTGGTACCGCTTGAACCCGAACTGGAACATCGTGATCGCCATCGTCTCCGAGGAGTGGTTGGGCCCACCCGCGGTCATGACCCAGACGAGGTCGAAGAGCTGGATCGAACCGATGATCGACAGGAAGACGCTGATCCGGATCGTGGGGCCGAGCAGCGGCAGCGTGATGTGCCGGAAGCGCTGCCAGGCGCCGGCGCCGTCGATGGAGGCGGCTTCGAGAATCTCGGACGGGATGCTCTGCAGCCCGGCGAGGAACAGCATCATGTGGAAGCCGAAGTACTTCCAGATCATGACGACGAACAGGGTCGGCATGACCGTCGAGGGATCGGCGAGCCACTTGCCCTGCAGACCCTCCAGGCCCAGGAAGCCGGCGAGATGGTCGGCCATGCCGGCGCCGGGCAGGAAGATCATCGTGAAGAGGACCGCCGTGACCACCTCGGAGAGGATGTACGGCGCGAAGAACAGCATCCGGTAGACGGCCCGGCCGCGGAGCTTCTGGTTGAGCAGGACCGCGGTGAACAGGGCGAACGGAAGCTGCACCAGGACCGACATGAGGATCAGGTACAGCCCGCGCCACAGGTCGCCGATGAAGACCTGGTCGTCGAAGAGCTTGGTGTAGTTCGCGAAGCCGACGAACTCGCCCATGGGGCCGATCCCGCCCCATTTGAAGAAGCCGGTCCAGACGGCGACGACGATCGGGGCGAGGACGAAGACGAGGAAGAGGACCAGGGCCGGGACGAGGAACCAGGCGACCGACGCCCAGGCCCCCCACCGGCTCAGGCGTGAACGGGCCGGGGGCGGCGGGGGCGCCACCACGGACTCCACCGTCCGTTCCTTTGTCAGGGCGGACACGGAGCTAGGCACTCTTCGCAGCCTCGGTGATCGACGCGGTGACCTGCTCGGGCGTCTTCTTGCCCGCTATGAGGTCGGCGACGCTGTCGTTGACCTCCTGGCCGACCGCCGGCGGGTACGCCTGGTCGAGGAAGAGCTGGAACCCCGTCGCCTTGACGAGGCTCTCGGCCACCACCTTCTTGTTGGCGTCGGTGAGCCGGCTCTCCGCGCCCTTGACCACCGGCAGGTAGCCGTTGGAGGCCAGCAGCTTGGACTCGTTCTCCAGGACGAAGAACTTCAGGAAGTCCAGCGCCTCCTTCGGAGCGCCCTTGCGCAGCGCGAAGCCACCACCGCCGCCGAACACCTCGGTCGCCTGCCCCACACCGCCGTCGACCGTCGGGAAGGGGAAGAAGCCCAGGTCCGCTCCGAGGTCGGCGCCCGCATCCTTCTGCACCGACGGTCCCCACTGCCCCATCAGCTCCATGGCGGCCTTGCCGTTGCCCACGGACGCGGCCTGGCCGCCCGGGGTCGCGTAGCCCGCGCCGAGGAAGCCCGGCTGGAACGGCTGGAGGTCGACGAGCTCCTTGAGGTGGACGCCCGCCTGGACGAAGCCGGCGCCCGTGAAGTCCTTGCTGGTCGCCGCCTTCTGCAGGGCGGGGAGGCCGGCGAGGCGCATCGCGAGATAGGCCCAGTAGTAGTGACCCGGCCACTTCTCCTTGCCGGCGAGGGCGATCGGGGTGATGCCCGCGGCCTTGAGCTTCTTCACATCGTCGAGGAACTCGGCCCAGGTGGCCGGCGGAGTGGTGATCCCGGCCTTGGCGAAGAGCTTCTTGTTGTACCAGAAGCCGACCATGCCGATGTCGTACGGGATTCCGTAGGTGCGCCCCCCGATCTGGTAGGCCTGGAGCGAGACCGCGGTGAGCTGGGACGACCAGTCCAGGAGGTCGGTGAGGTCCTCGACGAGCCCCGCGTCGACCTGCTGCTGGAGCACGCCGCCGCCCCAGGTCTGGTAGACGTCGGGCAGCTTGCCCGAGGAAGTGGTCGCGGTCAGCTTGGACTTGAACGCCTCGTTCTCCAACGAGGTCGTGTTGATCGCGATGTTCGGGTGGGCGGTCGTGAACGCTGTGGAGATCTGCGGGAAGAGGGACTTGCCCGGTTCCGTCGTGGCGATGTTCCACCACTCGAACGTCACCTTGCCGTCGGCCGACAGGTTGCCGCCCGACTCGTCGGCCCCGCAGGCCGCGGTCAGGGCGACGGACAGGGTGGTCAAGCCCGCGAGCGCCAGGAAGCTGCGTCGGCTCGGGACGGTGCTGGCCATGGGACCTCCGTGAGGGGGGATGCCGGGTTCGATGCCGAGCCGCTGCCGGGTTCATGCCGGTCCCGTGCTCGAAACTTTTTCGAAATACTCTCGATTTCCGTGGTGCCACAAACTAGGAACGCCGGGCGGCACGGTCAAGACTTCTCACCGATTTATCTCGGAAACCTGCCGGGAACCTGGGGTTGACAAGCCGTCACGCCGCCCAGAAACTCTTCGAAAGTTTGCGATACAAATCGTCGCCCCACGGCGTCGAGGAGGAGAACAGTTGAGCGAGCAGCGTGCGACTCTGGCGGTCATCGCCGCGGAGGCGGGGGTCTCCCAGGCCACCGTCTCCAAGGTGATCAACGGCCGTTCCGACGTCGCGCCCGCGACCCGCGAACGGATCGAAGGCCTGCTGCGGGCCCACAACTACCTCCAGCCCGGCCGGCAGAACAGGTCCCGCAGATCGGGCCTCGTCGACCTGATCATCGGCGGTCTGGACAGCGCCTGGGCGGTGGAGATCCTGCGCGGCGTCGAGGCCGAGTGCGCCCAGCGGGGCGTCGGCACCGTCGTGTCGCTCGTCCCACCGGGCGAGGCCACGCCGTCGAGCTGGTCCGCGCTACCGGTCCAGCACCACAGCGACGGCGTCATCCTCGTCACCGCCTCGGTCACCCAGGCGCAGCGCGCCCAGGTCGAGCGGGGCGGGGTGGCGCTGGTCGTCATCGACCCGATCGACCTGCCGGACAACGGCGTACCGAGCATCGGCGCGACCAACTGGGGCGGCGGCCTCGCGGCCACCGAACACCTGCTGGAGTTGGGGCACCGCCGCATCGCCGCGATCGGCGGGCGCAAGGAGATGCTCTGCAGCCAGGCCCGCATCGACGGCTACCGGGCGGCCCTGGAGCGGGCCGGGGTCGAGGTCGACCGCGACCTGATCCGGTTCGGCGACTTCCAGCACGAGGGCGGATTCCGGTGCGCTCAGGAGCTGCTCGCCCTGCCCGAGCCGCCGACCGCCATCTTCGCGGGCAGCGACCAGCAGGCGATGGGTGTCTACGAGGCGGCCCGGCAGGCCGGACTGAGCATCCCTCAGGACCTCAGTGTGGTCGGTTTCGACGACCTGCCGATGTGCGACTGGTTGTCACCCCCGCTGACGACGGTGCGCCAGCCGCTGGAGGAGATGGGCCGCGTCGCCGCCCGCACGCTGTTCCAGCTTCTGGAGGACCAACCCCTGGTCAGCCCTCGGGTGGAGCTCTCGACCGAACTCAAGGTCCGCCTCTCCACCGCCCCGCCCCGCCTTTAGGAGAACCCCGTGACCGAGCCTTGGCGTGACCCCCTCCTGCCCGCTTCCATGCGCGTGGCCGATCTGCTGAGTCGGATGACGCTGGAGGAGAAGACGGGGCAACTGGCCGGCTTCTGGGCCCTGCCCTCTGATCCCGGAGCGCCTGTGGCGCCGATGGAGGACGATTCCGGCGAGCCGGCTCCGGGCCTCGACGACATCATCGGACATGGGCTCGGCCAGCTCACCCGGGTGTACGGAACCGCGCCGATCACCGCGGAAACCGGAATGGAACGGCTCGCCTCACTCCAGCGGCAGGTGATCGAAGCCGGCCGGTTCGGCATCCCGGCCCTCGCTCACGAGGAGTGCCTCACCGGCTTCATGACGCTCGGGGCCACGGTCTTCCCAGGACCGCTCGCGTGGGGCGCGTCCTTCGATCCCGAGCTCATACGGCGGATGGCCGCCGCCATCGGCGAGGGGATGCGGCGGGTCGGCGTCCACCAGGGGCTCGCTCCGGTGCTCGACGTCGTCCGTGACTACCGGTGGGGCAGGACCGAGGAGTGCATCGGCGAGGACCCCTGTCTCGTCGGGGCGATCGGGACCGCCTACGTACAGGGTCTGGAGGGCGCCGGCGTCGTAGCGACCCTCAAGCACTTCGCCGGGTACTCGGCCTCGCGCGGCGGCCGGAACATGGCCCCCGTCCCCGTGGGGCCACGCGAGTTCGCCGACGTGCTGGTCGAGCCCTTCGTACGGGCGCTGCGCGAGGGAGGCGCCCGGTCGGTGATGAACAGCTACACCGACGTGGACGGCGTCCCGGTCGCCGCCGACGAGCGGCTGCTGACCGGGCTGCTCAGGGACGAGCTCGGCTTCGGCGGTACCGTCGTCGCCGACTACTACTCCGTCTCCTTCCTGGAGTCCCGGCACGGCGTCACCGGATCGCGCGGCGCGGCCGGCGCGCTCGCGCTGACCGCCGGAATCGACGTCGAGCTGCCCACGGCCCGTTGCTACGGCGAGCCGCTGACCGCGCTCGTACGATCCGGAGACGTGCCCGAGGAGCTCGTCGACCGGGCCGCGGAGCGGGTCCTGCTGCAGAAGGCCGAACTCGGCCTGCTCGACCCCGAATGGGAACCCGTCAAGCCCGAGCCGATCGACCTCGACCCGCCGGAGAACCGGGCGCTGGCCAGGATCCTGGCCGAACGGTCCACCGTGCTGCTCGCCAACGACGGCATCCTGCCGCTGCGGCCGTGCCGGGTCGCTGTCACCGGGCCGTACGTCGACGACCCCCACTCCTTCCTCGGCTGCTACTCCTTCCCCAACCATGTCGCGCTGCCGGGCGACCCCGGGGTGGAGATCCCGACGCTCCGCGAGACGCTCACCGCCGCCGGGTTCACGGTCACCGCGGATGATCCGGAGGTGAACGTGCTGGTACTCGGCGACCGGGCCGGCATGTTCGGCCGGGGCACCTCGGGAGAGGGCTGCGACGCCGAGACCCTCGACCTGCCCGGCGACCAGGCCGCACTCGCCTCCGCCGTCCTCGACTCCGGGGTGCCGACGGTCCTGGTCCTCGTCTCCGGCCGGCCCTACGCGCTCGGCGCGCTCGCCGAGCGCGCGGCGGCCGTCGTCCAGGCCTTCTTCCCCGGCGAGGAGGGCGGGACGGCGCTGGCACGGATCATCAGCGGGGCCGCGGAGCCGTCCGGGCGGCTGCCGGTCTCCATCCCCCGCCAGGTCGGCGGACAGCCCGGCACCTATCTGCACTCCACGTTGGGCGGTCGCACCGACTGGAGCTCGGTGGACCCGACTCCGCTGTTCCCGTTCGGACACGGGCTGAGCTGGACCAGCTTCGCCTACGCGGATCTCGCGGTGGATCCCGTCGCCCCGACGGACGGAGCCGTCTCGGTCGCGGTCACCGTGCGCAACGTCGGCGAGGTGGCCGGGACCGAGGTGGTCCAGCTGTACCTCTCGGACCCCGAGGCGTCCGTCGTCCGGCCGCGGCGGTGGCTCGCCGGATTCGGCAGGGTCGAGCTGGGGCCGGGTGTGGCCGCCCGGATCACCTTCTCCGTCCACGCCGACCGAACCTCCTTCACCGGAATCGATCTGCGCAGGAGAGTCGAGCCCGGAGAGGTCGGCGTGGCCGTCGGACGGTCGAGCGGCGATCTTCCGCTCCAGGGGTCCTTCGTCCTGCACGGCCCCGTACGGCACCCGGCGGCCGACCGTGTCCTGTCCGTTCCGGTCGAGATCGACGCGGTGCCATGACCACGTCGTTCGGTGATCCCGTGCTGTCCGGGTTCCGGCCCGACCCGTCCGTCTGCCGCGTGGGCTCGGACTACTACCTGGTGACGTCCAGCTTCGAGTGGTTCCCGGGGCTTCCCGTGTTCCACAGCCGCGATCTCGTGAGCTGGCGGCGTCTCGGCTCCGCCCTTGACCGGCCGTCCCAGCTCGACCTCGACGGGTGCGAGCCCTCACGCGGCCTGTTCGCGCCGACGATCCGGCACCATGACGGGCTCTTCCACCTCGTCTGCACACTGATGGACGGCCCCGGCCATTTCGTCGTCACGGCGACCGACCCCGCCGGGCCGTGGTCGGAACCGTACTGGCTGGAGGGCGAGGGCTTCGATCCGTCGCTGTTCTTCGACGACGGGCCGGACGGCGACGGCCGGGCCTGGTTCACCGCCTCCCGCGTACGGGACGAGTCCGCCGGCCTCACCGAGATCTGGATGCGCGAATACCTTCCCCTCGAACGGCGGCTCACGGGACCCGAGTACGTCCTGTGGTCGGGAAGCCACCCGGCCGCCCGATGGGCGGAAGCCCCTCACCTCTACCGGATCGACGGGACCTACCTCCTGCTCACCGCGGAGGGCGGAACCGATGTGGACCACAGCGTGGTGGCCGCCCGCGCCGACAGGGTGACCGGTCCCTACGAGGGCGCCCCCGACAACCCGGTACTGCCTCCGGCCCCGAAGGGCCCGGTGACCTGCACCGGGCACGCGGACCTCGTACAGACGCCGTACGGCGACTGGCGGGCCGTCCTTCTGGGCGTGCGCCCGGGCTCCGCCCTCGGCCGCGAGACGTTCCTCAGCCGGGTCACCTGGCACGACGGCTGGCCGGCCTTCTCTCCCGTCGCCCACGCCGGTCTTCCCCGGCCCCTGCACGACGACTTCGCCGCCCTCTCCCCCGACTGGAGCACCCTGCGCACGCCACGCGCACCGTTCTGGACCACCGGTGACGGGCTCCGGCTCCGGCTCCGCCCCGAACGCCTCGGCGACTTCGCCGTCCCCTCCCTCCTGGTCCGCCCCCAAGAACAGCCCGACTGCGACGTGTCCACCGAGCTGCGCTTCGCCCCGGCCGGACCGGACGATGAGGCCGGCCTGGCCGTGGTCGTCGACGACGACGCCCACCTCCTCCTTCTGCGCACTGCGGAGGGACTCGTCCTCCGCCGCGGGCCGGACGTCCTGGCCCGCGCCACCGTCCCCCCGGGCCCTGTCCGCCTGGGGGTCCGTATCCGCGGCTTCGGCCACACCTTCGTCCACGCGGCGCCGGACGGCCCCTGGCAGGACCTGGCCGCGGTCGACGCCACCTTCCTCACGCCGCTGTTCACCAGCGTCCAGCTCGGCCTCTACGCCAGCTCCCACGGCCACCCGTCCACGAACCAGGCCCTTTTCCCGTGGTTTGACATCACCTATCCGAACTGACCAAGCACTTGCTCACAGAGAAGCGGCCCCTGTCGAAACACTTTCGACAGGGGCCGCCTTTTCTTCGCTCCAGTGAAATTCCGTGACGGACCTTACGAACGGCCGACGTTTCCGAAACATCTTCGAAACCATTGACAGGCTCATGGCGAATTTCCACACTGATTCACGAGGCTTCACCGCCACTTTCCGCAGTCCCATTTCCCGGACGCGGACATCGCCGTCGCGGATTCCTTCCGCCGCGCGCTCTCCCCCACCCGCGTTCTCCCTTATCGGAGGTCCAGCCATGCATTCCCACGCCACTACTCCGTCCACGGTCCGCCGGAAAAGAGGCGGCCTGTTCGCGGCGCTCCTCGTCGGCGCTCTCGGGTCCGCCACCGTCCTTGCGGCGCCTGCCTCGCAGGCGGCCGAGACCACGCTCGGCGCCGCGGCGGCGCAGAGCGGCCGCTACTTCGGTACCGCCATCGCCTCGGGCAGGCTGGGCGACGCGACGTACACGTCGATCGCGGCCCGCGAGTTCACCTCGGTGACGGCAGAGAACGAGATGAAGATCGACGCCACCGAGCCGCAGCAGGGGCAGTTCAACTTCACCGCGGGCGACCGCGTCTACAACTGGGCGGTGCAGAACGGCAAGCAGGTGCGCGGCCACACCCTGGCCTGGCACTCCCAGCAGCCCGGCTGGATGCAAAGCCTCAGCGGCAGCGCGCTGCGCCAGGCGATGAACAACCACATCACCGGCGTGATGACCCACTACAAGGGCAAGATCGCCCAGTGGGACGTCGTGAACGAGGCGTTCGCCGACGGTAGTTCGGGAGCGCGGCGCGACTCCAACCTCCAGCGCAGCGGCAACGACTGGATCGAGGTCGCCTTCCGCACCGCGCGCGCCGCCGACCCGGCCGCCAAGCTCTGCTACAACGACTACAACGTGGAGAACTGGACCTGGGCCAAGACCCAGGCCATGTACGCCATGGTCAAGGACTTCAAGCAGCGCGGTGTGCCGATCGACTGCGTCGGCTTCCAGTCACACTTCAACAACGACAGCCCGTACAACAGCAACTTCCGTACCACCCTCCAGAGTTTCGCCGCCCTCGGTGTCGACGTGGCCGTCACCGAGCTCGACATCCAGGGCGCCTCGGGCACGACCTACGCCAACGTGACCAACGACTGCCTGGCCGTCCCGCGCTGCCTCGGCATCACCGTCTGGGGTGTGCGCGACACCGACTCCTGGCGAGCCGAGCACACGCCGCTCCTGTTCAACGGCGACGGCAACAAGAAGCCCGCCTACACCTCCGTCCTGAACGCCCTCAACGCCGGATCCTCGAACCCCAACCCCAACCCCACGCCGACCCCCACGCCTGGCTCCGGACCGATCAAGGGCGTCGCCTCCGGCCGCTGCGTGGACGTGCCGAGCTCCGCCACCGCCGACGGTACCCAGGTCCAGCTGTGGGACTGCAGCGGCGGCACCAATCAGCAGTGGACCCTCACCGCCTCCGGTGAGCTGAAGGTCTACGGCAACAAATGCCTCGACGCCGCCGGCACCGCCAACGGCTCGAAGGTGCAGATCTACAGCTGCTGGGGCGGCGACAACCAGAAGTGGCGCCTGAACACCGACGGAACCATCGTCGGCGTCCAGTCCGGCCTCTGCCTCGACGCCGCCGCCAACGGCACCGTCAACGGCACGCTGATCCAGCTGTACTCCTGCTGGAACGGCACCAACCAGCGCTGGACCCGCGCCTGACCGGTCGCACCACGCCAAAGAGGGGAGCCAGGATCATCCTGGCTCCCCTCGGTGCTGTCAGGCGGAGGGAGGGTTGCCGTAGTAGGCGCCGGGGCCGTGCTTGCGGGTGAAGTGGCGGTCCAGTACGTGCTGCGGGGGTTCGACCGTGCCCAGGGCGATGGTGTGGAGCGCTATCTCGGCCACCGCCTCGCAGATGATGGCGTGCTCCAGGGACGCGGTGGCGCCGACGCCCCAGGTGAAGGGGCCGTGGTGGGCGACCAGGGCTCCGGGGACTTCCCGGGCCCGCGTGTCGTCACGGTCGAGCAGGTCCACGATGACCTGACCGGTGTTGTACTCGTAGTGCGTGGCGCACTGCTCGGAGGTGAGGGCCGCGGTGACCGGAACGGGACCGTTGAAGGTGTCCGCGTGGGTCGTGCCGAGCACCGGTATCGGACGCCGGGCCTGGGCGAAGGCGACGGCGTGGGTGGAGTGCGTGTGGGTCACGCCTCCGATGGAGGGGAAGGCCAGATAGAGGCTCCGGTGCGTCTCCGTGTCGGTGGACGGCCGCAGGTGGCCTTCGGTGACGCTTCCATCGGCCAGGGAGACGACGACCAGGTCCTCCTCGCTCAGCACGTCGTAGGACACGCCCGAGGGCTTGATGACGAAGACGCCGGCGTCCCGGTCCACGCCGCTCACGTTGCCCCAGGTGAGGGTGGCCAGACCGGCCCGGGGGATGCGGAGGTTGGCCTCCAGCACCTCCCGGCGCAGCTCCTTGGAAACGGCGGTGGTCACGGAGGGCTCCGTCCTCGCGGGGGTGGATGCGGTGGTGGAGGTGGAGGTGCTCACAGGCTCTGGGCCAGGCGGTGGTACGCCTGGTTCCAGCGCAGCTCGCGCGTGAACCGCCGTACGGTGGTGTCCTCGTCGATGACGACGAGCTCGGTCCGCAGCATCTCGGCGAGGTCCTCGAGCTCCTCGCCGCCGAGGGCGGTGGTCAGGACGGTGTGGTGCGGGGCTCCGGCCGTCAGCCATGCCTCGGTGGAGGTACGCAGGTCCGGGCGCGGGCGCCAGACGGCCCGGGCGACGGGGAGCTTCGGCAGCGGCTCGGGCGGGGCGACGACGTCGATGTGGTTGGCGACGAGGCGGAACCGGTCGCCCATGTCGGCGAGACCGACGACCACGGCCGGACCGGGATCCGCGTCGAAGACGAGGCGGACCGGGTCCTCGCGTCCGCCGATGCCGAGCGGGTGGATCTCGCAGGTGGGCGTCGCCGTCGTGATCGAGGGGCAGACCTCCAGCATGTGGGCGCCGAGGATGAGTTCCTGACCCGGCGTGAGGTCGTACGTGTAGTCCTCCATGAAGGAGGTGCCGCCGGGCAGGCCGTGGTCCATCGCCTTCAGCGTGCGCAGCAGGGTGGAGGTCTTCCAGTCGCCTTCGCCCCCGAAGCCGTAGCCGTCCGCCATCAGGCGCTGCACGGCGAGCCCGGGCAGCTGGCGCAGGCCGCCGAGGTCCTCGAAGTTGGTGGTGAAGGCACGGAACCCGCCTTCCGTGAGGAAGGTACGGAGACCGGCTTCGACGCGGGCGGCGTAGCGCAGGGAGTCGTGGCGCTCGCCGCCGGGCCGCAGCTCGGGTGCGAGGGCGTAGAGGTCCTCGTACTCCTTGACGAGGGCGGAGACGGCGTCTTCGGGGGCGGCGTCGACCACCGCGACGAGGTCGTTGACGCCGTACGTGTTGACCGAGACCCCGAACCGCAGCTGCGCCTCGACCTTGTCGCCCTCGGTGACGGCGACGTCGCGCATGTTGTCGCCGAACCTGGCAAGTCTGAGGGTGGTGAGCTCGGCGCGGCCGACGGCGGCGCGGGCCCATCCGGCGATGCGGTCGACGACCTCGGGGTTGGAGACATGGCCTGCCACGGTCTTGCGCGGGACGCCGAGACGGGTCTGGACGAATCCGAACTCGCGGTCGCCGTGGGCGGCCTGGTTCAGGTTCATGAAGTCCATGTCGATGGTGGACCAGGGCAGTCGGCGGTTGGCCTGAGTGTGCAGGTGCAGCAGGGGCTTGCTCAGGGCGTCGAGGCCGGCGATCCACATCTTGGCCGGCGAGAAGGTGTGCATCCAGGCGATCAGGCCGATGCAGCGGTCGTCGGCGTTGGCCTCCAGCATGAGCGCGCGAATGGCGGCCGCATCGGTGAGGACCGGCTTCCACACCAGGCGGACGGTCATCTGGGGCTGTCCGGCGAGCGTGTCGCAGATGGTGCGGGACTGGTCGGCGACCTGGGCCAGGGTCTCAGCGCCGTAAAGCCCCTGGCTGCCGGTGAGGAACCAGATCTCGCGGTCGGGCTGGGTGAGCGTCATGTCGGGTGTGCTCCTCGGAGGTGCGGGTGGGAGAAGTCGGGCCGATGGCGGCCGGGGGCGGGGAGGCACCCCCCGGCCGGTCGGTGGTGGCGAGGCGGCCGGCCGGTCGGTGGTGGCGAGGCGGCCTGCCGGTCGGTGGTGGCGAGGCGGCCGGTCAGCCGGTGGCGGCGAGGCGTGCGGTGTTGCGGATGCGCCGCAGGCGGTGCAGGAGGAGGTCCGCGCCGGTGCCGAAGTACTCGTGCAGGGCGCGGTACTCGCCGAACAGCGCGTCGTAGGCGTCCGCGCGTGCCGCGTCGGGCACGTAGGCGTGGCGCCGGACGCTGCCCATGACGGAGGCGGCGGAGCGGACGTCGGGGTAGGCGCCCGCGGCGACGGCAGCGTGGATGGCCGAGCCGAGCGCCGGGCCCTGTTCGGAGGTGCCGACGGAGACGGGACGGCGGAGCACGTCGGCATAGATCTGCATGAGCAGCGCGTTCTTCCGCAGGCCTCCGGTGACGATGAACTCCTCCACGGGAATCCCGCCGTCCTCGAAGGTCTCGACGATGATCCGGGTGCCGAAGGCGGTGGATTCGAGCAGGGCCCGGTAGACGTCCTCGGGGCGGGTGTCGAGGGTGAGGCCGGCGACGACTCCCGAGAGGTGGTGGTCGACCAGAGGGGAGCGGTTGCCGTTCATCCAGTCCAGGGCGACCAGGCCGTGCGCGCCGACCGGCTGGTCGGTCGCCTTGCGGGTCAGGAGCTGGTGCAGGTCCTCGCCCGACGCCTCCGCCTCGGCGCGGTAGTGCTCCGGTACGCCCTGCCGGAGCCACCAGGCGAAGATGTCGCCGACCGCGCTCTGACCGGCCTCGTAGCCGTAGGCACCTTCGACGATGCCGCCGTCGACGACCCCGCAGATGCCGGGGACCTCGGCGAGGGTGGCGCCGTTGAGTACGTGGCAGGTGGACGTGCCCATGATGGCGAGCATCCGGCCGTTCTCCACGGCGCCCGCCGCGGGGGCGGCCACGTGGGCATCGACGTTGCCCGCCGCGACGGCGATGCCTTCGGGGAGCCCGGTCCAACGCGCGGCCTGACCGCTCAGTCCGCCGGCACGTGAACCCAGGGGGGACAGCGGGTGCTCCAGGCGCGTGGCCGGGAAGTCGGCGAAGTCGGGGTGGAGCCCGGCGAGGAACTCCGGCGAGGGGTAGGCACCGTCCTGGTGGATTCCCTTGTAGCCGGCGGTGCAGGTGTTGCGGGACTCGGTGCCGGTCAGCTGCCAGACGATCCAGTCGGCCGCCTCGATCCAGCGGGCGCAGGCGGCGTAGACGGCGGGGTCTTCTTCGAGGACCTGCAGGGCCTTGGCGTACTGCCACTCGGAGGAGATCTTGCCGCCGTACCGTGCGATCCACTTCTCACCGCGGGCGTGCGCGAGGGCGTTGATGCGGTCGGCCTGCTCCTGGGCGGCGTGGTGCTTCCAGAGTTTGGGCCAGGCGTGCGGGCGGTCGGCCCACCCGGGCGTCAGGGCGAGCGGGGTGCCGTCCGGGGTGGTCGGCAGGACCGTGCAGGCGGTGAAGTCGGTGGCGATGCCGATGACGTGGGCCGCGTCGACTCCGGCGTCGGCGAGCGCCGCCGGGACGGCGGTGCGCAGGACGTCGCGCCAGTCCTCGGGGTGCTGGAGCGCCCAGTCGGGGGGCAGGGGGGCCTCCGTCGAGGGAAGGCGGTCCTCGATGACGGCGTGGCGGTACTCGTGGACCGACGAACCGAGTTCGGCGCCGTCCCGGACCCTGACGACGACGGCGCGCCCGGAGAGGGTGCCGAAGTCGACTCCGATGGTGCAGGCCTCGGGGTGGTGTCGGGCCGCAGGGCCGGAAGGGGCGTGAGGGGTCACGATGCGTCTCTCTCGTCATGAGCGGGCCAGGGGAGCATCCTGATTGTTAACGCTCACAATCTCGTTGGACAAGAGCTGAATGCAGTTCTGCCGAACATTCGACGGGAATCAGGGCCTTGAAAGTGAGCGCTCACTCGGCGGCTGCCGAAGAGCTGCCCCGCGGGAGGCGGGGCGGCCGACGGTCAGAGGCGGAGCGAGCCGCAGGGGCGTGCGCGCGAGCGGGCCGCAGGGCTGCCCGGGCGGACGGGCGGGCGACGCGCACGTGTCCCGGTGCGCGGACACGCAGGGACGCACACGCGGGCCGACGGCAAGCCTTCCACCGACGGCCGGAAGCCGCCCGCCGCGTCAGACCTCGCTCGAGGGCCGCGTGCTCGCGCGCATGATGAGCTGCGGCTGGACCAGGAGGTGTTCGGCCTTCTTGGCGCGGCCCTCGATGTGGTCCACCAGGAGCCGGATGCTGCGGCGCCCGATCGCGGCGAAGTCCTGGCGGACCGTCGTCAGCGGCGGCGGGAAGTACTCGGCCTCCGGGATGTCGTCGAAGCCTGCGACGGCGACCTGCCCGGGGGTGCGGATCCCGCCCTCGCGCAGCGCCCGCAGGACGCCGAGCGCCATCTGGTCATTGGCGACGAAGACGGCCGTGACCGGCGTCGCCCCGCGGCGGGCCAGGGCGAGACCCGCGAGCTCCTGCCCCGCCCGGTACCCGGACAACGGGCTCCAGTCCCCCGCCAGCACACGCGGAGGGCGGATGCCGTTCTCCTCCAGGACGGCGCGCCATCCCGCGGCGCGGGCCTCGCTCTCCAGCCAGTCCTCGGGACCGGCCACGTGCCAGACGGTGCCGTGCCCGGCGGCGAGCAGGTGCTCGGTGACCATGCGGGCGCCGAGCTCCTGGTCGAGGGAGACACTGGGCAGGTCGAGCTGATGCCCGCCCTCCACGGTGACCACAGGGAAAGGCGCGTCCAGTTCGGCGAGCGCCTGCACGTGCGAGCGCTGCGGGGTGATGGCGACGACGCCCTCCACTCCCCAGGCCGCGAGGTGGTCGACGGCCTCCTTGAGACCCTGCCCCGACCCGGCGCGCAGGCTGACGGTCGAGACGAGGTAGCCCTCCTCCCGGGCCGCTTCCTCCAGGCCGGTCAGGGTGCTGGCAGGGCCGTACAGGGCGGTGTTGACGGCGATGACGCCCAGCGTCCTCGTGCGGCGCGTCACCAGGGCGCGCGCGGCGGAGTTGCGACGGTAGCCGAGCCGCTCGATGGCCACGGTGACCTGGTCGCGGGTGGCCGCGCGCACGTTGGGGTGACCGCTCAGCACCCGGGAGACGGTCTGGTGGGAGACCCCGGCCTCTCGTGCGACGTCGGCCATCGTCGGCGGGCGGACGTCTTCCGCGGACTGCGCCACGTTCGCCTCCCTTCTCCGTGATCTCGGCTGTGTATCGATGCGAGAAAAACCTTATCGCCTTCTTGTATCACGCTGTTGTGAGCGCTAACAATTTAGCTCGTCCGGGGTGCCGACGCCCTGGCCCCCCCCAACCGGAACGGTGCCGTCCCGGTGGTGCGAGGACACGCGCCGCCGCCGAGCCCGCCCCGGTCGGAGCCGCCCTCGACGACGGGATGGGTAAGCCCCCCATGAAGAAGTTCCGATCCGCATCCGCCCTCCTTGCCGTGACCACCGGCTGCGCCCTGCTCCTGACCGCCTGCGGGCAGAACAGCGAGGGCGGCAGCGAGGAGGCGAAGGACAAGAAGGACCTCACCATCGGCATCGCGATGCCGACCAAGTCCTCCGAGAGGTGGATCGCCGACGGCAAGAACATGACGGCGAGCCTGAAGAAGGCCGGATTCGCCACGACCCTGCAGTACGGCGAGGACGACCCCGACCAGCAGGTCGCCCAGATCGAGAACATGATCACCCAGGGCGTCGACGCCCTGGTCGTGGCCGCCATCAACGGCGAGGCCCTCTCCAACGTCCTCCAGCAGGCGGCCGACGCCCACATCCCGGTGGTCTCCTACGACCGGCTCATCCTGGGCTCCCCGCACATCGACTACTACGCCTCCTTCGACAACGAGAAGGTCGGCGAGCTCCAGGCCACGTACATCGTCGAGAAGCTGGGACTGAAAGCCGGCGCGAAGAAGGGCCCGTTCAACATCGAGCTGTTCGCCGGGTCCAACGACGACAACAACACCAAGTACTTCTTCAACGGCGCCATGAAAGTGCTCAAGCCCTACCTCGACAAGAAGCAGCTGGTCGTGCGCTCCCAGCAGACCCAGCTCAACCAGGTCACCACGCTGCGGTGGGACGGCGGTACGGCCCAGAAGCGCATGGACGACCTGCTGACCTCCGCGTACTCCACGGCCCGCGTCGACGCCGTTCTCTCCCCCTACGACGGCATCTCCATCGGCATCCTGTCCGCCCTGAAGTCCGACGACTACGGGAGCGCCGCCAAGCCGCTGCCGGTCGTCACCGGCCAGGACGCGGAGGTCGCCTCCGTGAAGTCGATCATCGCGGGCGAGCAGACCCAGACCGTCTACAAGGACACCCGCGCGCTCGCGCAGGTCGCCGCCGACATGGTGACCGCCGTCCTCGACGGCAAGAAGCCGGAGATCAACGACGACACCACCTACGACAACGGCAAGAAGGTGGTCCCGGCATTCCTGCTCGACCCGGTCAGCGTCGACAAGTCGAACTACCGGAGGCTCCTGGTGGACTCCGGCTACATCGACGCCGGCGACCTCCGGTGACCCTCTCCCCCTCCCCCGGCATCCCCTCCCCGCCTCCGGCAGGCCCCGTCCTGGAGATGCGGTCCATCGTCAAGACCTTCCCCGGCGTCAGGGCACTCTCCGACGTGACCCTGTCAGTGGCGCGCGGCGAGGTGCACGCCTTGTGCGGGGAGAACGGCGCCGGCAAGTCGACCCTCATGAAGGTCCTGTCCGGCGTCCACCCCCACGGCACGTACGAGGGAGAGATCCTCTTCGACGACGAGCCGTGCCGCTTCAAGGACATCCGCGCCAGCGAGCAGCGTGGGATCGTCATCATCCACCAGGAGCTCGCACTCGTCCCCCACCTGTCGATCGCCGAGAACATCTTCCTCGGCAACGAACCGTCCCGGCGCGGAATCATCGACTGGCGCGAGTCGCTGCACCGTGCCTCCGAACTGCTCAGGCGGGTCGGCCTCGACGAACACCCCGAGACCCGGGTCGCCGACATCGGTGTCGGCAAGCAGCAGCTCGTCGAGATCGCCAAGGCGCTGGCGAAGGACGTCCGTCTGCTGATCCTCGACGAGCCCACCGCGGCGCTGAACGACGAGGACAGCGCGAAGCTGCTGCGCCTGATGCGGGAGCTGAAGGACCAGGGCATCACCTCGATCATCATCTCGCACAAGCTGAACGAGATCGCCCACATCGCCGACTCCGTCACGATCCTGCGCGACGGCCGTTCCATCGAGACCCTCGACGTCAGGGACCCCGCCACCACCGAGGAACGCATCATCCGCGGCATGGTGGGGCGGGACCTCGACAGTCGCTTCCCCGCGCGCACGCCGTACGAAGGCCCGGCCGACGCCGCACCCGTCCTGGAGATCCGGGACTGGACCGTGCGTCACCCGCTCGACCGTGCCCGCAAGGTGGTCGACGGGGTCTCGCTCCAGGTCCGGCGCGGGGAGATCGTCGGTGTCGCCGGACTCATGGGGGCCGGCCGGACCGAACTCGCCATGAGCGTCTTCGGGCGCTCCTACGGCCGCTACGAGCGGGGCACTGTGCTCAGGGACGGCCGGGAGGTCCGGACGCACACCGTCCCCGAGGCCGTCGCCCACGGCATCGCCTACGTCACCGAGGACCGCAAGCACTACGGTCTCGACCTCGGGGACTCCGTGAGCCGGAACATCTCGCTCGCGTCCCTCGGCGCCCTCGCCCGCCACGGGATCGTCGACGGGCACGAGGAGCGCAAGGTGGCCGAACGGTTCCGGCGGACGATGAACATCAAGGCTCCGAACGTCCTCGAACCGGTCGGCCGTCTGTCCGGCGGCAACCAGCAGAAGGTCGTCCTCAGCAAGTGGATCCTCGCCGGTCCTGACGTCCTCATCCTCGACGAGCCCACGCGCGGGGTCGACGTGGGAGCCAAGTACGAGATCTACACCGTGATCGACCGGCTCGCCGCCGAGGGCAAGGCGATTCTCCTCATCTCCTCCGAGCTGCCCGAACTGCTCGGCATGTGCGACCGCTTCTACACCATGGCCGCCGGACGGCTGACCGGCGAGGTAGGCCGCGAGGACGCCACCCAGGAAGTCCTGATGCGGCACATGACGCAGGACACCGCCACATCCGACGAAGGACACCAGGCATGAGCACCGACGCCAGCACGAAAACGACCGTCCCCGCCGCCCAGGGCAGCGGGTCCCCGTCCACCGGGACACCGGTGGCCCGGGTGCTCCTGGACGGCGTCCGGCGGAACATGCGTCAGTACGGGATGCTCTTCGCACTCGGCCTGATCGTGCTCCTCTTCCAGATCTGGACGGGCGGCGACCTCCTGCTGCCGCGCAACGTCTCCAACCTGGTGCTGCAGAACAGCTACATCCTCATCCTGGCCATCGGGATGATGATCGTCATCATCTCCGGGCACATCGACCTTTCGGTGGGCTCCCTCATGGCGCTGGTCGGCGGCCTCGGAGCCGTACTCATGGTCGAGCACCAGGTCTCCTGGCCCGTGGCGGTGCTCCTCACGCTCCTGCTCGGAGCCGTCGCCGGCGCTCTCCAGGGCTTCTTCATCGCGTACGTCGGCATACCGTCGTTCATCGTGACGCTCGCCGGCATGCTGCTGTTCCGCGGGCTCACGGAGATCTTCCTCAAGGGGCAGACCCTCGGCCCGTTCCCCGACGGACTGCAGAAGGTCGCCAACGGCTTCCTGCCCGAGGTGGGGCCGAAGACCAACTACCACAACCTGACCCTGCTCCTCGGCCTCGGACTGGTCGCCTACGTGGTCGTCCAGGAGTTCCGGGACCGTCGCCGGCAGCGGGAGTTCACCCTGGAGACGCTCCCCACGGGCCTGTTCGCGCTGAAGGTGACGGCGCTGGTGGCCGCCGTCCTCGTCACCACCCTGCTGCTCGCCAGCTACAAGGGCGCCCCCGTCGTCCTCCTGATCCTCGCCGCGCTGCTCGTGGCCTTCGGATACGTGATGCGCAACGCGGTGATCGGCCGCCACGTGTACGCGATCGGGGGGAACCTGCCCGCCGCGAAGCTCTCCGGGGTCAAGGACAAGAAGGTGACCTTCGCGGTGTTCCTGAACATGGGAATGCTCGCGGCGCTCGCAGGCCTCGTCTTCGCGGCGCGCTTCAACGCGGCCTCGCCGAAGGCCGGCGTGAACTTCGAACTGGAGGCCATCGCCGCCGCGTTCATCGGCGGAGCCTCGATGAGTGGTGGAGTCGGTACCGTCCTGGGTGCCATCATCGGCGGCCTGGTCCTCGGCGTGCTCAACAACGGCATGAACCTCGTCGGGGTGGGCACCGACTGGCAGCAGGTCATCAAGGGCATCGTCCTCCTCGCCGCGGTCGGCTTCGACGTGTGGAACAAGCGCAGGGCGGGCGCCTGACGCTCCTCCGGACATGGCTGTGCCCGCCGGTTCCTCCACCGGCGGGCACAGCCATGTCGACGTGTCCGTACGAGGGTCAGCCGCGGGTACTGAACCGCAGGACCGTCCTCGACCGGTACTCGACGCCCGGCCGAAGCACCGGAGACGGGTCACCGGGGCGGTTCGGGGAGTCGGGGAAGTGCTGGGTCTCCAGCGCGATGCCGGCGCCCGCCCCGTAGTGCGTACCGCTCTTGCCGAGCACCGTGCCGTCGAACTGCCCCGCGGTGTAGACCTGGAGTCCGGGCTCGGTGGTCAGCACCTCCATGTGGCGGCCCGTGGCCGGCGCGTACAGGACGGCGGCCCGGTGCGGTGTCCTGTCGCCGTAGGGGCTCAGGACGAAGTTGTGGTCGTATCCGCCGACCGTGCCGGGGCGGGCGAGGGCCTCGGCGATGCTGAGGGGCCGCCGGAGGTCGAACGCGGTGCCGGCGACGGGGCGGTGGTCGCCTGAGGGGATGAGATCCGCGTCGACCGGTGTGTAGTGGGAGGCGGCGACGGCCAGTTCGTGACCGAGGATGTCGCCGGCTCCCTCGCCCTCCAGGTTGAAGTAGGCGTGGTTGGTCAGGTTGACCAGGGTGGGGGCGTCGGTGACAGCCGCGTAGGAGAAGCAGAGTTCGTTGTCGCGGCCGACGAGACAGCTGACGGTGGCGTCCAGGTGGCCCGGGAAGCCCTGGTCGCCGTCGGGGCTGCGCAGGTGCAGGAGTACGCCGGTCCACTCCGGGGTGTGCACGCTCTCGGCTTTCCAGAGCCGGGTGTCGAAGCCGTCGGTTCCGCCGTGCAGGGTGTGGCCGTCCTCCTGCGTGGTCAGCTGGTGCGACTTCCCGTCCAGGGAGAACCGGCCGTGTGCGATGCGGTTGGCGTAGCGGCCGACGGTGGCGCCGAAGTACCGGGCGGCGGTGGCCGTCAGGGCCGGGTCGTGGGGGGCGAGGACGACGTCGGCCGGCGTGCCGTACCGGTCCGGCACCCACAGCCCGTGGAGGCGGGCGCCACGGGTGTGCACCTCCGCCGTGAGTCCGCCGGGGAAGCCGAAGGTCCATCGTTGTCCGGCGTACGTGTCGGGGCGGCAGACCGGGGGGACCCCGGTGAACGGGGGCGGCGGATACAGGTTCATGGAGTCTCCTCGTCGGCGAGAGGTCACAGACGGGAGGGGCAGGGAGGGCCCTGCCCCTCCCGGGGCGCGTTCGTGTTCGGGGGCGGCTCGGGGTCCGCCCTGCGCAAGGGGTCTATTCCGCGTGGCGGGCTCCGCCGAAGAGCCGTTGGAGGAGGACGAAGACGAAGAGCAGGCCGCCGATGACGATGCGCGTCCACCACGAACTGAGCGTGCCCTGGAAGCTGATGACGGTCTGGATCAGGCCGAGGACCGTCACGCCCAGCGCGGTTCCCAGGACGAAGCCGGAGCCCCCGGTCAGCAGGGTCCCGCCGATGACGGCCGCCGCGATGGCGTCGAGTTCCATGCCGACGGCGTGCAGGGCGTAGCCGGACAGCATGTAGAACGTCAGCAGCAGGCCGCCGAGGGCGGAGCACAGGCCGCTCACGGCGTACACCACGATCTTGGTGCGTCCCACGGGCAGGCCCATGAGGCGGGCCGAGGACTCGTTGCCGCCCAGGGCGTAGACGGTACGACCGAAGCGGGTGTGGTGCAGGACGACGAAGGCGAGCGCCAGCACGACCAGGGCGATGACCACGGCGGGCGAGACGAACAGGCCGCCGGGCAGGAGAACCCGGGTCTGGGCGATCCGCGTGGTCGTCGGGTCGGTGATGGAGATCGACTCGGTGCTGATCATGTAGCAGAGGCCTCGGGCGAGGAACATGCCCGCGAGGGTGACGATGAAGGGCTGGATCTCGAAGGCGTGGATCACCCAGCCCATCAGGGCGCCGCCGCCGGCACCCACGAGCAGGACCATGGGCACCGCGAGGGCGAGCGGCAGGCCGTTCTGTTCGACGAGCCAGGCCGTCAGCATCGTGGAGAGGGCCACCATGGAGCCGACGGACAGGTCGATCCCGCCGGTGAGGATGACGAACGTCATGCCGATGGCCACGACGAGCAGGAAGCCGTTGTCGATCAGGACGTTGAGCAGGACCTGCGCGGAGAAGAAGCCTTCGTAGTTCAGGGAGCCGACCGTGAACATCACGACCAGCAGAGTGGCCGTCACCATGAGCGGCAGGCGGGTGGCGTGCCGTACCGAGAACCGGTGGAGCGGCTTGGCGAGGGAGTTGAGGGCGGTGCTCACGGGTGGACCTCCTGCCGGCGGGCCGCCACGTCGCCGGGGGCGGGGGCCGGGTCAGGGCCGGATGGCCGGCGGCTGCGGGAGAGCCGCGCGCGGAACGCGGACGACTGGACGAGACACACGACGATGACGACCAGGGCCTTGAAGACGAGGGTGGTCTCCGGCGGTACGCCGAGGGTGTAGATCGTGGTCGAGAGGGTCTGGATGATCAGTGCGCCCAGGACGGTCCCGCCGAGGGAGAAGCGGCCACCGGTGAGAGCGGTGCCGCCGATGACCACGGCGAGGATGGCGTCCAGTTCGATCCAGAGGCCCGCGTTGTTGCCGTCGGCGCTGGACACGTTGGAGCTGATCATCAGGCCGGCCACCGCCGCGCACACGGCGCTGACGACGTAGACGGTGACCAGCAGCCCGGCGGCCCGGATGCCGACGAGGCGGCTCGCGACCGGGTTGCCACCCACCGATTCGATGAGCATGCCGAGGGCGGTCCGCCGGGTGACGAGGGAGGTGACGGCGACGAGAGCAGCGGCGAGCAGGACGGCGAAGGGGAGGGTGAGCCAGTAGCCGCCGCCGATCATCTTGTAGGCGCCGCTGGACACGCTGATGATCTGGCCGTCGGTGATCAGCTGGGCCACGCCGCGCCCGGCGACCATGAGGACCAGGGTGGCGACGATGGGCTGGACGCCGAGGCGGGCGACGAGGAAGCCGTTCAGCAGTCCGATCGCGGCGGCCACGCCGAGCGCGGTCGCGATCGCCGTGACGACGGTGGAGAGACTTCCGGGGTCCTGTGCCGTGGCGATGTGCTCGCACGCCAGGGCGCCGGCGATGGCGACCGTCGAGCCGACCGAGAGGTCGATGCCCCGGGTCGCGATGACCAGGGTCATGCCGAGCGAGACGAGGATCAGAGGGGCGCCGAACTGGAGGATGTCGATGAGACTGCCGTACAGGTGTCCGTTCTGGACGCGGACGGCGAGGAAGTCGTGAGTGAGCGCGACGTTCCCGAGGAGCAGGGCGGCGAGGACGGCGGCGGGCCAGAACAGGGGGTGCCCGGTGAGCCGCCGGGCGCCGGGAGCCGGGGCCGGGCGCCCGGCGGCGCCGGTGTCGTCAGGTGGTGTCATGAGGTGGCTCCGGTGGCGATGGCGCCCAGGATCCGGTCGGGCGTCAGGGTGGTGTCGTTGGGGAGGGTGGCGACGAGGCGGTGGTCGCGCAGGACGCCGACCCGGTGGCTCAGCCGCAGGACTTCCTCGAGTTCGGCGGAGATGTAGAGGACCGCCGTGCCGTCGGCGGCGAGGCGTGTCACCAGTCTCTGGATCTCTGTCTTCGCGCCGATGTCGATGCCCCGGGTGGGTTCGTCCAGGATCAGCAGCTCGGGATCGGTGAGCAGCCACCGGGCGAGGAGCACCTTCTGCTGATTGCCTCCGCTGAGGTTGCGGACCTGTGCCTCGGGGGCGGCCGGGCGGATGTCGAGGGCTTCGATCCAGCGGGCGGCGATCTCGTCCTGCCGGGCGCGGGAGAGGGGTCTGGTCCAGCCACGTGCGGCCTGCAGGGCGAGCACGATGTTCTCGCGGACGGTGAGCTCGCCGATCAGGCCCTCCGCCTTGCGGTTCTCCGAGCAGAAGGCGATCTTGTGGCCGATCGCGGTGCGTGGGGAGCGCAGGACGGTGTGGTCGCCGTCGATCCGCAGCTCGCCCTCGTCGGCGTGGTCGGCGCCGAAGAGCAGCCGGGCCGCCTCCGTGCGTCCGGAGCCGAGGAGACCGGCGAGGCCGATGACCTCCCCGCGGTGGATGTCGAGGTCGTACGGCTGGATGGACCCGGCCCTGGCGAGTCCGCGGGCGCTCAGGAAGGGGCGGTCCACGGCGTCGGGAGTGGTGACGGCGTCGGTGCGGGACGTGTCGGCCAGTTCGTCCAGGGTGCGCAGTTCGCTGCCGACCATGCAGTGGACGAGGGTGACGGGCGTCAGCTCGTCGATCCGGTGCTCGCCTTCGAGGCGGCCGTTGCGCAGGACGGTCACCCGGTCGCACAGGTCGAAGACCTGGTCGAGGAAGTGGGTCACGAAGAGAATCGCGACGCCCCGGTCGCGGAGTCGACGGACCAGCGTGAACAGTTGGGCGACTTCGTCCCGGTCGAGGCTGGAGGTGGGCTCGTCGAGGACGAGGACCTTCGCCTGGATGTCCACGGCGCGAACGATCGCGACGAGTTGCTGGACGGCGATGGAGTGCGCGTTCAGCGGCATGCGGACGTCGAGGTCGAGTTCCAGCTCGGTGATGAGCCGCTCCGCGCGCTGGTGGAGGGCCGACCAGTGGACGAGTCCCAGGCGCCGGGGCTCACGCCCGATGAGGATGTTCTCGGCGACGGAGAGGTTGGGGCACAGGTTCACCTCCTGGTAGACCGTGCTGATGCCGGCGTGTTGGGCTTCAAGGGGTTCGGTGAACCGCTGGAGGCCGCCGTCGACGGAGACGGTTCCCGCGTCGGGCGGGTGGACCCCGGTGAGCACCTTGATGAGGGTGGACTTGCCGGCGCCGTTCTCGCCCATCAGCGCGTGGACCTCGCCCGGGAAGAGGCGCAGGTCCACCCCGTCGAGGGCGAGGACGCCGGGGAAGGCCTTGCGGATGCCACGGGCTTCCAGGACGGGCCGGTCGGCGCGGGTGGGTGTGCGGGGGGTGGGTGGGGCTGCCATCCGCCCTCCTCTCCTGAGAGGTCCGGGGGCGGCGCGAGGGCCGCCCCCGGTCCGTGCGGACGGTGGATCAGTACTGGCGGCCGGGCAGGGCGGCGGCGGCCTGGTCCTGCGTGAAGACGCCCTCCTCCGTCTCGACCCGGCGCGGGACGTCCTGGCCCGCCGCGACCTTCTTGGCGAGTTCCATCAGCTGGTCGCCGAGGAGCGGGTTGCACTCGACCACGACGTTGATCTTCTTCTGCTCCATGGCGACGAAGGCGTCCTTGATGCCGTCGACAGAGATCACCTTGATGTCGGTGCCCGGCTTCTTGCCCGCCTCCTCGATGGCCTGGATGGCACCCAGGGCCATGTCGTCGTTGTGGGCGTACAGGACGTCGATGTCCTCGTGGGACTTGAGGAAGGCCTGCATGACCTCCTTGCCCTTGGCGCGGGTGAAGTCACCCGTCTGGGAGGCGACGACCTTGAACTTGGGGTCGCCCTTGACGGCCTCGGCGAAGCCCGCCTTGCGGTCGTTGGCGGGGGCGGATCCTGTGGTGCCCTGGAGCTCGACGACGTTGACCGTCCCGGAGGTTCCCTCGTACTCCTTCACGAGCCACTTGCCGGCTTCCTGCCCCTCCTTGACGAAGTCGGAGCCGAGGAAGGTCCGGTAGAGGGAGGTGTCCTGCGAGTCGACCGCGCGGTCGGTGAGGATCACCGGGATGCCGGCGTTCTTGGCCTCCTTGAGGACGGTGTCCCAGCCGGACTCCACCACGGGCGAGAAGGCGATGACGTCCACCTTCTGCTGGATGAAGGTGCGGATGGCCTTGATCTGGTTCTCCTGCTTCTGCTGCGCGTCGGAGAACTTCAGCGTGATGCCGGCCTTTTCGGCGGCGTCGCGCACGGACTTGGTGTTGGCGGTGCGCCAGCCGCTCTCTGCGCCCACCTGCGCGAACCCGAGCACCAGCTTGCCGTCGGAGGAACCCTTGCCGGCGCCGCCGGTGGTACCGGTCGTCGCAGGCTCGGTGGTGCAGGCGGTCAACACGCTGCCGGCCAGGGCGGCGGCGGCGATGATGCGGAGGGCTCTGTGGGCCATGTCGTGGTTCCTCTCGGGACGTGCGTCGTACCAGCCGGAGCCCTGAGATGGACGGGTCCGGTGAAGGTGTGGCTGCGCAGGGGTGGTTGAACCGGCGGCGGCAGGGTGCAACGTCTGCTCCCGACGACTGGTAAGCCGGTCGACGCCAGTCATTGTGAGCGCTAACAGAGTTGTAACTCAAGAGTTTGCGCGGCCGTTACTTGATTTCGATGCGAAGGAGCGCGACGACGGCGAACAGTACGGCCCGCCGTCTTGTGAGCGTTAACACTGATCGCCTAGGTACGGCTCCGAGCAAACCCCTCCGGAGTACACCCCGTTGACACGACCCACCCCCCTCCGTAGGGTCGCGGCACAATTTCGAACAGCGACCGAGATTTCGAACAGCAGGAGCGTCCCCCATGTGTTCCACTCGGTCGATCTCCCAGGGCACCTTCCTGTGAGCCCCCGGAAGCAGGCTGTCGCCCTCGACGCTCCGGAGACGTATCGCCTCGTGGAGCACACACCTCGACGGCCGGGGCCCGGCGAAGCCCGGGTGGACGTCCACGCCGTCGGTGTCTGCGGCAGCGACCTCGACTTGTACCTGGGTCGTCGTCCTGCTCCGTACGCCCGCTATCCAGTCACCCCCGGACACGAGTGGTCCGGCACCGTCACCGCCGTGGGCGAGGGTGTGTCCGCCTCCCTGATCGGCCGCAAGGTCGTGGGAGAAGGGATCCGGAACTGCGAGACCTGCGCACCCTGCCGCGCCGGAGAGACCACCCTGTGCGCCGCCGGCTACGAGGAGACGGGGTTCACCCTCCCCGGCGCGATGGCTCCCACCCTCGTCCTCCCCGCCCGCCTGCTGCACACGCTGCCGCCGGACGCCGACCTGACGGCCGCCGCGCTCCTCGAACCCGCCGCCTGTGCGGCCGCCGCCGTCCTGAAGGCGTGCCCGCTGCCCGGTTCACGAGCGGCCGTCATCGGCTCCGGCACCCTCGGTCTGCTCGCCGCACAGCTCCTCGGCGCCTTCTCCCCGATCGAGCTGACGGTCGTCGGCACGAACCCCGACCGAGCCGATCTGTCCCACCGCTTCGGAGCCACCGGCTACCGCACGTGGGACCGTGCCTCCGGCCTCTCGGACTTCGACCTGGTGATCGACGCCGTGGGCGGTACGTCGACCGCCAGCGCCGCGACGTCCCTGCTGCGGGCGGGAGGACACCTGATCCTCACGGGTATCCCGGCCCAGGGGGCGGAGGGACTCGATCCCGCCCGGGTCGTCGCTCGGCAACTGTCCGTCGGAACGGCCTTCGGAGCCTCCTCCGGCGCCTGGTCCTACGCCGTAAGCGCCTTCTCCGCGGCACGCCTGACGCCGCTCGAACTCGTCACGCACCAGCTGGGCATCGACGAGTTCGAGCGGGCCATGGCACTCACGGAGAGCGGAGATCCTCGCGTGGGGAAAGTCCTGCTCCGCCCCCAGAGCTCCTGACGAGCGCGCGCCCCCGAAGAGCGGCCCCGCGCTCGGAGCTCACCTCGCCGGGCCGGTGGGGTCGCTGGTCCAGCCCATCTCGGTGGTCCCATCGGGCGGGAGGTGGAACTGAACGTGCTCGGATCCGGGGCACGGGAAGTGCCCGCTCTCGCCGTGGGTGTGGTTGGCCGCGGAGCATCGGGCCGGTGAGGACGCGGTTGGAGACGGCGTCGATGCGGCGGGCGGCTCCGTGGTCAGCGGGCGGACGTGGTGCAGGTCGAGGGAGACCGCGATCCGGGCATGGGTGGGCAGTGCCGCGCACAGCGCGGCGACGGCACGGCCGCCGGTCCCGGACGACGACCCGTCAGGCGCTGGCGCGGGTGACCAGACGCGTGGGAAGGATCAGCGGGGTGGGTGTCTGCCCGTTGATGAGCGCGACGAGCATGCGCGCCATCTCACGGCCGAGACCTTCTACGGGCTGGTGCACCGTGGTCAGCGGCGGCTCGGCGATCCGGGCCACGGCCAGATCGTCGAAGCCGATCACGGCGACGTCGGCGGGGACACGGCGGCCGACGGCACGCAGCGTGCGCAAGGCTCCGGCCCCCATGTTGTCGCTGGCGGCGAACACTCCGTCCAGGTCCGGATGGCGCGCCAGCAGCGCGGCCATGGCGACCGCTCCGCTCGGCTCGGTGAAGTCACCGGCTGCCGGTGGGTACGGTTCGAGGCCCGCCGCCAGCATGGCGTCCTGGTAGCCGCGGTAGCGAGTGCGTCCCACCTCGGTGTCCAGCCGCCCGCAGATCGTCGCGATCCTGGTCCGGCCGAGCGAGATCAGGTACTCGGTCGCCGCGCGCGCTCCTCCGAGGTTGTCGACGTCCACGTACCACCGCGGGTCCAGACCGACCGGCCGTCCACCGAACACCACCGGAAGCTCCGCCTCTTCCGCCATGCGGGCCAGCGGATCGTCCTCGCGCAGAGCCATCAGCATCACACCGTCGGCCCCCTTCGACCGGAGAAGCTGCTCCACCCGCCGACGCCCCCGGTCGGAGGCGGTCAGACACAGCATCAGGTGCAGGTCGGCGTCTTCCAGCGCGGCCGAGGCGCCCACGATCACCTGGGCGAAGAAGGGGTCCGCGAAGATCGACGGGTCCTCTCCCGAGACGACCAGGGCGGCCGCACCGGTCTGACGGGTGGCCAGCGCCCGGGCGGTGGGATTCCGTACGTATCCCAGTCGATGGACGGCCCGTTCGACGGCTTCCCGTTTGGCACGACTGACGTGCGGGGCGTTGTTGAGCACACGCGAGGCCACCGACCGCGAGACTCCGGCCAGTTCGGCCACCTCGTCGAGGGTCGACTGCCGGTGCGGCACGCCTTGCGCCATGAGCTGCCTTCCTGATCCCTGTCTGAACACTGGAGGACTGGAAGCGCTACCAGTTTCAGGACTGTAGACCCTTCCCCTCATTCCGTGAAGTGCTGATCGAGCAACGGCACTTGACAGTCCAGATCGGAGCGCCACACGATACGGCCACACCTCGGCCCCGCAGATCGCCGACTGGGACCGCTTCCGGTGGGAGCGCTCCCGCCACTTCCTGTGCGGCGGAGTGTGCTGCCGCCCCGCCCGTGCGCCACCGCACGGGGGACCTCGTACCACCGCACTTCCCCACTGCGTCTCCCGCTCGGGACGAGACCGGGCGACGCATCCGCCGTCAGGAAACCGAGGTACCGTCATGCGCCGCAGAGTCCGCTTCCTCGTCGCAGCCCTCTCCGCACTGCCGCTGGCGCTCGCCGTCGCCCCGTCCGCCCACGCGGCGGATCCCACCGGCATGACAAGCGGGTTCTACGTGGATCCCGATTCCAGCGCGAAGAAGTGGGTCGCCGCCACCTCCGGTGACGGCCGGGCCCCCGCGATCAACGCGTCCCTCGCCAGCACTCCCATGGCCCGCTGGTTCGGCTCGTGGAGCGGCACCATCGGCACCGCCGCGGGCGCGTACGTCGGGGCGGCGGACCACCACGACAAGCTGCCCGTCATGGTCGCCTACAACATCTACCACCGCGACTACTGCGGCGGGCACTCCGGAGGCGGCGCCGCGTCTCCTTCCGCGTACGCGAGCTGGATCGCCCAGTTCGCCGGCGGGATCGCCGGGCGCCCGGCCATCGTCGTCCTCGAACCGGACTCCCTCGCGGACTACGGCTGCATGAACCAGACCCAGATCCACGAGCGTCAGGGCATGATCAGCGGCGCCCTCGCCGAGTTCGCCCGCCAGGCCCCCAACACATGGGTCTACCTCGACGCCGGGAACCCGGGGTGGGTGAGCGCGGCGACGATGGCCCAGCGCCTCCACGAAGCCGGGCTCCCGCGGGCACACGGCTTCTCCCTCAACATCTCGAACTACTACACCACCGCCCAGAACACCGCCTACGGCAACGCCGTCAACGGTGAACTCGCCGCCCGCTACGGCTACACCAAGCCGTTCGTCGTCGACACCAGCCGCAACGGCAACGGCTCCAACGGCGAGTGGTGCAACGCGGCCGGCCGCCGCATCGGCACGCCCACCCAGCTGGGCGGCGGCGCCGAGATGCTGCTGTGGATCAAGGCCCCGGGCGAGTCCGACGGCAACTGCGGCGTCGGGACCGGCTCCACGGCCGGCCAGTTCCTCCCCGAGGTCGCCTACAAGATGATCTACGGCTACTGACGACCGACTCCTGCGGCCCGGCGACCGCCGCCCCGCGGCGGGACCACAGGAACACGATCGGCACACCAAAGGCCCCCTCCCCCCATCCCTCCGACCAGGAGCCCCCATGAAGCCACGCAGCCTACGGCGGCGCGCGACCGCCGCCCTCGCGGCACTCGCGGCCTGTGCCGCTCTCACCGCGACGCAGGGGCAGGCGCAGGCCGCACCCGCCGCCGCCCCGCTCACCCCGACCACGAAGTTCTACGTGGACCCGCACAGCAAGGCCGCCGAGCAGGCGCTCACCGACCTCGGGAACGGCGACTTCACGAACGCGGTGAACATGGCCGAACTCGCGAGCTGGCCTCAGGCCGAATGGTTCACCGAGGGCACGCCCGACGAGGTCCGGGCCAAGGTGAGAACCCTCGTCCGCGAGGCCCGCGTGGTGAACCGGACCCCCGTCCTGGTCGCGTACAACGTCCCGGGCCGCGACTGCTCGCAGTACTCCAGCGGCGGCGCCGCGTCGTCCGCCGCCTACCGGCGGTGGATCGACGCCTTCGCCGCCGGCATCGGCGACAGCAAGGCCGTCGTCGTGGTCGAACCCGACGGTCTGGCACTCCTCCCGAGCGACTGCGGACCCGCTGTGGACCCGACCGGCGAGCTCACGGCGAGCCGCGTCGCCGATCTCGCGTACGCCGTCAGGACCATCAAGGCCAAGAGCCGCACCGCGGTCTATCTCGACGCGGGCAACGTCCTGTGGCGGCCCGTCGGCGACATGGCGCGGCGGCTGCTCGACGCCGGCGTCCGGGACAGCGACGGCTTCGCCCTCAACGTGTCCAACACCCACCCCACCGATCACAACGCGCGCTACGGCACCTGGATCGCCAAGTGCATGTGGTACGCCACCGAAGGGCCCGAGTGGGCCCGCGGCCACACCGACTGGTGCGCCACGCAGTACTACTCGCCCGCCGCGCCCAACGACGGAACCCCGGGCGGCGCGGTCGACTCCGCCGACCCCGCCACCTGGCGCTGGACCGACGCCTGGTTCGACCAGAGCGTGGGCACCCCGCCGGTCGACGCGCTGCACCACTTCGTCATCGACACCAGCCGCAACGGCCTGGGCGCCTGGACCCCGGAGCCCGGCAAGTACACCGGCGACCCGGAGATCTGGTGCAACGCGCCCGGCCGCGGCCTCGGCCCGCGCCCGACCGCCGACACGGGCGTCCCGCTCGTCGACGCCTACCTGTGGATCAAGATCCCCGGCGAGTCCGACGGCAGCTGTACGCGCAACACCGGCGGCACGATCGACCCCGAGTACGGCATCGTCGACCCGCCGGCCGGCGCATGGTGGTCCGACCAGGCTCACACGCTGGCCCGCAACGCGGCACCGCGGCTGACCTTCAACCGCTGAGACCGGCTCCCTCCGCCGTCGAAACCGTTGACGGCGGCGGCGGGGCGTCACTAGCCTCCGATCCAGTCCCCCGACCTCTCGACCTCCGTTCCGCGCGGCGCGACATGGGAGCGCTCCCATATCATGCCGTCCACCGACTCCGCTGCGTCCTCCCGGCACCCCACCACATCCCGAAGGAGCCGCACATGCCCCCCACCACCACCTCGTTACTCCGCAACCCCTCACGCCTCTCCGCCGCGCTCCTCACGGGCGCGCTCCTGATCGGCGGGCTCGCGTCCGCACCGGCCGTGGCGGACGCGTCCGCCACGGCGGCGGCGACCACCGCCGTACGCGTCAACCAGGTCGGCTACCTGCCCGACGGGCCGAAGCGCGCCACCGTCGTCACGACGTCGACGCAGGCACTCGGCTGGCAGTTGCGCAACGCCTCCGGGACGGTGGTCGCCTCCGGTTCGACCGTCGCGCGCGGCGCGGACGCCCCCTCCGGGCAGTCCGTCCAGGTCGCGGACTTCTCCTCGCACCGCGAGACGGGCACCGGATACGTCGTGACCGTGGACGGCAGCAGCAGCGCTCCCTTCGACATCCGCGCGAACCTCTACGACACCTTGCGTTCCGACGCGATGGCGTTCTTCCACCACCAGCGCAGCGGCATCGTGATCGACGCCTCCCTGGTGGGTTCCGCCTACGCGCGCCCGGCCGCACACCTCGACGTCGCTCCCAACAAGGGCGACACGTCCGTCCCCTGTCAGGCCACGGTGTGCGACTACACCCAGGACGTCAGGGGGGGTTGGTACGACGCCGGCGACCACGGCAAGTACGTGGTCAACGGCGGCATCTCCACCTGGCTGGTCGTCAACTCCTTCGAGCGGGCGGATCGGGCGGGCGGGGAAGCGGCGCTGGGCGACTCCACCCTGCGCGTCCCCGAGCGCGGCAACGGCATACCCGACGTCCTCGACGAAGCGCGGTGGGAGCTCGACTTCCTCATGCGGATGCAGGTGCCCGACGGCAAGCCGTCCGCGGGCATGGCGTTCCACAAGATCCATGACGTGGCCTGGACGGGCATGCCCCTGCGCCCCGACCAGGACGCCCAGCCCCGCGAGCTTCACCGCCCGTCCACCGCGGCCACCCTCAACCTCGCCGCGGCCGCCGCGCAGTGCGCCCGGGTGTTCCGGCCGTACGACTCCGCCTATGCCGACCGCTGCATGTCCGCCGCTCGCCGGGCCTGGAGTGCCGCGAAGGCCAACCCGGCGGTGTACGCGCCGGCTTCCGACAGCACGGGCGGCGGCGCCTACGAGGACGCGCGGGTCACCGACGAGTTCTACTGGGCCGCCTCCGAGCTGTACGCGGCGACCGGCGAGAGCGCCTACCGGGACGCGGTCACGTCCTCGCCCTGGCACACCTCCGCCGATGCCTTCAGCCCGTACGGCTTCGGCTGGGCGGACACCGCCGCGCTCGGCCGGCTCGTCCTGGCCACGGTCCCCAACGGACTGCCGGCGTCCGACCTGGCCCGGGTCCGTGCGTCGGTGACGGCGGCAGCCGACGGCTACCTGTCCAGGATGGCGGCCCAGGGTTACGCGGTACCCGTACCCGCGGACGGCTACTTCTGGGGGTCGAACGGCGAGGTCGCCAACGACGCCGTCGTCATGGCCGTCGCCGGGGAGCTGACGGGCGACGACCGCTACCGCGCCGGCGCCCTGGAGACCATGGACTACCTGCTCGGCCGCAACGCCCTGGGCCTGTCCTACGTCACCGGCTACGGCGAGACGTCCTCGCAGAACCAGCACCACCGCTTCTGGGCCCACCAGTTGGATGCCTCCCTGCCGCACCCTCCGGCCGGTTCGCTCGCCGGCGGCCCCAACAGCGGTCTCCAGGACCCGGTGGCGCTGGCGAAGCTGACCGGCTGCGCCCCCGCGGCCTGCTACATCGACCACATCGACTCGTACTCGACCAACGAGGTGGCGGTCAACTGGAACGCCCCGCTGGCCTGGCTCGCCGCCTACGCCGCCGAGCGGACCTCCGCCGGCGGCGAACCTCCCACCGCCGCCTGCGCGGTGACGTACACGCCGAGCAACGTCTGGAGCACCGGCTTCACCGCGAACATCACCGTCAAGAACACAGGACCTACGGCCGTGGACGGCTGGCAGCTGGCCTGGACCCACCCTGCCGGCCAGAGCGTCACGAGCTCGTGGAACGCCACCGTCACTCAGAGCGGCACCGCCGTCAGCGCCCGCAACGCGGACTGGAACCGGACGATCGCCCCCGGCGCGACTGTGAGTTTCGGAGTCCAGGGGACCCACGCGGGCTCAACCCCCTCCCCCACGGCTTTCACACTCAACGCAAGCACCTGCGCCTGACCCCGTCCCTCCGGGTCCGGACGGACACCTCCGTCCGGACCCGGAGGGACATCCCTGCGAAGATCGCCATCGCAGACAGGAGACTCCTTCGCCGGAACTGGCGGGTCAATCAGCGGTGCTGGCGGGCGGGCGGCATCCCGGCGCACGGCAACCAGCGCTCGGTGTGGGACGCCGGCTGCAAGCCGGAGTTCCCGAACCCCGAGCACCACTGACGCCACGACCGCCTGTCGGCCGGGCATCGGCCGACTCCCGTCGCCGGAGGGCCGCACGTGTCACGGAGTGGGATCCATGCCACATCTTCTTGACGCGCACACGGAGGCCACTTAGCTTCGCCTTACCTAACCACCCCCTTTTTTTCGCCCGGAAGATCACTTTCATGCCAAGAGCCGTGCCACGTTCGCCCCGTCTCACCACCGCGACGGCGGACGTGGCGTCCGTACCGGCTTCCGGGCCGCCCCTGACACCGCAGCTCACCCCGGCCTGGCTCCTGGCCGCCGTCGGGCTCCTCGCCACGGCGTTCATCGCGGGGGCCTGCTGGACGGCGGGGCACGTCCACGCGGACGGCTCGCTCCAGACGGTCGCCCGCTTCCTTCACCTCGCCTTCCTCACCGTGAGTTTCGGATCGGTGCTCGCCGTCGACTGGTTCGCCGTCCTGTGGCTGACCGGCCGACGCCCCCTGTCCGTCGTCCTCGACACCGCCTGCGCGCTCCAGACCCCGATCTGGGCCGGCCTGGGCGGCCTCGTCGTCACCGGACTCTTCCTCCGCCCCGACCTCGGATCCACGCTCACCCTCGTCAAGCTCGGGCTGGTCGTGGCCGTCACCCTCAACGGCCTCTGGGCGCACCGGCTCGGACAGCTCCTGGACGGGTTCCGGGATTCCGCCGTCCCGCGCGGGCTGCTCGTCCGCTCGGGCGTCGCGGCGACGGTCAGTCAGACCGGTTGGTGGGGCTCCTGCCTGATCGGTTTCCTCAACAGCCAGTCCTGAACCGGGTCATTCCGGCGGCCTGCCGATCCCGGGCACCCACCCCCGTTTTGGATTGTCGGAGGATCATCAATACGATCCGGCGATGATCACGAGAAAACGGCTGGCGACCGGGGCCTGCGCGCTGCTCGCCGCCCTGAGCGTCGCGCTCCTGCCGACGAGCGCGACCGCCGACGCGCCGGTGGCGAAGGAATCCCCCAAGGTCGAGCTGGTCCTCGACGTGAGCGGCTCCATGCGGGCCAAGGACATCGACGGCAAGTCCCGGATGGCCGCGGCCAAGCAGGCCTTCAACGAGGTCCTCGACGCGGTGCCCGAGGAGGTCCGGCTCGGCATCCGCACCCTGGGCGCCGACTACCCCGGCCAGGACCGCAAGCAGGGCTGCAAGGACACCCGGCAGCTGTACCCGGTGGGCCCGCTCGACCGGACCGAGGCCAAGACCGCCGTGGCGACGCTCGCCCCGACGGGCTGGACCCCGATCGGCCCGGCGCTGCTCGGCGCGGCCAAGGACCTGGAGGGCGGTGACGCCACCCGCCGGATCGTGCTCATCACGGACGGCGAGGACACCTGCGCCCCGCTCGACCCCTGCCAGGTGGCACGCGAGATCGCGGCCAAGGGCATCCACCTCGTCATCGACACCCTGGGCCTGGTGCCGGACGCCAAGACCCGGCAGCAGCTCACCTGTATCGCGGAGGCCACCGGAGGCACGTACACCTCCGTCCACCGCACCGAGGAGCTCTCCCGGCGGGTCAGGCAGCTCGTCGACCGCGCCGCCGACCCGGTCGTCACCCCCGTGGCCACCGAGGGCACGCTGCGCTGCGCCGACGCGCCGCAGCTCAAGCCCGGTCTGTACACCGACCGCGAGTCCTTCGGCCAGCACCGCTGGTACCGGGTGGACCTGCTGCCCGGTCAGGAACTCCGCGCCTCCGTCAGCGTGTCGGCCGACCGTGCCGTCAACAACGACTACGGGGTGCTGCTGCGTGCCGTCACCCGCCACGGCCGGGAGATCGTCCGTGGCTCCGAGGCGGGCGACGGACGCACCGACGTGATCTCGACCGGCCTGCGCTACCCGAAGCCGGAGCTCGACGACGAGCCCGAGGGCGGCAAGCCGGCCGCCGAGACGGTCTGTCTCCAGGTCAGCAACTCGTTCTCCGCTCCCCCGTCGGTCAAGAGGACGCCGGGCATGCCGATCGAGCTGACGGTGGACGTCGTCGACGGCCCGTCGACGGCCTCGGACGTGGCCTCGTTCGGACTCGGCCGCGGCTGGTGGCTGCTCGGCGCGCTGGTGCTCGTCGGCTTCCTGGCCGGTCTGGTCTGGGGCTGGCTGTCCCGCTGGCGCGTCGCTGTCTGGAGGACCAACTGATGCGTACCGTACGCACGCTCGCCACGGCCGCGCTCGCGGGCGCCGCTCTCCTCGGTCTCGTGGCTCCGGCCGCCCTGGCCGACTCCCCCTCCGCCTCGGCGGACCCGAACGACGACACCGCCTCGACCGCCGGGCCGACGGAGGCGGGCACCACCTTCCGTACCGCCGCGCGCTTCCTCCCCGGGCAGCAGGCCACCGCGCAGGCCGCCACGGGTGACTACCTGTACTGGGTGTTCCCTGCGGACACCGGGCAGCGGCCGACGGTGAACGCCACCGTCACCCTGCCCGACGCGGCCCTGCGACACGGCTCCGCCACCTGGCGGATCGACGTGTACGACGGGCTCCGGCGGCGCCAGCCGTGCATGTACGGGACCCAGTCCCGTGCCGCGGCCAAGGAGACGGCGACCGTGCAGCTCACCTGTGTGCTGCGGCCGGTCCGCGCCTCGGCCGACGGCTGGTCGAACGACCCGCTGCCGGGCAGCTACTACGTGCGGCTGACCGCCGGCGCGCTGCCGGACGAGGACCTCGGCCAGCCGTTCACGGCCCGGCTCGGGGTGAGCACCGTCGACAAGGGCGGCGCCTACGCCACCGACGGCTCGCTCGCCGCGCCGCTCGTGCCCGGGGCGACGACGGCCGACCAGGCGGAGGCCGACGAGGAGGCCGGCCGGCCCTCCGCCGTCGAGGCCGCGGCCCCGGAGGACGGCTGGTCCTCCGGCTGGTGGTCCGACCGCTGGCTCTGGACGGCGGCGGGCGGCATCCTCGCGGCCCTCGCGGGTATCGGCGGCTACAAGCTGACGCGTGGCGCGGGACGCCCGTCCCGCGTCCCGCCGGCCGCCTGACCTGTCCTCGGACGCACGAAGGCCCCCACCGCGCCGATGCGGTGGGGGCCTTCGTGCGTCCCTCCCGGCCCAGGACACGGCCCGGGGTCGGTCCGGTTCACCGGCGGGCCGGGAAGCCGTGGGCGCCGGCACCGGCCACGATCGCGACGACCGGCACGAGGAGGACGAGCACGCTCCAGGGCAGGGCGCCCGCGCCGAGGACGTCGAGCAGGACACCGCCGGCGATGCCGCCCGCCGCCATGGCCGCGTTCCAGAGGCTGACGAGCATCGTCTGGGCCGTGTCGGCGTGCTCTCCGCCCGCGTCGGCGACGGCCGTCTGGAGGAGGGTGGGCGCGCCGCCCCAGCCGAACCCCCAGAGCACGGCGGCCGTCAGGACGAGCGCGGTGCTCCCGGCCGGGACGGCGAGCACGGCGGCGGCCACGGCGAACAGGATCGCGCCGGCGAGGGTCAGGGTCCGGAGCCTGCGGTCGATGTGCCGTCCGGTGAACCAGATCCCGGCGAGCGAGGCGGCTCCGAAGACCAGCAGGACGAGGCCGGTGGAGCCGGCGAGACCGAGACGGCCGAGGTAGGCGGCGACGTAGGTGTAGAGGATGGTGTGGGCCAGCACGAGGGTGAACGTGGCGGCCAGGACCGGGAGGACGCCGGGCACCTTCAGGGTCCGGGCGACCTGGGCGCGCCCCCCGCGTGCCCCGCCGGGCAGGTCGGGAACGGCGAGGGCGATCCAGCCGAGGAGCCCGACGGCGATCACGGTCATCGCGGTGAACGCGACCCGCCAGCCCACCGCGTCGCCGAGGAAGGTGCCGGCCGGTACGCCGAGGGAGAGGGCCAGCGGGATGCCTGTCATGGCGACGGCGACGGCCCGGCCCTGGAGGTGCGGCGGGGCGATGCGGCGGGCGTATCCGGCGAGCAGCGCCCAGGCGAGGCCCGCGGCGACCCCGGCGAGGAACCGGGCGCCCATGGTGAGGGCGTAGGAGGAGGAGACGGCCGTGACGGTGTTGGCGGCGGCGAATCCGGCGACCGAGGTGAGCAGCAGGCGCTTGCGGCGCCATGCGGCGGTGCGGGCGGCCAGGGGCACGGCGGTGAGGGCGGTGCCGAGGGCGTAGACGGTGACGGCCTGGCCCATGGCGGCCTCACCGACGCCGAGGTCGGCGCTCATGGCGGGCAGGACGCCGGCGGGGAGCGTCTCGGTGAGGCTGGTGACGAAGACCGCGGTGGCGAGGGCGAGCAGCGCGAGGAGCGGCAGCCGGCCGGACGGGGTGGTGGAGGCGGCGGGGGTCTCGGGGGTGGCGGGCGCGGCGGAACGGGCCGCCGCTGTCGTGTCGTTGGCCATGGATCTATGCTCGAACCCTCACATTGATGTGAAGGTCAAGCGAGTCCCTGGAGGGGGCGTCCATGCGGATCGGGGAACTGTCGGAGCGCACCGGAACACCACGTCGACTGCTGCGCTACTACGAGGAGCAGGGTCTCATCGTCGCGGACCGGCTGCCGAACGGCTACCGGGTCTACGACGAGTCGAACCTGGACCGGGTCATGCAGATCCGGGGCCTTCTGGACGCCGGTCTGCCGACCCGGATCATCAAGCAGATCCTGCCGTGCCTGAACAAGCCGCGGATCATCCATTTCCCGGACGCCACCCCGGAGATGCTGGCCACCCTGGAGGACGAGCGGGACCGGATGACCGAGCGGATCCGCTGCCTCACCCGGAACCGGGACGCGGTGGCGGAGTACCTGGACGCGGTACGGGAGAAGCTGGAGCCGTCCGTCTGACCGCCGCCGTCCGGGTCGTCCGTGCGCCCCGGCGTGGGTGGTGCCGGAGGGCAGGCCGTCGGATCGGTCAGGTCATCCTGGCGGCGCCCTCCATCACCGCCTGCCGGATGCGGTGGTAGGTCCCGCACCGGCAGATGTTGCGGATGGTGTCCAGATCCGCCTCGGTGATCTCGCGCCCGGCCTCGCGGGCCCGGCGGACCTCCGCCACCGCGGTCATGATCTGGCCGGGCTGGCAGTAGCCGCACTGGGCGACGTCGAGGTCGAGCCAGGCCTCCTGCATCGGGTGGAGTTCACTTCCGACGGTGTCGGGGAGGCCCTCGATGGTGGTGACCTCGTCGTCGGGGGTGAGGTCCTCGACGGGCACGGCGCAGGGCGTGAACGCCTTGCCGTTGAGGTGGCTCGTACAGGCCCGGCAGACGCCGACCCCGCAGCCGTACTTGGGTCCGGTGACGCCGAGGACGTCCCGGAGGACCCAGAGGAGCCGGACGTCACCCTCGACGTCGGCGGTGACGGCCTTGCCGTTCAGGATGAAGGTGTGCTGCGGCACGGATGCTGCTCCAGGTCTCAGAGGGCGCGGTCGCGGCCGTCGGTCGGCGAGGCGGGGACGGGCGGGACGGTCGGCAGGGGGGTGAAGGCGAGCGGATCGGCGTGGTTGACGGGGAAGACCGTCGGCATCGTGCCGGTGGCCCGGCCGTAGGCACAGGCGACGGCCGCCATCGCGCCGGCGACCGCGAGTTCGCCCGCACCGCCCGGCTTGTCGCCGGTCGGGGGCATGACGATGATCTCCAGCTCGGGCGGGGTGTTCCACTGCCGGGTGTAGAAGTACTGGTCCCAGCTGCCTTCGAGGAAGTGCCCGTCGCGCAGGTGGAGGCCGGACGTCAGGGTGATGGCGATGGCGTCGGAGATGCCGCCCATCATCTGGGCCTCCAGCCCGCGCGGGTTGACGGCGAGGCCGACGTCGACGGCGCAGACCACCTTGGTCACACGTGGTCCGGTGACCGCTCCGGGGATCTTCCGCCCGGTGGTCTCGGGACGGCAGTCGATCTCGGCGAGCATCGCGACGGCGGAGTGGTACTCGGTGTGGACGGCGATGCCCTGCGCGGTGCCGGCGGGCATGGTCCGGCCCCACTCCCCCACCTCGGCGACCTTGTCGAGGACGGCACGTGCCCGCGGGTCCTTCATGAGGCGGCGGCGGAAGGCGTACCCGTCCTGGCCCATGCGCTTCGCCAGTTCGTCCATGACGAGTTCCTGCGCGCAGCGCACGTTGGGCGAGTAGATGCCGCGCATGGAGCCGGTGTTGTAGCCCTTGTCGGTCTCGGAGAGCAGCTGGGTGGTGACGCCGAGGTGGTAGGGGCTGACCTGGGTGAGCTGGAACATCGTCTCGGAGAAGGCGAGGTCGCCGACGGGCAGCCGGGCCGCCTCGGCCGTGAGGAGCTCTCCGATGCCGTGCCCGAAGTCGGTGGCCACGGAGGTGTGACGCTGCTCGTACGTGAGGACCTCGCCGAGCGTGTACGTGGCGCGGACCCGTGAGGTGGACATCGGGTGTGTACGGCCCTGGCGGAAGTCGTCGGTGCGGTGCCACATCAGTTTGACGGGCTTGCCCATGGCGCGGGAGATCTCGGCGGCCTCGTGGGCGGCGTCGTGGAAGAGCTTGCGGCCGAAGGAGCCGCCGCCCTCGGTGACATGGACGCGGACGGCGGAGACGGGCAGGCCCAGCTCGACGGCGATCTGTTCCTGGGCGACGATCGGCGCCTTGAGCGACGCCCAGATCTCGGCGGAGTCCTCGCGGACGTCGGCGATCGCGCAGTTGGTCTCCAGGGCGGCGTTGCTGGAGAAATGGAAGGTGAAGCGGGCGTCGACCGCCTTGGTGAGCAGCGGCAGCGGCGGTACCACGAGCGGGAGTTCGGCCCGGCGGAGCTTCGCCAGGACGGTGGCGTCGGAGGCGCCCTCGGCGGTACCGGGCCCCCAGTCGACCCGGAGGGCGCGCACGGCGTCGACGCACTGGCCGAAGGTGCGGCCGCGGACGGCGACGCCGGTGGAGACGGTGACGACGTCGGTGACGCCGGGCATGGCTCGCACCTCGGCGAGGTTGGCGACGGAGCGGACCGTGCCGTTGATGGTGGGCGGGCGGCAGACCATGGTGGGCAGGGCGTCCGCGACCTGGAGGTCCATCGCGAACTTCTTGCGGCCGGTGACCGCGTCCAGGGCGTCCACGCGGCGCTGTCCGGTGCCGACGACACGGAAGCGGCCGGGGTCCTTGAGGGTGACCGCGACGGCGGCGTCGGACACGGCTGCCGCCTTCACGGCGAGTTCGCCGTAGCCCAGCAGCGCGCCGGCCGGGGAGAGGACGGCGCCGGCCTTGGTCGTGAGGGTGGAGACGGCCTCGCCGAGGACGAGGGAGGCGGCGTGCAGGAGCCGGCCCCGGGCGACGGCGGCGGCGACGCGGAGGGGGTGGTAGGTGGAGTACGTGGTGTTGGAGCCGCCGGTCAGCTGGTTGAAGAGCAGCTCGGGCCGCGCGTCGGCGAGCGTCACCTTCACCTTGTCGAGGGGCAGGTCGAGTTCCTCGGCGACGACCATGGCGCTGGAGGTGGTGATGCCCTGGCCGACCTCGGCACGGGGCAGGGCGAGGTGGGCCGTGCCGTCCGTGTCGAGGCGGATGGTGATGAGGTGACTGGTGGGCAGGGCCGCGAGAGTGAGCAGCTCGTTGAGGTCGAGGAGTTCGGCGGGTCCGGGCAGCGACGGGATGAGCGCCGGGGCCGCGGCGGCGGCCTGCCGGGGAGCGAGGGACTCCGCGCCGAACTGGGCGGCGACGGTCAGGGTGGGTGCGGCGAGGACGTAGCCGAGGAACCGGCGGCGGCTGGTGCCGCGCGCGTCGCCGCCTTCGGGGGTCTCACGGGGGTCGGTTCCGTCCCCGGTGCCGCTCGTGGGGTGGTCGTCCCGCACGGGGTGCCGCCTCGCCATTCGGTGTGCCCTTCGTCCTGGTCCGGCGCTGCGCCCCGGGCTGCCCTCAGATGCGTTGATCATCGCTCATGTGGGTGATCCCGGGGGACCATTCGCACCGCCGGTGTCAGGTCACCGTCAAAGAAGGCTCCCTTTGCCGCCCCCGCGCGCCGGTGCGATCCCGTGAGGTCGGCTGACAGACAGCCGGCCGGGACCGGACACTTGTCACCTGCCCGATGCGACGGGCGGGCAGGTGACGGACGATGCGCCTTCCTCGGGAACGGGGTGGGCGGGTGACAGGGGGTACGGGGAATGGCGGGGTCGGCTGCGCGAGGCCTGTCCAGAGGAGCGTTGATTCGGCAGCGCGCCAAGGCGCGGTTCGTGGGGCGGCGTGCGCAGTTGGCGCTGTTCACGGAGAACCTGTCGAAGGACCCGCTCGCCGAGGACGATCCGGCGGAGTTCCTGTTCCACGTGCGCGGTGTGGGTGGTGTGGGGAAGTCCACGCTGCTGCGGCAGTGGCAGGACGCGGCCCGGCGCGCGGACGCGGTGACGGCGATGGTCGACGAGAACGACGTCCACGGGGTGCGACAGGCCCTGACCGAGCTGACCAGGCAGCTGGCGGAGCAGGCGGGGCCGTGCAAGGACTTCGACCGGGCCGTCGAACAGTACCGGCGCGAGCAGGCGGCACTGGTCGAACCGATGGCGCTGGAGGGCGAGGCCTCGATGTCGAGCCGCGTCGTGACGCAGGCCGCGCTGGGCGCCGTCTCGCTGATCCCGGGAGCCGGTGTCTTCACCGCCCTGGCGAATCCCGACGCGGCGGCCCAGGGGCTGGACCGCGTGCGGTCGGCGTCCCGGTCCCGTGTCCAGCGGCGCGGCGCCGGGGGCGACGAGGCCGGGCTGAGCCGTGCCTTCGTCTCGGAGCTGGAGCGCCTGTCCCGGCGCCACCGGTGGGTGGTCCTGTTCTTCGACACATGGGAGCAGAACGCCGGGTACTTGGACGAGTGGCTGCTGAGCATGCTGGACGAGGAGTTCGGCCCGGTCCCGGTGAACGTCATCGTCGTTCTCGCCGGCCGCGACGAACTTGCCGAGCGGGGGTGGGCACCGCTGCGGGATCAGGTCGCGGACGTACCGCTGGAAGTCTTCACCGAGGCGGAGACCCGCTCGTTGCTGACGACGCGGGGCGTCACCGACCCGAGGGTGGTGGACGCGGTGCTGCGGCTCTCGTTGGGGCTGCCGCTGCTCGTGGACCTCCTCGCCCTGGCCCGCCCTCACACCGTCGACGACGTCGAGGAGGGCGGACACGTCGCGGACGTGGCCGTGGAACGCTTCGTGCAGTGGATCACGGATCCGGAACAGCGTGATGCCGTACGGGCGGGGGCGTTGCCCCTGCAGCTGAACGAGGACGTCTTCCAGGCCGCGGCCGGGCCCGAAACGCCGGGACTGTGGGAATGGCTGTGCCGGCAGCCGTTCGTCAGCGGCCGCAGCGACTTCAAGCACTACCACGCGGTGGTGCGGGCCAGCATGGTGCGCCAACAGCGCACGGATTCGCCTCAGGCCTGGACCTCCACGCATCTCCGCCTGGCCGACACGCACGCCGCCTGGCGCGTCTCCGTCGAGGAACGCCTCGCCGAGGCGCAGCCCTGGGAGGACGCCGCATGGCGTCGGCACCGTCTGGACGAGACGTACCACCGGCTGTGCGCCCACCCGGGAACGTATCTTCAGCAGGCCGTGGAAGAGGTCGTCCATGCTGCGGGCCAGGACACGGCCGTACTGCGGCACTGGGTCGAGAGCATCGAGCAGGCCGGGAACGACACCGCCGACGCGGCTCTCATCAGCTGGTCGGAGCGGCTCCGGGAAGCGCTCGCCGCCGACGAGCCCGCTCTCCGGTGCCTCAGCCTGCTGCTCGCCCGCGGCCAGCTGACCGCCGACGGCCGGAGCTGGGCCCACACCTATCGCGGCCACCTCCTCTACCTCGCCGACCAGGACGAAGAGGCGCTCGTCGAATTCGACCAGGCCCTCGCCGCCAACGCGGACAATGCCCATGCCTGGGCACGGCGCGGGGAGACCCACGGCTGGCTGGGCCACTACGACGAGGCCATCACCGACCTCACGACCGCCCTCCGACTCGACCCCACCGACGCCAGGGCGCTCGCCCACCGCGGTGACGTGCACCGGCAGGCGGGCCGACACGACCAGGCCGTCACCGATTTCACCGCCGCACTCGAACTCGACCCCACAGTGCCGTGGGCACACGCCCACCGCGGTGAGGCGCACCGGCAGGCGGGCCGACACGACCAGGCCGTCACCGACCTCACCGCCGCACTCGAACTCGACCCCGCCAACGGCTGGGCACTCGCCTCGCGCGGCGAAGCACACCGGCAGGCGGGCCGATACGACCAGGCCGTCACCGACCTCACCGCCGCACTCGAACTCGACCCCGCCTACGTCTGGGCACTCGCCTCCCGCGGTCAAACGCATCGGCAGGCGGGCCGGTACGACCAGGCCGTCACCGACCTCACCGCCGCACTCCACCTCAACCCCACGTACGACTGGGCACTCGCCAACCGCGGCGAGGCACACCGGCAGGCGGGCCGGTACGACCAGGCCGTCACCGACCTCACCACCGCACTCGAACTCGACCCCACCTATACCTGGGCACACGCCAACCGCGGCGAAGCGCACCGCCAAGCGGGCCGGTACGACCAGGCCGTCACCGACCTCACCACCGCACTCGAACTCGACCCCGCCTACGCCTGGGCACACGCCACCCGCGGCGAGGCACACCGGCAGGCGGGCCGATACGACGAAGCCGTCACCGATCTCACCGCCGCACTCGAACTCAATCCCGCCTACGCCTGGGCACACGCCACCCGCGGCCAGGCACACCGCCAGGCAGGTCGCTACGAGAGGGCACGCTCGGACCTGGAGCAGGCCGTCGAGGCGCACCCTGAGGATCTCTCCTGCGCGTTCGAGATGCTCATGCTCGACGTCCTGCAAGAGCGGATCGAACCAGGTACGGAGCAGTGGGAACAGCGGTTCGCCTCTCTGTCGAGCCCACAGGATCCCGCCGACATCAGGTTCCTGGCCCTGTTCAAGGCAGTGCTCTTCGAGTCGGAGGCCCGTGTACGCGAGACGGCCGCGGCCGTCCTCTCCTCAGAACCGGAACCGGACCGTGAGGACATCACCTATGCGCTGGAGTATCTGACCGAACTGTCAGCCGTGGGAGGCGAGGTGTCCGACCGCGCACGCCTGTGTCATGACCTGATCGTCGGTCGCGCCTCGGCGTGAGGCGTCCGGGGCCGCAGCCGGGCGGACGTCCGGACGCGGGGACGGAGGCGGCTCTTGGAGCGGAGATGCGCACAGGAGACCCGGGCGCGCTGACCGCCGCCCGCGATCAGGGCGTTGACGGAGGCCATCGGGTCGCCGCCCACCTGCCGGGCGAGCAGCGCGCCGAGCACCAGCGGGCCGAGGGCGACCGCGAGGGCCGCGCCGGTGGCGGTGACGTGCTGGAGGGGGCGGGTGCGCCGGGCGTCGAAGGTCATGGTCACAGTCCACCAGCGGGCGGGCGGTCGCCGTATCGGTCAAGGTACTCAGGTGTGCGTACGCGGCTACTCAGGCGCTCGCGCGGAAGTTCCCCCGAGGGGTCCCGGGCGAACGTCTCTTCGGCGATCCTTCGGGGACGACGGACGCGACGAGGCGTTCCCGGGGGCAGGCCATGGAAGGCGGACGACCCTGACGATGGAGATGGCGGAGATGGCGGAGACGGCGGGGAGTCGGGAAGCGGTCGTACTGGTGGTGCAGCACGAGGAGGAGGCCGGTCCGGGGCTCGTCGGCGAGCACCTCGTACGGGCCGGCCTCCGGCTCGACGTGGTGCGGGCCTGGGAGGGCGAGGCGCTCCCGGCCGACTTGAGCGGACAGGCCGGGCTGTTGGTGCTCGGCGGGTCGGTGAACTGCGAGGACGACGCAGCCGCTCCGTGGCTGCCCGGGGTCCGGTCGCTCGTCCGGGAGGCCGTGAACGGGGAGATACCCCTGCTCGGGATCTGCCTGGGCGGCCAGATCGTCGCCCATGCCCTGGGCGGTTCGGTCACGACGCGCCCCCAGGGTCCGGAGTTGGGTGCCGTACCGCTGCGGAGGCTGCCGACCGTGGCGGGAGACCCCGTGCTCGGCGAGGTCCGGGACGGGACCCCGGCGGCGCAGTGGCACTGGGACGAGGTGGACCGGCTGCCGCCCGGCGCGGTCCCGCTGCTCACCGGCGACGACTGCCCGCACCAGGCGTTCCGGGTCGGGAGCGCCTGTTGGGCGGTGCAGTTCCACCCGGAGGTGGGCGGGGCGGCGGTCGAGGTGTGGGCGGCCGCGGAAGACGCGTCCGTACGAGAGGCGGGCGCCGATCCGGAGGCCGTGGTGAACGCGGTGGGCGACGTGGAACCCGAACTCCGGAGGGTCTGGGGAGCCGTGTCGGAGGCCTGGGGTGCGGTGGTCCTGGCGTTCGCCGCCACCGCGGCGAACGCCACCGTCCTCGACGTCCCCGCCGCCCGCAGCCTATGAGACCGCACCGTGCCCCGTGAGTGACTGCCCGGCGCGTCCGCTTGGCCGGGCGGGGGCGGTGGGGTTGCTTGAGCGGGCGGCCGTAACGTACGAGCACGCACCCGAGAACGAAGGAGACCGCCGCCATGGCCGACTACCGGATCGAGACCGTCCGTACCGGGTACCGGAACTGGACCGCCCGAAACGACCGGGGTGCGGAGGTCCGGATGGCCGCCGCCGACGACGCAGACGCGCAGCCCTCGTTCACGCCCGTCGAGTTGCTGCTCGCGGCGATGGGCGGGTGCGGCGGGCTCGTCGTGGACAGGACCGCGCGGGCCGTGGACCACGAAGACCTCAGAATCGTGGTCGAGTCGGTCTCCGGGCCCGAGGACGACGGCCGGGTGGGCCGTATCCGGGTCAGCTACGAGTTCGAGCTCCCGGACAACAACCCGAAGGCGGCCGAGGTGTTCGCCCGCGGGGTGCGTCTGACGCACGAGAAGTTCTGCACGGTGAGCCGGACCGTGGAGCACGGCGCGCGCGTGGAGGCGATCCTGCCGGACGGCACGGTCGGTTTCGAGGGCTGATTCCCACCGGTGTCCGGACCGCCGCGGCTCACTCCTCGATCGCGCCGCCGATCCGGCGCAGATGCTGCCGGAAGGTGTACGAGGGGTCCTCGGCCCGGCCCGCCAGATAGGCGTCGAACCGGGTCTGCGTCCGGAGCGTCTCCCCCGCCCTGATGCGGCGGGCCTGATCCCGTTCCGTAGAGAACAGGGTGCGGGCCACGTCGAGCACGGCGTCCACGCGGGCTGCCGCCACGAAGAGCACGCCGTCGTCGTCGGCGAAGACGACATCGCCGACGGTCACCTCCTGCTCGCCGAACCGGGCGGTGGTCAGCGCGTCCGGGTCCCGGGGGTCGAGACGTACGGGGCCGGGCGCGTGACGTCCGTACGAGAAGACGGGCAGACCGATCTCGACGAGGTCGGGGGTGTCCCGGTGCAGACCCCAGACGACGACCCCGGTGACACCGGCCGCCTCGGCCTCCAGGACGGCGAGGTCGCCGATGCAGGCCTCGTCGTGGCGGCCCGCGTTGTCGATGACGAGGACGTCGCCGGGCTCGGCCAGGGTGAACGCCTCCAGGAAGACGTCGACGCTTCCGTAGTGCCGTACGGGCAGCGCGCGGCCGGCGACCCGCTGCCCGGCGACGACGGGCAGAATCCCGGTGGGCGCGGAACGCAGCGGTTCCCCGAGGCGCACGCACGCGTCGGCGACGAGGGGCGTGGAGAGGTCCTCGAACTTCTTCAGCATCGGCGTTCCGTTCTGTGACGGGTACGGTACGGCGGGCTGCGCGATGCTATCGGGCGGACGGGCGGGCTCCTCACGGGCAGGCGCCCTGGGGGTGGGCAGGCCACCCGCGGAGCAGGCGCCCGGGCGGGTCAGCAGGCCCCCCTCGGACAGGCGCCCCGGGCGGGTGGTCGGGCTCCCGCGGAGATACACCCGGGTGGCCTCCTGGCGTGCGGCCGAACCCCGACCTCCCTACGATGAAGGCATACCTCTCTCCGGATTGAGGGACCAATGGCCGCAGAGGATTCCGCACCCGAAGGCCGACCCCCGGGTCTGAAGGCCAATGCGATCGGGTTCGTCGACGCCCTCGTCATCGGGCTCAACTCCACCTCCCCCGCGTACTCCCTGGCCGCCGTCATCGGCCCGATCGTCGCGCTCGCCGGGATCTACGCGCCCGGCGTGATGTTCGCGTCCTTCGTCCCGATGCTGCTCATCGCGTCGGCGTTCTACTACCTGAACAAGGTGGACCAGGACTGCGGCACGACGTTCTCCTGGGTCACGCGGGCGATGGGCCCGTGGGCCGGGTGGCTCGGCGGCTGGGCCATCGCGATGACCGGTGTCCTGGTCGTCGGCTCGCTCGCGGACGTGGCCGTGAGCTTCGCGCTGCTCTCCGTCGGCCTCGACAGCTGGGTCGACAACGCCTTCGTACGCCAGTCCCTCACCGTCCTCCTGATCCTGGTGATGACGGCCGTCTGCGTCATCGGCACCGAGCTGTCGGCCCACGTGCAGAACGTCCTCATCCTGGCGCAGGTCGCCTTCCTGCTGATCTTCGTGGGTGTGGCGCTGTACAAGGTGTACGACGGCAGCAGCGCGTACGACTCCGTCGAACCCGCCCTCAGCTGGCTGAACCCCTTCGGCGCCGGAGGCGCGGCGCTGACCGGCGGGCTGCTGCTCGGCGTGTTCATCTACTGGGGTTGGGAGTCGGCGGTCAATCTCACCGAAGAGGTCAAGGACTCCGCGACCGCCCCCGGCAAAGCGGGCCTCTGGTCGACCGTCATCCTGCTCGTCACGTACGTGTCCGTGGGCTTCGCCGTCGTCGCGTACGCCGGTCCCGCCTTCCTCGCGGAGAACGCGGGTGAGGAGGAGTTCATCTTCGCCCAGCTCGCCACCGACGTGCTCGGCGGCTGGGACTGGGTCCTGCTGCTCGCCGTCTCCACCTCCGCCATCGCCTCCACCCAGACGACGATCATCCCGGCGTCGCGGACCGCCCTGTCCATGGCCCGCCGCCGGGCCCTGCCCTCGCACTACGCCCACATCAGCCCGCGCTTCCGCACGCCCGACGTGAGCACGTGGTGGGTCGCCGGCATCGCCATCGCCTGGTACCTGGTGGTCAACCAGATCAGTACCAACGCCCTCTTCGACTCGCTCACCGCGCTCTCCCTGCTCATCGCCTTCTACTACGCGCTCACGGGCATCGCGTGCGCGGTGTACTACCGGCGCCATCTCTTCGAGAGCGTCCACAACTTCCTGTTGATCGGCCTCGGCCCGCTGGTCGGTGCCGGTCTGCTCACCTGGCTCCTGGTGAGGTCGGTCTCCGACATGTCCGATCCCGCGAACTCGTACAGCGGCACCTCGTGGTTCGGCCTCGGGCCGCCGCTCGTCATCGGTATCGGCATCGCCCTCACCGGGGTGCTCGTCATGATCGTGTGGCGGCTGCGGTCGCCCGTCTTCTGGGAGGAACGCCCGGGCGTGGCCGACCCCGACCTCGTGCACGGCACCAAGGAGCGCTGAGATGTCGGTCGTCCTCGGTTACGACGAATCCCCCGGCGCCGCCCGCGCGTTGCGGATCGCGGTCGAGGTGGCCGCCGCGTTCGACGAGCAGCTGGTGCTGGTCTACGGCGCGGCGGCGCCCGGCCCGCTGGGCGAGGAGTACCGGGCCCACTACGAGGCCATCCGCCAGACCGGCCGCGTCGGTCTGGAACACGCGGTCACGGAGGCCGACCGGGCGGGCGTCCCCACCGTCGTCGAGGTGCTCGACGCGAAGCCGGCCCAGGCCCTGATCGACGCGGCGACCCGCCACGCGGCCCGCGTCATCGTGGTGGGCAGCTGGGGCGAGAGCCCGATGCGCGGCGCGCTGCTCGGTTCCACCCCTCACAAGCTCCTGCACATGTCGTCCGTGCCCGTGCTCTGCGTCCCGCCGGAGGAGTGACGCGGAGGGCCGGTACGACCATGGGGGCGGCGGGTACGGACGGGGGGCGGGCGGGGTGTGGGGCTCCGGAGAGGGCGGCGGGAGGTCGTGATCGAGGGCTGGGAGTGGGACGAGACGCTCTTCTCGGGTGCGGCCGTCCACTACGCGCGCGGGAGGCCCCCGTACGCGCCCGGTCTGGTGGACACCCTCACCGAGGCGCTGGGGCTCGACGGCCGGGGACGCCTCCTCGACGTCGGCTGCGGACCGGGCACCCTCGCTCTGCCGTTGGCGCACCTCTTCTCCGAGGTCGTCGGGGTGGACCCCGACGGCGAGATGCTCGCCGAGGCCCGGCGCGGGGCGGCGGCGGCCGGTCTGACCGCACGGACCAGCTGGATCCGGAGCCGCGCCGAGGACCTGTCGGCGGACCTCGGTCCGTTCAGCGTGGCGACCTTCGGCCAGTCGTTCCACTGGATGGACCGCAAGCGGGTGGCGACGACGGTGAAGGGCATGCTGCGGCCCGGCGGAGCGCTCGTGCACATCGCCGACGAGAAGACGGAGACCTGGCCGGTCGAGGGCCTGCCCCATCCGGCGGCGCCGAGGGCCGCGATCGACGAGCTGGTCACGCGGTACTTGGGTCCGGTGCGGCGGGCGGGCCGGGGAGTACTGCCGCACGGGACGCCCGGCGGTGAGGCCACGGTGCTCGCCCGGGCGGGCTTCTCGGGTCCGGAACGCCGTGTCGTTCCCGGGGGTCAGGTGCTCGAACGCACGCAGGACGACGTCGTCGCCGGGGTGTTCTCGATGTCGTACTCGGCTCCGCATCTGTTCGGTGCGCGCGGGAACGCGTTCGAGTCGGACCTTCGCCGGCTGTTGCGCGAGACCTCGCCGTCGGGCCGGTTCTCCGAACGCGGCCCGAGCACCGAGGTCTTCGTCTGGCGGACGGATCGGGCCTGATCGCCGGGGCGTCCGCCAGGTCCTGAGCCGCGTCACGCCCCCGGCACGACGGTGACCCGGGCCAGGGCCCAGGAGGTGTGGTCGAAGGAGGTCTTCGCGTTGGCGTCCGTCACCTCCAGGCGGAGCACGCGGACGCCCCGCACGTCGACGTCCACCGGGACGGGGCCGGTGGCGGCGGTCAGGACGGGCGTGGTGACGAGGACGCGGTCGTCGCCGTAGACCGTGGCGCGGGTGGCGCCGGCGGAGCTCTGGCGGGCCGAGAAGTCGTCGATGCCGACCAGGGCGGTGAACCGGTCTCCGGCGCCGCCGAGGTGGAAGGCGACGTCGCTGGGGGCATGGACGCCGAGGCCCTTCGGGTAGGTGGTGCCGCCGAAGGCGATCGGGGTGCCGTCGCCGGCGGCGCTCTTGCCGTTGGAGGCGTCGCGTTCGACAGGGCCCCAGCCGTTGACGGCGTGGATCCAGGGGAGGTCGGACAGGTGGCTGTCGCGGGTGGGCGCAGGGGGCGGGGTGGTGGCGCGGCCCGCGGCCGCGTACCGCACGGGGCCTCCCGGGGCGAGCGCGGTGCCTTCGGCGGTGAGGGTCCACGGGGTGGCGGCGGGGGCGTCGGCGGACGGGGTGACCTGCCAGCCGGTGGTGAGCCGCGCGCCGGGGGCGAGCTGCCCGCCGGTGGTGGCCGTCGTGGCGCGTACGGTCCAGCCGACCGGTGCCCGCAGGGTCACGGCGGGGGAACTCCAGGCCCGCGCCGAGCCGTTGGCGAGCGTGGCGGTGACGGGGAAGGGCTCCCCCGGTACGGCCGACGCGGGCACGGTCAGGGTGGTCCCGAACGCGGTGCGCGGGTACTGCTCCTGCCAGGAGGAACGCATCAGGGCGACCAGTTCGGCGACCCGGGCGGGGTGACGGGACGCCAGGTCGGAGCTCTCGCCGACGTCGGTGGCCAGGTCGTACAGCTCGACCTGCCACTGGTCGTCGGGCAGCGCGTGGTCGCGGACGGGGGCGAACCGCACCGCCTTCCACCGGTCCTTGCGGAGCGCCTCGGCGAGCCAGGTGGCGCGCTGCCGGTCCTGGGCGTCGGCGCGGGCGGTGACGCCCCGCTCGTCGCGGAACCAGTAGAGGTGGTCGTGACGGGCGGCTTCCGCGGCTCCGGTGAGCAGGGGTGCGACCGACAGTCCGTCGACGTCGGCGGGCGCGGGGGCGCCGCCGAGGTCGGCGAGGGTGGGGAGGAGGTCGGTGAGCGGGGTGGGACGGTCGCTCGTGCCGGGCAGGACCCGGCCGGGGCCCCAGGCGATGAGGGGGACCCGGACGCCGCCCTCGTACAGGTTGCGCTTGTAGCCGCGCAGCGGTCCGTTGGCGTCGAACCGGTCGGGGTTGACGCCGCCCTCCTCGTGGGGGCCGTTGTCGCTGGTGACGAGCAGGATCGTGTCGTCCTCCAGGCCGAGGGCGCGCAGCCGGTCGACGACGTCGCCGACGAGGGCGTCGAAGAGGCTCACCTGTGCGGCGTGCCCCTTGTCGGCGGCGCTCCACGACCGGGAGGCGTAGGCACCGGTGTCGGGGATGTCGCTGGGTGCGTGGGGCACGGTCGGGGTCAGCAGCAGGAGGAACGGTTCGGCCGCGTGGCGGTCGAGGAAGTCGAGCGCTCGCTCGCGCAGCAGGTCCGGCGCGTAGGCGCCCTTGGCACCGCCCGCGTTGGCGGCGATCGGCTCCTTGACGCCGTCGTGCCAGAGGTAGGCGGGGTAGTACTGGTGGGCGTGTCCGTGGTCGATGTAGCCGTGGAACTCCTCGAATCCGCGGGCGTTGGGGTGGCTGTCCTGGTCGGCGCTCTCCGGCCCGAAGCCCCATTTGCCGATCACCCCGGTGCGGTAGCCGCGGGCCCTGAGCACCTGGGCGAAGGTGGTGTCGGCGGCGGTGAGGGAGCCCTGGGCCCCGGACGGGTTGGCGCGTACGGTCGCGTGCCCGGTGTGCAGACCGGTGAGGAGCGAGCAGCGGGAGGGGGCGCAGACGGCCGCGGTCGAGTACGCGTCGGTGAACCGCAGCCCGTCGACGGCGAGTCCGTCGATGCGCGGGGTGGTGATGAGTCTCTGGCCGTACGCGCCGAGTTCGCCGTGCCCGAGGTCGTCGGCGAGCACGACGACCAGGTTCGGCGGTCGGGTCGTGGCCTCCGGTGCCGCCGCGACGGCGGCCGTGGCGGCGGGAGCTCCGACGGCGCCGGTCACGGGCAGGGAGCCGAGGCCGAGGGTGGCGGCGGACCCGGCGAGGAAGCGGCGGCGGCTGGACATCGGGGCTCCTTGGGCGAGACGGCGAGCGCGACGGTCGACTGCGTGCCAGGGGCGCACGAGGGCCTGTCGTGGCGCCCCTGGCATCCGGTCGATCATCGGCTCGCCCGCCCCGGCGGACCATGCACAGCGCATGAAGAACGTGTGACACGGCCCGGTCGGCCCGGCCTCCCCTCCGTCGGGTCAGTCGAGCCAGAGCTCGCGGACCCGGGCCAGCGGGTCCTTCGCGATCCGGGGTTCCGCGTCCCAGATCATCGTGGCGCGTCCCTCCGCGGTGTAGCGGGGCCAGTCGGCGCCCGGGTCCTGGTCGGTCACGAAGGCGACCCAGGCGCGGTGCATCGCGTCGGCGAGCGAGCGCGGCGGTGTGTCCCCGGCGACGGCCGGGACTCCCTCGGCGTCCAGGAGGTCGAAGGCGAACGGCAGGTCCACGCAGTGGAAGGCGAGGCCGGCGGCCGGCGAGCGCCAGGTGAACTCGTAGAGCCAGGTGGGCCTTTCGCGTGCGGCGCGGGCGTCGGCGACGGCGAGGTTCGGGGCGCGGAAGGTCGCGTCGGTCAGGGCCTGGCCGAAGAGCCGTTCCGGGCCGCCCTCCGCGTACGCCTCCGCGAGGGCGTCGGCCCTGGTGGGTTCGAGGCCGAGACCGCCGAGGAGGACGGGCAGCGGCGGGCCGTCCGGGCCGGGCGCGGGGAACATCGTGAACTCGTGCTCGGTGAAGCCGAGCATCAGCGGGACGTCCGCGCCCGCCCCGCCCGTGGTGAGCGCGTCGAGGACGGGCAGGGGGATCAGCTCGCCGTCGGCGAAGGGGGCGAAGGACAGCATGGGCGGCAGGCCCTCGCGGTCGGGGCCCGGCTCGTTCAGGCGGTCCTGGAGGGCGAGGATCTCGTCGTCGCCGAGGTCGCGGAGGGCGGCGGCGGTGGCCGGGATGCCGGTGCGGGAGGTGAGGAGCCGGGAGGCGGCGCGGGCGACCTCCGGGCCGTCGGGCCGCGGGACGGCGCCGGAGACCGAGAGCGCACCGCGGAACAGGCCCTCGGCGGCGGGCACGGCGAGGAGGGTCTGGACGGCGCCGCCGCCCGCGGACTGTCCTGCGACGGTGACCTTGGCGGGGTCGCCGCCGAAGGCCCCGATGTTGTCCCGCACCCATTCCAGGGCGGCGATCCAGTCCCGTACGCCCCGGTTGTCGGGGGCGTCCTCCAGGTGCAGGAAACCCTCGATGCCGAGCCGGTAGCCGAGCGAGACGAGGACGACGCCGTCCCGGTTGAACGCGGCCCCGTCGTACCAGGGGCTGGCCGCCGAGCCCGCGACGTATCCGCCGCCGTGGATCCAGACGAGGACGGGCAGCGCGGCGGCGGGGTCGGTGCCGGGGGTGAAGACGTTGAGGTTGAGGACGTCGGCGCCCGGGATCGAGGGCTCGGGGATGGTGGTGATCTCGGCGAAGGGGCGGCGCTGGGCCGTCGGCCCGTACGCCGTGGCGTCCAGCGGCTCCGACCACGGCTCCGGCGGTACGGGCGCGGCGAACCGCAGGTCGCCGACGGGCGGCTGCGCGTAGGGGATGCCGAGGAATCGCAGGCTGCCGTCGGCGCGGCGCTCGCCGCGGACGGGCCCGCGCGCGGTGGTGACGGTGGTGCCCGTGGTCACTGCGGTGCCGGTGCTGCCGGTGGTGCTCATGGGTGCTGCTCCTTCTGCGCGGGGGCACACGAAGCCCGGGGCACGACCCTGCCACCGGTCACTTACACGTGTCAACACCCGTCACGCCCGTCACCCCACGCGCCTCTCTCCTGGGCAGCAGCAACGGTGTCGCGAGCAGCAGGACACCTGCCAGGCCGATCGCCGCCCGGGGTCCGACGGCGGCCGCGAGGAGCCCCCCGAGCGCGGTCAGGGCTGCGATGGAGGCCTTCGCGGTCACGGACCAGGCGGTGAGGGTACGGGCGACCCGGTCGGTCTCCGTCAGGTCGAGGCGGTGGGCGGCGAGCACCGGGGTGAACACGGCGGAGCAGGTGATCAGAGCCAGCTCGATCGCCATCACGAGCAGGAGCCCGGTGACACCGGGGTGGACGAGGACCAGCCCGACGGGCCAGCAGGCGCGGAGCACGCCCGAGGTCCACAGGACCCGGTGCCGGCCGTACCGCGCGACGAGCGGCCGGGACAGCCGTGAGCCGACGAGCCCGCCGACGCACGGCACCGCGAAGGCGAGCCCGTACTGCCAGGGGGCGAACCCCAGCGGCCCCAGCATGAGGACGGCGAGGAGGGGGGCGGTCGCCATGATGAGGCCGTTGACCAGCACGGAGTTGAGGAACAGCGGGCGCAGGACGGGCTGGGCGAGGATGTGCCGCCATCCTTCGAGAAGGTCGCCGGCCCTCATCCCCGACCCCTCTCTGTGCGCGGGGCGGGGCTCGCGCCCCTTGATCGCTCGGATGCCCGCCGCCGAGAGCAGATAGCTCAGGGCGTCGACCAGCACGGTCGCCACCGGGCCGAGGAGGGCGACCAGGGCGCCACCGAGCGGAGGTCCGAGGACGGTCGCGGTCCAGGTCGTGGATTCGAGCCGGGCCTGCGCGACGAGCCGGCCCTCCGCCGGTACGAGCGCCTTCAGACAGGCGCCGGAGGCCGCGCCGAAGGTGATGTCCGCCGCGGCGACGACCACGGAGACGACGAGGAGCTGGGCGAAGGCGAGCCGGTCGAGCGCGTACGCGACGGCGGCGCTCAGCATCGCCGCGCACCGCACGAGGTCCATGGCGATCATCACGGGCCGCTTGCGGCGGAACTCCACCCAGGGGCCGAGCGGCAGCGCGACCGCCGCGCCGACGGCGGCTCCCACGGCGGCCAGCGCCGCCACTTCGGCGGAGCCCTTGTGGAGCACGGTGATCGCGAGCAGCGGGAAGGCGTTGAAGGCGACCCAGGTGCCCAGGGTTCCGGCGGCGTACGACGCCCACAGCCATCCGAAGTCCCGCCCGAGGGACACCCCGCGGTCCCGCCCCGAGGACACTCCGCCCGCCATGCCCGTACCCCTCTCGCCGACCGGCCGCACAACCACGGACCGCCGTCCGCCATCAAAGCGATCCGAGGGCGCGCAGATCAAACAACCACGGGAGCTGGAGGACACAACCCTTGGTTGTCGGCAAAGACACCCCCTAGGCTGCACGGCGTGGATCTCGAAGCCGTACGCACCTTCCTCGCCGTCGTGGACTCGGGCCGGTTCCGGGAGGCCGCCGACGAGCTGTCGATCACCCAGCAGGCCGTGTCCAAGCGGGTCGCCGCGCTGGAGAGGGAACTCGGTGTGCGGCTGCTCGACCGGACCGCTCGCGGGGCGGAGCCGACGATCGACGGGCAGGCGTTCCTGCCGCACGCGCGCGCCCTGCTCCATGCCGAGGCGCGCGCCGTGGCCTCCGTGCGTCCGGGGCGGCGGGCGCTGCGGGTGGACGTGCTCGGCCGGCGCCTCGCGCCCGCGGCGCTGCTCCAAGACTTCCACCAGGCGTTTCCGGAGGTCGAGCTGGACGTCGTGACGCTCTTCGACGCGGACGCGGCCGTCGCCGCCCTCCGCGCCGGGACGATCGACGCGTCCTTCCGGGCGGTCACCATGCCGGGCCGGCGGCTGCCCGAGGGAATCGAGGCGTTGCCGGTCCTGGACGAGCCGCTCCAGCTCCTGACGGGTCCGGCGCACGTGCTCGCGGGGGCGCGTGCCGTCACGCCCGAGGGGCTCGTCGGGCACCGGATCTGGATTCCGGGCATCGTCAGCGGGACCGAGTGGGCCGCCTATTACGCCGACCTCGCCGCCGCGTTCGGTCTCACGATCGAGGTGACGGGCCCGGACTTCGGCACCGAGCCGCTGCTCGACACCGTCGCTGACTCCCCCGAGCTCGCGACCTTCGTCGGTGCGCGGACCCGCCTCGTCTGGCCCGAGGGCCACGGTCTGCGGCGCGTCCCCGTGCACGGGCCGACTCCGGTCTATCCGCACTCCTTGCTGTGGGCCGTGGACAATCCGCACCCCGCGCTGCTCAAGCTCCGCGCCCATCTGGCCGCCTCGCCCGAGGCCCCCGGGTCCGCCGTGTCCGCCGACCGGGACGGCGATGTCTGGACCCCGTCCTGGGCCCGGCCCGGGGAGCGGCGCCCGCTCCCGGAGCCGGTCCGATCGCCGGAAACCCCCTAGACTTGAGGGACTCGTACCGCAGGTCAGGTCCAGGGGGAAGGCGACCGGTGATGAGATGGGACGCCGATGCCGTGGTGGGGGTGCTCGTCGTCCTGCTCGGGGCGGGGCTCATGACCGCCGGTGTGCTCTGGAAGGGGCGGGCGGTACGGCCGTTCGCCGCCTCACGCGCGCGTTCCGTGGCCCAGCGGGACTACGCCCGTGATCTGCAGCGGGCGGCCGACCATGTGATCGCGGTGGCCCGCCGATCCGCCGGCGCGGGCGAACCGGCGATCGTCACCGTCGAGGCCGTGGTGCGGACGACACAGGAGCGCTACGGCTATGCCGGGGTGGAGCGGCGGCACGCGGCGGCGGCCCTCCGCCGCAGATACGAGCAGGGGCGCTGCGCGGTCGACTGCGTCACCGACGCCTACGGCTGAACATCCGTCTCCGGTGCGGGCGTTCCCTGGTGGTAGTACATCCGCAGCCCCGTGCCGGGCGGCGCGGCGGGGTCCCGACGCCAGAGCGAGCTGCGCCTGGCCCGGTGGCCGTCGCGGAGCGTCTCGTACGTGAGGTGGACGAGGCCGGGTGCGAGCAGCGTCCCCACGAGGGCGCCGGGCTCGTAGCGCGGTCCGTCCTCCGGAGCGCCGGACATCTCGGGGAGCGCGGCGAGCATCTCCTCGTACGTCCAGCGCCGACCGGAGGCTCCGACCTCGACGAACTCGGGGTCGAGCAGTTCCGCGGCGCGCGCCCGGGAGACGCGTACGGCCGGGTCCAGGAGCGCCAGTTCGCCGGCGACGGCCGCGGCGATGTCGGGGTCGTCGGTGGTTCCGAAGGCGGTCATCGGTGTCACTCCCCCGTCGTGCCGTCGAGGCGTTCGCGCAGCAGGTCGGCGTGGCCGTTGTGGCGTGCGTACTCCTCGATCATGTGGGCGAGGACGTAGCGAACGGAGTACGTCTCGTCCTCGCGGCTTCCGGTGACGTCGAGGGAGTCGGCCGCGGCGACGATCGCGCGGGCGCGGGCGCACTCCTCGCGCCAGATGGTGAACGCCTCGTCGACGTCGGCCTCGTCCACGTCGAAGTCGGCCCAGTCGGTGGAGCCCGGGGGCGTCCAGGGACTGCGACTCGACTCGCCGTTGAGAACGTTGCGGAACCAGCCGCGCTCGACCTCGGCCGCATGGCGCACGAGACCGAGCAGCGAGAGGCCCGAGGGGGCGATCGCCCGGTCCTTCAGCTGCTCCGGCGCGAGCCCCGCGCACTTCAGGGCGAGGGTGTCGCGCTGGAAGTCGAGCATGGCCGTGAGGACGGCGCGCTCGTCCCCGGTGTACGGCACGGACGTGCGGTGATCTTGGATCGTCATGGGTGCATTGTGCCGCCGTCCACGGCCGGTGGCCCGGGGATTTCCCGGGCCACCCTCGCGGAAGGCGCTACTCGAAGGCGGCGGCGGCCTCCTTGAGCGCGGCGGCGACGGCCTCGGGCGCGTCGGGGCCGGGGGCTCCGGGGCGGTAGGTGACGGACTCCAGGCGGCCGGTGAAGCGGAAGGAGCGGCGGCGTTCGAAGAGCGGCCAGGAGACGGGGGACTTTCGGTCGACGCCGATGCTGATGCCCTGGAAGGGGGCCATGCCGATGAGCTGGTGCACGCTGTCGGGGGCGGCGCGGTGCTCGCCGTCCACGGTGATCGTGAACCGCCAGCGCAGTCCCTCCTCGGCCGTGGCGGCGAGGAGGATCTCGTGCGGGCCGGGGCCGAGGGGGCCCGCGTCGGTCTCGTGGAGGGTTCCGTACTCGTTGTACGCGAGGGCGAGCCGGCCGTTCTCGACGTACAGGCTGTAGCCGCCGCCCTGGTCGCCGTGGGAGACGAGGACGCCGTCCCCGGTCTCGTCGACGGCCACGGCGATCTCGAAGGAGCGCAGCGAGACGAGCCGGGAGGAGCGGTAGCGCTCCAGCTCCGGGGTGCCGGGCAGCAGGGTGAGGGGGCGGGTGAGGCGTTCCTCCGCGGGGTTACGGCGGGCGAGGGCCCCGCTGTGGTCGGGGAGCGGGAAGACGCCGTTGCGCCAGGCGGCGTCCTCCCAGGCCGCGGAGAGTTCCTTGACGAGCTCGGGGTGGGCGGCGGCGAGGTCGTGGATCTCGGTGGGATCGGTACGGATGTCGTACAGGGCCCATTCGGAGTCGTCATAGGGGGTGCCGGGCCGGTGGAGTGTGACGAGCTTGTGGCCGTCGCGGTAGTGGCTCCGGTTGCCGGTCATCTCGCAGTACTGCTCGGGGTGGGTGGAGTCGTGGGCGGGGTCGGTGAGGACGGCGGTGAAGCTGGTGCCGTCCGGTTCCTGGAGCGGTACGCCCCGGCGGCTCGCGGGCCGGGCGAGACCGGCGAGTTCGAGGAGGGTGGGGGCGATGTCGGTGACGTACTGGTACTGGGGGCGGAGGCCACGCGAGAGCCGGCCGTTCCTGACGCCTTCGGGCCAGGAGAGGACGAACGGCACGCGGACGCCGCCCGCGTAGGTGTGGCCCTTGTACAGGCGGAAGGGGGTGTTGGAGGCCATGCCCCAGCCGCGGGGGTAGTGGACGAGGCTGCGGGGGCCGCCGATGAGCTCGGGGTCGCGGTCGACGTCGGGCTCCCAGTCGCCGGGGAGGCGCGGGTGGTGGACGAAGCGGCTGAAGTAGGAGCGGGTTCCCTCGGCACCGCCCTCGCCGGTGCCGCCGTTGTCGGAGGTGAAGACGATGACGGTGTTGTCGAGTTCGCCGAGGGCGGCGAGCGTGTCGGTGAGCCGGCCGAGGTTCTGGTCGATGTTGTCGACGAGGGCCGCGTACACCTCCATGTAGCGGGCGTAGAGCCGTTGTTGATCGTCCGTCAGGGACTCCCAGGCGGGTACGTCGAGTCCGGCCTCGCTGTTGCGGGCGGGGAGTTCGGTGCCGGGCGGGAAGAGGCCGGCGGCGAGCTGGTCGGCGAAGCGCCGCTCGCGCAGGACGTCCCAGCCCTCGTCGTAGCGGCCGCGGTGGCGGGCGATGTCCTCGGCCTTGGCCTGGAGGGGGCCGTGGACGGCGTTGTGGGCGAGGTAGAGGAAGAAGGGCTTGTCCGGCTCGTGGGCGCGCAGCGACTTCACCATGGAGATCGCCTCGTCGGTGATGTCGTCGGTGTAGTAGTAGTCGTCGGCGAACTCGTCGATGTCGAGAGGACTGTTGTCCCGGACGAGCTGGTGCGGGTGGAAGAGGCTGGTGAGGCCCTCCAGGACGCCGTAGTACCGGTCGAAGCCCTTCTGGAGGGGCCAGTTGACACGGTCGTTCGCCGCGTTGGAGGCGGAGTCGCGGACGAGGTGCCACTTGCCGACCGCGTAGGTGGCGTAACCGGCGTCGTGGAGCAGTTCGGCGAGTGTGGGGATGTCGTCGGCGATCTCCATGCCGTAACCGGGGAAGCCGGGGTCGGAGTTGGCGACCATGGCGTAACCGACGCGGTGCGGGTTGAGGCCGGTGAGCAGGGCGGCGCGGGCCGGTGAGCAGAGCGGCATGGTGTGGTAGTTGGTGAGCCGGACGCCCTCGTCGGCGAGTCGGTCGAGGACGGGCGTGGGGATCTCGGACCCGAACGGTCCGATGTCGCTGAAACCCATGTCGTCGACGAGGACGACGACGATGTTGGGGGCCTTGGCGGGCGGGGTGGTGCGGGTGGGCCAGGCGGGCTCGGACTCGGCGAAGGTACGGCCGACGTGCCCTGCGAAACCCTCGTAGGGGTCGCGCCGGGTGGCGGGGGCCGACGGTCCGTCGTGCCGGGGGCCGTCGGTCCGGGTGGCTTCGCGTGGGGTGCCGGTGGTCATGCGGGGGCGGGTCCTTCCGGGGGCAGCGAGCGGGCGACGCGGAAGCCGCCGTGGCCGGTCGAGGAGTCGGGGGTGTTGTGGGATCGGGCGGCGACCCGGTAGCGGTTGCAGTAGGAGGCGTGGCAGAGGTAGGAGCCGCCGCGGATGACGCGCTCGGGGACCTGGCCGGGCTGCGGACCCTCCCCCGGGCCGAAGGCGTCGGCGCACCACTCCCAGACGTTCCCCGAAGTGTTGTGGAGGCCGTACCCGTTGGGGGCGTACGCGGTGACGGGCACGGTGCCGATGTGTCCGCCGGGCCGCTCGGAGCGGTGCGGGAAGGTGCCGAGCCAGGTGTTGCACATCTCCCGGCCGCCTGGGGTGAAGTCGTCACCCCAGGGGTAGCGGGCGCCGTCGAGGCCGCCGCGGGCGGCGTACTCCCATTCGGCCTCGGTGGGCAGCCGGACGCCGGCCCAGGCGCAGTACGCGAGGGCGTCGTCGTGACTGATGTGGACGACGGGGTGGTCGGCGCGGGCTTCGAGGCCGGAGCCGGGGCCCTCCGGGGCGTGCCAGGCGGCGCCGCTGACGCCGAGCCACCAGGGGGCCTGCGGGACGGCGCCGAGGACGTGGCGTTCGGCGGAGGGGTGGAGCAGCAGGTGGAAGACGAAGGAGGAGCCGAAGCGTTCGGCGTCGGTGCGGTGTCCGGTGGCCTCGACGAACTCGGCGTACCGGGCGTTGGTGACGGCAGTGGCGTCGATCGCGAAGGGGGCGACGGTCACCTCCCGTACGGGTCCTTCGTGGTCGGCCGGGTAGCCCTCGCCGAAGGCGTCGCCCATGCGGAAGGTCCCGCCCGGCAGCTCCACCATGGGGTGGAGCCGCGGTGCGGTCCGTACGGTGGGCGACGGGAGGAGCGCGAAGCTCTCCGGACGGCCGGTGCCGGCCGTGCAGCCACGGCCCGGGGTGCAGCAGCCGCTCATACGGACACCGCCTCGGCCGGGTGCGGTACGAGCGGCCGGGCCGTCACCGGTACGGGGTCGGGCGCGGCAGCGAGCAGCGCGCGCGTGTAGGGGTCGCGGGGGCGCTCGCACAGCTCGTCGGCGCCACCGGTCTCCACGATTCGCCCCTCGTGCATCACGGCGATGCGGTGGCTGACCTGGCGCACGACGGCCAGGTCGTGGGCGATGAAGACGAGGGCGAGGCCCAGGTCGCGCTGGAGATCGGTGAGCAGGCCGACGATCTGGGCCTGGACGGAGACGTCCAGCGCCGAGACGGGTTCGTCGCAGATGAGGACGTCCGGTTCGGGGGCGAGGGCGCGGGCGATGCCGACGCGCTGGCGCTGGCCGCCGGAGAACGAGCGGGGGTGCCGGTCGGCGGCGGCCGGGTCGAGGCCGACGAGACGGAGGAGTTCCGCGACACGGGCGGGGCGCTCCCGTGGGGTGCCGATCCCGAAGGCCCGTAGCGGCTCGGCGACGATCTCTCCCACGGTCATACGGGGGTTGAGGGAGGCGTACGGATCCTGGAAGACCATCTGCACCCGGCGGCGTACCGAGTGCAGCTCGGCGCGGCCGGGGCGGGTGACGTCCCGGCCGTCCAGGAGGATCCGGCCCGCGTCGGCGGGGTGGGCGTGGGCGAGGACCCGGGCGAGGGTCGACTTGCCGGAGCCGGACTCGCCGACGATCCCGAGGGTCTCCCCCGCCGCGAGGGTGATCGAGACGCCGTCCAGTGCGGGAACGTCGCTGCGGCGGCTCTTGTACGTCTTGTGCACGCCCTCGGCGACCAGGACGACGGCTCCGGGTGCGGGGCGGTCGATCCGGGCGGGCGGCGGGGGCGGCGGCAGCGGTTCGGTGCGTTCGGCGGCGGGCAGGCAGGCGGCGCGGACGGTTCCGCCGACGGCGACGAGCGGCGGGGCGGTGGTGAGGCAGCGGTCCTCGGCCAGGGCGCACCGGGCGGCGAAGGCGCAGCCGGCGAGCGGGAGGCTCAAGTCGGGCGGAGTGCCGGGGATGCCGGTCAGACGGGTGCCGGAGGGGGCGGAGAGCCGGGGCACCGCGGCAAGGAGCCCGGCGGTGTAGGGGTGGCGCGGGCGGGTGAGGACCTCGGCGGTCGGGCCGTCCTCGACGACCGTGCCTCCGTACATGACGAGGACGCGCTCGCAGGCGCGGGCGACGACGCCCATGTCGTGGGTGATGAGGACGAGTGCGGTGCCGGTGGTACGGGTGAGCTCGCCGAGGAGGGTGAGGATCTGGTCCTGGACGGTGGCGTCGAGGGCGGTCGTCGGCTCGTCGGCGAGGAGGACGTCGGGCTCACCCGCGAGGGCCATGGCGATGAGGACGCGCTGGCGCTGGCCGCCGGAGAACTGGTGCGGGTGGTCGTCGAGGCGCCGCTCGGGGTCGGGGATGCCGACGAGGCGGAGGAGCTCGACGGCGCGGGCGCGCCGGGCGGCCTTGTCGCGTCCCGCGCGGGGTTTCGCCTTGTCGCCTCCCGTATCGGCGCGTCCGGCATGAGCGTGTCCCGGATGATCGCGGCCCTCGTCGGCGCGTCCCGCGTGGGCACGTCCCGCGTCGGCGCGTCCCGCGTCGGCGCGTCCCGCGTGGGCGCGGAGCACCTCGTCCAGATGACGGCCGACGGTGAGGACGGGGTTCAGGGCCGTCATGGGGTCCTGGAAGATCATGCTGATGCGGACGCCCCGTACGGCCCGCAGCCGGTCCTCCCCGGCCGTGACGAGGTCCTCTCCGTCGAGCCGGACCGAGCCGCCGCTGATCCGGCCGGTGCCGGGCAGCATCCCGAGCAGGGCGAGGGCGGTGGTGGACTTGCCGGATCCGGACTCGCCGACGACGGCGAGGGTCTCGCCCCGGCGGAGCGTGAACGACACGTCCCGGACGGCACGCAGCCTCCCGCCGTCCGGAGCGGTGAACTCCACGTCGAGGCCTTGGACTTCGAGGAGCGGTGGGGTGGTCATCGGCGTATCTCCCGGTTCAGTGCCTCGGCGGTCAGGGAGAGACCGAGGACGAGCGCGGTCACGGTCACGAGCGGTCCGGCGGCGAAATGCGGGGCCTGGGCGAGATAGGGCATGGACTGGCTGAGGACGGCTCCGAGGGTGGGTTCGGGGGGCCGGACACCCACGCCCAGGAAGCTCATCGCGCCTTCGATGAAGACGGCGACGGTGAGCGAGACGGCGATCTGGACGACGAGCGGGTCGGCGGCGTTGGGCAGGATGTGCCGGGTGAGGATCCGGCCGCCCGAGGTGCCGCCGACGCGGGCGGCCGTCACGTACTCCCGGCCGCGCTGCACGAGGATCCCGGTGCGCAGGAGCCGTCCGAAGACGGGGATCTCGGCCAGGGCGATGACGAGGATCACGGGGAGCCGGCCGGGGCCGAGGACCGCGGTGACGGCGAGCGCGAGGATGAGTCCGGGGAAGGCGAGGATCAGGTCGAACGTGCGCTGGACGACGGTGTCGGCGATCGGGTGGACGGCGGCGGCCAGGGCGAGGAGGCAGCCGAGGGCGGCGCCGAGCGGCACGGCGACGACGATGATGCCGAGGTCCGCGCGAATGCCGTGGAGCAGCCGGGCGAGGAGGTCGCGGCCCAGGTCGTCGGTGCCGAGCACGTGGCCGGCGGTGCCGGGCGGGGCGAGCGCCAGGCCGCTCTGGTCGGTGGGGCCGTGTCCGGCGAGGAGCGGCGCGAGGAGTCCGGCGAGGACGACCAGGCCGACGAGGGCGAGTCCGGCGCGGCCGCGGGCGGTGGCGAGGGCGGCCCGGTAGGGGTGGCGGGCCCTGCGGGCGAGCGGCGGGTGGGCCGCTGTCTGGGTGGTCATGGGTCACTCCCACCTGATCCGGGGGTCGAGCCAGGCGTGGACGAGGTCGGTGAGCAGCTGGACGAGGACGAAGACGGTGACGAGGAGCAGCAGGAGGTCCTGGACGACGGGGTAGTCGCGGCGGACCAGGGCCTGTTCGGCGAGCTGGCCGAGGCCGGGCCAGGCGAAGATCGCCTCGACGAGGACGGCGCCGCCGAGGAGGTGGCCGGTCTGCATGCCGAGGAGGGTGACGACGGGCGGGAGGGCGTTCGGCAGGGCGTGGTGCCAGAGGAGGCGCCGGGGGGCGATGCCGGCGGCGGTGGCGGTGCGGACGTAGTCCTCGGCGAGGGCGCGTTCGATGCCGTCCTTGAGGTAGCGGCCGAGGACGGCGGCGCTGGGCAGGGCGAGGCAGAGGGCGGGCAGCAGCAGGTACTGGACGCCGAGGTCGGGTGCGTCGAGCAGCGGGACGCGTCCGCCCGGGGGCAGGACGCCGAGGACGACGGCGAAGAGGAGGACGAGGAGGACGCCGGTGACGAAGGGCGGCACGGCGAGGGCGGCGGTGGTGAGGATCCGTACGGTCGCGCCGACCCAGCGGTTGCGGGAGGTGGCGCCGAGGATGCCGAGGGCGGCGCCGAGAACGACGACGAACAGCAGCGCACCGAGGGTGAGTTCGACGGTCGCGCCGAGTCCTTCGCCGATGAGGTCGGCGGTCTGTCCGCCGATCGCGTAGGACGGTCCGAGGTCGCCGGTGAGGAGGTCGCCGATCCACCGGAGGTACTGGGTGTGCAGCGGGGCGTCGAGTCCGAGGCGGGCCCGGATGGCCGCCTCGGTCCCGGGGCTCGCGTCGGGCCCGGCGAGGACGGCCGCGGGGTCGCCGGGGACGAGCCGGAGGACGGCGAAGGCGACGAAGGAGGCGACGAGGAGGACGAGGAGGGCGGAGGGGAGTCTCCGCAGCAGGTAGCCGCGCATCTCAGCCCGCCAGGTAGGCGTCGTCGAGGTTGAGGTAGGAGAACTTGTTGAGGGTGACGCCGTGCAGCTTCTTGGCGGAGACCTGGACGGCGCCCCGGATGACGAGGTCGATGATGAACGCCTCGTCGAGGAGGGTGTCGGTGATCTGCTGCCGGAGGGCGTTGGCGCGGGCGCCGGTCCCGGGGGTGGTCCAGGCCTCGCGGACGACCTTCGTGTAGGCGGCGGAGCGGAACTTCGAGGTGTTCTTGGCCTCGTTGAAGGGGTACGCGCTGACGGCGAGGGTGGAGGGCTGGACCTGCGCGAAGCTGTGGCTCATGGCCCAGAGGCCCGGCATCTTCTGGGAGATGAGGTTCTTCTGCGCGGTGGCCGGGTCGGTGGGCTGGAGGGTGACCTGGACTCCGATCTGCTTGAGGTCGTACTGGATCGCCTCGGCGACGGCGGTGTCGCCGGGCAGGTTGATGTGGAGGAGCGGCAGGTCGAGCCGGGTGTGGCCGGCCGACTTGAGGAGCTCGCGGGCCTTGCCCGGGTCGTACGTGTAGTGGGTTCGGCCGGCCTCGGTGAAGGCGGGTGAGGACTTGGGCCAGGGGGTGGCGGAGGCGAGTCCGTAGCCGCCGAGGACCTGCTTGAGGATGCGTTCGCGGTCGATGGCCCGGGCGAGGGCCTGCCGGACGGTCTTGTCGTTCAGCGGGGCCACGGTGGTGTTGACGCCGAGGTAGTAGGCCCCGCCTCCGGTGGTGTACTGGCTGATGGCGAGTTCGGGAGTGGCCGCGACGACGGCGAGGTTCTTGCCGGGGACGCTGAAGGAGAGCTGGGACTGGCCGGTGCGGAGGGAGGACAGCAGGGCGTCGGCCTGGGGTACGACGCGGAGTTCGACGCCGTCGAGGTAGGGGCGGTCGGGCTGCCAGTACTTCTCGTTGCGGGTGAGGCTGAGGCCGCTGCCGGGGCTCCACTTGGTGAGCTTGAAGGGGCCGGTGCCGTTGAGCTTCTTGCCGGTGACGGCGTCCTCGACGCTGTTCCGATCGGTGATGACCATGAACTCGAAGAGGTCGAAGAGGTTGTTCACCGGATGGGCCAGCCGGAGGACGAGTTCGTGGTCGCCGCGCTTCTCGAAGCCCGTGACGGCGGCTGCGGTGGCTCTCAACTGGGCGGCGCGGAGCGGGTTCTGAAGGTTCTTCACCGCGAAGATCACATCGTCGGCGGTGAAGGGCCGGCCGTCGTGGAAGGTGACGCCGGTACGGAGCTTGAGGGTGATGCCGCGGCCGTCCTCGGCGTGCTCCCAGGAGGTGGCGAGTTCGGGCTGCGGCTTCAGCCGGTCGTCGTAGCGGGTGAGGGTGTTGTAGATCAGGCGCTGCTGGAGCGACTGGCCGCTCTGGGCGAAGAGCAGGCTGGGGGTGAAGTCGCTGTTGACGGCGACGGTGACGATGCCGCCGCGGCGGGGCCCCGCACCGGCCTTTCCGGCGGGCGCCTCGGCCTCGGAGACCGCCGAGCGGCAGCCGGCGAGTCCGAGACCGAGCAGCAGGGTGCCGCCGCCCGCGGCGCGCAGGGTGGTGCGCCGCGAGGGGGCGGAGGGTGTGGAGGAGTACAGCTCGGTCATCGATGCCTGCCTGTGGAGGAGAGCGGAGGCGCGCGGGACGCACGGATTCGTTCCGCTGCGGAAGGAAAAGGAAACGCGGCACGCGGGAATGCGGCGTGCGGTGAGGATGCGGCGCGACCGGTCGGCGGCCGGGACGGCAGGGGGCGCGGTCCGTCAGCGGGGCGACGGCGGGTGACCCGCCTTCGGCAGGGCCGGAGCGGAACGGGTGGGGCCGGCACGGTGACCGGCGCCTGGGTCAGACGCGGACGGCACAGACCGCGCTGGCCTGTCGACAGAGGTCGACGTGCCTGCGGGAGATGAGGCTCATGTCCGGATTCACGGGAGCAATATGACAGCGGCTTCGCGGGGCGGTCAACCGGCCTTGACCGCATTCTGAGACGACATCAGTTCTGCCCCTCTACGGGAAACAGCTCACCCATGGTCTCAATAGGCCTTCTGAACAGGGGATTCAGCAGAACGGTGCCCGCCGCGACAGGCAGCGTGGCCGGTCCGGCATGTGGACTGACGATCCGTTCGGGATCGTCGCAGACGTGCGAGAGGTCGATCGCGGCCCCCCGGATCTCCTCCAGGTACTCTGGTTCGAGGACGCTCGCCTGCTCGGTCACGACGACCAGGTCGGGGTTGAGGACGTCGAGGAGGAGGGCGACGGCGCGGCCCACCGCACGGGCCCGCTCGCGCAGCAGCCGGTCGGCGCGCCGGTCCCCCGCCGCCGCCGCGTCCACCACGAGGGAGGTCTCGGGCTCGGGCACGATCCCACGGCGTACGGCGGTGCGGCCGAGGGCGGTGTTCGAGGCGGTCGCCTCCAGGCAGCCGGAACGTCCGCACGCGCAGGGAACGGTGGAGTCCGGCACGGGCAGGTGCGCCACATCGCCGGCCGCGGCCCCGGGGCCCTGATGGACGACCCCGGCGAGCCCGACGGCCGCGTCGACGACATTGCCGATGAACAGATGGACCAGGCTCCGCCGGGCGGCGGGCCGGCCGAAGAGGATCTCCGACTGGGCGATGGAGCGGGCGTGGTTGTCCACGCGCACGGTGCGTCCGCCGAGGCCACGGGCGAGTTCGGCGGCGAGCGGGCGGCGGCGCCACCCCAGGGCCTGGTGGCGGACGACCACGCCCTCGGCGGGATCCACCCAGCCGCCGACCGCGGCGCCGACCCCGAGCAGCGGGCGCCCCCGCGTATGGGCGTCGAGGAAGACGCGGAGTTCGCGGGCGACGGCACCGGGCAGCCCGTCCGGCGTGATGCCGTCGTGGGGGTACGAATGCCGGGCCAGGACCTGTCCGCGCAGGTCGACGAGGGCGAAGGTCGAGCTGGGGACCCCGAGATGGACACCGCCGGCGACCGGCCCGCCGGAGGCGCCGATGTGCAGGTCGACGGGGATCTGGGGCCGCCCCACTCCCCCGCTGCCGGCCGGTTCGGGCAGCTCCCGCAGGAGACCGAGCCGGGTGAGATCGGTGGCCTGTCGCGAGACGGCGGCGGGGCTGAGGCCGGAGAGCCGGGCGACGGCGCTGCGGGCCACCGGTCCGTGGTCGAGGACGGTCCGCAGGACGGTGGCGGCGTTGGCCTCGCGCCTGCCGTCGCCCGCCATCCGGGGACCGTGCGCGGTGTTCCTCGTCATGGGGGCCTCTCTGGTCACTGTTGCGGCGGTGTGAATTCCCGGGGCGGTCCTCGCGGGGACCGTCGGCCTGCCGCCCGCGTCGGTCCCAGCCCGCGACAGGGCGGAGGTCGTCGCAGGTCGACAGCGGTTCGACGGGGTGCGCCGGGTCGGGTCGGCGGCGCCGGGCAGGCGCCGATTCAACCATCGAGAGCGGCCGTTCGGGGAGCGGACCGGCGCTTGACGTGCGGCTGCGGCCGCTGCGAGTCTCCGGGACATGTTCGCGACCCGCTCCTGTCCCGCCGTCTCCGGCGTCTGATCCTCGCGACCCTCACCTGTGAGCGGTACGCCGCTCCAGCTCTCGTACGTCCCCCGCCTCGCCCCCGAAGCCCGTCGGCTGCGGCGCGACGCTCGCGACGCTCTCCGCGCTCGCACGACGCAGGAGAACCCGTAGCGCCTCACCGGCCCTCGTCGGGGTTCACCGGCCCTCGTCGGGGGCTTCTCGCCCCTCCATTACTTCCGCTCCGAGATTAATTCCGCCCGGGCCCCGTCCGGGCCCTGCCCAGGCCCCGTCCGGGATCCGTCCCGGACGCATGAAAGGAACCCATCATGTCGACCGCGACCACCGCCGACACCGTCACCGTCCAGAAGGTCGGCGGCCGCCTCGGCGCCGTCATCTCCGGCGTCCGCCTCGGCGGCGACCTGCCCGCCGAGACCGTGACCGAGATCCGCGCCGCGCTCCTCGCGCACAAGGTCGTCTTCTTCCGCGGCCAGGACCACCTGGACGAGGCGGCACACGAGGCCTTCGGCCGGCTCCTCGGCACGCCCGTCGCCCACCCCACCGTCCCCTCGGCCGACGGCCGTTACTCCTTCCCGATCGACTCGGACTACGGCGGCCGCGCCAACCAGTGGCACACCGACGTCACCTTCGTACCCGCCTACCCCGCCTTCTCGATCCTGCGCGCGGTGGTCATCCCGCCGTACGGCGGCAACACCCTGTGGGCCAACACGGCGACCGCGTACGAGAACCTCCCCGAGCCGCTGCGCGCCCTGGCCGACAGCCTGCGCGCGGTGCACTCCAACGACTACGACTACGCGGCCCTGCGTCCCGGCGCCCTGCCCGAACAGCTCGCCCGCTTCCGCGAGGTCTTCGCCTCCACGAAGTTCCTCACGGAGCACCCGGTGGTACGGGTCCACCCCGAGACCGGCGAGAGGACGCTGCTCCTCGGCAACTTCGTCCAGCGGATCAGCGGTCTGACGGGCGCCGACTCCCGCGCCCTGCTCGGTCTCTTCCAGTCGCACGTCGAGCGCCCGGAGAACACGGTGCGCTGGCAGTGGCAGGTCGGTGACGTGGCCATCTGGGACAACCGCGCGACCCAGCACTACGGCGTGGACGACTCCGACGACCACGTGCGCAAGCTGCGCCGCGTGACGATCGACGGCGACGTCCCGGTCGGCGTGGACGGCAGCGCCTCGGTCCTCCTCGCGCCCGAGTCCGTCCCGGACCCGGCGTTCGGCATCGCCTCGGGCGACTCCGCGGAGGAGCCCGTCGCCGTATGACGAGCGTCCCGCCCCGGGTGATCGTGGTGCTCACCGAACGATGATCGAGACCGTGCACTCCCGCCCCCTCGACCAGCGGCGTCCCGAGTCGTCTCCGGACGAACGGGTCCCGTGGGCGGGGGTATACGGTTCGGCCACCGCCGACCGAGGGCGGCGGTGGCCGACGGACGACGCCGCCGAGGGCAGGGGTCCGGGTTCGGGGCCGAGTCCCGCTCGCGGCGGGCGCGGGCGAGCTCGGAGCCCGGCCCCACTCGGTCCGCCAGAGGCTTCACATAGTCAGGCGGACGGCTTCGCGCGGTCAGCCGGAGGGCTTCGCGTAGTCGGCGAAGCCGGTCCAGTCCAGTGCGACGCAGGCGTCGTCACCGAGGACCCAGGCGTCGTGGCCGGGCTTGACCTCCATGTAGTCCCCGGCCCCGTACTCGGTCGTCTCACCGTCGTCCATGACGACCTTCATCCGGCCGCTGACGATGTACCCCACGTGCGACGCCTGGCAACTGTCGGTGCCGGCGATCGGTTTGACGTGCTTGGACCACTGCCAGCCCGGCTCGAACACGGCACGACCGACCGCGCCACGCTCACCGGTGACCAGGTCAAGCCTGCCCTTGTTGCCCTCGAAGGGACGGGTCTCGTCCGCTGCGTCGAAGCTCTTCTTCACGATGCCGGCCATCATCCGCTCCCGGCGATGGAGAGATGGAGTCCCCGAGTCCACTTCCAGGCTACGCGCCGGGATTCCGGCGGGCACCCCGCATACCGATACGACAGGTGGTTCGCATTTGCATTGAATTTTTGTTGAAGAAAGTCCATCGAAGGGTGATCGCCATTTGGCGGTTCCATGCATATCCGCAGCTCAAATTCTGTGTGCATCCCTTATCGGGCAGACCTACACATAAAGGCCAGATAAGCGCACAATGAAGCAGCGGCAGCATTTGCCGCAAGTGCGGTCAGACGTGCATGACGCCAGAAGGAGGCGAGTCGTATGGCCGACGTCTCTCACCGTCCTGGTGATATCGCAGGACACCCCGACGCGTCGGAAATGCGGGACCGATATGCCCGTATGCTCCAGACCCGAGGTGTCGCGGCGGTCGAGGAACTCGTGATCCTCGCCGGTATCTACGCCGCGATCTCCGCGTGGACGGTTCACTTCTCCGCCACCCAGCCCGCGCTCGCCATCAGCAACCTGGTCGTAGGCATCTCCCTCGCGGTGCTCGGCCTGTGCATGTCGATGGCTCCGGAGCGGTCGCAGGACCTCAACTTCGTCGTCCTGTTGATGGGTGCGTGGCTGATCGTCGCCCCGTGGGTGGTCGGGTCGGGCCCCGACACCGGCACCATCCTCAGCAACGTGATCACCGGCGCGTGCGTCTGCCTGTTCTCCCTCACGGCCGGCGGACTGCTCATGACCAAGCGAAGGACGTGACGTTCTGATCCTCTCCCGGAACGGCGGCCCCTCCACTCCCGGAGGTGCCGCCGTTCACTGTTTCCCGACCCGGAACGGCCACCGCCCGGTAACGAATTGACCCATGTGGTTTCAGCCACCTAAGTTCTGCGTAAAGCTTGCTCCACAGGGACAGGCTCTCCCGCTCGCATACCCAGTCCTTGGGGGGACAAAGTGAACTGGTACCTCGAAGTCCTGAAGAAGTACGTCGTCTTCACCGGCCGGGCCCGCCGCAAGGAATTCTGGATGTTCGAGTTGATCAACTTGATCATCTCGATCGTCCTCGCCGTCGTCGACATGTCGCTCGACATGCAGCTGCTGGGCACGATCTACGCTCTCGCCGTATTCCTGCCGTCCCTGGCGGTCACCGTCCGCCGACTCCACGACACGGGCCGCTCGGGCTGGTGGATCCTCATCGCTCTGGTGCCGCTCATCGGCTTCATCGTCCTCATCGTCTTCGCCGCCACCGAGGGCGAGCAGCACGAGAACGCGCACGGCCCGAACCCGAAGCTGGCCCCGGCCTACTGACGGATCCGGCCTGCTCAAGGCCCCGCACGCACACGCACGCGGCCCCCGGAAGGAACGCCTTCCGGGGGCTTTTCGCGTGCCGGACCCCCACCGCACCGCGAGGTCCCCCATGGAGCCGCATAGAGCCGGTACGGCGTGTTCGCCGGCACCCCCTTGTGCAGGATGGCGCACGACCGTGACCGACAGCCCCGCCTAGCCTCGCCGCAACGGCACCAACGAGGGGCGGTACCACCGGTGAACTGGCACATCCACGACTACCGCGAGAGCGATCTCGCCGCCGTCGTCCATCTGATCGACACGACCGCGGAGCTCGGCCAGGAGTCCGTGTTCTCGCTGGCCGAGTGCATCAGCGCCCTGACCAGCCGCCAGCCCGCCGTGGTCGCCGTCCACCAGGGCGTGCCGATCGGGGCCGCGCTCGCCTGTGTCTCCGGCGAGCGGGCCTGGGTCATGCGCATCGCGATCTCCTCGGCCTGGCGCGGCCGCGGTCTCGCCAGCGCCCTGCTCGTGGAGTTGGAGCGGCGACTCGTGGCGGCGCGCGTGGGGCGGATCGCGTACGTCCTGCCGGAGGAGGAGCTGCTCGGCGAGGGCCTCCTCAACGCCGGGTACACCCGGCAGCCCGCCGTCGCGTACTTCGAGAAGGTGGAGCCGCTGCACGGTCCGGCCGCCGGGCTCCTCGACGACCTGGGCGGCCGGCTGCTCCCGGGCGACCTGTGGGCCAAGGTTGCCGGGATGGAGCGGGAGAAGGACCTGATCGAGCGCCGGGTGGTACTGCCCCTCGCCGAGCCGGAGCGGGCGGGGCGGCACGGTGTACGGCCGCCGCGCGCGGTCTGCCTGTTCGGCCCGCCCGGCACCGGGAAGACCACGTTCGCGCGCGGGATCGCCTCACGGCTCGGCTGGCCGTTCGTGGAGATCCTGCCGTCCCGCCTCGCCGACGAGGGCAACCTCGCCGCGGCCCTGCGGTCCGCTTTCGCCCGGATCGCCGAGCTGGAGCGGGTCCTGGTCTTCATCGACGAGGTCGAGGAGATCGCCCCGGTGCGCTCCGAGCCCGCGCAGCCCGGTGGGATGCACGGGGTGACGAACGAACTCCTCAAGCTGATACCCGGCTTCCGGGAGCGGGACGAGCGGCTGCTCGTCTGTGCCACCAACTCGATCCGCTCCCTCGACCCGGCGTTCCTGCGCCCCGGCCGCTTCGACTACCTCATCCCGATCGGTACGCCGGACAAGGCGGCGCGTGCGGCGATCTGGGCCCGGTACACCGACGGCAGGACGGACGTCGACATCGACGAACTGGTCCTCGCGAGCGACCTGTTCACGCCGGCCGACATCGAGCACGCGGCCCGGATCGCGGCCCAGGCCTCCTTCGAGCGTGATCTGCTCGCCGTCGGCGGGCGGGGCGGCGACGGTCCGGTGCCAGGGGCGAGCACCGCGGACTATCTGGCGGCCATCGGGGAATGCAGGCCGACGGTCACCCCGGAGATGGTCGAGCAGTTCGCCTCGGACATCACCACACACGCCCGGACCTGACGGCGAACTCCTTCCCGGCCGCGTCGAGTTCCGAGCGGTCGGGCGGCTGGGCGCCGGCCCGGGAGACGGTGACGGCCGCCGCCGTGCCCGCCCGCCGCAGAAGCCCCGCGAGGTACTCGGCGCCGAGCCCTCGCAGCGCGTCCCGCCCCCGCCCGGCGAGCGTGTCGAGGACGGCGGACATGAAGGAGTCGCCCGCGCCGACGGTGTCGACGACGTCGACCCGGGGCGCCTCGGCGGCGACCGTGTGGTGCCGGGTGAGGGCGAGCGAGCCTGCGGCGCCCCGGGTGACGAGGACGACGGCCGGGCCGAGGGCGAGCCAGCGGGCGGCGACCGTGTGCGGCTCCTCGTCCGGGTACAGCCAGGCCAGGTCCTCGTCGCTCGCCTTGACCAGGTCGCTGAGGGCGACGCAGCGCTCGACCCGGGCGACGGCCTCGTCGTGCTCCCCCATCAGTTCGGGTCGCACGTTGGGGTCGTAGCTGACGGTGGCGCGCTCGCGCAGCCGCTCGGTCTCGGCGAGGACCGTGGCCGCGCCGGGTGCGGTGACGGCGGCGATCGAGCCGATGTGCACATGGGTGGGTGCCGGGCCGGCCGGCGCGCCGCCCATCAGCGTCCAGGCGATGTCGAAGGTGTACGAGGCCTGGCCGCGCGCGTCGAGACCGACCACCGCCGACGGGGTGCGTACGGGCACGTCGCCGACCTCCACCCGTACGCCCGCGCCGGTGAGGTGGGCTTCGATGAGCCGTCCGGCGGGGTCGTCGGCGAGCTGGGTGAGCAGGGTGACGTCCCGGCCGAGTCGACCCAGGCCGTAGGCGACGTTGGCGGGGCTGCCACCCGGGTGGACGCGGTCGGCGGCGCCGGAGCCGGCCGGGGCGGGGACGATGTCGGCGACGCACTCGCCGATCACCAGGAAGGACATGGGTCAGAGCTCCTTGGCGTAGGTGTCCTGGTAGCCGGCCCGGCCCCCGAAGACGTTCAGCCCGACGTGGCCCGCGCCGTAGGTGGCCGCGGTGTCGGTGAGGTCGATGATGCGGTCCCCGTCGAGGAAGACCTCGATACGGTTGCCCCGGTGGACGATCCGCAGATGGTACGTGGCCCCGTGCCGTACCAGGGCGGGGACCCGGGCGAGCGCTGCCGCGTCGTCGAAGGAACCGGCCCTCGGCGGTGAAGGCGGGGCCCGGCCGATGTCAATATCTTGGTCACGAGCGCTCCGGACGGCTTCCGGGAGCGACGACCGACCGAGAACGACGACGGCCGACGACGACAGAGGGGGACCGGTCCGGTGCAGCAGTACGAGGGACTTGAGCTGATGACCGTCACGAAGGCCTCGGAGCTGGAGGCATGGCTGGAAGGCCACCACGCCGACCGGCCCGGGGTCTGGCTGAGGATCGCCAAGAAGGGCAAGGGGGGCGAGTCACTGACGATCCAGGAGGTCCTCGACTGCATGCTCTGCTTCGGCTGGATCGACGGGCAGCGCAAGGGCGGGGACGGGGCGTACTACTTCCAGAAGTACACGCCGCGGCGGGCGCGCAGCCTCTGGTCGCAGGTGAACGTGCGCAAGGTCGCGGCGCTCACCTCGGCGGGACGGATGCGCGAACCGGGCCTCGCCGAGGTACGGGCCGCACAGGCGGACGGCCGGTGGGAGGCCGCGTACCCGTCGCAGGCGGAGGCGACCGTCCCGGACGACCTGGCGGCGGCCCTGGCGGCCGACGAGGGGGCGCGGGTCTTCTACGAGGGCCTCGGGAAGACCGATCAGTACCTGGTGATCATGCGCCTGTGGCAGGCCCGCACCGAGAAGGGCCGGGCGCAGCGTCTTGAGCGGATGATGGCGAAGCTGGCGGCGGGCGAGAAGGTCCGGTGAACCCCTGGGGCTGCCGGGATCAGCGGCGGCGTCGGTAGAGGACCTGATGGGCGTCGTACTCGACGAACGAGGAGACGTGGGTCATGCCGACGGCCTCCAGGAGCCGTCGGGAGCGGTGGTTCGCCTCCTGGGTGAGGGCGACCACGCTGGGGGTGTCGAGGAGCGTGGCCTCGACGACGGCGGCGACGGCCTCGCGTGCGTATCCGTGCCCCCAGTGCTCGGGCAGGAACTGGTAGGAGACCTCCGTCTCCCCGTCCCGCGCCCCGGGCTCCACCGTCACGAGCCCGAGCAGCACCCCGTCGGCGGCCCGCACCACGGCGTGCACGCCGGGCGCCCCGACCACTCGCCGCTGCCGGATTCTCACGACCTGCTCGGTGACCGGCCCGCCCAGATGGCGCCTGACCTCGGGGTCCGTCCACAGCCGGGTGACGGCCGGCACGTCGGCCGTCCGTACGGGGCGCAACAGGAGCCGCTCCGTGACGAGGGAGGCGCTGGGAGCCGGGACCGGAGCCAGGGCGGCGGTCGGGTCCGGGGTCGGAGCCGGAGAGGTGGGCATACATCCGATCATCTCAGCCCGGCACCGCTCCCCAGGCACGCGGCCTAGGACGAGGGACGGACACAGGTAGGGCCCCCGGGCCGAGGCGCGGGTGGCGTCGGCCGCACCAGGATGGCGCTCATGCGAATCGGAATTCTCGGCACAGGACATGTAGGACAGGCACTCGCGTCGGCGTGGGCGCGGGCCGGCCATGACGTGGTCATCGGATCGCGGCGGCCGGACGACCCGGAGCTCCTCGCGGAGCTGAAGGAACTCACCGACTCCGGATTACGGGTCGACAGCTCCGCGGGGGCCGCGGCGCACGCCGAGGTGCTGGTGAACGCCACCCCCGGCACGGCCTCCGTGGCGCTGCTGCACACGATCGGCGCCCAGGCGCTCGCCGGAAGGATCATCCTCGACGTAGGGGTCGGCTTCCTGGCGGACGGATCGCTCTCGCATCCGGACGTGAGCCTCGGCGAGGAGATCCAGCAGGCGTTCCCCGGGTCGCGGGTGGTGAAGACGCTCTGCACGATCGACCGGAAGGTGATGATCGCACCGGACTCCCTGGAGGGTCCCGGCACGGTGTTCCTCTCGGGCGAGGACGCGGAGGCGAAGGAGGCGGTACGCGGACTGGTCGCCGATCTCGGCTGGTCGGACGACTCCGTGCTCGACCTGGGCGGCATCGCGACGGCACGGGGCCAGGAGCACTTCGCCCTGCTGTTCACGGGAATCGCGCGAGCGACCGGCACCTACGAGTTCGGCATCCGGGTCGTCCTCCCCACCTCGGGCGGGAGCGGCCTCGACCACTAGGTCCCCCTAGCCCGTTTCGGGTCAACGGCGGGTGACGGCACGTTGCCGTCACCCGCCGTTGACCGGCGATGGATCAGATCTGGCACCGGCAACGGATGTACCCCGGCAAGGTGTTGCCGACGCGATCGTGGTCCGACGAGGCCTGAGTCAAGGCTGGTTGCGGACATGCCTTTCCGAACGGGGACTCGCGCGTGGAGGCATTCAGCCTCGTCTCGCATTCTTGGTACGGGATCCCGATGCCTGCTGTTCGCTCACCGGGTCCAGTACTGCGCGAGGGCTCCCTCTCGGTACGGTGCCGGGCTCACGCTGAGTTCGCCGGCGAAGGGGCGGTCGAGCACGAAGACCAGGAGGAGGCTGAAGCCGATGAGCGCGGCGACCGAGGCGACGAAGAGGAGCTGGATCCGGAGCTTGCGCATGCCGTAGAGGAAGGTGAGCGGGACGAGGACGAATGCGCCGCCGAAGGCCAGGGCCTGGAGCAGCGGCGGGAGTTCCTGCTCGGCCATGGTCAGGCGGGCCCGGCGCTGGGCGGCGACGTCGTTGAGGTGACTCACGGCCTCCTCGTAGAAGACCTCCTCGCGCGGGGACCTCGGTTCGTACGCCTGGAGGACGCCGAAGGCGGCCCGGAGGTGCGTCTCCGTGGCCCCGTAGCTCGGCTGCCCGGCACGCATCCGGGGCCACTGGTCCTCGACGACCGCGTGGACGTAGCCGCTGAGGGCCGCGTCGAGGTCGGCGCGGACGTCCGGCGGGAAGGCGGCGGCGTCGCGGGCGATGAGCGCGGTGTCGGTGGCCTCGCTCGCGACGATGGTCTGCGTGCTGTCCAGCTGGGTCCAGAGGGTGACGATGACGAAGGCGAGGATGATCCCGTAGATCGCACCGAACATCCCCAGCGTCACCCCGACCATGTCGTTGTGCTCCCCCCGGGCCAGCGAGGGGTATCTACGGCGGAGCAGCACGCTGCCGGCCACGGCGAGGACGACGGTCCCGCCGACGGTGACCACGGCCAGGGTGAAGGTGCTGAAGTGATTGAGCAGCCAGAGCGACATGTGCGCGGAGTCTAGGTGCGCCGCGCGACCCGACCTGCCAGTCGGCGGCGATCACGATGAATGATCACTCGCCCGTGTAGGCGGTGGAACACGCATGGCCCGCACCGCTGCCCGGACGACGTCAACCGGGCGTGACCGACGGACCGCACTCGTACCGGCACCGACGTCACCTCCGATGAACGTACGCGCGCGGAACCGGCCCCCGAGCCCGGGCCCTTCATCCGCTCCGAGTAGAGTCGGTGGGCCGGTGAGGTACGAGCGACGGGGAGCTCATGCTGATCGATTCCGCATTGCCGCGATGGGACTTCCGCGAGGTGCACAGCTTGGTCGTGGCGGCGCCGCCCGAAGCTGTCTGGACGGCCCTGGAGTCGCTGACGCCCCATGACATTCCCGTCGCACGCTTCCTGTTGGGACTGCGGACCCTGCCCGCACGCCTCCGGGGGAAGAAGAGCCCCGACACCCGCGGGGACGAACCGATGCTCGCGTCCCTGAGCGAGAACTTCGTGCAGCTCGCGGACATCGCCGGCGAGGAGATCGTCTCCGGAGCGGCCGGCCAGTGGTGGAAGCCCAACGCCCCCTTCGTGGACCTGGACAGTCCCGAGCAGTTCCATCGGTTCGACCGCACGGGATACCTCAAAGCGGCGGTCAACTTCCGGGCGACCGGCCACCCGCGGGGCACCTTGCTGCTGACGGAGACGCGCGTCGTCGCCCTGGACGCGAGGACCCGGCGGATCTTCCGGCCGTACTGGTTCCTGCTGGCCCGGCCCTTCGGCGGTCTGATCAGAAAGGCCTGGCTCAGGGCGGTGCGAACACGGGCCGTCGCCCTGCAGCGGGGCTGACCGCCCCCACGCCAGACGCCGGTCCGGACCCGCGAGCGACCTGTGTGGCTACCCCGCCCCGAGGGACGTCAGGGCGGCCTTGATCGACGGCCACTCCGGAGCCGTCGGTGCGTACGTCTCCCGCGCCGTGGCGATGTCCTTGTAGCCGCTGGAGGTGACCACGCACACCACAGGACCGTCGTTCTCGCACGGTCCGTGGGCGCGCAGCCCGGCGAGACCTGCGGCCGACGAGGTCTCGCACCAGAACCCCTGAGCCGCCAACTCCGCGCGTGCCAGCCTCATTTGATCATCCGTCACCGTACGGGCCGCTCCCCTGCTGTCACGGACGGCGAGAACGCCCCGGTAGCTGTTGAACTCGCAGTCGATGGCATACGCCGTCGTCGGACCCACCGGAACCCTGGCCACGGGCGCACCGGTGCGGAGCGCCTCGGTGAGGGCGCCGGCCGCGGCGGGCTCGGTGGCGTACATCCGGGGGACGGAGTCGGTGACCCCGAGCCGCACGAGTTCCTGGAAGCCCTTGGCCACTCCGAAGAGCAACTCGCCGTAACCCGTGGGCAGATGGACCGCCGCCGGGGCGCGTCCGAGGTCGAGGGCGATCTCGTACGCGAGGGTCTTGTAGCCCTCGGGTCCGAACGGGTGTCCGGTGTGGCCGCGGTCCGTGACACTGCTGACGTTCTGGAAGCCGAGCTCGTCGACGATCCGCCTCATCAGGGGCCGTACCGACGTGTACGGGACGGTCAGCACCGTCGCCCCGTAGGCGCGCAGGTGAGAGGCGACGGCGGGCGGGGCGTCCGGGGAGGTGAACACCGCGCAGCGCAGTCCGGCACGGGCCGCGTACGCGGCGGCGGCCGCGCCGTGGTTGCCGGAGGAGGAGACGACGATGCCACGCGCCCCGGAGGCGACGGCGGCGCTGACGGCGACCCGGTTGAGCCGGTCCTTGTGGCTCCAGGTCGGGTTGCGGGACTCGTCCTTGATCCAGACCCCGTCGGGGAGTTCGACCAACGGGGTGTTGCCCTCGCCGAGGCCGGGGGCGGCGAGCGGCGGGAGGAGCGGCGCCCACCGTTCGAGGCCGTGGGCGGCGGGGCGGGTGAACAGGTCGGCGGGGACGTCGTCGTAGGCGTAGTCGATGTCGAGGGGGTACGCGACCTCGTCGGTCGAGGTGACCGGGCAGCCCTCGGTGAGCGGGGGCCAGAGCGGGTGGCGCACGGACGGATCGGCGAGCGAACGCTGGGCGAGGGCGAGCGAGGTCACACGTGGCCTTTCCGGAGGGGTGGACGTCGGGTACGGAATCAGTCGGCCATGCGTCGTGTCACCGCGGCCAGAGCTCCCGGCCGGCGGCCCGGGACCCGCTCGCGCAGGGTGACGAGCAGGGGGCCGAGGGCGCGGGCCCTCGCCCGGTCGCCGATCTGCTCCCACTGGTGGTGGGCCCGGTCCACGGCCCCTTCGACGTCGGGGTCGTCCGGCCGCTGCCGCAGGCCGAGCCTGGCTTCGGCGGCGGCGAGCCACAGTTCGCAGCTGCGGGCGGGTTCTCCGGCGAGCCGGGCCAGGTCGGCCCGTACCTCCGTCCAGTGGACGGCCTCCTCGGACCGGGGCCCGTGGCGGCGCAGGGCCTCGTGCTCCCAGGCCGCCGCCACCGCCGCCGCCTCGCCGTGGCGCCCCGCCATCGCGGCGGCCAGGATCGCGGGGTGCGGATCCTGATCCACGACCGGTACGGGAGCGGGGGCGGGCGCCAGGAAACGCGACTCCGGCGCGACCGTGGCGGCGTGGGCGGCGGACTCCGCGTGGAGCGTGGCGTACGGGAGGCGGGCGCCGGAGCGCCAGAGTTCCGCCCAGGACCGCAGATACGCGGGGGCCATGGGCTCGCCCCGGCGCGGGGCGGGGGTCACCCGCCCGTAGAGGGTCGGTCCGGGACCCAGGTGCAGGAGGTCGGCTGTGGTGGTGAGGCGTTCCCATACGGCGGGGTCCGCCGCGAGGTCCGCGACGACGGTCGTGGTGCCGGGGGCCCGGACGCCCAGTTCGCCGGCGAGCCAGTGCCAGGGCAGGGCGGTGTAACGGAGGGTCGCCGGAGTGGTGCGGGCCAGGGCGAGGTGGGTCAGCTGTTGCCGGCGGTCAAGATGGAGCTGCCCCGCGAGGCAGAGGACCAGCGGACCCGGGCTCGCCGCGGCGGCACGCAGACGGGTGAGGACGGTCTGCGGGTCGAGCGGATCGGCGAGTTCGACGACCGTGGCGGTGCCGGTGCCGGTGAGGACGCCGGGCGGTACGGCGGCGAGAGCGGGGAGCACGGAGGCGGCGTCGATGGCGCGCCCCCGCCCGGCGGGCGCGGCGGCGAGCAGCACGGCGGTCCCGGTGGCGGCGACTCCGGAGTTCCCCGTACGCACCTCAGGTGCCCCGTGCGCGCCCGTCACGGCCGGACTCGGCACAGTGGCCACACCTGTTACAGCCGGACTCGGCACGGTCGGCGCGCCTGTCACGCCCGGACTCGGCACAGTCGGCACACCTGTCACAGCCGGACTCGGCACAGTCGGCACGCCCGTCACAGCCGGACTCGGCACAGTCGGCAGAGTCGGCACGCCCGCAACCGTCGCACCGCCCGCTCCGGGCACACTCGTGCGCGTCCCACCCGTCACGCCCGTAACTGCCGTACCAGGGGCTCCCGTCGTGCCCGTGTGCGTTCTCGTACCCGCCCCGCCCGTGACCGCCGTGCGCGTGCTCACCGTGCCGATTCCGTCGTCGTTCACCACCCCAGCACCGTAACCCGTCGTGCCCTGGCCGATAATCGCTGGGCCTTTGGCATATGCCAGAAGCACCACCGGATCGAGTGTTGCCAAATCCCTTACGGGCTGTCGCGGGCTGTGCAACAGTCGTATGCGGGCCTCACATTCACACCTGGCCTGGCCGTGCCGCGCCTGTATCGGAGTACGACATGCCGTCCCCACTGTTCGCGGATCGCCCCGCCCAGCAGCCGGAGCCGGGCGCGGTGGACGCGCTGATCTCACAGACCCGCCGCCTGCGCGGCGAGCTCGTCGCCGTGCGCCGGGAAGCCGTGGTGAACGACGACGATCCCCAGCAGCGCTGGCAGCGTGCCCTCTGTGACCTGGCGGTTCACCAACTCGACGACCTCCGGGCCCACTTGGGTCAGCTCCGAGCGGGCGTCCCGGAGGAGGTCGCCGCCGAGCCGACCGCCGAGGCGGTCCCCGACACGGCACTCTCCACGGACCCCGGCACCGCGTACGGCGAGGCCGCCCCGCCGCGCACCGGCTCACTGCTCTCCCGCGTGGGCAGCGCCGAGTGGAACCTGCTCACCGACGAGGTCAGCTGGTCCGAAGAGCTGTTCCAGATCTTCGGACGTACGCGCGAGAGCGGTCCGATGTCGCTGGACGAGATGCCCACGATGGTCTTCGCCGAGGACCAGCCCGTCCTCCAGGGCATGGTGACGGACTGCCTGATCGACGGGAAGCCGATCGACGGCGAGTTCCGGATCGTGCGGACCGACGGCTGCGTGCGCACGGTGCACATGACGGGCGAGCCCGTCCTCGACGCCGACGGATGCACCGCCTCCATGTGGGCCGTGCTCCGTGACGTCAGCGAACTGCGGCGCAGCCAGCGGGCGGTCCGGGAGAGCCGGGACAGCCTGGAGCGCAGCCGCCACATCGAGCAGACCGAGCGGCGGGTCGCCGTCGAGCTCCAGGAAGCGGTGCTCCCGCCGTGGCGCGGCTCGCTCCGCTTCGCCCACGACGGCCCCGCCCCGCTCGACGTGGCCGCCCACTACCTCCCTGCCGCCAGCACGGGTCTCATCGGTGGCGACTGGTACGACGCTCTGGCCCTGCCCGACGGGGACGCGCTGCTCACCGTGGGTGATCTGACGGGCCACGGCGTCGCCGCGACCTCCTCGATGGCCATGCTCCTCGGCGCACTGCGCGGCATGGCGGTGGCCGGGATCCGACCCGCCGCCCTGATGGGTCACCTCAACCAGCTCCTGGAGACCTCCGTACAGCCCGCTCTCGGCAGCGCGATGTGCTGCCGCTACGACCCGGTCGCCCAGACGCTGACCTGGGCGCAGGCCGGGCACCCCGCCCCGCTGCTGTTCCGCGACGGGACGGGGCACGTCCTCCGGCGCCCCGAGGGTGTTCTCCTCGGGGCCACGACCGGGGCCGTGTACGGCGAGGCCGAGACCCGGCTGCTCCCGGGTGACCTGCTCGTCCTGCACACCGACGGGCTGAACCGTGGCAGCGGTCCGGACGACGACGCGGGCACGCGACGACTGCTCGCGCTCGGTCGGCGGCTCATCGGGGCGCGGGACGCCCAGGAGGGTGTGCGCGCGGTGGTCGAGGAGTTCGGCGAGGAGCAGCGCGAGGACGACGCCTGTGTGATGGTGGTCCGGGTCGGACGCTGAACCTCCGGGAGCGGATCGGACGCTGAAACCCCCGGTACGGGGCGGCCGTTCGGCCCCGTCGGGGCGCGCCCCGACCCACCTGTGGCCCGGCGCACACGCACGGCGGCCCGGCGTACCACGACGCTGTGGCACGACAGCCCAGGTCACCGACTGCCGCTCGGCGACAGCTCGTTGACGACGGCGCGTGAGGCTCCTCGGCCGCGACCCGGTTGCTCGGCCTCGTAGTCCGGCTTCGTATTCCGGCTTCGTAGTTCGGCAGCGCCATGGAGGCCGAAGCCCCTCAGGCCTGCCCCGTCCTCGGTCGGTTGACCGGCGACCTCGGCAGGGCCAGTTCGATCTCCTCGCGCAGGTGCTCGATCCTCGCGTAGCCGGCGTACTGCCCGGTCAGCCGATACATCTCCCGGAGCCGGTCCCAGGTGCGGTGGGACGAGGTCTCCCCCATCGACATCAGGGCGAGCCGGGCGTACCGGTCGGCCTGCTCCGGGTCGTCGGCGATGAAGCAGGCCGAGGCGAGCGAGATGTGATCGAAGAGCTTCGAGCGGTCGTGGCCTCCGCGCCGCAGTTCCAGCGCCAGCTTGGCGTGACGCTGGGCCGGGACCGCGGCGGCCGGATCGTGATCGGCGAGGGTGCGGTAGGCGAGGGCCTGCATGCCGTGCATGTCGGCCTCGTCGAAGTTCTGCATCCAACTGGGGTTCTTCTCGTCGCGCCGGTCGGACACGAACAGGTCCTCGGCCTCGCCGAGGGTGCGGCGCATGGCCTGTCCCCGGCCCATCGAGGCCTGCGCCCAGGCCTCGATCGTGTGGAACATGGCCCGTGTCCGGGGCAGGACGCGTTCGCCCGAGCCGTCCTTGGCGAGCTTCATCAGGTCGAGGGCGTCGTCCGGCCTGCCCAGGTGCACCATCTGGCGGGCGGCACGGGACAGCGCCTCACCGGCCCGGGGCCGGTCGCCGCCCTCGCGGGCCGCGTGGGCGGCGATCACGAAGTACTTCTGTGCGGTGGGTTCGAGGCCCACGTCGTGGGACATCCAGCCGGCCAGGACGGCCAGGTTGGCGGCGACGCCCCAGAGGCGCCGCTGGAGGTGGTCGGCGTGGCGGTAGGCGAGCATGCCGCCCACCTCGTTGAGCTGGCCCACCACGGCCTTGCGCTGGAGACCGCCACCCCGGGAGGCGTCCCAGGCACGGAACACCTCCACCGAGTGCTCCAGAGCCTCGATCTCCTCCGACCCGATGGGGGCGGCCTCGTAGCGGTCGAACCCAGCGGGGTCGGCGTGGAGGGGATCGGTGGCCCGTTGGGGGGCTCCCTGGCGAGCGGGGTCGGTCTGCAGCCAGTCGTGCATGGCATTGCTGAGTACGGAGCCGGCGGCAAGCGCGGCACCCGCGCCCACCAGGCCGCGTCGGTTGAGCATGAGGTCCATTCCCGTGAATTCGGTGAGGACCGCCGCCGTACGATCGGGTGCCCAGGGCAGCCCGTCAGGGTTCTCCGTCTTCCTGACGTCCTGCCGCTTTCCGCTGCGCCCGTGTCGTACGAACCCGAGGTCCTCGATGGTCACGACACGGCCGAGTCGCTCGGTGAACAGTGCTGCCAGCACCCGGGGGACGGGATCGCGCGGGGTTTCGCCCCGGTCGATCCACCGCCGCACCCGCGAGGTGTCGGTCGCCAGCTGGGGGTGGCCCATGGCCGCCGCCTGCCGGTTGACGAGTCTCGCGAGTTCGCCCTTGGACCAGCCGGCCAGGCCGAACAGGTCTGCCAGGCGGGTGTTGGTTTGTCCGGTCACGTCTAAGCCCCCAGGTTCTCGGCTGAGTTGAATCTAGCCGCCTGTCATAGGCCTGGCGACAATTCGCCAGGGTTCGCCATGGCCCGCTCGATGTTCCGCCACCCGCGCCCGGGTGTCAGGTAGGAACGCGCCACCCCGCCCCGCCGACCGGCCCTCATTCCCCAGGGTGCGGACCGGGGGCGGGCGGGGCGACGCACGCAACTCGTCGGCACACGAAGGGATCTGTCACCTCCATGTACACAGCATCGTCCTCCGTGTCCGCCCCGCCCCGGCCGCAGCACCGCATCGTCCAGGCCGGCGCCGGACCCTACCTCGCTCCCGCCCCGCAGGCCGTCCGGCCGCGGCGCTGGACCGGCGGCACGGGTACCCAGCCGATCAGCGGGAGAATCGATCTGTCCGGCCCCCAGGGGGCTCAGTTGAAGATGGCGATCGCCTCCGTCCACCGCATCTGCCCGGAGTTCAACCCGGTACAGGTGCTGCGACGCAGCGGTCGTTCCGTACTGATCGTCGGAACGACCGGGCGGACCACGGCGGTCGCGAAGTGTTTACTGGACCACTCCCCCGCGTGGGTCGAGCGGTTCCGGCACGAGATAGCTTCCTACCGCTCCTTCGTCCGCCACCGTCCGCCGGTGCGGGCGCCGCGGCTGATCGCGGCGGACCCGGAGAACTGCACGCTGGTGATCGAGCGGATGCCCGGACGGGCGGCGGCGCTCTCGCGCCACCCCGTCGAGGCTCCGCCCCGGGCCGACGTGCGGGCCGCGCTCGGCGCGATCGCCCGGCTCAACGCCTGGCGGCCGCCGGCCGGGACCTTCGACGCGCCGCTGGACTACGGCACCCGGATCACGCGCTACCACGAGCTCGGCCTCTTCACGGACCGGGACCGGGACGACCTGCAGAAGCTGCTGCACGGTCTGGCACACGCGGGTGGCCGCCAGGGCATGGGCCAGTTCTGCCACGGTGACGCCCTGCTCTCCAACATCCTCCTCTCCCCCGCCGGACCGGTCCTCGTCGACTGGGAGCACGCCGGCTGGTACCTGCCCGGCTACGACCTGGCGACCCTCTGGGCGGTGCTCGCCGACGCGCCGCTGGCCCGGCGCCAGATCAGTCAGCTCGCCCAGCAGGCGGGCCCGGCCTCCCGGGACGCCTTCCTGGTGAACCTGATGATCGTGCTGACGCGGGAGATCCGCACCTACGAGACGGCGGTGCAGCGCACCATGAAGGAGGCTCCGCCCGCCGGTTCCGTACCGGTGCCCACGGGCGCGCTCGCGCCCGGAGAGGAACAGCGGCTGCTCCTGAGGCGGCTGCACGACGACTGCGCCATGGCACGGCGGGCCGTGCGCGCGGCGGTCGGGACGCGCTGAAGAGGGCGGGACCGACCGACGACACGGGGGAGGGTGCGCCGTGCGCCCGGTGCCGACACACCGGGACGCGGCGCATCGGTTTCACCGCCGACGGAGCGACTCGCTCGACTTAGGACCCGAGCCAATGGTCCACTCCACTGACGCGTCCCAGGCCCGGGACCCGTCTCCGCGAAACTCCGCCAGATGGCCTCCAATCCCACTCTGACGTGGGAACTTCCCTTTGCGCAGGCGTGATTGACGGATCGCCCGGGAGCCGATACCCCTGTACGGGTTCGGCCCCGCACGCCCCGGTGTCACCCCCGCCCCTGGAGGCTGCCTTGCTCCGTTCCGCGTCCCTCAGACGTACGGCTCCACGCCGTCCGCTCAAGACCGCCGGCGCCCTCGCGTCCGCCGCCCTGCTGCTCCCCCTGTTGTCCGCCGCTCCCCCGGCCGGCGCCGAGGTGCCCGAACCGGGCTCCCTGCAGGGGCAGTTCGCGCGGGCGGCCGAACGCCACGGCGTACCCGAGAGCGTGCTGCTCGCCGTCTCGTACCTCCAGTCGCGGTGGGACGCCCACGGTGGTGCGCCGAGCGTGACCGGCGGCTACGGGCCGATGCATCTGACGGACGCGGTGACGGCGCTGGCCGAGGCGCCTCCGCACCACTCGGAGGGTACGGAGGACGCCCGGGGCGACTCCTCGCGCGCCGTGCGCTCCGGCGCGGAGACCCCGACACCGGTGCCGCCCGCGGGGGCGCTGCCCGCACGGCTGCGGACCCTGGAGCGGGCGTCCGCGCTGTCGGGGATTCCGGCCGAGGAGCTGCGTACCCGTACGGCCGCGAACATCGAGGGCGGCGCGGCGCTGCTCGCCGCCGCGCAGCGCGAGTCCGGCCTGACGGCGAGCGCGGACCCGGCGGACTGGTACGGGGCCGTGGCGCGCTACTCCGGCGCGGACGACTCCGCCACGGCCTCGACGTACGCCAACGACGTCTTCGACGTGATCCGGAGCGGCGAGTCTCGGACGACGGACAGCGGGCAGGTGGTCACCCTTCCGGCCGCCCCGGCGGTCGAGCCGGTCACGGAGCAGGTCGCCGGCCTCGGGCTGCGCCCGCCCGCCGCCGGTCCCGTGGAGTGTCCGCGCTCGGTGGCCTGCGAGTGGATCCCGGCGCCGTACGAGGAGTTCGGCGACGGCGACTACGGCAACCACGACAAGGCGAACCGGCCGGCCGCGCAGTCGATCGACTACATCGTGATCCATGACACCGAGGCCGACTGGAAGACCACCCTGGACCTCGTGCAGGACCCGACGTACGTGTCGTGGCAGTACTCGCTGCGCTCCTCCGACGGACACATCGCCCAGCACGTGCCGCTCAAGGACGTCGCCTGGCACGCGGGCAACTGGTTCGTGAACGCCAAGTCCGTGGGCCTTGAGCACGAGGGCTTCCTCACTTCACCGGACTCCTGGTACACGGAGGCGATGTACCGCACGTCGGCACGGCTCGTACGTCATCTCGCCGCCCGGTTCGACATCCCGCTCGACCGCCAGCACATCCTGGGCCACGACAACGTGCCGGGCACGGTCACGTCCACGATCAAGGGCATGCACACGGACCCGGGGCCGTACTGGGACTGGGCGCACTACTTCCGGCTGCTCGGCCGTCCGATCACGCCGAGCGCCGGGCCCGGCGCCGCGGTGGTGACGATCCGCCCGGACTACAGCGCCCATCAGCCGGTCTACACGGGCTGTGTCACGGCGGGCGAGGCGTGTGCGCCGCACGGCAGCGGGGCGGTGCGCCTGCACACCGGGCCGAGCGCCGACGCGCCCCTGGTGAAGGACATCGGTCTGCGGCCGGGTGGGCAGGACTCGACCACCGGGGTCAACGACACCGGGGCGCGTGCCTCGACGGGGCAGAGCTACGCGGTGGCGGAGCGCCGGGGCGACTGGACGGCGATCTGGTACCTCGGACAGAAGGCGTGGTTCCACAATCCGGGGAAGGAGCCGACCGCGGTGAACGCGCGGGGTCTCGTCCTGACTCCCCGGGAGGGCCTGGCGTCGGTGCCGGTGTACGGGCGGGCGTACCCGGAGGCCTCGGCGTATCCGGCGGGTGTGCCGGTGCAGGCGGTGTCGCCGCTGCCGTACCAGCTGCTCGCGGGGCAGCGGTACGTGGTGGGCGACCGGACCCCGGGCGAGTACTTCTTCGCGCCGGTGTTCGACAGCAGTGGCCACCAGGTCGTCCGAGGGCAGGAGGAGTACTACCAGATCCAGTTCGGCCATCGCGTGGCCTTTGTGAAGGCCGCTGACGTGCGGGTTTCCCGGTCCTGACGGAGGGCTGGCCGAAAGGTGCGGGGTGGTGCCGGATGAGCGATCCGGCACCACCCTCTCGGCGTTCATAGGACTATTGGGGAGATCGCGTGCGCCGTACGGGCGACGGGTAAAGGTGGGCCGGACAACAGCTCGTGCTCACCGGAAGGCCCCCCAGCAGATGCCTCAGCCCTTCGTTATGCCGGATTTCTATGTTCCGTATCCGGCGCGGCTCAATCCCCATGTGGAGGCCGCCCGCACGCACACCCGGGACTGGGCGCGGGAGATGGGGATGCTGGAGGGTTCGGGGGTCTGGGAGCAGCAGGATCTCGACTCCCACGACTACGCGCTGCTCTGCTCGTACACGCATCCCGACTGCGACGAGGAGGCGCTGAACCTCGTCACGGACTGGTACACCTGGGTGTTCTTCTTCGACGACCATTTCCTGGAGGTCTTCAAGCGGCCCCAGGACCGGGCGGGCGGCAAGACGTACCTGGACCGGCTGCCGCTGTTCATGCCGGCGGACCCGGCGGCGGGCATGCCCGAGCCCACCAACCCCGTCGAGGCGGGTCTCGCCGACCTCTGGCGACGAACCGTTCCCTCGATGTCCGGGGGCTGGCGGGTGCGGTTCGCGGAGGCGACGGAGCACCTCCTGTACGAGTCGCTCTGGGAGCTCGACAACATCAACGACGGGCGGATCGCCAACCCCGTCGAGTACATCGAGATGCGGCGCAAGGTGGGGGGCGCGCCCTGGTCCGCCGGTCTCGTCGAGTACGCGGCGGGGGCGGAGGTCCCCGCCCAGGTGGCGTACTCCCGGCCGCTGCGGGTGCTCAGGGACGCCTTCTCTGACGCCGTCCACCTGCGCAACGACCTCTTCTCGTACCAGCGCGAGGTGGAGGACGAGGGCGAGAACAGCAACGGCGTCCTGGTCCTGGAGAAGTTCCTCGGCTGTACGACCCAGGAGGCGGCCGACGCCGTCAACGACCTGCTGACCTCACGGCTGCAGCAGTTCGAGAACACGGCGCTCACCGAAGTACCGCTGCTCGCCGCCGAGAAGGGCCTCGACGCGGCCCAGTGCGCCGCCGTGACCGCGTACGCCAAGGGGCTCCAGGACTGGCAGTCCGGCGGGCACGAGTGGCACATGCGTTCCAGCCGCTACATGAACGAGGGAATGGTCGGCGGGCCTTCGCATCTCGACGGGGTCATCGGCACCTCCGCGCTCGACGTCCGCACCCTTTTCGGGCGCCCGGCCGCGTCCCGGCTGCGGGCGCTCACGCACGTACCGCACCAGCCGGTGGGGCCGTCGCTGCTGCCCGATTTCGACCTGCCGTACCCGCTGACGCTCAGCCCGCACCACGCCGAGGCTCGGCGGCTCTCCCTGGACTGGGCCGAGCGGTTCGGTCTCCTGGACGACATCTGGGACCGGCCGATGGCGGAGGGCTTCGACCTGGCACTGTGCTCGGCCGGGCTCGATCCGGACGCCACGCCGGAGGAGCTGGAGCTCAGCGCGGAGTGGCTGACCTGGGGCACGTACGCGGACGACTACTACCCTTCGGTCTTCGGACGGACCCGCGACCTCATCGGCGCGAGGGAGCAGACCGACCGTTTCAAGTCCTGCCTGACGGTTGCCGATCCGGCCGCCGGGGCGACGCTCGCCGTGAACCCGTTGGAGCGCTCGCTCGCCGATCTCTGGGCACGCACCGCGGGACCGATGGCGCCGGACGCCCGCGTCCAGTTGCGGTACGCGCTCGACGTCATGCTGGACAGCTGGATGTGGGAGCTGCACAACCAGATCCAGCACCGGGTTCCCGATCCCGTCGACTACATCGAGATGCGGCGCAGCACCTTCGGCTCGGAACTGACCACGCTGATGTGCCGGTTGGGGCACACGGAGGTGCTGCCGCCGGAGCTGTACCGCTCGGGCACCGTGCGCGCTCTGGAGAACGCGGTCATGGACTACGGGACGCTGATCAACGACCTGTTCTCGTACCAGAAGGAGATCGAGGTCGAGGGCGAGGTGCACAACGGCGTTCTGGTGCTCCAGAAGTTCTTCGACTGCGACTACCCGACCGCGGTGGCCATGGTCGACGATCTGATGCGGGGTCGGCTGCGCCAGTACGAGCATCTGAAGGCCCGTGAAGTCCCGCTGATGTACGAGGAGTTCGGCCTGGACGCGGCAGGGAGGGCAGCCTTCGAGGGGTATCTGCGGGAGCTGGAGGACTGGCTCGCGGGGATCCTCAACTGGCATCGGGAGGTGCGGCGTTACCGCGCCGAGGACGTTAACTCGGGCAGCGGGACACCGCTGGTGGGCCGGGGGCCGACGGGCCTGGGGACGTCGGCGGCGCGGGTGGCGTCGCTGCTGGGATCCGCGGCGCGCTGACACCGACCGTCGATACGGCGGAGGGCCGCCACCGGGGCAGTCCCGGGGCGGCCCTCCGGCCGGTGCGGCTCAGGCGCGGCGGCCACCGCGCAGCTCGTCGAGTTCGCGGCGGTCGCGCTTGGTGGGGCGTCCGGTGCCCCGGTCGCGTACGGCGGCGACGGCCACCTGCTCGCGCGGCGGCGGGGGCGGGCTGTTGTCCACGTACGCCTCGGCGGCGACCGGCGGGCCGATCCGCTTGGCGTGGAGCACCTTGACCTCGACGATCCGCTCCCGTCCGCCGTGGAAGAGCCGGACCTCGTCGCCGGGCTTCACCGGCTGGGCGGGCTTGGCCCGTTCGCCGTTGACCTTGACGTGTCCGGCCCGGCAGGCCGCGGCGGCCTGGGCACGGGTCTTGGTGAGGCGGACCGCCCAGATCCAGCTGTCGACGCGTGCGCTCATCGGCCCCCGCTCCCCGTCAGCCCTGCTGGAACAGCTCGGCGGGCAGCGGCTTGAGCAGCGCGTACAGGTCGTCGGTGATCGGCCGGTCCCAACTGGCGATCGTGACGAGGACGTTGTCGCTGCGGTCGAACTGGACGCAGGAGATACGGCTCTCGGAGAGCTTGAGGCGACGAACGATGAGGAGGTTGTCGCCCTGCATCACGGGGCAGTCCTCGGTGTCGAGGACATCGACGGGCTCGTCGTTCTCGAGGGCGGCGAGGAGCTGGGCCACCTCGAAGGGGATCTGGCCGTCGGCGAGCTCGCGCGCCGGGGAGCCCTCGGGCAGATTGCCGATGATCATCGCGGGGCCGCGGCCGCCGAACAGGTCGTACCGGAGGAAGACGCCCTGGCAGGAACCGTCGGGGGCGGGCAGCAGGCCGGCGCCGAGATTGCCGGGCCAGTCCCCCGGGTCCATGGCCAGGACATCGAAGTCCGGGCCCGCGGGAGTGGCGGCGCTGCGGCGGCGGAGGAAGGACATACGGCCATGGTACGTGCCCCGGCGCGCGATGCGACGCGCCGGGCGGCTCCGGGCGGTCAGCTCTGTCCGGCGGGGTCGCGCGGCTCCCGTCCGGTGTTCCCCAGGGCCTGGGCGAGGCCCGTGCGGTCGGTCCCCAGCTTGCGGTAGACGGCCGACAGGAGACGGGCCACGGTGGTCGCGTCGAGACCCAGGACGGCGGCGGCGTCCTGGTCGCGGACGGTGAGATCGGCGGCGGCGCGCTCACGGGCGGTGAGCGTGTCGGTGCCCGCGGAATGAAGGGCTCGGGGGCGGAGTCCGGCCGCCGCCAGCTCGGCGCGGGCGACCTCGACGAGGGCGTCGGCACCGCAGTCCTGGGCGGCCTCCAGACCGCGGTAGAGGTGCTCGGCGGCCTCTCCGGCGCGTTCCGTGCGGCGCAGGGCCGCGCCGAGGGCGACGAGGGAGCGGGCCAGCTCGTACGCGGCGGGTGACTGGTCGAGCCAGTCGACGGACTCCTCCAGGAGCTTCACGCGCTCGGAGGGCTCGGACACCTCGGCGGTCACCCGCAGCGCCTGGCCGATCGCGGAGGGCGCCCCGTACTGGCGGGCACGCGCGACCGCGTCGTGAGCGGTGGCGCGGGCCCGGCCGGGGGTGGTGGCGGCCTCGGCGAGGGCCAGGTGGAGCTGCCAGGGGCACCAGGCCGGATTGCGCATGCCGCGCGGGTCGAGGCGGCGGCCGACGGCGGCCAGCTCGGCGGCGGCCTCCTCGGTACGTCCCCGGGCCAGGAGCAGTTCCGCGTGGACGGTCTGGGAGTCGGGGAAGGTGACGGCGGCGGGGAAGGGCTCGCCGAAGTCGTGGGCGTCGGCGATCCTGGCGGCCTCCTCGGTGCGGCCGCGGGCGAGCAGCACCTCGATGGTGGCGCCGACCGCGTACCACTGCGCGGGGGTCCGGGGTCCGACGCGCTCGGAGAGGCGGAGGCCCGCGCGGACGAAGTCCTCGGCCTCGACGAGGCGGCCGCGCCGGTAGCGGATGTAGCCGAGCAGGGTGTACGCGAAGGAGAGGTGGGCGCCGCGCCAGCCCTGGTTCTCGAACTCGGCGGTGCCGGCGGCGAACAGCTCCTCGGCGCGGCCGGGCCGGTCGGCGTACAGGTGGGTGAGGGCGACGAGGACCGGCACTTCGAAGCCGCGGCTCTCGTCGGCCCAGCTCAGGCCCCCTTCGAGGGCGCGTTCGGCATGGCGGAGGGCGACCGCGGAGGGTTCTGCGCGCAGGGTGGCGTCCCAGGCGCGGAGGCCGATGATGTACCGCTCGGTGAGGTCGCGGCCGGTCAGCCGGTCCGCGAGGGCCGAGAGGCGGCGGGAACGCGCGGGCGACTCGGGTTCGTCGGCGCGGAAGGCGTCCCACATGAACTTCTCGGCCTGCATCCGCAGCCGGCTGCGGGCGTCGGTGGCCTTGCGGGCCTCGCGGCCGAGGAGCTCGGAGGCCTCGACGAGCCGGTCGCTGTGGGCGAGGACCTGGGAGAGGCGGTAGACGATGCCGTGGCGGAGCGCCGGGTCGGCGACAGGCTCCTCCAGGGCGGCGCGCAGATGGTTGACGGTGGTGGCGGGTTCGGTGAGGAGCGAGGAGCAGCCCAGTTCGTAGAGGACGGCGGCCCGGTCGTCGGCGGCGGGCGGCTCGCGCAGGGCGCGGGCGAGGAAGCGGCGGGCCGCGTCGGGGGCTCCGGCCCGGAGGTTCTCCCCGGCGGCGGCGCGCAGCTGGTTCACGACCCAGGGGTCGCCCTCGGGGTGGGTCTCCAGGAGGTGGCGGGCGGCGGCGGTGGGTCCGAGGCCGGCGTCGACGACGCACCAGGCCGCCTGCCCGTGCAGGGCCACACGGGTGGCGGCGGGGATGGAGCGGTAGACGGTGGTCGCGATGAGGGGGTGGACGAACTGGAGGGGTTCGTCGGGGCCTTCGGTCTCGGCGAGGACCCGGGCCTCGCGCAGTCGGGCGGCGCACTCGGCGACCGCCTCGCCGCCGAGACCGGCGACGGCCCCCGCGAGCTGGGGGGAGATCTCGGTGCCGAGGACGGCGCAGGCCCAGGCGAGGCGGACGGTGGCGGGGCCGAGGCGTTCGAGGCGGGTGACGAGGCCGGTGCCCTTGAGGGCGGCGGCGAGGTCGCGGAGCTCGTGGGCGCCGTCGGCGGTGGGTTCGAGTCCTCGGTCGCGGACCTTGGCGGCGAGTTCGACCGTCTCGAAGGGGTTGCCGGAGGTGACGGTCCAGAAGTCGCGGCAGAAGGTGTCGTCGGCGTGGGCTCCGACGCGGTCGCGGACGAGCCGGGCGACGGCGCCGGAGGTGAGCGGGGCGAGCCCGAGGGGCCGCTGCCCCGACCTGCGTCCGGTGAACTCCACGCCCTCGGCAGGGAGTTCGTCGGGCCGGTAGGCGACGACGAGGAGCATGGGCAGCTCCTCGGCGCGTGGGGCGAAGGCGGCGAGCCAGCCGAGGGATTCGGGGTCGGCCCAGTGGACGTCGTCGAGGACGACGACGAGGGGTGCGCGGCGTACGGCGAGATGGGTGAGGACCCAGTCGAGCCCGTCGCGCAGTCCCTGCGGGTCGGGCGGCGAGCCCTCGACGGAGGCCCGGAGCCCGAGGGCGGGGCCGACGATGTCGTACCAGGAGCCGAGGCGTTCGCGGAGTTCGGCGTCGGAGGCGTGGGCCAGCTGCGGCTGGAGGAGCTGCCGGGCGACGTGGAAGGCGACCCGCTGCTCCTGGTCGCCGCCGCGCGCGGAGAGGACCGTGCAGCCGCGGGCGCCGGCGCGACGGCGGATCTCGGCGAGCAGCGTGGTCTTGCCGAGGCCCGCGGGGGCGGCGTAGGCGAGGATGCCGCCGCGGCCGGTGTCCGGGCGGCGGCCGGGGGCCTCGCCGGCGGGGTCGCCCGGTCGGGCGGAGTCGCCGGTCCGGGCGTGATCGGCCGTTCGTTCGGGTTCACCGGTCCGGACGTGGTCGGCACCCGTCGCGGGCCGAGGGCCCGTTCCCTGCTGAGGAACCAGATTCGGCACGGCGACCAGGCGGGGTCCACGGGCGGCCTCGCGGGGTGCGGGGACGCGGTCGGGCCACGGCGGCTCGTCCGCCAGACCTGTCAGGAGGTCAAGCGCCTCCTCGGCCGCGGTGAGCGCCGCCTCGCGCTCGATGAGGCCGAATCCCTGACGGGCCGACCCGCCGTCCTGACGTGCCACGTTCCACCCCCACACCGGGGGCGCACGCCCGGCGCACGGTCAGGGCGTCGAGCGGGTGGCCCCGCGAAAGCCCCAGCGTACGCCCGAAGGAGTGAGCTGCGGCGGTCAAACGTCCAAGCAAGGGCGTTCGGTGGCGCAGACGGCTCATTCGCCCCGGCACAGAGTGGTGGAGAGCGCCTTCTGTCGGCGTCGGTGGCGCGGTCGCGGGCGAGGGCGGCGGCGTTCGACGGCACGCAGACAGCGCTGCTGGTGGCGGGCGTCCAGGGCGCCGGGCGCGAGCTCGGGGGCGTCGTCGCGGCGGACGACGGTTGGGCCGAGTCCGAGCTGGGTGAAGAGGTGGTCCTTCTCCGTGTACCCGATCAGATCGGTCACCGGCGCACGCGATAGCGCAGGTGAAGCACCCGGTTGCCCTGAATCACCACGTCAGGATCCTCCAACAGGTGCTGCGCGTGGACCGACCCGAAGTAGCGCTTGCCGGACCCGAACACGACGGGTACGACGTCCATGCGCACCTCGTCGATCAGGCCCGCGGCAAGCACCTGGCCACCGACGTCGCCGGCGGCGACCTCGACGATGCGGTCACCCGCAAGCGCCTGCGCCTTGGCCACGGCTGCCTCGATGCCGTCGACGAAGTGGAACGGTGCCTCGGGGTCCCAGCCCTCGGGCTCCGGCCGGTGCGTCACGACGACCACGTGGTCGATCCCGCCCGGAGGCTGCCCGTCCCAGCCGTCCGTGATGTCGAAGACGTGGCGGCCGACGACTGTCGCCCCGATCTGGTCCCAGTACGGCCGGATGTAGTCGTAGGACGTCTGCGACACCTTCAGCACGCCGCTCTCGTCCAACGGGACGTCACCGCTGGACAGCCAGTCGAACAGCGGTCCGGGCTGGTCATTCTCGTCCGCGACGAAGCCGTCCGCCGAGACCGAGCTGTACATGACCACCTTGCCCACGGTGCTCTCCTCTGCTTTGGGGTGCCCCCAAATTAGCGTCCCCGGTCGTCAGCCGCGCGTGAGCCGCTCAAGCACCGCCAGCGCCTCCTCCGCGCGGGCGTGTTCGACGAAGAGGTGGTCGTGATGGAAGCCGGCCACCACGTTGCAGCTGAGCCCCGCCTCGGCGAGCGCCCCGGCGACGGCGGCCGTCAGCCCGACGGCGTCGAGCCCGGAGTGCACCCGCAGCGTGATCCGGCCCGCCACGTAGTCGTAAGGGAGGGAGGCGGCGTCCGCCTCCTCCTGGCGTACGACGAGGGTGAGCCCCTCGTCCTCGGCTACGGTGACGACGGGGGCGACCCCTGCCGGGGCGGGGCCGTCCACCGTGGTGAAGACATAGCGGCCGGGGTCGAGTTCCGGCCGCATCCCGGCGAGGAGCCGGGTCAGATCACGTTCCGCGTTCATGGCCGCCAGGGTAGGCGCCCGCCCGCCGGCTCCGTGCACGGGCGCGGGCGCGGGACGAGGCGGCCGGCGCGGCTCAGCCGGTGGGCGGGGTGTCCCCGACGAGCCACATGGAGAAGAACTGGGCGCCGCCTCCGTAGGCGTGGCCGAGGGCCCGGTGTGCGCCGTCGACCTGGTGCTCGCCGGCTTCCCCGCGTACCTGGAGGGCGGCCTCGGCGAAGCGGATCATCCCTGAGGCTCCGATGGGGTTGGTGGAGAGCACCCCGCCGGAGGGGTTCACGGGCAGGTCGCCGTCGAGTTCGGTCACCCCGGCCTCGGTGAGCTTCCAGCCCTCGCCCTCCTCGGCGAAGCCGAGGTTCTCCAGCCACATCGGTTCGTACCAGGAGAACGGTACGTACATCTCGACGGCGTCGATCTCCCGCCGGGGGTCGGTGATGCCGGCCTGGCGGTAGACGTCCGCGGCGCAGTCCCGGCCCGCCTGGGGCGAGACGAAGTCCTTGCCCGCGAAGAGGGTGGGTTCGCTGCGCATCGCCCCGCCGTGCACCCAGGCGGGCGGGCGCGGCGAACGGGCGGCGCCCGTACGGTCGGTGAGGATCATCGCGCAGGCGCCGTCCGAGGAGGGGCAGGTCTCGGAGTAGCGGATCGGGTCCCAGAGCATCGGGGAGGCCTGCACCTTCTCCAGGGTGAGGTCGTGCTCGTGGAGATGGGCGTACGGGTTCTTGAGCGCGTTGCGCCGGTCCTTGTAGGCGACGAGGGAGCCGGTGGTGTCGGGGGCGCCGGTGCGGCGCATGTACGCGCGCACGTGCGGGGCGAAGAAGCCTCCGGCGCCGGCGAGGAGCGGCTGCTGGAAGGGGACGGGCAGGGACAGGCCCCACATGGCGTTGGACTCGGACTGCTTCTCGAACGCGAGGGTGAGGACGGTCCGGTGCACGCGCGCGGCGACCAGGTTGGCGGCGACGAGCGCGGTGGAGCCGCCGACCGAACCGGCCGTGTGCACCCGGAGCATGGGCTTGCCGACCGCGCCGAGCGCGTCGGCGAGGTACAGCTCCGGCATCATCACGCCCTCGAAGAAATCGGGGGCCTTGCCGATGACGACGGCGTCGATGTCCGCCCAGGTCAGTTCCGCGTCCGCCAGGGCGCGGACGGCGGCCTCGCGGACGAGCCCGGCGATCGACACGTCCCTGCGTGCGGCGACGTGCTTGGTCTGGCCTATGCCGACGACGGCGACGAACTCTTTCGATGTCACGGCCTTACCGGACATGCGGCTCTCCTTCCAGGACGGCGACCAGGTTCTGCTGGAGGCAGGGCCCTGAGGTGGCGTGGGCGAGGGCGCGGTCGGATTCGCCCCGGTGGATGCGGGCGGCGGCTTCGCCGAGCCGGATGAGGCCGGCGGCCATGACGGGGTTGGCGGCGAGCGCTCCGCCGGACGGGTTGACCCTCACGCTCTCGTCGAGGTCGAGGGCCCGGCGCAGGACGACCTCCTGGGAGGTGAAGGGCGCGTGGAGTTCGGCGGTGTCGACGGGCGCGTCGAAGGCTCCGGCGCGTTCGGCGGCGAGGCGGGTGGAGGGCGAGTCGGTGAGGTCGCGGACGCCGAGGGAGTGGGCCTCGACGCGGTGGTCCATGCCCCGGATCCAGGCGGGGCGGGCGCAGATCTCTCGGGCCAGGTCACCGGCGGCGAGGATCACGGCGGCGGCACCGTCGCCGATGGGCGGGCAGTCGCCGGTGCGGAGGGGCTGGACGAGGTACTCACCTTGGGGGCGGGCTCCGGGCAGCTGGGCGTGGGGGTTCGCAGCAGCGTCCTCGCGGCTGCGGGTGGCGATCGCGGCGAGGGCGGGTTCGTCGGTGGCACCGGCGTCGACGAGCGCCTGCGCCTGGAGCGCGGCGAGGGCGACGGAGTCGGGCCAGAGCGGGGCCACGTAGTAGGGGTCGAGCTGGCGGGTGAGGACGTCGCGGACGGAGCCGGGCGAGGACTTGCCGTAGGAGTAGACGAGGGCGGTGTCGGCCTCGCCGGTGAGGAGCTTCACCCAGGCCTCGTACAGCGCCCAGGCGCCGTCGGTCTCGACGTGGGACTCGGAGATCGGCGGCCATGCTCCGACACCGTCGAGGGCCATGGTGAAGGAGAAGGCGCGGCCGGCCAGGTAGTCGGAGGAGCCGGAGCAGGTGAAGCCGATGTCGGAGGTCTTGAGTCCGGTCTGCCGGAGGACGTCGTGCAGGACGGGCATGACCATCTCGACCTCGGAGAGGTCGTCGGTGCGGCGGCGGTGGTCGCTCTGGGCGAAGGCGACGATCGCCACCTCTCGGTCCGGCCGGTGCGGCGTCACAGCAGCTCCTTGTAGGTGTCGTAGTCGGCGTCGGGCTCGCCGGTGGGCCGGTAGTGGTCGGGGTAGCGGCCGTCCTCGCTCCACACCGGTTCGACGCGCAGGCCCATCCGGACCTGGTCGTACGGGATGCCGGCGATGCGTCCGTGGAGGGCGAGCCCGGCGCCGTCGAGGGCGATGTGTGCGTAGACGTACGGCACGTCGATCTCGGCGTTCTTCGCCTTGATGTTGACGATGCAGAAGGTGGTGACGGTGCCGCTCGGACCGACCTCGACCTGGTCGGTGGTGGCGATGCCGCAGGTGGGGCAGGCGCCGCGGGGCGGCACGTAGACCTTGGCGCAGGAGGGGCAGCGCTCGCCGACGGTGCGGCGCTCGGCGAGGGCGTGCAGATAGCGGGTCTGTGCGCGGCCGGGGCTGTAGGTGTAGTCGAGGCGGGCGGGGGCGACGATGCCGGTGACGGGGTCGGCGAACCGCCCCTCGTGCGGACGTGGTTCGGCCGTCGGGTCACTGTCGTACGGCTCGAAGCAGGCGATGTCCGTGATCGCGCCGGAACGTTCGGCCGCCCAGCGGATCCGGACCCGCATGCCGGAGCGGACGGCTTCGGGGCCGGAAGCGTCCAGGGCGTGCAGGAGGGCGGTGTCGGCGCCGTCGAGGCGGACGAGGACCCATGCGAAGGGCGTCCGGAGGGGCTGCCCGGTGCGGGGCTCGGGGTTCCAGGCCCAGGTGGTGACGGTGCCGGTGGCGCCGACCTCGACGAGGTCGCGGAGCTCGGCGGCGGTGGCGGGGTCGTACTCGACGGGCGGGACGAGGATCTCGCCGGTCTCGGTGCGGACGCCGAGGACGGTTCGCTCGCGCAGGCCGGTGAGGAAGGCGGACTGGACGGGGCCGAGGGAGCGGGTGAAGGGGAATTCGACGACGAGCGGTGCTTGCAGGATTTCGGGGGGCGGGGCGGCTTTCATGAGCGGGGCTCCTTCGTAGGGTTGGGTTACGGGGCCGCTGCGCGGGGCCGTTTCCCCACCCGGCCCCTTCCCGTGATCCGGGGCGGAGCCCCCGATCACGGGAAGGGGCCGGGTGGGGAAAGGTCACTCCCGGCGGTACTCCGGCGCCCGCTTCTCCGCGAACGCCCGCGCCCCCTCCTTGGCGTCCGCCGTGTCGAAGATCGGCCACCCGCGCTTCAGTTCGGCGGCCAGCCCCTCCGTCTCCGTCATCTCGGTGGTTTCGTACACGGATGCCTTCACGGCCTCGACGGCGAGCGGGCCGCAGGCGTTGATCCGGTCGGCGATGTCGAGGGCCGTGTCGAGTGCGGTGCCGTCGGGGACGACCCGTCCGACGAGGCCGATGCGTGCGGCCTCCTCGGCCGTGTACGGGCGGCCCGTGAGGAGCATTTCGAGGGCGTGGGTACGGGCGATCTGTCGGGGCAGGCGGACCGTGGAGCCGCCGATCGGGAAGAGCCCGCGCCGGACCTCGAAGAGGCCGAACGTCGCCGAGGCGGCCGCGACCCGGATGTCCGTCCCCTGGAGGATCTCGGTGCCGCCCGCGACGCAGTAGCCCTCGACGGCGGCGATGACGGGTTTGCGGGGGCGGTGGTGGCGCAGCATCGCCTTCCAGTGCAGGTCGGGGTCGGCCTTGAGCCGGTCCCGGTACTGCTCGCCCTCCATTCCCTTGCCGGCGAGGGCCTTGAGGTCCATGCCGGCGCAGAACGTGCCGCCCGCGCCGGTGAGGACGACGGAGCGGATGCTGTCGTCGGCGTCGGCCTCCAGCCAGCCGTCGTAGAGGCCGACGAGCATCGGCAGCGAGAGGGCGTTCTTGGCCTCGGGCCGGTTCAAGGTGAGTACGAGCGTGGCGCCTTCGCGCCGCACGCCGAGGTGTTCGGTGCCACCCATGGGGGTCTCCCGTCTCCAGTTCTGGAACAGGTTGCAGGAGCCGGGGGTCCAGTTCAATAGTTTTCTGACACTCAGTCAGATTCTTCTGCGCACCCCCTTCCCCCCGTCGCCGGTCGGCGCTCTAATGACCGCCGAGCCAGTGCGCACCCGTACGAGTCAGCGCGAGCCGGGGTCAGGAGGAACGGTGGAGTACAACCTTGCCGACCTGTTCGAATCGGTGGTCGACGCGGTGCCCGACCGCGAGGCACTGGTGTACGTCGATCATCCGGGGACGGGCGAGGAGCGCAGGCTCACGTACGCCGGGCTCGACGCCGCCGCCAACCGCATCGCCCACCACCTCGTCGACGCGGGCATCCGGCCCGGCGAACACCTCGGCCTCCACCTGTACAACGGGATCGAGTACCTGCAGACCGTCCTCGCCTGCCTCAAGGCGCGGATCGTGCCGGTCAACGTGAACTACCGTTACGTGGAAGAGGAGTTGGTCTACCTCTACCGGGACGCCGACCTGGCCGCACTCGTCTTCGACGCCGAGTTCACGGACCGGGTCGCGGCGGCGCTGCCGCAGACGGAGAAGCTGCGGCACCTCGTGAGGGTGGGGACCCCGCCCGAGGGAGCGGCCGACCTGGACTGCGTGCCGTACACCGGGGCGGAGGCCGGCGGATCACCCGAGCGGGGCTTCGGGCCACGCTCGGCGGACGACCTCTTCATCATCTACACCGGCGGTACGACCGGGATGCCCAAGGGCGTCCTGTGGCGCCAGGAGGACCTGTTCTTCGCGGGACTCTTCGGCGGCGACCCCTCGGGCGAGCCGGTGAAGCGCCCCGAGGAACTGGCCGAGCGGGTCGCGGCCGGTGGCGCCGGCATCACCTTCTTCCCCGCGCCGCCGCTCATGCACGGCACCTCCACACTGACCGCGTTCATCGCCTTCAACTACGGCCAGCGGGTCGTCCTGCACCGCAAGTACGTCCCGGAGGAAGTCCTCCGCACCTTGGAGAAGGAGAAGGTCTCCAGCATCTCCCTGGTCGGGGACGCGATGCTGCGGCCCCTCGTGGACGCGCTGCGCGGGCCGCTGAAGGGCACGGACCTCTCCGCCCTCTTCAGCCTCTCCTCGTCCGGGGCGATCATGTCGGAGACCGTGCGGGCGCAGCTCCAGGAGCTGATGCCGAACGTGCTCCTGCTCAACAACTTCGGCTCCACCGAGTCCGGTTCCAACGGCCGCGCCACCGACGACTCCGGCCCCGCCAAGGGCTTCCGGCTCCACGTCAACGAACGCACCCAGGTCGTCGACCCGGCGACCCGTGCCCCCGTCGGCACCGGCGAGATCGGCCGGCTGGCCCAGCGCGGCCACGTGCCGCTCGGCTACTACAACGACCCCGAGAAGACCGCCGAGACGTTCTTCGAGCGGGACGGGGTGCGGTGGGTGCTCCTCGGCGACATGGCGACGGTGGACGACACCGGGGTGGTCACCGTCCTCGGGCGCGGCTCCCAGTGCATCAACACGGGCGGCGAGAAGGTCTATCCGGAGGAGGTCGAGCAGGCGCTGAAGTCCCACCCCGACGTGTACGACGCACTGGTCGCCGGAGTGCCGGACGCCCGCTGGGGCAACCATGTCGCCGCGGTCGTCCAGCTCCGCCCGGACGCGCCTCCCCTGGACCTGGAGTCCCTCCAGACCCACTGCCGCCCCCGTTTGGCGGGGTACAAGGTCCCCCGCCAGCTGGTCCTCACCGACCGCATCCAGCGCTCCCCCAGCGGCAAGGCGGACTACCGCTGGGCCCGCACGGTGGCGGTGGAGGCGGACGCGAGCGCCGAGGATCGCGCCTGAGGCGTGGCACGGTGAACGCCCCGTCCTGATGAGGACGGGGCGTTCACCGTGGGCGGACGCCGCTCGGCGCTCCCGCTCCGTACCGGATCCGGATCAGCGCTGCTCGGTGATGTTGACCATCCACGTGATCCCGAACTTGTCCGTGCACATGCCGAACACATCGCCCCACATCTGCTTGTCCAGCGGGACGGACACGGTGCTGCCGTCGGACAGCTTCTCCCAGTAGCCGCGCAGTTCGGCCGCGTCGTCGCCGCTCAGGCTCACCGCGAAGTTGTTCCCCGGCGTGTGCTCCATGCCGGGCGGGGTGTCGGAGCCCATCAGAGTGAATCCGCTGGGCGTCTCCAGCATGCCGTGCATGATCTTGTCGGCGTATCCGGGGGGCGCCCCGGCGCCGGAGTCGCCGTACGTGTTGAGGGCGAGGCTGCCACCGAGGACCTGCTTGTAGAACTCCATGGCCTGCTTCGCTTCACCGGAGAAGCTGAGGTAGGGATTGAGGCGAGTGGGCACACCTGGCTCCTGTCTCGTCGCGCCGAGGCGATGTCGTCGTGGGCGGAGGTCCGATCTTCCACCGGCATCCGCCCGTACGGCCGAGGCGCGCCGCACCTGGGCCGATCGGCCCAAGGACGCGGCGCCGGATCCGCCCGCCGAGCAGGTCACGGCCCGCCCTCACCTCACCTCACCTCACCTCACCTCACCGGAGTCCGAACTCCCGCAGTGCGGCCAGGAACTCCGTCGGCCGGTCCGTGTGGACGAGGTGTCCCGACTCGATCGTCACGAGGCGGGCGTCGGGGATGCGGTCGGCCAGCCAGGGCAGCTGGTCCTGGGAGATGTGGCTGGCCGGGCCGCCCGCGACGACGAGGGTGGGGGCCGTGATCGCGGGGAGCTCCTCGCGCCAAGCGGAATCGGGCGCGTTCAGCTGGGCGTTCGTGGCCAGGACGATCTCCCAGTCGAAGCCGAGGGGGCCCTCGGGACGTGCGACCCACGGGCGCGGCGGGTCGAGCGGGAAGAAGACCGGCGGCTCCTCCAGGACGAGCCTGCCGATGAGCTCCGGCTTCCGCTGAGCGAGCAGATACGCGGCACCGGCGCCCATCGAGTGGGCGACGACCGTGGCGCCGGTGAGGCCGAGGGCCTCGATGAAGCCGCCGAGTTCGTCTCGGAAGACGTCGAAGCCGTAGCGACCCGGCCGGTCGCTGAGTCCGTGGCCGCGTAGGTCGACCGCGTACACCCGGTGGTCGGCGGCGAGTTCCGTCGCGATCCGCGTCCAGGTCGTGCTGTTCTCGGTGCGCCCGTGGACCAGGACGACGGGCGGGGCGTCCTCGGCGCCCTGTACCCGGTAGGCGAGGCGTACGCCGTCCACCGTGACCGTACGCACCTCCGGGTCGAGGAAGGCGGCGATCGGGTGGACGAACGCCTCCGCGTCGTCCACCCAGGGGAAGTGTCCGGCGCCCGGCAGCACGACGAGTTCGGCGTGGGGGAAGTGGGCGGCCGCCTCGGCCGCCTTGGCCGGGGTGGGATTCGCGTCGTACTCCCCCGCCAGGATCAGGACCGGCGCGGTGAGCGCGGTGAGCGCGCGGCGGATCGCCTCCGGGTCGTAGGCGCCCTCGCCGTGGTAGGCGACGGCGGCCTCCCAGTGGATCTGCCGTTCCGCGCCCGCCGCGTGTTCCTGCGCGGCCGCGTCCCAGCGGCCGTAGGCGAAGGGGGCCGCGATCTCATTGACGCGCGCCAGCGGGGTGTCCGGGCCGATCGTGTCGAGTGCGGCCCTCGCCTCCGCGTACCAGGGCTGGTCGGCGAAGACCTCGACGGCCTTGTCCCACTCCTCGTCGGTGGTGTCGACGCCGACCGCGCGGCCCATGGAGGTGACGAGGACGAGGGAGCGGATCCGTTCGGGGTGGGCGGCGGCGTACAGGGTGGCCAGGTTCCCGGAGGCCGAGTGACCGAGGAGGTCGATGCGCTCCAGACCGAGGTGGACGCGGAGCGCCTCGACGTCGCCGACCTGCCGGTCGCAGCGGTACGTGCCGGGGTCGGCCGGCTCGGCGCTCGCCCCGGTGCCTCGGGGATCGAGGAGGACCAGGGCGCGGTGGGCGGCGAGCCCTCCCAGGTCGCCGAGATAGACGGCGTCCCGCATCGGTCCGCCCGCCAGGCAGACCAGCGGCTCGCCCTCCCCCACGATCCGGTAGGCGAGTTCGGTCCCGTCGTACGAAATGATCTTGGGCATGACGTCGATCCTCACGGACCCCGGGCGATCTTCGCAACGGGTTTCACCGAGAGCGCGATACGGTGGCCGGACCGTCCCCGATCAGCGAAGGAACCGTTCCACCGTGGCCGAGACCCGGGAATCCGCACTGCGCGGCGACTGCGCCAACTGCTTCGGTCTGTGCTGTGTGGCGCTGCCTTTCGCGAAGTCCGCCGACTTCGCCGTGAACAAGGCGCCCGGTGAGCCCTGCCGGAACCTCCAGGAGGACTTCCGCTGCGGCATCCACACCCGGCTGCGACCGAGCGGATTCCAGGGCTGCACGGTGTACGACTGCTTCGGCGCCGGCCAGCAGGTCTCCCAGGTGACCTTCGGCGGCGTGTCCTGGCGCGAGGCGCCGGAGACCGCGAGCCAGATGTACGACGTGTTCTACGTGATGCGCCAGCTCCACGAGCTGCTGCGCTACCTCACGGAGGCGCTGGGCCGCCCGGCGGCCCGCCCCGTCCACGCCGAGCTGCGGACCGCGCTCGCCCGCGTCGAGAAGCTCACCGGAGGCTCGGCGGACGACCTGGAGAAGCTGCGGGTGCCGGACGTGCGCGCCGAGGTGAACCAGCTGCTCCTGCGGACGAGCGAGTTGGTCCGCGCCACGGCCGGCGGCAAGCCGAAGAGCCGGCGGGGGGCGGACCTGCTCGGCAAGCGGCTGCGCGGGGCGAAGCTGCGGGGCACCGACCTGCGCGGGGCGCTGCTGATCGCCGCCGATCTGACGGGGGCCGATCTGTCGCTCACGGATCTGATCGGCGCGGACCTGCGGGACGCCGATCTCTCGGGCGCGGACCTGACGGGCGCCCTCTTCCTGACGCAGCCCCAGCTGAACGCGGCGCGCGGGAACGCCGAGACCCGCCTTCCGGAGGGTTTCGAGCGCCCCGCGCACTGGGCGTCCTGACCTGGGCCGCGTCCGGCCTACGACGACGGGGCGGCGTTCCGCCAGACGGTCACGTCGATGGTCACGTAGGTGCTGGGCGAGTCCTCCGGGGAGATGCCCTTGACGGTGACGAGGCCCATGTGGCCGCTCCCCGTCGTGACGCACAGCTGGCGGCCCTGGGACAGCTTGCTCACGTACACGTTCTGGGTGAACCGGGTCTCCGCGCGGCACACGTCGAGGGAGCCCACCTGCCCGGGGTCGAGGAGCACCAGGTTGCCGCCGCTGCTCTCGGCGTCGAAGTACCCGCCGGTGTCGTAGGAGAGTTCGTACCCGCCGTCCTCGCCGTCCTGGGGCCGTACGACCTCGTCCCCGAGGGTCAGGTGGTATCCGGCGGTGAGGTTGATGTTCGTGAAGTCGGCGGGCTTCGCGGCGGGCGCGGTCGGGGGCTTCGCACTGGGCGTGCCGGTCGTGCCGCTGGTGCTACCGGTGCCGCCGGTCCCGGTGGTACCCGAAGCCGTCGGGCCCCCCGTGCCGCTCGGCTTGTCGTTGTCCGAAGCGTTCGTCCGGTCCTTGTCCTTCAGGAGCGTGTAGGCGGTGACACCGCCCACGACACCGAAGGCGAGCACGGCTGCCACGGCGACGAACAGCCCCTTCTTGGCCGAGCCGCGCCGCGCGCCGGGCGGCGTGGACATCGGCCCTCCCGGGGCTCCCGGGTGCGGGTACGACGGCGGGAAGGGCCCCTGCTGCGGCGCGTAGGTGTGGCCGGGCGCGGCGTGGGTCGGGGTCGTGTGCTGCGGCGCCGCGTGGGTCGGTGCCGTGTGCTGCGGTGCGGCATGGGTCGGTGCCGCGTGCGGCGGGGGCGTGCTGTACGGCCCGGGCGGCGGCGTGGCCTGGTGCCCGACGGGCGGCCCGTACGCGCCGGGCGGGGCGGCCGGCGGCGCCGGGGTGGACGGAGCGGTCGGCGAGTAGGCCGCGGCGGGCGCGGGCCCGGCCGGAGCGGTGGGCGGATAGCCGCCCGTGGGCGCGGTCGGCGGGGGCGGCGGCGTCTGGACGGGCGCCGGAGCGGCCGCGCGGGCCGTGATGTCGGCGGAGACCGGTGCCGGCAGCCAGTCCTCGGGCCGACGGAGCACCGTCGACGCGTTCGCCGCCTGGCAGAGCCGAATGATCTCGGCGAGCGTCGGCCGCGCCTCGGGGTCCTTCGCGAGGCAGCGGGTGACGAGCTCGTTCAGTCGCTCCGGCACCGCGCCGAGGTCCGGCTCCTCGTGCACGATCCGGTAGAGGACGCCGTGCGAGGTTCCCTCGCCGAAGGCCGGGACGCCGGTCGAGGCGTACGCCGCGACCTGCCCGAGCGCGAAGATGTCGGTGGCCGGGGTGACCTTGCGCCCGGCGGCCTGCTCGGGCGCCATGAACGACGGTGTGCCGATCGTGACGCCGCTGCCGGTGAGAGAGGTCGCGTCGGCCGCGTGGGCGATGCCGAAGTCGATGACGCGGGGCCCGTCGGCGGCGAGGAGGACGTTGGACGGCTTGAGGTCGCGGTGCACGATCCCGGCGCCGTGGATGACGTGCAGGGCCTCGGCCATGCCGGCGACCAGCAGCAGCACCGTCTCGACGGGCAGCGCTCCGTGGGCGACGACCGCGTCGGCGAGCGAGGGGCCCGGGACGTAGGCGGTGGCCAGCCAGGGCTGTGCGCCCTCGGGGTCGGCGTCGATCACGGGCGCGGTGAAGAGGCCCTGGACGCGCTGCGCGGAGCGCACCTCCTGGGCGAACCGGCGGCGGAACTCCGCGTCCTCGCCGAATTCGGGGCGGATCAGCTTGATGGCGACGGGCCGGCCACCGGGGGTGTACGACAGATACACCTTGCCCATACCGCCGGCACCCAGCCTGGCGGCGAGCCGATATCCCGCGACCGTGGTGGGATCGTCCGCCGCGAGCGCCTGGAAGATCTCACCCGCACCCCCTCGACCCGACTGCTGACCACTCATGAACTCGTGTCTCCCCACGCAGACCACAATTGCCGGACGGCACCCTACCGTTTCCGGACACCCGGCCGGTCCTCCCGGACGCCCGGCTACGCGATATGCGGCCTAACTGCCGTACGTGTAGGGGGTCGTGGTGGAGAGGGTGAGAAATCCGAGGCGTTGGAGGATGGGACGGCTCGTGTCCGCCGCGTCGACCTGGACGTAGCGGTGGCCGCGTTCGGCCGCGATACGCGCGCGGTGGGCGACGAGGGCGCGGTAGAGGCCCCGGCCGCGCCAGGCCTCCACGGTGCCGCCGCCCCAGAGGCCGGCGAAGTCGGTGCCGGGGCAGAGTTCGAGCCGGGCCGCGCTGACCGGTTCGCCGTCGGCGAGGGCCACGACGGCGGTGACGGTGTCGGGGTCGGCCGCGAGCCGGTCCAGGAGCTGGCGTCCGATGTGGCCGCTGTCGGTGCCGAAGGCGCGCTCGTGGACCTCCACCACCTGGCGTACCCCTGCCTCGTCGGTGACGGCGCGGAGTTCGACTCCTGCGGGCAGCGGGACGTCGTGGGGCAGCGCGGCGGCCTCGGCGGCCATCAGGGTCTCGGGGTCCTCGGCGGTGAAGCCCGCGGCGAGGAGCCGGTCGCCGAGGTCGGCGGGGGTGTCGTGGGCGTACAGCTTCCACTCGAAGGACAGGCCTTCGGCGCGGTAGTGGTCGAGCTGCCCGGCGATGGCGCGGTCGGCGCCCGCGGCGTCGAGACCGGACCAGAGGACGCCGTTCCAGGCGTGCGCGGGTCCGGTCTGGCGGACGACGTCGCCGACGCGGTCGATCCGGCAGCCGGGTCCGTCGGGGCGCGCCTCGCGGCGCAGCTGACGGTCGTACAGGTCACGGAGGTGCTGGGGTTCTTCCATGCGGGCCACTCCAGCACCCTGCCCGGCGCCCGGCAACGGGATTACCGGGCCGCCCGCCCGCGCCCCTTCGGCGCCTCGCCACCACGGGACGGAGGCGCGCCTCGTCGTCAGGCGCGGGGGCGCACCTCGACGTTCTCCAGGATGCCGACCGCGTCGGGTACGAGGATCGCGGCCGAGTAGTAGGCGGTGACGAGGTAGGAGATGATCGCCTTCTCGTCGATGCCCATGAAGCGGCAGTTGAGACCGGGCTCGATCTCGTCGGGCAGGCCGGTCTGGTGGAGGCCGATGACGCCTTCGTTGTCCTCGCCGGTGCGGACCGCGATGATCGAGGAGCTCTGCCGGTCGCTGACGGGGATCTTGCCGCACGGCAGCAGGGGGACCCCGCGCCAGGCCGGGATGTGGTGCCCGCCGAGGTCCACGGTGCCGAGCAGCAGGCCGCGCTTGTTGCACTCCTTGCCGAAGGCGGCGATGGCACGGGGGTGGGCGAAGAGGTACTCGGTGCCGCGCCGCATGCTCAGCAGGTCGTCGAGGTCGTCCGGCGTGGGCGGGCCGGAGTGGGTCTGGATGCGCTGGTCGTAGTCGGTGTTGTGCAGCAGCCCGAACTCGGGGTTGTTGACGAGTTCGTACTCCTGCCGCTCCCGGAGTTCCTGGACGGTCAGGCGCAGCTGCTGCTCCGTCTGGTTCATCGGCTGGTTGTAGAGGTCGGCGACGCGGGTGTGGACCTTGAGGACGGTCTGGGCGACGCTGAGCTCGTACTCGCGCGGCTTGAGTTCGTAGTCCGCGTAGGCGCCGGGCAGCACGGCCTCGCCGACGTGGCCGGCGCTGAGTTCGATCGCCGCCTCGCCCGCCTTGTTGGTGGAGGGGTGGTGTCCGTTGGGGCTGAGGCCGCGGACGTGGTCGCGGAGGTTCTCGTACTGCTCCGACACGGCCCGGTACGCGGCACGGGGCAGGACGAGCAGGGTGCACGCGGTGACGGCCTTGGCCGTGAACTCCCACCGGCCGTCCCCGTCGAGCACCTGGCCGCCGAAGGCATCGCCGTCGCCGAGCCGCCCGAGGAGGGTCTCGTCGCCGTACTGGCCGGTGCCGATCTTCTCGATCTTGCCGTGGGCGATCAGATGGACGTGGTCGGCCGCTTGGCCGGCGTGCACGACGACCTGGCCGGGCTCGTACTCCTTCTGGACGAAGCGCTCGGCGAGCGCACTGAGCGCGGTGGGGTCGTCGAAGCCGCGCAGGAGGGGCAGTTCGGCCAGTTCGGCGGGGATGACCTCGACCCTGGAGCCGCTCTTGACGAAGGTGACGCGGCCGTCGCCGACGACGTACGAGAGGCGGCGGTTGACCCGGTAGGCGCCGCCGGGCGTATGGACCCAGGGAAGGGTGCGGAGCAGCCAGCGGGAGCTGATGCCCTGCATCTGGGGCTCGGACTTGGTGGTGGTGGCGAGGTTGCGAGCGGCGGCGGTGCTGAGGCTGAGCTGGACCTGGCGGATCTCGACGGCGGGGACGGGGGCCGGGGAGGCCGTCGGCTCTGTGTCGACCGACATGGGTGACTCCGTTCCTTGGATTCTCGGGGGTTCTCGAAGGGGCTCGGGGGCTCGGAGGCTCGGGAGGCGTGGCGTGGGCCGGACCGGTCACTCTCCGCATCCAGATGTAACGCACAGCCGCCCCCGCCCCTTGCCTGCGGCGCGGGCGGGCCGATGCGCGCGGGTGGCGGCGACCGCCCGCGCGCGCCGCGCGCGCTCCGCCGTACGGGCGGGAAGAAGAACCTCCGCCCCCTTGCCAACCCCCGGGTACCTCCGGTTTTACTGACCCGGAGCGGATCTACCGAATGATCGGTAGTCCGTTTCACGACCGGGACCGTGGAGGAGTGGCGCGATGACGGAACTGCTGGACAGCGGCGAACGGCTCGGACGTGAGGAGCTGGCGGCGCTCCAGCTGGAGCGCCTGCGCGCGAGCCTGCGCCACGCGTACGAGAACGTGGACTTCTACCGGCGCTCCTTCGACGCGGCCGGGGTGACCCCGGACGACTGCCGTGCGCTCGCGGACCTGGCCCGCTTCCCCTTCACCGCCAAGACGGACCTGCGGGACCACTACCCCTTCGGCATGTTCGCCGTCGACCAGTCGAGGATCCGGCGCATCCACGCCTCCAGCGGCACCACCGGCCGGCCGACCGTCGTCGGCTACACGGACGGCGACCTCGACATGTGGGCCGACGTGGTCGCCCGGTCGCTGCGCGCCGCCGGGGCCCGCCCGGGCCACAAGGTGCATGTGGCGTACGGATACGGCCTGTTCACCGGCGGACTCGGCGCCCACTACGGCGCGGAGCGCCTCGGGTGCACGGTGATCCCCGCCTCGGGCGGTATGACGGCCCGGCAGGTGCAGCTCATCCAGGACTTCCGCCCCGAGATCATCATGGTGACCCCCTCGTACATGCTCACGCTGCTCGACGAGTTCGAGCGGCAGGGCGTGGACCCGCGCTCGACCTCCCTGAAGGTGGGCGTGTTCGGCGCCGAGCCGTGGACGGAGGCCATGCGGAAGGAGATCGAGGAGGCGTTCGCGATCGACGCGGTCGACATATACGGCCTGTCGGAGGTGATCGGCCCCGGCGTGGCGCAGGAGTGCGTGGAGACCAAGGACGGCCTGCACATCTGGGAGGACCACTTCTACCCGGAGATCGTGGACCCCTTCACGGGCGAGGTGCTGCCCGACGGGGAGGAGGGGGAGCTGGTCTTCACCTCGCTCACCAAGGAGGCCATGCCGATCGTCCGCTACCGGACGCGCGACCTGACCCGTCTGCTGCCGGGGACGGCTCGGGTGTTCCGGCGGATGGAGAAGGTCACCGGGCGCAGCGACGACATGATCATCCTGCGCGGGGTGAACCTGTTCCCCACGCAGATCGAGGAGATCGTCCTGCGGACCCCGGCCGTGGCCCCGCACTTCCAGCTGCGTCTGACCCGTGAGGGACGGCTCGACGCCCTGACCGTACGGGCCGAGGCCCGTGCGGGCGCGACGGGCGAGCAGCGCGCGGAGGCGGCCCGGTCGATCGCGGCGGCGGTGAAGGACGGGATCGGCGTCTCGGTCGGCGTGGAGGTGGTCGACCCCGAGACCCTGGAGCGCTCGGTGGGCAAGATCAAGCGGATCGTGGACATGCGGAAGACCGACCAGGGATGAGAGGCCCCGTCCTCAGAGCCGTTCGGCGGTGGTGCGGGGGTCGTCGGACGTGATCAGGTCGATGAACCGGCGGGCTTGTGCCTCGGCCGGTTCGTCGTCGGTGACCCGCAGCCCGAAGAGGGGACGCGTCTCAGGCTCCCGCGTACCGGTCCCGCAGCTCTCGCTTCAGGATCTTGCCGCTCGCGTTGCGGGGCAGCTCCGGGGTGAAGTGGATGCGCTTCGGGGCCTTGAAGTGGGCCAGTTTCTCCCGGGCGTGGGCGAGGAGTTCGGTCTCGGTGACCTCGCCGCGCGGGACGACCACCGCTGTGACGGCCTCGATCCAGCGCGCGTCGGGGAGGCCGATCACGGCGACCTCGGCGACGCCGGGGTGGGTGTAGAGCGCGTCCTCGACCTGGCGGGAGGCGACGAGCACTCCCCCGGAGTTGATGACGTCCTTCACCCGGTCGACGATCGTGAGATAGCCCTCGGCGTCGCGGACGGCGAGGTCGCCCGAGTGGAACCAGCCGCCCTTGAAGGCCGCCTCGGTCTCCTCGGGCTTGCGCCAGTACCCGTCGCACAGCTGCGGCGAGCGGTAGACGATCTCGCCGGGGGTGCCGTCGGGGACGTCCTTGCCGTCCTCGTCGACGACCCGGGCCTCGACGTGGCGGACGGGCCGGCCGCAGGAGTCCATCCGGCCCTCGTGCTCGTCGGGGCCGAGGACGGTGGCGAGCGGGCCGATCTCCGACTGGCCGAAGCAGTTGTAGAAGCGCAGTCCCGGCAGCCGGGCGCGCAGCCGCTCCAGGACCGGCACGGGCATGATCGACGCCCCGTAGTAGGCCTTGCGGAGGGCCGAGAGGTCGCGGCTCGCGAAGTCCGGGTGGTTGGCGAGGCCGATCCAGACGGTCGGCGGCGCGAAGAGGCTGTCGGCCCGGCCCGCCTCGACCAGGTCGAAGAGGACGGCCGGATCAGGTCCGTCGACGATCGTGTTCTCGGCGCCGACGGCAAGGTAGGGCAGCAGGAAGACGTGCATCTGGGCCGAGTGGTAGAGCGGCAGCGCGTGCACCGGCCGGTCGTCCTCGTGCAGGTCGAGGGCCTCGATCGCGCTGGCGTACTCGTGGACCAGGGCGCGGTGGGTCATCATCGCGCCCTTGGGGAGGGCTGTCGTGCCGGAGGTGTAGAGGAGCTGGACGAACTCCCGGGCGTCGCGGTCGGTGTCGTACGTCTCCGGCGTGGCGAGCGCGTCGAGGAGTGAACCGGGCGCGTCCCGCAGCGCCTTGACCGCGAAGCCGTCCGGTACGCGCTCCGCGAGGGCGGGGTCGGCGAGGACGAGGGAGGTGTCCGACTGCTCCAGGAGGTACGTGAGGTCCTCGCCGGTCAGATGGTGGTTGACCGGCACGTGGATCAGGCCCGCCCGGGAGCAGGCGAGGAACGCGATGAGGTAGGCGTCCGAGTTGTGCGCGTACGTCGCGACCCGGGCGGCCTCGGGCAGGCCGAGGTGGTGCGGTTCGCGCAGGACGGCCGCCGCGGTGGAGACGGCCGCGTCCAGCTCGGCGTACGTCCAGGTCCGTTCCGCGTAGCGGAGGGCGATGCGGTCGGGGACGCGCTGGGCGCTCATGCGCAGGACACCGTCGACGGCGCGGCTGAGGAGTCGATCCATGCGGTGATCCTCGGCGCGTACCCGGCGGAAGGTCAAGTACCGTGCGGTGCGCCGCACATGCCCGGACCTCGGATACCGAACGGGATGTTGACAAGCGGGCGCGCGGCTGCGTGCATGGTCCGACCCACAGTGCACATCCTTCCGTCGGGAGGCACCTTGCACCTCCGCACCCGCCCGTTCCGCACCGGCCCTTTCCGCACCGGCCGACTCGGCACCGGTCCGTTCCGTGCCGGTCCGCTCCGAACGCGGCTCACACACCTGGCGCTCACCGGAGCCGCCCTCGCCGTCGTCACCGCCACGCTGCCCGGCGCCGCGGTCGCCGACTCCGGGGGCCGGAGCCACCACCCGTCCGACCGGGGCCTCTCGGCCGTCATCCGGTACACCGAGTACGGCATCCCGCACATCGTGGCCAAGGACTACGCGAACCTCGGCTTCGGGACGGGCTGGGCCCAGGCCGCCGACCAGGTCTGCACGCTCGCGGACGGATTCCTGACCGTGAACGGCGAGCGCTCCCGGTACTTCGGCCCGGAAGCCGCCACGGACGGCTCGCTCTCCTCCGCCGCCACGAACCTCTCCAGTGACCTCTACTTCCGCGGGGTGAGGGACGCCGGAACCGTCGAGGCGCTGCTCAGGACGCCGGCGCCCGCCGGTCCCAGCCGTGACCTCAAGGAACTGATGCGCGGCTGGGCTGCCGGATACAACGCCTGGCTGCGGAAGAACCGCGTCACGGATCCCGCCTGCGCACAGGCCGAGTGGGTCCGCCCGGTGACCGCCCTCGATGTGGCACGGCGCGGCTACGCCGTCTCGGTGCTCGGCGGAGAGGGCCGCGCCGTCGACGGCATCACCGCCGCCCGGCCGCCGGCCGCCGCGCCGCCCGGCACGACCACCGGACAGGTGCCCGAGCCCGAACGGGCCGCCGAGGCCGCCCGGGAGTTGTTCGCCGCCGAGAACGCCACCATGGGTTCCAACGCCGTCGCCTTCTCGGGCGCCACCACGGCGAACGGGCGCGGGCTGCTGCTCGGCAATCCCCACTACCCCTGGCAGGGCGGCCGCCGCTTCTGGCAGTCGCAGCAGACCATCCCCGGCGAGCTGAACGTCTCGGGCGCCTCGCTCCTCGGCACGACCGTCGTCAACATCGGCTTCAACGACAAGGTGGCCTGGAGCCACACCGTCGCCACCGGCGTCCCGCTCAACCTGCACCAGCTGACGCTCGCCCCGGGCGACCCGACCTCATACGTGGTGGACGGCCGGTCGGAGCGGATGACCCCGCGTCAGGTGACCGTGCCCGTCAAGGACGGCGCGCCCGTGACCCGCACCCAGTGGTGGACCCGGTACGGCCCGGTCGTCGGCGCCCTCGGCAACCAGCTTCCGCTGCCGTGGACCACGACCACGGCGTACGCCCTCAACGATCCCAACGTGGCCAATCTGCGCGGCTCCGACACCGCGCTCGGCTTCGGCAAGGCCCGCTCCGTCCAGGACGTGGCCGACGCCCTGCGGCGTACGCAGGGGCTGCCCTGGGTCAACACGATCGCGGCGGACTCGGCGGGGCACTCCCTCTTCACGCAGTCCCAGGTGCTCCCCCGGATCACGGACGAGCTCGTCGCGCGCTGCTCCACACCGCTCGGCCGGGCCACCTACCCGTCCTCCGGTGTCGCGGTGCTCGACGGCTCGCGGTCGGACTGCGCGCTCGGCTCCGACCCGGACGCGGTGCAGCCGGGGGTCTTCGGGCCGGCGCGGATGCCGGTGCTGCGGGACACCCCGTACGTGGAGAACTCCAACGACAGTGCCTGGCTGACCAACGCCGACCGGCCGTTGACCGGTTACGAGCGGGTCTTCGGGTCGATCGCGACCCCGCGCTCGCTGCGTACCCGGGGCGGCGTCGAGGACGTGGCGGCGATGGCGGCGCGGGGCGATCTGACGGTGGCCGACCTCCAGCGGCAGCAGTTCGCCAACCGGGCCCCGGCCGGTGACCTGGCGGCCTCCGATGCGGCGCGGGCCTGCGAGGCCGCGCTGCCGGGCGATACCGAGGCCTGCCGGGTGATCGGCGCCTGGGACCGCACGGTGAACACGGACAGCCGGGGCGCGCTGCTCTTCGACCGCTTCTGGCGGAGGTTCACGGCCGCGACGCCGCCGGCCCAGCAGTGGACGGTCCCGTTCTCGCCGGCCGACCCGGTCCGCACCCCGAACACCCTCAACACGGCGGCGCCCGGTTTCGCGAAGGCCCTGGTGGATGCGGTGGCGGAGCTGCGGACGGCGGGCATCCCGCTGGACGCACCGCTCGGCGCGCACCAGTTCGTCGTACGGAACGGGACGCGGATCCCGGTGAGCGGCGGCACCGAGTCGCTGGGCATCTGGAACAAGACCGAGTCGGTGTGGAACGCGCCGGGCGGCGGCTACACGGAGGTCACCACCGGAACCAGTCATGTGCAGGCGGTGGGCTGGGACGGCAGCCGGTGCCCGGTGGCCCGCACCCTGCTCTCGTACGCGCAGTCCTCGAACCCGGCGTCGCCGCACTACAGCGACCAGACCCGGCTGTACGCGGGCGAGCGCTGGGTGACCTCCCGGTTCTGCGAGAAGGACATCCTGCGCTCGCCGGCGCTGCGGGTGGTGGTCGTCAGGGGCTGAACGGTTCCGCCCAGCCCGGCGCGGGGCGCGTCAGGGACTGAACGACAGGAACACGAAGGCGGCGAAGATCGCGAGATGGACGCCGCCCTGGAGGAGCGTGGCCCGCCCGGGCACCACGGTCAGGGCGCTCACCACACCGGTGAGGACGAGCAGGACCATGTGGAGCGGGCCAAGGCCCAGGACCAGGGGCCCGGACAGCCAGATCGAGGCGAGCGCGATCGCCGGAATCGTCAGGCCGATGCTGGCGATCGCGGAGCCGTACGCGAGGTTGAGGCTGGTCTGGACGCGGTCCCGGCGGGCCGCGCGGACGGCGGCGAGGGTCTCGGGCAGCAGCACCATCAGGGCGATGACGACGCCGACGACCGCCTTGGGCAGGCCCGCCGACTGGACGCCGTCCTCGATGGTCGGCGAGATGAGCTTGGCGTTGCCGACGACGGCGACGAGGGCGACGACGAGGAGGCCGAGGCTGGTCCAGGCATCGCGCCTGGTCGGCGGGTCGGCGTGCTCGTCCTCCGAGTCGTGGCCGGGGCGCGGCACGGGCAGGAAGTAGTCCCGGTGCCGCACGGTCTGGACGCCGACGAACACGCCGTACAGGCAGATGGAGGCGACAGCGGCGAAGGCGAGCTGGACGCCGGAGAACTCGGGGCCCGGATGGCTGGTGGTGAAGGTCGGCAGGACCAGCGTCATCGTGGCCAGGGTGCAGACGGTGGCGAGCGCGCCGCCGGAACCCTCGGCGTTGAAGACCGCGACGCGGTTGCGGAGCGCGCCGACGAGGAGGGAGAGACCGACGATGCCGTTGCAGGTGATCATGACGGCGGCGAAGACGGTGTCCCGTGCGTAGGTCGAGGTCTTCTCACCGCCTCCCACCATCAGCGAGACGATGAGTCCGACCTCGATGACGGTGACGGCCACGGCGAGGACGAGCGAACCGTAGGGCTCGCCCACCCGATGGGCGATCACTTCGGCGTGGTGGACCGCGGCGAGGACGGCCGCGATCAGGCAGAGCGCGATGAATCCGACGGCGAAGCCCGGCAGGTCGCGCCCCCAGGCCGCGACAAGCGCAAGCGCCGCCACCACCGGCCCCCAGGTGGTCCACTGCCGTGTCAATGACGCCGTGCTCGAACTCATGATCCGCATCCTGCCACAAAGGGGGCTTTCGCCCGGTTCGGTCAATCCAGGGGGTCGCTGAGGCCGCGCTCGTACGCGGTGAGGGTCTCCAGGAACATCCGCCGCTGCGCCGCGTCGAGCGGGGCGAGGGCCGTGCGCCAGGCGTCGGCGCTGCGGCCGAGCCAGCCGTCGATGGCGGCGCTGTGCGCGGGCGCGATGGACACGATCTTGCGCCTGCGGTCGGCGGGGTCCTCCACCCGTTCCAGTACGCCCTTCTTCGCCAGGTCCCCCACCATCAGGCTCACGGTCGTGGGGGCGACCTCCAGCCGGGTGGCGAGCTCGTTGACGCTCAGCGACCCGTCGAACAGGAGGTAGGCGAGCAGGGAGAGATGGCGGGGCGCGAGCGTGAACGACTGCAGTTCGTCGGGAATCCTGATGCGCTTCGCCCGCGAGACCATCCGGGGCATGAGCAGCAACAACGTCCGCACGGCCTCGTCCAGTTCCGGCCCGTCGGCGGTCTCGTCCCCCTCGTGTGCGGTTGACACCCTGCACCCTCCCTTTTAGCTTTGCTTTCAAAGCAAATAGATCCGTCGGGATCGATGCTACCGGAAGGCACCCCCATGTCCGATTTCAACCGACAGGTCATCGAGGAGTTCCGCGCCAACGGCGGTCGCGTGGGCGGGATGTTCGAGGGGGCGGCCCTGCTCCTCCTCACCACGACGGGCGCCCGCAGCGGCCGCCCGCACACCAACCCCGCCGTGTTCGTACGCGACGGGGCCCGGCTGCTCGTCTACGCGTCGAACGCCGGCGGACCGAAGCACCCCGCCTGGTTCCACAACCTCCGCGCCGACCCGCACGTGACCGTCGAGCTCGGCACCCCGGAGGGCACGGTCGAACGCTTCGCGGCGACGGCGGTGGTGACGGAGGGCGAGGAACGGGACCGGCTGTACGCAGAACAGGCCACCCGCGATCCGGGGTTCGCCGCCTACCAGGCGGGCACGGACAGGACCATCCCCGTCGTCGCCCTGCACCGCGTGGACCTCACGGACCCGGCGCGACACCACGCGATCGCCGACCACCTGGTGAAGGTCCACGCCGAACTCCGCGCCGAGCTCGCCGCGTTACGCGAGGGCCTCGACTCCACGACACCGGACGAGGCGGTGGGAGCGGCGGCGGACGCCCCCGAGCTCGGGCGGCAGCTCGCCCGCCACTGCCTGACGTTCTGCGGCGCGCTGCACGCCCACCACCACAACGAGGACAGCGTCTTCGACCTCCTGGAGCGACAGTTCCCCGAACTGTCCGACTCCCTGGCCCGGATGCGCGAGGAGCACAAGGCGGTCGCCCGCACGGTGGAGGAACTGGAGGCACTGCTCACCTCGGGGGCCTCACCGGCGACCCTCCGCGCGGAGGTGGACCGACTGGCGACCCGCCTGGAGGAACACTTCACATACGAGGAGGCGCAGTTGCTCCCGGCACTCACTCGCACCCGCGTCGTGCCGGGCACGTAGCACCGCCTGCCCCGGGGGCAGGGTGCGCCCCGGCCACGGGTCAGCGCGGCAGGCCGCGGGCAGGGGCTTCGGCGGCGGCCTTCAGGTCCCGCAGCCACGCTTCGAGGCCCTCGCGGAGAAGCCCGTTCGCGGTGGGAACGTCCGCCTCGACCTGGGGGCCGGTGTGGGTCTCCTCGGTGCTGACCCGTACACCTCCCCCGACCTCGGTGAAGTTCCAGACGTGGACGCCGTCGATGCGCAGCCCTTCGCCGACCGCGGGGCCGGTCCAGCGGATGCACGCATGGTGCTCGATCTGCCGGACGGTCGAGGTGATCTCCAGGCTGGTGGCTGGAATCGAGGGGATGGGCGGGATCGGCATCGTCCACCGGAAAGCCGAACCCCTGCGGAGAGGGCCGTGACCGAGACGCTCCACGGACTCGACGGGGGCCTGCCAGGACGGCCAGCGCTCCACGTCGGTCTGCAGCTTCCAGATGGTGCGCAGCGGGGCGTTGATCACGATCTCGGTCCGGTGGCGGACGAGGGCGTCGGGGACGACGCCCTCACCTCGGCAGGTAAGGGAAGCCGCGGGGTGGGGCCCCACGGCGCGGGAGCCGACGGACGCGGCAGCCCCGGCGGGCGCGGCGGCGGTGCCGAGGAGGCCGAGGACGACCGGGACGGTGACAAGAGCGGCGCGGATGCCGGTGCTGCGGGTGCCGGACATGGAGTTCTCCTCTGTCGGTCGGGGCGTGAGCACCGTCCACTCTTTGATAGAGGCTCACGCTTTCGTTAGAAGTTGTAACTCACCATCCAGTGAAGGGTCAACGGGTCCGTGATAACTTCTCACCAACCCTTGAGGTTGTAGCCGAATGAACGAGGACGGTGGCAGACCATGGCCGCGGCGACGGGCACGAACACCCCACGGGAGCGCTATCGGGCCCAGGTGCGGGCGGAGATCACGAAACGCGCCTGGGAGCAGATCGCCACGGCGGGAGCCTCCGCTCTCTCCCTCAACGCGATCGCCAAGCAGATGGGCATGAGCGGACCCGCGCTCTACCGCTACTTCGCCAGCCGCGACGACCTGATCACCGAACTCGTCCGGGAGGCCTACCAAAGCCTCGCCGACACGCTCCGCACGGCCTCGGCCGCCGGTGCCGACCTCTCCGGACTCGCACATGCCCTGCGCGACTGGGCCCTGACGGACCCTCAGCGGTACTTCCTCGTCTACGGCACGCCCATACCCGGCTACCACGCGCCGGCGGACACCACCGCGCTCTCCTCCGCGATCATGACGACGCTGCTCGACGCGGTCGCGTCACTCCCCGGGGCGAGCGCCACGACCGCCTTCGGCAGCTACCTGGAGGACCATCGGAACTGGGCCGCCGGCCACCCCGCCCCGCCGGGGGCGCTCCACCGGTTCCTGACCTTCTGGACCCGCATGCACGGCGTCCTGTCGCTGGAACTCGCGGGCCACTTCACCGGCATGGACCTCGACCCGGCCCTGCTCTTCACGGCCGAACTGGACGAGCTGCTGGCACCCCTGCCCTGAGGCGGGACGCGGATCCTACGGCGTGCGGAAGCCGCGGAAGGTGACGTGCTTGCGGGTCACGAAGCCGAGCTTCTCGTAGAGGGCGATCGCGCCGGCGTTCGCCTCGGCGACGTGGAGGAAGGGCGCTTCGCCCCGCGCCTCGATGCGCGCGGCGAGCGCGCCGACGAGGCGGGCGGCGTGGCCCCGCCCGCGGGCCTCGGGCGCGGTGCAGACCGCGCTGATCTCGGTCCAGCCCGGGGGCCGGAGGCGCTCGCCGGCCATGGCCACCAGCGCGCCCTTCTCGCGGATGCCGAGGTAGGTGCCGAGTTCGGGGGTACGGGCCCAGAAGGGTCCGGGCCGGGTGCGTTCGACGAGGTCGAGCATCTCGGGCACGCTGTCCGCGCCCAGTTCGACCACGCCGTCGTCCGTCTCGTCTCCCTGAGGGTCGGACGTGCCGTCGCCCGGCCGGATCATCTGGCGGCCTTCCAGGACGAAGACGGGCTCCCAGTCCGACGGCGGGAGCACCGGGCAACTGAACATGTCGGCGAACTCGCCCCGGCCGAGGAGTTCGGTGAGGTCGGCCCACCTCGCCGGATCCGGGTCGGTGGACACGGCGGCGAAGGTCGAGACGTCCGGGAGGTAGGTGGCGGCCAGGCCGACGCGGCGGGCGAGGTGCGCGTGACGGCCCCGGAGGGACTCACCCACCGGGTCGTCCAGTACGAAGGGATCGCGGCCCGCCATGGTGTCGTCCCACCTCCTCGCGCACGAAGTCTAGGGCCTGTCCGACCTGGTCCGATGGACGGGCCCCGAGGGGACGCCGACCCGCGGGTCCGGGTCGGCTCGACCGCAGGCGGCCGCGCCGGAACCGGCGGTCGGGTGCGCCCGGACAGCTCTAGAGCGGGCGCTCGTGGCCCTCCCAGTACGGGTCGCGGAGACGTCGCTTGTACAGCTTGCCGTTGGGGTCGCGGGGCATGGTCTCGACGAAGTCGACCGACTTCGGTCGTTTGAAGCCCGCGAGGCGGTCGGCGCAGTGCGTCAGGATCTCGTCGGCGAGCGCGGCGCCCGGTGTGTGGCCCTCGGCCGCCTCGACGACCGCCTTGACCTCCTCGCCCCAGTCGGCGTGCGGGATGCCGAAGGCGGCTGCGTCGGCGACGGCGGGGTGGGCGAGGAGGGCGGCCTCTATCTCGGCCGGGTAGATGTTGACCCCGCCGGAGATGATCATGTCGATCTTGCGGTCGCGGAGGAAGAGATAGCCGTCCTCGTCGAGGACCCCGAGGTCCCCGACGGTGAAGAAGTCGCCGATGCGGTTCTTCGCGGTCTTCGCCTCGTCCTTGTGGTACTGGAAGCCGCCGGTGTTCATCTTCAGGTAGACGGTGCCGAGTTCACCGGGCGGCAGCCGTACCCCGTCGTCGTCGAAGACGGCGAGTTCGCTGATGGGCCAGGCCCTGCCGACCGTTCCGGGCTTCTTCAGCCACTCCTCGGCGGTCGCGAAGGCGCCGCCGCCCTCGCTGGCCGCGTAGTACTCCTCGACGCACCGCCCCCACCAGTCGATCATCGCCCGCTTGACGTGCTCGGGGCAGGGTGCGGCGCCGTGGATCGCGTGGCGCATGGAGGAGACGTCGTACCGGTCCCGTACCTCCTGGGGCAGCGAGAGCAGCCGGTGGAACTGGGTGGGGACCATGTGGGTGTGGGTGCAGTCGTACCGGTCGATCAGGCGGAGCATCTCCTCCGGCGCCCATCGGTCCATCAGGACCAGCGGGTGCCCGAGGTGCAGGGCGGCGGCGGCGAACTGGAGCACGGCCGTGTGGTAGAGCGGCGAGCAGACGAGGTGGACGTTTCCGTCGGCGGGCCGGATGCCGAAGATGCCGAGGAAGCCGCCGAGATGGGTCTCCTCGGGGAGCTTTCCGGGGAGCGGGCGGCGGATGCCGCGGGGGCGTCCGGTGGTGCCGGAGGTGTAGTTCATGACCCAGCCGAGGGTCCGCTCGGCGGGCGCGGACCCGTCCTGGTCTTCGAGCAGCTCGGCGTACGGGCGGAAGCCGGGGATCGTACCGACGGCGTACCGGTGGGTGGCCGCGAGCCCGGCCTCGTCGGCGGCGAGCGTCACCGCTTCGGCGAAGCGTTCGTGGGCGATGAGGACCTTGGCGCCGGAGTCGGCGACGATCCAGGCGATCTCGGGTCCGACGAAGTGGTGGTTGACGGGGACGAGATAGAACCCGGCCTGGGTGGCGGCCAGATGGGCGGTGAAGAACTCGGGGCCGTTGGGGAGGACGACGGCGAAGGCGTCGCCGCGTTCGAGACCGGCTGCGCGCAACCCGTGGACGAGCCGGTTGGCCTCGGTGTGCAGCCGGCCGGCGGTCCACTCCTCGCCGTCGGGTGCGACCAGGACCGTACGACCGGGGTCGGCGGCGGCCTGGGACCAGAATCCTGCGGCTGTGGCTGACTGGCTCATGCCTCGCTCCGTCCGGCGATGCGGTTGATGCGGTCGACGGCCTTCTCGAAGCCGCGGGTGAGCTCGTCCACGACCTGTCGGACGCTGCGCTCGGAGTTCATCCGGCCGACGATCTGCCCCACGGGGGTGCCGAGAAGCGGTTCGACCTCGTGCCGCTGGATGCGGGAGACGGCCTCGGCGACCAGAAGTCCCTGGAGCGGCATGGGGAGCGGGCCCGGTCCCGCCGGGTCGTCCCAGGCGTCCGTCCACTCGGTGCGGAGCTGCCGGGCGGGCTTGCCGGTCAGGGCACGGGAGCGGACGGTGTCACCGGAACCGGCGGCGAGCAGCTTGGCGGTGAGGGCGCGGGAGTGCAGTTCGGCCTCGGTGGTGGTGAGCCAGATCGAGCCGAGCCAGACGCCCTGGGCGCCGAGGGCGAGCCCGGCGGCGATCTGCTCCCCGCTGCCGATGCCGCCCGCGGCGAGCACGGGCAGCGGGGACACGGCGTCCACGACCTCGGGAGTGAGGACCATGGAGGCGATCTCGCCGGTGTGGCCGCCGGCCTCGTATCCCTGGGCGACGACGATGTCGATCCCGGCGTCGGCGTGGTGGCGGGCGTGCCTGGCGCTGCCGGCGAGGGCGGCGACGAGGACGCCGTGGTCGTGGGCACGGGCGACGACGTCCGGGGGCGGTGAGCCGAGGGCGTTGGCCAGGAGTTTGATCGGGTAGTCGAAGGCCACGTCGAGCTGGTTGCGGGCGACCTGCTCCATCCAGCCGGTGATGCGCCAGCCGGAGGCCTCGCCCTCGGCGAGTTCGGGCACGCCGTGCTTGGCGAGGGTGGCCCGGACGAACGCCCGGTGCTCCTCCGGAATCATCGCCTCGACCTCGGCCTCGGTCACCCCCTCGACCTTCTTCGCGGGCATCACGACGTCGAGGCCGTAGGGCAGGCCGTCGGTGTGCTCCTGCATCCAGTCGAGGTCGCGGGCGAGTTCGTCGGGGTCGGTGTAGCGGACCGCGCCGAGGACTCCGAATCCGCCGGCTCTGGTGAGTGCGGCGGCCACCGCGGGGAAGGGCGTGAAGCCGAAGATGGCGTGCTCGATCCCCAGTGTGCGACTCAGCTCCGTCTTCATGGGCGGCAGGATGCCGCAGCGGCGCGCCGGAGGGAAGAGGTTTTCTGATGCATCGTCAGATTCTTTGCCCGAAGGGCACGGGGAGGGCACCGGGAGGCACCCTCACCGCCTGTCGACGTTTCGTTCGCGTCGACCGTGGGAGAGGGTGGGCATGACGGTGGACATGACGAGAGGTCAGGGTGGACCGAGCCGCCGCGCTTTCGGCGGCGGGGTGCTCGCCCTGGGAGGTGCGCTGATGATCGGTGCGGTGCCGGGGGCTGCGGCAGCCCCGGATCCCGGGTCCGGGAGCGGCGGCGGGAACGGGGGCGGGGGCGCGCGGCGGACCACGCTGCGACACGGCTCGGCCGAGCGGGCGGGGCTGCTCTCCGGGCACCTGGACCGGCTCGTCACGGAGGCCGAGGCCTTCCTCGCGCCCTCCCCCACCCACCCCTGGTACGCGGGGGCCGTGCTGCTCGCCGGGCGGGGCGGGACGGTGGCTCTGCACCGGCCGATCGGCATGGCGGTGCGGTACGCGGCGTACGACGAGAAGACCGACACCGGAGTGGAGCTGCCACCGCACGAGCAGGTCCCGATGACCGAGGACACCGTCTTCGACCTGGCGTCGGTCTCCAAGCTCTTCACCTCGATCCTCGCCGTGCAGCAGATCGAGCGCGGGGCCCTGGAGCTGGAGGCGAAGGTCACCGCGTACCTGCCGGAGTTCGGCGGTGGCGGGAAGCAAGATGTCACGGTCCGTCAGCTGCTCACCCACACCTCCGGGTTCCGGTCCTGGATCCCGCTGTACAAGGAGCCGACGCGGGAGGGGAAGCTGCGGCTGATCTGGAACGAGGTGCCGGCGAACCCGCCGGGCTCGACGTACCTCTACTCGGATCTGAATCTGATCGCGCTCCAGCTGATCCTGGAGGAGATCACCGGTCTCGGTCTGGATGTCCTGCTCCACGACGAGATCACCGCTCCGCTCGGGATGCACCGCACTCGTTTCAATCCACCGCTCTCCTGGCGGCCGGGAATCGCCGCCACCGAGGACGCCCGCCCGCCGTGGTCCGGCCTCGACCGGGGCATGGTCCGGGGCGAGGTCCACGACGAGAACGCCCACGGCCTGGGCGGGGTCGCGGGCCACGCCGGGATCTTCTCGCGCGCCTGGGACCTCGCGATCCTCGCCCGCACCCTGCTCAACGGCGGGGCGTACGGCCGGGCCCGCATCCTCTCCCCCGCCTCGGTGGAGCTCATGTTCACCGACTTCAACACCGCGTTCCCCGGCGACGAGCACGGACTCGGCTTCGAGCTCTACCAGCACTGGTACATGGGCGCGATGGCCACGCCCCGGACCGCCGGGCACACCGGCTTCACCGGCACCAGTCTCGTCCTCGACCCGACGACCGACGCGTTCCTGATCGTCCTCGGCAACTCGGTGCACCCGGTGCGCACCTGGCGCTCGGGGTCGGCTCCCCGGGTCGCCACCGCGAACGAGCTGGCCAGGGCAGTGCCCGTACGACCGGCCCGGGGCCGTACGGCTTGGTTCTCCGGCATGGCGAGCGCCACGACGGCCACCCTGACGCTCCCCCATGTGGCGGGCGCCGCACACCTGGAGTGCGCTCTGTGGTGGGACACCGAGCCGGGCACCGACCGGGTCGCCCTGGAGGCCTCCGCCGACGGCGGCACGACCTGGCAACCCGTTCCCTTCGCCACCGACGGCGCCACCGACGGCACCACCGAGCACCCGACGGGCACGGTCGGCGGCTGGTCCGGCCGCGTCTGGCACACCGTGTCCGCGCCGCTGCCCGGGCCGAACGCGCTCCTGCGCTGGCGGTACACCACGGACCAGCGGTACGTGGGACGGGGCGTGTACGTGGACGGGTTGCGGCTCCTCGACGGAGCGGGGCGCCCGGTGTTCGACGAGGCGCGGCCTGCGGACGGGGCGCGGATCAAGGCGAACGGCTGGAGCAGGTCGGCCGATTGAGCCCTCTCGACCACCTGGTCGAACTGCTGGTTCGACCGCGCACACGTGATCATGTGGGGTACCGTCCCGGCGGGAAGTTCTCACCGGGGGGATGAGACGAACGCGAGGGCGAGCGTCTGTCGTGTCGCCCGTTCGCGGTGCCCTTCCGTCCGCGGGGGCCGCCGCAACCGGCCCGTCGGCGAGCGGCACAACCGCTTCGAGACCCAGCCGCTCCCCTGTCGTTCGCCCTTGCTCACCGAGGTGTTCCTTCGTGCTGTCCCTGTCCGAGCGCCGCCCACCGGGCGCGCGCCGCTTCGCCTTGTCCGCATGGCTGTGCGCGCTCTCCCTCGCGGTCCTGGCCGCGGTGGTCCTGGCGGTCACTCCGCAGTCGCCCGCCGTCGCGTCGACGAACGCGGTCACGACCACGCCGACGGTCTCCGCCGAGGAGACCGACACGCCGTTCCCGGCGGGCGGTACCTACTACTGCACGCGCATCCCGGCCCTCGTCACCACCAAGACGGGCGTCCTCCTCGCCTTCGCCGAAGGCCGTGAACGGGACGCCACGACCGGCTGCAGCGATGTCGGCGACAACGACCTGATCATGAAGCGGTCCGTCGACGGCGGGAAGACCTGGGACGCGCAGCCCACGGTCGTGGTCGGCGCCGACCACGAGCTCTCGCACGGCAACCCCGCGCCCGTCGTGGACGGGGTGACCGGCCGCATCACCCTCCTCCACTCCAGCAGCGACTGGGACCGGAACCGGGCCAACCCGAAGCGCGAAGGCTTCGACCGTACGGTGCACGCCGTCCACAGCACGGACGGCGGCCTGCACTGGTCGCCGAGCGTCCCCCAGCCCCAGCTCGACCGGCCCGAGTGGTTCTGGGTCTCGACCGGTCCCGGCCACGGCATCCAGCTCAGCCGCGGCGAGCACTTCGGCCGACTGGTCGTGCCCGGCGACCACCGGGGCGGCGGCAGGGCCGGCGGTCAGCTGTACACCAGCGACGACGGCGGCCTGACCTGGCAGATGCGCGCGGTCTCCGACACGAGCGACACCGGTTCCTACCCCGCCGAACTGGCCGTCGCGGAGACCGTCGACGGCCATGTGTACGTCAACGCCCGCAACTCCGAGGTCACCCGCTGCACCACCAACGAGCACCGGCTCGCAGCGACGAGCACCGACGAGCACCGACGAGCACCGACGAGCACCGACGGCGGAACGACCTTCGCGGCGCCCTTCGCCCCCGTGGCCAACCTCGACACCTCCCCGACCTACGGCTCTCTGCTGCGGCTGACCCACGACCAGGACGACCGGCCCGACCGGCTGCTGTACTCGGGCCCGTCCCGGCTCGGCGCGAACGTGCTGGAGGACCGGCGCGATCTGGCCATCCGCTCCTCGTACGACGAGGGGAAGACCTGGAAGACCGTCGGCTCCCTGATCACGCCGAACCGCAGCGGCTACTCGGACATGACGCTCCTGACGAACGGGTCCATCGGCCTCCTGTACGAGAGGGCCGTCAACGTCCCCCATGGGAACATCGCCTTCACCGCCTTCACCGAGCAGGCCCTGAGCGACTCCGAGACCGAGCTGCGCCGCCCGCGCACGGCCGACACGCGCGTCAAGGGTCCCGGCGAGACCGGCAACCACGCCGTCATCCACGGCGGCGCGCAGCTGGGAACGCGTCTCGGCGGCGTCGCCATGGAGTTCGACGGCCAGGACGACTACCTGCGTCTCGTCTGCTCGCCGACCCTGCGGGTCGAGGACGGGGACTTCACCGTCACGGCCTGGTTCAAGCACTCGGCCACCACCGGCACCCTGCCGGTCATCTGGGCGTACGGCACGCAGGGGCCTCACTTCTCGGTCCGGGCCGAACCCGGGAGCGGCGTCCTGCGCGGCACCGTCGGCACGAGCATCGGCACCACCGAGGTGACGCTCCCGTCCTCGTACAACGACGGCGCATGGCACCACGTCGTGTTCACCCGCAAGGGCCTCACCGTAATCCTCGCCGTGGACGGGGGATCCACGGCCACCGCCGCCATGCCGGCGGGAGCGTCGGCGGCGGAGCGGAACGCCACTCCGGTCGGCGCGTTCAACATCCACATCGGTGCCCGGCCCGACTTCCCCAGCCAGCCGGCCGGCGTGGCGCAGCTCTTCCGCGGCACCCTGGACGACGTGCGGCTCTTCCGCACCGCGCTGACCGACGCCGAAGCGGCCGAGGTGAAGGCGGGCTCCCTCGCCGTGCGGAACAGCGAGGAGAAGCTCCGCCTCGGTTTCTCCACCATCTGGTAGGCGGGCGCACCCCGGCCGGCGGACGTACCCGCTCGCCGGCCGGGGGCGGGGGCGGCTCAGGCCGCCTCCGCGTACAGCTCCTCGATCAGCCGGGCGACGTGCTCCGGCTCCCGCAGTGTCGGGTAGTGGTCGGAGGCGGTCAGTCGGACCAGGCGGCAGTCCGGGATGCGTGCGGCCATCTCCTCGTTGCAGCGCACGACCTCCGGCCGGTCCAGCTCGCCCAGCGCGAGCAGGGTCGGCGCGGAGATCTCCCCGAGCCGGTCGAAGGCGGGCGGGCCGGTGAGCTGGTGGCCGATGTTGCTGAACCAGGCGGGGAGCACCGCCCGGCAGAGGGCGGCCGCGACCGGGTCGGACTCGGGGGTGCCGCCGCCGGCCTGCGCCCACGCGCGCAGGCCGAGCCGGACGATGCCGTCCATGTCGCCGGCCGTGGCCAGCGGTTCGAGACGCTCGAAGAACTCGCCCGAGGTCAGCCCGTCGTACCCGGTGACCCCGGGGACGAGGAGGGCGAGGCCCGCCACCCGCTCGGGCGACTCCAGGGCGAAGTCGACCGAGGTGGCCCCGCCCATGCTGGAGCCCACCAGGACCGCCCGCTCGATCTCGAAGCGGTCGAGGACCTCCGCCAGATCGCGGACCGGGGAGTACGCGGCGGTGGGCGCGGGTGAACGCCCGTAGCCGCGTACGTCGTAGCGGATCACCCGGTGCCGTGCGAGGAGCGCCGGCAGGACCGGGTCCCACACCGCGGAGTCGCCGACGCCGGGATGGAGCAGGACCAGTGGCAGGCCGTCCCCGCCCGCGTCGTCCGCCCAGACTTCACCGTGACTGACAGGCACCATGGTTTCCACGGTCGCCAGTCTGGTGGGGCATACGGGGCTCCGCCAGCGCCCGAACGGTGTTTGGCCGACGACGCGCCCTCAGGCGCCGGAATCCGACGCCACGCGCAGGGCGGTCAGTACCGGGCTGATCAGGGGGTGGTCCTCCGCGCCTCGACGGACGGCGGCGAAGACCCTGCGGGTCGGGGCGACACCGTCGATGGGGCGGACCTCCACGCCGGTGAGTTCCATGCCGCGCAGGGCCGAGCGCGGTACGAGTGCCACGCCGGCGGAGGCGGCCGCGAGGGCGACGACGGCGCGGAAGTCGTCGGAGGAGTGCTCGGGGTTCAGCGTGAACCCGGCGTACTCGCAGGCCAGGACGGTCACGTCATGGCAGGGGTTGCCCGCGGACTGGCCGATCCAGGCGTCCTTCGCGAGGTCGCCGAGCGCGACCCGCTCGCCGGCCGCCAGAGGGTGGCCGGGCGGCAGCACCGCGTCGAAGGGCTCCGCGTAGAGCGGGACGCGGGTGAGGCGGGCGTCGTCCTCGCCCGGAGCGCCCCGGTACTCGACGGCGACGGCCACGTCGACCTGCCGGTCGAGGACCATGAGCAGGCTCTCGTCGCCCTCGGCGTCGCGCACGCGGACCCGGATTCCGGGCGCGGCGTCGGCCAGTGCCCGGATGGCCGGGGCCACCACGAGGCCGATGCCGGTGGCGAAGGCGGCGACCGTGACCGTACCGGCCTCGCCGGAGCTGTAGGCGGCGAGTTCGGACTCGGCGCGCTCCAGCTGGGCGAGGACGGCGTTGGCGTGGCTGAGCAGGATCTCGCCGGCCGGGGTGAGGCGCGCGCCGCGGGCGCTGCGGTCCACCAGGCGGTGGCCGGTCTCCTGCTCCAGGGCGGCGAGCTGCTGGGAGACGGCGGAGGGGGTGAGATAGAGCGCGGCGGCCGCCGCCGTGACCGTGCGGTGGTCGGCCACCGCACGGAGGATGTGCAACCGCCGCGCTTCGATCATGCCCCTAGTCTCGCAGGCCAGGGGGCCCGCTCTCGCCTCAGCCCCGCAGGGCCGCGCGGGCGTCGACGAAGGCGTCGACGGCCCGGTTCACGTCCTCCGTGGAGTGGGCGGCGGAGAGCTGGACGCGGATGCGGGCCTTGCCCTGCGGTACGACCGGGTACGAGAAGCCGATCACGTACACCCCGCGCTCCAGGAGCAGCTCGGCCATGCGGCCCGCCTCGGACGCGTCGCCGATCATGACGGGGGCGATGGCGTGGTCGCCGGGGAGGATGTCGAAGCCCTCCGCCGTCATCCGGGTCCGGAACAGCTCGGTGTTGGCGCGCAGCCGGTCGCGGAGGTCTCCGGCGGACTCCAGCAGGTCGAGGACCTTGAGGGAGGCGGCGGCGATCACCGGGGCGAGGGTGTTCGAGAAGAGGTACGGGCGGGAGCGCTGGCGCAGCAGGGCGACGATCTCGGCGCGGGCGGCGACGTAGCCGCCGGAGGCGCCGCCGAGGGCCTTGCCGAGGGTGCCGGTGATGATGTCGACGCGGTCCATGACGCCGTGCAGCTCGGGGGTGCCGCGGCCGCCGGGGCCGACGAAGCCGACGGCGTGCGAGTCGTCGACCATGACCATGGCGTCGTAGCGCTCGGCCAGGTCGCAGATCTCGCCGAGCGGGGCGACGTAGCCGTCCATGGAGAAGACGCCGTCGGTGACGATGAGCTTGCGCCGGGCGCCGCCCTCCGTGGCCTCCTTGAGCTGCTGCTCCAGGTCGGCCATGTCGCGGTTGGCGTAGCGGAAGCGGCGGGCCTTGGAGAGGCGGATGCCGTCGATGATCGAGGCGTGGTTGAGGGCGTCGGAGATGACGGCGTCCTCGGGGCCGAGGATCGTCTCGAAGACTCCGCCGTTGGCGTCGAAGCAGGAGGAGTAGAGGATCGTGTCCTCCTGGCCGAGGAAGGACGAGAGGCGCGCCTCAAGCTCCTTGTGGACCTCCTGCGTGCCGCAGATGAAGCGGACGGACGCCATGCCGTAGCCCCAGCGGTCGAGCGCCTCGTGGGCGGCGGCGATCACCTCGGGGTGGTCGGCGAGGCCGAGGTAGTTGTTGGCGCAGAAGTTGAGCACCTCGCCGGGGCGGCCGCCCGAGGTGACGGCGACGGTGGCCGACTGGGGGGTGCCGATGACCCGCTCGGGCTTGTGGAGCCCGGCCTGCCGGATCTCTTCGAGGGTGGCACGGATGTCGTCGCGTACGGAATCGAACATGGGTCAGGCTCCCGCAGTCCAGTCGAGGATGATCTTGCCGCTCTTGCCGGAGGCCGCGTCGTCGAAGGCGGCCTCGAAGTCGGTGTACGCGTAGCGTCCGGTGACGACGGGTGAGAGGTCGAGTCCGCCCTCCAGGAGCACCGACATCGCGTACCAGGTCTCGAACATCTCGCGGCCGTAGATGCCCTTGATCGTGATCATGGAGGTGACGATCTTCGCCCAGTCCACGGCGAAGTCCTCGCTGGGCAGGCCCAGCATGGCGATCTTGCCGCCGTGGGTCATGTTGGCGACCATGTCGCGCATCGCGCGGGGGTTGCCGGACATCTCCAGGCCGACGTCGAAGCCCTCCTTGAGCCCGAGGGTGCGCTGGCCGTCGGCGATGGTGTGCTCGGCGACGTTGAGGGCGAGGGTGACGCCCGTCTTGCGCGCCAGGGCGAGGCGCTCCTCGCTGACGTCGGTGATCATGACGCTGCGGGCGCCGGCGTGCTTGGCGACGGCGGCCGCCATGATGCCGATGGGGCCCGCGCCGGTGACGAGGACGTCCTCGCCGACGAGCGGGAAGGACAGCGCGGTGTGCACGGCGTTGCCGAAGGGGTCGAAGATCGCGGCGATGTCGAGGTCGACGGGGACGCGGTGCACCCACACGTTGGACGCGGGCAGCGCCACGTACTCGGCGAACGCGCCGTCCCGGCCGACACCGAGGCCGATGGTGGCACGGCAGAGGTGGCGGCGGCCGGCCAGACAGTTGCGGCACTTGCCGCAGACGAGGTGGCCCTCGCCGCTGACCAGGTCGCCGACGTTGATGTCGGCGACGTCACGGCCGACGGAGACGACCTCGCCGACGAACTCGTGGCCGACGGTCAGGGGCGTGGTGATCGTCTTCTGCGCCCAGCCGTCCCAGGAGCGGATGTGCAGGTCGGTGCCGCAGATACCGGTCCGCTTGACCTTGATGAGCACGTCTCCGGGGCCGGTCTCCGGCTCGGGCACGTCCGTGAGCCAGAGTCCCGGCTCCGCCTTCAGCTTGACCAACGCCTTCAATGCCACGGCTCCCGACGTGCGTGTCCTGTGATGTGCGGGGTACGGGCACGAATGCGCGCCCAAGATCCCTGGAAGAGAATCTTCCGTACGGAGCGCTCGCGGTCCATCGAGGATTTCTTAAGCGCGCTCGCAGATCAGCTTCACACCACAGGCGGGGGCGGAGCGAGGTCAACGCGGCCGAACGGAGAGGCCGCCATCGGGGAGGGCCGCCCGGGAGAACGCGATGACGTCCCCGTGTCGGGCGGCCCCGTGCGGGAGTCCCGTGTCGGGCGGCCCGTGCCGGAGTCCCGTGCCGGGCGGCCCGTGCCGGAGTCCCGTGTCAGTGGCCCAGTGCCGCCATCGCCGCGTTGTGGCCGGGGATGCCGCTCACTCCCCCGCCCCGGACCGCGCCCGCGCCGCACAGGAGCACGTTGGCGTGCTCGGTCTCGACGCCCCAGCGGCCTCCGCCCTCCTCCGCGTACGGGAAGGACAGGTCGCGGTGGAAGATGTGGCCGCCGGGAAGGCGCAGTTCGCGTTCGAGGTCGAGCGGGGTCTTCGCCTCGATGCAGGGACGGCCGTCCACGTCGAGGGCGAGGCAGTCGGCGATCGGCTCGTCCAGCTGGGCGTCGAGCTGGTCGAGGGTGGCCTTGAGGAGCGCGGCCCGGGTGCCGTCGTTGTCGGCGGCGAACAGCCGGGCGGGGGTGTGCAGCCCGAACAGGGTGAGGGTGTGGTGGCCCGAGGCGGCCAGTTCGGCGCCGAGGATCGTGGGGTCGGTGAGGGAGTGGCAGTAGATCTCGGAGGGCGGGGCCGAGGGCAGCCGGCCCGCGGCGGCCTCGGCGTGGGCGGTGGCGAGCTGCCCGTACCCCTCGGCGATGTGGAAGGTGCCGGCGAAGGCCTCGTGCGGGTCGACGGAGCGGTCGCGGAGCTTCGGCAGCCGGGTCAGCAGCATGTTGACCTTGAGCTGGGCGCCTTCCGGGGCGGGCGGGGGTGCCTGGCCGAGGAGGGCGGCGAGGTCGCGGGGTGAGGCATTGACGAGGACGTGGCCCGCCTCGACGGTGCCCTCCCCGTCGGCGGTGCGGAAGGTGATCGCGGCCCGCTGCCCGTCGGTCTCGATCCGGGTGGCCTCGTGGCCGGTGAGGATGTGGGCCCCGGCGGCGCGGGCCGCGTCGGCGAGGGCGTCGGTGAGGGCTCCCATGCCGCCGACGGGCACGTCCCAGTCGCCGGTGCCGCCGCCGATGACGTGGTAGAGGAAGCAGCGGTTCTGGAGCAGCGTCGGGTCGTGGGCGTCGGCGAAGGTGCCGATGAGGGCGTCGGTGAGGACGACGCCGCGGACCAGGTCGTCGGCGAACTCCCGCTCGACGGTGACGCCCAGGGGGTCCTCGAAGAGCATCCGCCAGGTGTCGGCGTCGTCCACGCGGTCGCGGAGGGCGGCGCGGGTGGGGAGCGGCTCGGTGAGGGTGGGGAAGATGCGGCGGGCGGCGCGGCCGGTGCGCTCGTAGAAGGCCTGCCAGGCCTCGTACTCGCGGTCGGAGCCGGTGAGGGCGGCGAAGGAGGCGCGGGTGCGGTCGGGGCCGCCGCCGACGAGGAGGCCGCCGTCGCCCTTCGGGGTGTACGAGGAGACGGACCGTTTCCGTACGGCGAACCGCAGCCCGAGCTCGCGCACGATCTTCTCCGGGAGGAGCGAGACGAGGTACGAGTACCGGGAGAGCCGCGCGTCGACCCCGGCGAAGGGCCGGGTGGACACGGCGGCCCCGCCGGTTGAGCCGAGCCGCTCCAGGACGAGGACGGAACGTCCGGCACGGGCCAGGTAGGCGGCGGCGACGAGGCCGTTGTGGCCGCCGCCGACGACGACGGCGTCGTACGGACGGGCGGCGGGCCGGGCGCCCGGGAGCAGGTCAGGGGCAGTCATGGCTCATGCTCACACGGAGGCGGCGACCGGGGAAGACCACCGCCGCCCGACTTCCTACGGCGGGGGCCCCGTCCCGGCCGTCCGCCCCGCCGTGCCGGACGATCAGGTCGGCGGCGGGGTGGCCGCCCTCAGGTGGAGGGCGGCGGCCTCGGCGTGGCGGCCCAGACGCTCCAGGCAGTGGGCCTCGTCGTCGAGGGCCGCGAGGGTGTCGGGGTGGGCGGGGCCGAGGAGTCGGGTACGGGCGACGGCGACCGCGTGGTGGGACGCGAGCGCCTCCTCCCAGCGGCCGAGGCGACCGCAGGCGACAGCGGCCTCGCGGCGGCTCAGGAGGGTGTCGGGGTGCTCCGGCCCGAGGACCCGCGCCCGGTCCGCCTGGACGCTCTCGGACTCGGCGAGGGCCTCCGGCCAGCGGCCGAGCCGGCCGAGGTTGACGGCGAGCGCGTGCCGGGCGCGGAGGGTCTCGGGACCGTCGGCGCCCTGCGCGCGGGTGCGGGCGGCGACGAGGTCCTGGCAGACGTCCAGGGCGTCCGCGGCCTGGCCGAGCCGGCCGAGGCAGACGCCGGTCTCGTAGCGGGCGGCGAGGGTGTCCGGGTGGTCGGCGCCGAGGGCCGCGGCGCGCGCGTCGGCGACCGCGCGGTACTGGGCGAGCGACTCCTCGCCGCGCCCCAGCCGCCCGAGTGTGTACGCCACTTCCTGCCGGGTCACGAGGGTGTCGGGATGGTCCTCGCCGAGGAGCCGGGCCCGCGCCTCGGCCACCTCGTGCGCCGTACGGTACGACTCCTCCAGGCGGCCCAGACGGCAGAGCGTGAAGGCGAGGTTGTGCCGGCAGCGGAGGGTGTCGGGGTGGTCGGGGCCCACGGTGCGCTCGCGTGCGGCGAGCACGGTCACGTACACCTCGTACGCCTCGGGGTGGCGTCCGAGGCGGCCGAGCGCGTACGCCCGCTCCTGCCGGGCCGCGAGGGTGTCGGAGTGGTCCGCGCCGAGGACCCGCGCGCGGGTCGCGGCGACCCGGTCGAAGACGCGCAGGGCGTCGGCGGGGCGGTCGAGCCGGGCGAGGGCGAAGCCGACCTCGTAGTGGCTGGCCAGGGTGTCGGGGTGGTCCTCGCCGAGGGCCGCCGAACGGTGCTCGGCGACGGACCGGTGCACCGACTCGGCCTCGTCCCAGCGGCCGAGGCGGCCCAGGCCCATGCCCGCCCGGTACCGGCCGGCGAGCACCGCGATCAGCTCCGCGGAGGGGGCGACCCGAGGCGGGTCGGGCACCTCGTGTGCGGGCTCGGCCGTCGTCCCGGTGGTGGCGGTGGTCCACTCCGTGGTGAGCACGGCCGCGGCGGGGTCGTGGGCGACCGGGCGCGGCACGGTGGCGGCATCGGCGGGCCGGTGCCCGCCGGTGATGGCCCGGACCCACGCGGGCGCGGGGGCGGGCGTACCGGCGCTGGGGCCAGGACCGGGAACGACGGTGGCCCCGGGGTGGCCGGGGCCGACGGCGGTGGTGCCGGGCAGGGACGGCGAGACCCGCCCCGTGACGATCCGGCGGCGCAGGTCGCCCGCGTCGGCCGGCCGCTCCTCGGGCACCTTGGCGAGCAGATCCACGACGATCCGGTCGAAGTAGTCCGGGAGTTCGGCGCGGTGGGCGCGCGGCGGACTCGGCACCGTGTCCCGGTGTCCGATGAGGATCGCCCAGGAATCGCCGAGGTCGAAGGGCGGGACCCCGGTGGCGAGTTCGTAGAGCACGCACCCCAGCGAGTAGAGGTCGCTGCGGTGGTCGACCTCGCCGCCGCCGATCTGCTCGGGCGACATGTAGTGGGGCGTGCCCATGGCGATGCCCGTCCCGGTGAGCTTGGACGTGAAGCCCATGTCGGCGCCCAGGCGCGCTATTCCGAAGTCGCAGATCTTCACCGTCCCGTCCCGCAGCCGCATGATGTTCGCGGGCTTCAGGTCGCGGTGCACGATCCCGTGGCGGTGGGTGTAGGCGAGGGCGTCGGCGACCTGGTCGGCGATCTCGACGACGTCGTGGACGGGCAGCGGGTGCTGGGCGTTGGCGGCGAGGAGCTGGCTGAGGTTGCGCCCCTCCAGGAGCTCCATGACGAGGAAGAGCACGCCCTCGTACTCGCCGAAGTCGTGCACGACGGTGATGCCCCGGTGCTGGAGCGCGGCGGCCACCCGGGCCTCGCGCCGGAACCGCTCGCGGACCACGGTGACGACCTGGGGGTCCTGCTGCGGTCCGATCGGTTTGAGGCATTTCACGGCGACTCCGCGCCCGAGTGCCTCGTCGGTGGCACGCCACACCTCGCCCATGCCCCCGCGACCGATGACCTCGTGCAGGCGGTACCGGCCCTGGATCAGTCTGGAGTCCCCCATCGTGTGCTGCCGCCCCCGTCGATTTCCTGCGCCTTCCCCGGCCCCTCCAGTATGGACGCCGGTTCGGACAGTGGGTACGGGGCGGGGTACGTATAAGGGTCGGGTCTCGTCTCCGGGCCGAGCCGGTCCATGGCGCGGAGGATGTGCCGGGGCGGCAGCCGCCAGCGCAGCCGGGCGGGGACGCAGCGGAGCAGGTTGGCCGTGGCGACGAGCCGGTGGGTGACGGTCTCCGGCGGCGGGGCGGGGCGGCCGTAGAGCGCGTGGGCGTAGGGAGGCAGAGTGTCGTACGCGAGCGCCGTGACGCGCCGCCAGATCACCTCGCGCGCCGGTACGAGCGCGGGTTTCACGGGCGGTCGGCGCAGGAAGTCCTCGACGGTGCGGGCGTCCGGCCCGGCGGCGAGCCGGGGCCGTACGTCGTCGAAGTAGGCGGCGAGTCCGGCGGTGGACCCGGGAACGGTGGCCGGGTCGAGCCCGACGAGCCGCGCCGAGGCGCGGTGCTCGTCGACGTACCGGTCGGCCCGGGCGTCGGTCAGCGGGATGCCGGAGCGGCGGGCGACCGAGAGGTACGAGTCGGTCTCGGCGCAGTGCACCCAGAGGAGCAGCTCGGGGTCGTCCACGCCGAGCCGCCGGTGGATCCGGCGCACCCGGGCCCCGGCCGCCTCGGCGGCCTCGGCGGTCCCGTAGCTGAGGGTCCCGACGAAGTTCGCGGTGCGCATGAGCCGTCCCCAGGGATCCTCCCGGAAGCTGCTGTTGATCATGACGCCGCGCACGGCGACGGGATGCAGCGCCTGGAGCCACAGCGCCCGGACGCCCGCGATCCACATGACCGGGTCGCTGTGCACCTGCCAGGTCACGGAACGGGGGCCGAAGAGCCCCGGGTCGGCACTCATGAAGCGTCCTCGCTCATGCCGTTCAGGCTACGCCGGGGTGCGTCGCGCCGGGTACGGGCCGGGGATTCAGGGTCCGGTAGAGCGCGCTCGCGCGGTGATCGGTGATGCGCCTGTAGCGTCCGGCGGGTGAAAAGTGTCGAACTGACGGACCTCGTAGAGGACTTCGGGCGCTTCGTCGCCCTGGTCGAGGAGACAGGCGAGCGCGTGGGCGTCACCGTGTACGACGAGCCGCCGCGCGTGCTCCTCCCGGCGGCCGAACTGGCCGACCTCGAGTACTGGGCCCTGCGGGGCCGCGGAGCCCTGCTGCCTCGGCAGGACGCGGCGCCGGAGCGCCCGCCGGGGCCGGAGCAGCAGGGCCCGTACGTGCGGTACGCGCACGCGGACGGAGTGCGGATGACGTTCACGCGGGACCGCGCGGTGGTGGCCGAACTCCGGTCCGCCGCTGAACTCGACCGGCTGGAGGAGTGGGCACGCCACGGACGTCAGGGGTACATGGACCCGAAACAGCTGGCGGCGTTCGAGGAGTTCCTCGCCCGGCAGCCGCCCGTCGGAGAGCAGCCCTGAGGGGAGTGGCGTCCGGGAGAGGAACAGCATCCCGGAGAGCCCGACGCACACGGCCTACCGGCGGACGCGGGGCATGCCCAGGCCGATCCACGAGATGATCTCGCGCTGGATCTCGTTGTTGCCGCCGCCGAAGGTGAAGATGACGGCCGAGCGGTAGCCGCGTTCCAGTTCGCCGTGGAGGACCGCGCCCGCCGAGCCCTCCTTGAGGGCGCCCGCGGCGCCGACGACCTCCATGAGGGCCGCGTAGGCGTCGCGGCGGGCCTCGGAGCCGTAGACCTTGACGGCGGAGGCGTCCTGGGGGGTGAGGGTGCCGTGCTGGACGGCGTTCACCATCTGCCAGTTGAGGAGTTTCATCGCGTCCAGCCGGGCGTGGGTGCGAGCCAGGGTGCGGCGGACCCAGGGCAGGTCGATGACGCGCCGGCCGTCGGTGAGCGGGGTGGCGGCGGCCCAGCGCTGGACGTCGTGGAGCGCGCGGATCGCCATCGTGCCGTGGGCGGCGAGGGTGACGCGCTCGTGGTTGAGCTGGTTGGTGATGAGGCGCCAGCCCTTGTTCTCCTCGCCGACCCGTCGTGAGGCGGGGACCCGGACGTTGTCGTAGTAGCTGGCGGTGGTGTCGTGCGAGGCGAGGGTGTTGATGATCGTGCAGGAGTATCCGGGGTCGCTCGTCGGGACGAGCAGCATCGTGATGCCCTTGTGCGGCGGGGCGTCCGGGTCGGTGCGGACCGCGAGCCAGACCCAGTCGGCGGTGTCGCCGTTCGTGGTCCAGATCTTCTGGCCGTTCACCGTGTACGTACCGGTGGCCTCGTCCCCCTCCCGTACCGCGCGGGTCTTCAGGGCCGCGAGGTCGGTCCCGGCGTCGGGTTCGCTGTAGCCGATCGCGAAGTCGATCTCGCCGGAGAGGATCCCGGGCAGGAAGTACGCCTTCTGCTCGTCGGTGCCGAACCGCATGATCGTCGGTCCGACCGTGTTCAGCGCCATGAGCGGCAGGGGTACGCCCGCCTGCGCGGCCTCGTCGAAGAAGATGAACTGCTCCATCGGGGTCAGCCCGCGCCCGCCGTACTCGGTCGGCCAGCCGACCCCCAGCCAGCCGTCGGCGCCGAGCCGCCGCACGGTCTCCCGGTAGAAGCGCTTCTGGGCGGCCGGGTCCGCGTAGCGGGTGTGGACGTCGTCCGGGACCAGCTCGGCGAAGTACGCACGCAGTTCGGCGCGCAGGCTGTTCTGGGCGGGCGTGTATTCGAGGTGCATGGCGGCGGCCTCCCGTGGCGGCGGTCCTGCGGCGTCCTCGGCGTCCTCCGGGCGGTGCGACGCGCGACGGCGGCCACGGTAGAACGTGTTCCACAAATGCGGAAGGCTCGGGGCGGGTCCGGACAGCCCGCGGCCCCGGTTCGGGGCTGCCGAACCGGGGCCGACGGGGTACTGAGGGGAGGATTTCGCGGATCGGGCGGGTGCCCGGGCCAGAGCGGCCTACGGCAGTAGCTCGTCCATGGAGGCGCGACCCTTCTCCGCCATACGGCGTTCCGCCCAGGCGAGGGTCTTCGGAGTCACGTCACGGCCGGAGGCGAGAACCAGGTCCTCGGCCGTGAACTCGCCTTCCGACCCGGAATGCAGTAGCCGGTCGGGCGTCGGGAAGTCCCCCAGGGACGTCTTGTCGGGCTCAGCGTTCATGCCGCCTCCTACGTGTTCTTCCGGCACTCGCCATTCTCGTGTCCGGCCACCGGGAGCGCATCCGGGAGCACATCCCGGGGCGCATCTCGGGGCACATCCGGGGGCGCCTCCCCGCCTCCCACCTCCCATGTCGACGTCGTGTCGGTCGCGTGTCGACGGTGCCCCCGAGGCTGGGCGCACACAGCCGCCCGCCACGAGGAGCCCCGATGACCCCGCCCGAGCCCGCACCCCTGCCCCTGCCCCTGCGACGCCTGCGGGTGGTCGCCACCCGCCCCCTCACCCCCCGTATGCGGCGGGTCACCCTCGGCGGCCCCTCCCTCGCCGGCTTCGCGCTCGCCGGGCCCGATCAGCAGGTGAAGCTGTTCTTCCCCCGTCCGGGGCAGGCCGAGCCCGTCCTGCCGGTCCCGGACCCCGACGGAGACGTGATGCGCTGGTACGCCGCCTACTCGGCGCTCCCCGAGGCCGAGCGGCCGTGGATGCGGAGCTACACCGTCCGGGCCCACGACCCGGCTGCCGGGACCGTCGACATCGACTTCTTCCTCCACGGGGACGGAGGCACGGGCGAAGCGGGTGCCCGGGAGGACTCCGGCGGTGAGGGGCCCGCGACCCGCTGGGCGCGGGCCGCGCGGCCCGGGGACGCGGTGGGCATGTTCGGTCCGTCCGCCGCCTTCGCGATGCCCGTCGATCCGGGCGCGGGTGACTGGACGCTGCTGTACGCGGACGCCTGCGCGCTGCCCGCGCTCGCCACCGTCGTGGCCGCGCTGCCGCCGGGGCAGCGGGCCGTCGCCTACGTCCAGGTCTCGGACGCGGCCGAGGTCCCGCCCCTGCCCACGGCCGGTGACCTGACCGTACGACCGCTGTACGGCGACACCTCGGCGGCCGACGCCCTGCGGGCCGACCCGCTGCCGGACGGGCGGCCCTACGTCTGGCTGGCGGGCGAGACCTCGGCCGTGCGGGCGCTCCGGCGCCACCTCGTGGAGGAGCAGGGCATCGACCGGCACTCGGTGCACTTCGCCGGGTACTGGCGCCGCCGGCTCGCCCAGGACGACGCGCCGACGCCCGAGGACCTCGCGGAGGCGCGCGAACGGCTCGCGGCCGGCTGATCCGTGGTGCGGGTGACGGGCGGCGACCCCCGAGAGCGAGGTCGAACGGGTGTCCTACGATGCGGCGGGTGAAACCCCGTCCTCTCGCCCGGATCCTGCCGGCCTGCTGCGTCCTCGCCGTCGCCGCGTTCGGGTGGTACGCCACCCGGTCCGTCCGTCCCCCCGACTGCGAGGTCACCGTCGCCGCGTTCGCCGGCGCCGACGGCCGGCCCCTCTCCGAGAACGGCGAGGAGGTCACCTGGGAGGAGTTGGACGAACGCGCCTACCAGGACCTGGTCGACTCAGGACGCTGCGAGCCGCCCTCGGCCCGCTGGCGCCACTGGCTGGGCTGACGGCCTCCCGGCGGTCAGGAGGCCGGCCCCTCCGGGGGATGTCGGACGAGCCCCGCAGCCGCACGGAGGCCGAGCCCGGTGCCCTCCTCGTAGTGGCGGGCGTACGACTCCGAGGAGAGCACCGCACGCAGGGATTCCTCGGCTCGCACCCTGATGAGAGCCTCCGTCTCGCGCGTGAACGGGCGGAAGCCGCCGTCCGTGTCCGATCCGGCGTGGGCGTCGTACGCGCCGAGGAGCCGCGCCCCGGTCTCCGCGTCGCCCGGCCCGCCCCGCCCGCCGAGCGCCCACCCGGCCGTCGCGAACTGGGCGACGAGCAGGTACGGGGCGACCAGGTGGGCGAGGGTCTCCACGTCCTCGACGGCGCGCGCCAGCCGGTCCACGGCCCGGTCGTACGCGCCGTCGAGGCAGTCGAGCCAGGCCCAGGCCCCGCCGGCGAGACCCCAGAAGAGCCCCGGGGTCACATCGCCGAATTCACCCTCCAGGAGGGAGAGCTGCGCACGGGCGAGGCCGGTGCGCCCTGTGTGGCCGTAGTGCTGGGTGAGCAGCAGCCGTGCCGAGCCGGCCGCCTCGGCGCCCCACTCCCCCGCCGCGTCGGCGGCCTCGGCGAGCAGCTGTTCGGCCGCGGCGTCCCCCTCCGGCCGGAGCCGGAGCCGTACGGCCGCCAGGCGCGCGGTGAAGAGGGGCACCTGGGAGTGCGCGCCGACGCGGGCGGCGGCTTCCGTGGCCCGCTCGAAGTCGTCGGCGGCCTGGGCGAGCCGGCCCGCGCGCTCATAGGCCCCGCCCCGGGCGGCAAGGGACTCCGCGATGCCCCAGGAGTCCCCGGCCGCCTCGAAGAGGGCGAGCGCCTCGGCGGCGTCACCCGGCCCGTGGACACCGAGCTTGGCCCGCACGAGGAGGGCGAAGCCCAGGTCCCAGCCGGGGGCGAGGTCGCGGCAGGCGTCGACGATCGCCGTGAGGGGTTCGTCGAGGGTGGAGAAGTCCCCGATCATGAGGCGGGCGAAGTGCCACATCGACCCCGGCTGCCGGCAGGTCTGGGGGAGGCCGGGGCGGTACGCGGAGACCAGCGCGGCGAGCCGGGCGCGGGTCTCGGGGCGTTCGAGCGCGGTGGCGCCCCGGCCGCCCTGGGTGGCGAGGGCGTAGAGCCGGCCGCCGCGCCGGGCCTCCCGGAGCCGCTCGCCGGTCCACGGCGGCGGGACGTCCGTGCACCGGCCGTCGAGCGGTTCGGCGGGCCGGACCGGCTCCTGGAACGGGTCGGCGCCGAGCCGACAGGCCTCCACGCTCCAGGTCCTGGCGTCGACCTGGTGGTTGCGCAGCTGCCAGAACCAGCTGAGGGAGTGGACGAGGCAGAGCACCTCCTGCTCCTCGCCGAGCGCGACCGCCGTCCGCAGGGCGCCGCGCAGGTTGTCGTGCTCGCGCTCCAGGCGGGCGGTGGCGGCGACCTGCCCGGCCCCGCGCAACTCCGGGTCGGTGGTACGCGCGAGTTCCCGGTAGTACGTGAGATGCCGCCGCTCGGTCGCGGCCCGCTCCCCGGACTCCTCCAGACGCTCCCCCGCATACTCCGCCACCGTCTCCAGCAGCCGGAACCGCATCCCCTCACCGTCCCGCCCCGGCCCCGCCACCACCAGCGACTTGTCGACCAGAGCGCCAAGGAGATCCAGCACCTCCGGACCACCACCGTCCGCGCACACCGCCTCCGCCGCCGACAGATCCGCCCCACCCGTGAACACCGCCAACCGCCGCAGCACCACCCGCTCCGGCCCCTCCAGCAGATCCCACGACCAGTCCACCACCGCCCGCAGAGTCTGCTGACGCGGCAACACCGTCCGCGCCCCCGACGTCAACAACCGGAACCGGTCGTCAAGACGCTCCGCGATCTGCCGCACCGACAACAACCGCAACCGCGCCGCCGCCAGCTCGATCGCCAACGGCAACCCGTCCAGACGACGACACACCTCCTCCGCCGCCGCCACATCCTCCGCCACCACGAACCCCGGACGCGCCGCCCCACCCCGCTCACCCAACAACCGCAACGCCATCCCCATCGGCAACGGCCCCAACGGCCGCACCACCTCCCCCGGCACCCCCAACGGCTCCCGACTCGTCGCGAGCACGGTCACTCCCGGGCAGCGGGTGAGAAGCGCCTGCGCGAGCTCGGCCGCCGCGGCGACCACGTGCTCGCAGTTGTCGAGCACCAGCAGCAACCGTCGCCCCGCGCAGTGCTCGACCAGCTCGGCGAACGGGTCCTCCGTGTCCGCCCCGGGGACCGACGGACGGTGCCAGAGGTGGGTCTCGCGGGCCCCGAGCGCGCTGACGACGGCTGCGGCGACCGTGGACTCCTCCCGCACGGCGGCGAGTTCGGCGAGGTGGACCGGGCCGTCCTGGTACGTCTCGGCCGCCTCCAGGGCGAGCCGGGTCTTGCCGACGCCTCCCGGGCCGGTGAGGGTGACGAGCCGCCGGTCGCCCCACTCGGCGGCGAGCGCGTCCAGCTCGTCGTCGCGGCCGATGAACGAGGTGAGCCGGGCGGGGAGAGCGGCCGTCGGTCCCCTCCTGGGCACCTTCGGCGGGGCTAGGCGGGCGTCGGCCGGTGACGGTGCGGGCGTCCCGGGCGTCCCGGGCGTCCCGGGCGTCCCGGGCGTCCCGGCCGTACCGTCGGTCAGGAGTTCGGCGTACAGGGCGCGCAGTTCGGGTCCCGGGTCCGTGCCCAGCCGGTCGGCGAGGCTCGTGCGCACCTCCTCGTACGCGGCCAGGGCCTCGGCGGGCCGCCCGGCCGTGCGCAGGGCGCGGATCCGCAGGGCCTGGAGGGGTTCGTCGAGCGGCTGTCCGGCCGCCAGCGCGGCGAGGGGCGCGAGGGTCTCGCCGGCCCTCCCCCGAGCCAGGTCGGCGGCGAGCCGGTCGCGTCGCGCCTGGGCGTGGCGCTGTTCGACCCGCACGACCAGGGGGTCGGTGTCGCGGCCGGGCAGATCCGCCAGGGCGGGCCCCCGCCAGAGGCCGAGGGCCTCGTCGAGGAGGGCGGCGGCACGCGCGGGGTCCCCGGCGCCGAGGGCGGCGGAGCCGTCGGCGGCGAGCCGTTCGAAGCGGTACAGATCGATGTCGTCCGGGTCGGCTGCCAGCCGGTAGCCGCCGCCTGGCGCCGAGACGACGGCGTCCCGGCCCACGGCCCGGCGCAGGCGCCCGACGAGGGCCTGGAGCGCCGCCGTACGGTCCTGGTCCGGGTCGTCCGCCCGGTCGGCGGCGCCCCACACCTGGTCGATCAACGCGCGCGTGCCCACGGCGCGCCCGCCGGCCGCGGCGAGCGCGGCGAGCAGCGAGCGGAGCCTGGCTCCGCTCAGGGCGGCCTCCGTCCCGTCGTCGGTACGGAAGGCCTGACACGGACCGAGAACACGGTAGGGCGGCTGCACCGGCCCATTCTGCCCCGCCGGACACGGGGCCTCACCGGCATTTCCGTGCGGGGGCGCGAAGGCGAACTCGCGCCACGCCGTGTCATCGCCATGGCGTCGAAGGGGTGCGGGTTCGACAATGGGGAGGATGACCGATGAAGACCGGCATACGCGCAATGGCGAGATCGGGCCCGCCGAGTGGCTCGCCATGAACCGGACCGGCAGCTTCGACTGGGATCTCGACACGGGCACCATCGATGTCGACGAGTCCGGGCTGCTGGTCTTCGGGCTTGCCCCGGACGCCTACGACGGCCGCCCGGTGACGCTGATCGCCCGGCTGGCCCCCGACGAGCGGGCCCGGCTGGAAGACGTCGTACGGCAGGCGGTCACCAGCGGCGAGGTCTCCTACACCGCGCACTTCCCCATCCCCCAGGACGACGGACCACCCCACTGGACGCATGTGCAGGCACGGATCCTTCGCTCGCCGGACGGGCGGGCCCGGCGGATCCTCGGCGTCGTGCGGGACACGACCGCCGAGGTCACGCGCTTCGCCTTCGTCCAGGAACTGGAGAAGCGGCGCGAGGTCCAGACGAACATCGTCGAGCGGACGACGCACGCGCTGTCGCGCGCGGTGACGGTGGACGACGTGACGGCCGCCCTGACCGGTCCCGGCGGGCTCGCCAGGCTCGGCGCGGACGGGCTGGCACTCGGCCTCGTCGAGAACGGCTCGCTCCACATCATCGCGCTCAGCGGCGAAACCCTCGACGCGCTCGACGACTTCCGGGTCCGGCGGCTCGACCGGGGCATGCCGCTCGCCGAGGCGGTGCTCAGCGGGCGGCCCCGGTTCGTCTCCTCGTTCCCGTCGCTCGGGCGGGACTTCCCCGAGCTGGCCCCCTACCTGGCGCGGCTGGACTTCCGGGCGGCCTGCTATCTGCCGCTGGTGGCGCAGGCGCGGTCGCTGGGCGGCATGGCCCTGTTCTACCGGGGCCGTACCTCGTTCAACGCCGACGAGCGCAACCTGGCCCTCGGGCTCGCGGCGATCGTCGCCCAGTCCCTCCAGCGGGCGATCCTCTTCGACGAGGAGCGGGAGCTCGCGACCGGACTCCAGGCGACGATGCTGCCACGCCGGATCCCGAAGATCACGGGTGGCGAGATCGCCGTGCGCTACCACGCGGCCTGGAGCGGACGGCAGGTCGGCGGCGACTGGTACGACGTGATCCCGCTGCCCCGCGGCCGGGTCGGGATCGTCGTGGGCGACGTCCAGGGGCACGACACCCACGCCGCCGCCATCATGGGGCAGCTGCGGATCGCCCTGCGCGCGTACGCGGGTGAGGGCCACGCCCCGTCGACCGTACTGGCCCGCGCCTCCCGGTTCCTCGCCGAGCTGGACACCAACCGCTTCGCCACCTGCACCTACGCGCAGGTGGACCTGGGGAGCGGCACGCTGCGTGCGGTACGGGCCGGGCATCTCGGGCCGCTGATCCGGCACACCGACGGCCGGGTCGGGCAGCCCAAGCTGCGCGGCGGGCTGCCGCTGGGGCTGGCGACCGTGTTCGGGGACGAGGAGTTCCCCGAGACGCGGCTCGACCTCGTGCCCGGGGAGACGCTCGTGCTCTGCACGGACGGACTCGTCGAGCAGCCCGGCTCGGACATCGAGACCGGTCTCACCGCGCTTTCGGAGGCGATCAGCAGTGGCCCGCCGCAGGCGGAGGCGCTCGCCGACCACCTCTCCGAGCGGCTGTGGGAGCGCTGGGGTGCCGGCGACGACGTGGCGCTCCTGGTGCTGCGGCGCAGCCCTGACCCCGGCACGCCCCGCGCGCCGCGCATCCACCAGTACATCCACCAGGCCGATCCGCAGGGCCTGTCGGACGCGCGCGCGGCCGTGGGGCAGGCCCTGCACGACTGGGGCATGCCGGAACTGGCCGACGACACCGAGCTGTTGACGGGCGAGCTGCTGGTGAACGTGCTGCTGCACACCGAGGGCGGCGCGGTGCTGACCCTGGAGGTGCTGCCCGAACCGGTGCGGCGGGTACGGCTTTCGGTGCAGGACCGGTCCAGCGCCTGGCCCCGCCGGCGTACCCCCGGCGAGGCCGCCACCTCGGGGCGCGGGCTGCTGCTGCTCGACGCGCTGGCGTCCCGGTGGGGTGTCGAGCCGCGCGGCGAGGGCAAGGCGGTGTGGTGCGAGATCGGACCCGCGGCGGTGACTGCCGACTCCGCCGCGAACGGTTCCTGAGGAGGGACGTCATGGATCCCGTGGCAGCCCTGAACCGGATCGCGTTCCTCCTTGAGCGGGCCCAGGCGCCGGGGTACCGGGCCCGGGCCTTCCGTACGGCCGCCGGCGCGGTCGCGGCCCTGCCCGAGGGCGAGGCGGCCCGGCGCGCGGCGGCCGGAACCCTGGAGTCCGTGAAGGGGCTGGGGCCGAAGACGGCGGCGGTGGTGCGCGAGGCGCTCGACGGACGGGTCCCGGAGTACCTGGCGGGCCTTGAGGCGGAACTCGAGGAGTCCCTGCGGACCGCCGAACCCACGAGTGGGGGCGAGGCGCTCCGCGCGGCCCTGCGCGGCGACTGCCACCTCCACTCGGACTGGTCCGACGGCGGCGCCACGATCGAGGACATGGGCCGCGCGGCGGCTGCCCTGGGCCACGAGTGGGCGGTGCTCACCGACCATTCGCCCCGGCTCACGGTGGCCCGGGGCCTGTCGCCGGAGCGACTTCGGGAGCAACTGGACGTGGTGGCGCGGCTGAACGGGGAGTGGGCGCCGTTCCGTCTGCTCACCGGCATCGAGTGCGACATCCTGGAGGACGGTTCGCTCGACCAGGAGCCCGACCTGCTCGACCGTCTGGACCTGGTGGTCGGTTCGGCCCATTCGAAGCTCCGGATGGACGCGAAGGCGATGACCCGCCGTCTCGAACGGGCCGTCCGCAACCCGCTGATGGACGTCCTCGGGCACTGCACGGGCCGTCTGGTGGCGGGCGGGCGACTGCGGCCGGAGTCGGAGTTCGACGCGGAACGGGTGTTCGCCGCGTGCGCCGAGTCGGGCACCGCCGTCGAGATCAACAGCCGCCCGGAACGGCTCGATCCGCCCCGGCGGCTGCTGCGGCTCGCGGTGGCGGCGGGCACGTACTTCGCGGTGGACACGGACGCCCACGCGCCCGGCCAGCTGGAGTGGCAGATCCTCGGCTGCGCGCGGGCGGAGGAGTGCGGAGTGCCGAAGGACCGCGTGATCAACACCTGGTCGGCTGAACGGTTGTCGGAGTGGGCTCGGGGCTGAGGGGGTGGCTCTGTGGCCGTGGGCCCGCCCCACGCCGGCCGGGCACCCCGCGTACGGCTCCGTGCCTGCTCGCACATACGATGCGCGTTCGCCGAGCACCCGCGCGAACTGACCTTCTGACGGTCAGGCGCGCTGCCAGACCGTCGTCGCGTTGCAGAACTCGCGGATGCCGTGCCCGGAGAGCTCACGGCCGTACCCGGAGCGCTTGATGCCGCCGAAGGGGAGGGCGGGGTGCGAGGCGGTCATGCCGTTGACGAACACGCCCCCGGCCTCCAGGTCGCGCACGAAGAAGGCGACGTCCTCCTTGGAACGGGTCCAGACGTTGGAGCTGAGGCCGAACGGGGAGTCGTTGGCGACGGTCACGGCCTCCTCGATGTCACGGACCGGGTACACCGTGGCGACCGGACCGAAGGTCTCCTCCTGGTGGATCCGCATCTCCGGGGTGATGCCGGCGAGGACGGTGGGCCGGAAGTACCAACCGTTCGCGAGCTCCGGCTCCTCCGGCCGGCGGCCGCCGCACAGAGCGGTGGCGCCCCGCCGTACGGCGTCGTCGACGAGCGCCTCCAGGTCGGTGCGGCCCTGCTCGGTGGCGAGGGGCCCGACGTCCGTGGACTCGTCGAGCGGGTCGCCGACGGTGAGGGCGTTCATGGCGGCGGTGAAGCGCTCGGAGAAGTCCTCGTACACGTCCTGGTGGACGATGAACCGCTTGGCGGCGATGCAGGACTGCCCGTTGTTCTGCACGCGCGCGGTGACGGCAGTCTTCACGGCTCCGACGATGTCGGCCGAGGGCATGACGATGAACGGGTCGCTGCCGCCGAGTTCCAGGACGGTCTTCTTGACCTCGTCGCCCGCGACGGAGGCGACGGCCCTGCCCGCGGGTTCGCTGCCGGTGAGGGTGGCGGCGACGACCCTGGGGTCCCGCAGGACGCGCTCGACGTCGCGGGATCCGATGAGCAGGGTCTGGAAACAGCCCTCGGGGTATCCGGCGCGGCGGAAGAGGTCGCCGAGGTAGAGCGCGGTCTGCGGAACGTTGGAGGCGTGCTTGAGGAGGCCGGTGTTGCCCGCCATGAGCGCGGGCGCGGCGAAGCGGATCACCTGCCAGAGCGGGAAGTTCCACGGCATGACGGCGAGGATCGGGCCGAGGGCCCGGTAGTGGACGCGCGCGATGTCGGCGCCGGAGTCCTGGACGTCGCTCTCCGCCGGGTGCTCGTCGGCGAGCAGTTCCTCGGCGTTGCGGGCGTACCAGCGCATGGCCTTGGCGCACTTGCCGGCCTCCGCGCGGGCGGCGGCGATCGGCTTGCCCATCTCGACGGTCATGGTGTGCGCGATGTCGTCGGTGTCCTCGTCGAGGAGCGTGGCCGCGGCACGCAGGAGGCGGGCGCGCTCGGCGAAGGAGGTGGTGCGGTACTGGCGGTACGCCTCGTGAGCGGCGGCGATCCGCCGCTCGACCTCCTGGGGCCCGTGCGCCTCGTAGACGCGCAGCGTCTCGCCGGTCGCGGGGTTCACCGTGGCGATGCCCATGACGTGCCTCCTCCTGCCATCGGCCCCCGTCTGCAACCTTCCGCGAAGCGGAGAGCGGCGCAACCGGGGGCGGGGCGGTGGGGTGACCCGGGTGACCCCACGGCCCCGGTGGTCCAGTACTCCGGTACTCCCATAGTCCGATGCCCGGGTACGGGAGGGCCAGGGGTGCCCTGTCGGTCAGGCAGGATCTGGGAGCGGAGCGAGCCAGGTCAGGGCGCCGGAGAGGTGTGCGCGGAAGGCCGGGTCGCGGTACGTCTCCGAAGCGTGGCCGAGGGCGGTGAAGAAGACGCGGCCCCGGTCCACCTCCCGGCACCAGACGAGCGGGTGGTCGTCACCGTGGGTGCCGCCCCGGTACGAGGACTCGTCGGCCCGGGCGAGGACGCGTACACCGGACTCCCCGCTCCCTCGCGGGTCGGACGTGAAGTTGTACCACTCGTCGGTCCAGGACCAGCGGTCCGGGAGCGGGGCGGTGGCCGGGTGGTCGTGGTCGTCGACGAGGACGGTGCCCGGCTGGATCTCGGGGTGGCCGTCGAAGCGGGTGCCGAGCAGCTCGCCGTAGAAGGGCCAGTCCGGTTCGGCGTTGGCCGCCGCGTGCACGGCGAGGAGGGCGCCGCCGCCCCGCAGGTACGCCTCGAAGGCGGCGCGCCCCTCGGGCGTCAGGACGTTCCCGGTCGTGGAGAGCAGGACGACGACGGCGCACTCGGCCAGGCGCCCGGGCGTGAACGCCTCCGGGTCGTCCGTCACCTCGGCCTTCCGCCCGAGGTCGTGCGCCAGCTCCGTGAGCGCCGCGGCCCCGTCGGGGATCGAGTCGTGGCGGTAGCCCGTGGTGCGGGTGTAGATCAGGACGTCCGGGGTGGGCACGCGGGGACTCCAGGGGGCGGGGGCGACGGACGAGGGACGGCGAACAAGGCAAAGGGGTAAGCGCTTTCTGTGCGAGGTCGACCGTAGCCACCGAAAACCCCGGGCCGCAACCCTCGGCCCTCCGCCACACTGCCCCGATGACACGGATCCACGCCACGGCGCACCCCCACACGCACGCACACGCACGGCGGGCCCTCGCCCATGTGGCGGCCCGTTCCACCGGCGAGGCGATCGACCCCGCTCTCCGCGTCACCCTCAACTTCCACCCGCACTTCCTCGACCGACTGGCCGACGAGGGGGTCTACCGCTCCCAGTTCGCCACCGGAACGAGCAACGGCGGGCTCACCGCCCGCCCGGGCGGCGACCGCTGGCGCTGGGAGAGCCGCATCTTCGGCGGGACGTACGACGAGGCCCCGGCGGACACGCGCCCGGTCTACGGCGCCCTCGACTTCCGCCGCCGCACCTTCGGTGCGGCTCCCCGCTTCGGCTCCGCCCATCTGCGGCTCACGGCCGCCGCCCTGGACCGGGCGACCTTCTGCTATCCGGACAGCTTCCTGGAGCCCGCCGACTTCGGCGTCGCGGCCCGGATGTCGCTGATCCCGCTCGCCGAGGCCGACGACAAGGACCCGCTCGACGACTACGTCGAGGCGCAGGTCCACGGCCCGGTGCTGATCGGCCGCGATGTGGAGGCGCTGGTCCTGGACCCGAGTCACCGGGGCACGGAGGTGGAGGCGGCGGCCCGGCGACTGCCGTGCCCCGTCGCATGGCACGGCGGTTTCCGCGTCCGGGTCGAGGAGCTGCGGCGACATCCCGGGTTCCGGGGCCCCGAGCACGTCGAACTGGCCGCCCGGATCGCGGTCGACGGCCGGCTCGACCCCCGGATCGTGCAGGAGGCGGCGGCTTCGGGGCGGTACGACCCGCAGGACGTCAAGAAGGTCTGGCACTACCTGGCCCGGTACGGGGCGCCGGAGGCCTGAGGCCCCTCTCCCGAGTGCCTTCGATCCATTGTCGCATCGGATACATCTCTGTATCTTTTGGCGGGCAGTGACCCATCCGCTCACCGAGGAGCCGTCATGAGCACCGTTCCGCCCGCGCTCGCCGCCGCCGTCGGGCCGTTGCCCGAGGGAGTCGTCCTGCCGATGCCGCCGACCTTCGACTCCGTCGAGGAGGAACGCCGGTACCGCAAGGAGCAACTCGCAGCCGGGTTCCGGATCTTCGGGAGGTTCGGGTTCTCCGAGGGGGTCGCCGGGCACATCACCGTCCGCGACCCCGGCGATCCGAACGCCTTCTGGGTCAACCCCTTCGGGATGAGCTTCGGTCAGATCAAGGCCTCCGACCTGATCCTGGTGGACCACGAGGGGACCGTACTGGAGGGGCGCAGACCAGTGAACCGGGCGGCGTTCGTCATCCACTCGCGGGTCCATGCCGCCCGGCCCGACGCGATCGCCGCCGCACATTCGCACTCCCTGCACGGCAAGGCTTTCTCCAGCCTCGGCATCCCGCTCGACCCGATCACCCAGGACGCCTGCGCGTTCTTCGAGGACCACGGGATCTACGACGACTACCGGGGCGTGGTCAACGAGACCGAGGAGGGCGAGCGCGTCGCCAAGGCCCTCGGCGACCACAAGGCCGTCATCCTCAAGAACCACGGCCTGCTGACCGTCGGCCATTCCGTCGCCGAGGCGGTGTGGTGGTTCGTCACCATGGAGCGCTCCTGCCAGGCGCAGCTCCTGGCGATGGCGGCGGGCACGCCGCAGCACATCGACCGGGAGACCGCGCTCCTCACGCGGGGCCAGATCGGCAGCCATCTGGCCGGCTGGTTCCAGGCGCGCCCGTTGTGGGATCAGATCACGGCGTCCGACCCGGACCTCTTCGACTGACCCGCACTCCCCGTGCCGGTGTCGCCGCCGGGGATCTCCCGCGTCGACGCCTCCAGGAGCGGGGTGAGGAACTGCCGCTCCAGACTGCCCGGCGGCAGTTCCGCCGGCTCCACGTAGCTCTGCGCGAGCCCGCCCTCGCGCAGGGCGATGAGGAGCCGCGCGAACCGGTCGGCGTCCACGGTCAGTTCGCGTCCGGCCCGGTGCAGCACGAGGGTGAGCCCGCGGGCGATCTCGGCCCGCAGCCGCGCGTCGTGGCGCGCGAGCACCCACGCGGCCTGGGGGTCACGGATGGCGTGCAGGGTGAACTCGGTGGTGACCAGGTACCAGTCCCGCTCGTCCGGTTCGACACGGGCGGCGAGCTCCGCCAGCCGGGCCAGCGTGTACTCCTCCGCGGTCAGCGCGTCGATCGCATCGGCGAGCCGCCCCACGGTCCGGTCGCTGTGCTCGTCGAAGAGGGCGAGGAAGAGTTCTTCCTTGCTGGCGAAGTTCGAGTAGTACGCGCCCCGGGTGTATCCGGCGCGCTCGCAGATCTGCTCGATGGTCGTGGCGTGGAAGCCGTGCTCGGCGAAGGTCTCCAGAGCGGCCTTCAGAAGCGCCGCGCGGGTACGGGGCCGCCGCCTGGTGACACCTTTCGGCACGGGTGCTTCCTCCTCGGTCCTGGGCCGCGTCCTGCGACGGACGCCCACCTTACCGGCGGCGCCATCCCGGGCACGGATGAGGACCGGCGGATAAAATTCACGCATGGGAGAGCGGCCCGTCGCGCCCGCGGCGCCTGATCTGGTCCTCGAGATCGACGGGGACGCGACGCGCATGAAACCGAGCCGCGTCTATCGCATCGGTCGGGATCCCACCAGCGACATCGTGCTCGCGGACGCGCGCGCGTCCTGGCACCACGCGGTGCTCAGCGCCGTCACCGGCCACTGGACGCTGGCGGACGAGGGCAGCACGAACGGCACCTTCACGGACGGCATGCGCGTGGCCGGGGCGCGGGAGGTGGGCCCCGGGACGGTCGTACGGTTCGGACACCCGGAGGACGGACCGCGCGCGGTGCTGTCGTCGGGAGCGGTGCGGACCGGTCCGGCGGAACCCCCGCCCCCGGCCGTACGGGAGCCCCTGGCGGCACCGGAACCTCCTGCCGAGCCCGAGCCCGAGCCCGCGGTCGCGGAGCCCGTAGCCGGCCCCGAGCCCGTGGTCGCGGAGCCCGTGGTCGTACCGGAGGAGGAACCCCCGGCCGTACCGGAGCCTCAGCAGGAGCCACGACCTCGACCTCGGCTCGACCCTCGACCTCAGCTCGACCCTCGGCCTGAGCCCCGGCTCCCGGACGGAGCGGTACCCGGCGTCGAGCCCCGCCGCGAGCGCGGGGCACCCTTCCGGCCGCCCTCCGTCTCCCATCCCGCCGCCACCGGCACCTTCCGGCAGCCGACGTCCGTGCGGCCACTGCCGACGCACAGCATCCGGATCGGCCGTGCCCCCGACAACGACGTGGTCGTCTCCGATCTCGTCGTCTCCCGGCGCCATGCCGAGCTCCAGGCCCACCCCGACGGCACGTACTGGATCCATGACCTCGGCAGTCACAACGGCACCTTCCTCAACGGCAGCCCCGTCGTCGACGCCCGGGTGACACCGGACGACATCGTCGGCGTCGGCCACTGCGCGTTCTGTCTGATCGGCGGGCAGCTCGTCGAGTTCACCGACACCGGCGAGGTCTCCCTCGACGTCCAGTCGCTCGCCGTCACCGTCGACCACGGACGCAAGACGCTCCTCGACGACGTGTCGTTCCCCGTGGGCCAGAAGTGCCTGCTCGGGGTCGTCGGGCCGTCCGGCGCCGGGAAGTCGACGCTGCTCGGCGCGCTCACCGGCCAGCGCCCCGCCGACCGGGGCTCGGTGCTCTACGACGGCCGTGACCTCTACCGGGACTACGCCGAGCTGCGGCAGCGCATCGGCCTCGTCCCGCAGGACGACATCCTGCACCTCCAGCTCACCGTGCGCCGGGCCCTCGGCTACGCCGCCGAGCTGCGCTTCCCCGAGGACACCGTGCCGGCCGAGCGGCGGGCCCGGGTGGACGAGGTGATCCGGGAGCTGGGGCTCGTGGAGCGCGCACAGCAGCCGATCCACAGCCTCTCCGGCGGTCAGCGCAAGCGGGTGAGCGTCGCCCTGGAGCTGCTCACCAAACCTTCGCTGCTCTTCCTCGACGAGCCGACCTCCGGCCTCGACCCGGGCATGGACCGCTCCGTGATGCACATGCTGCGCGGGCTCGCGGACGACGGCCGGACGGTCGTCGTGGTCACGCACAGCGTGCTCAGTCTCGACGTGTGCGACCGGCTGCTGGTCCTCGCGCCGGGCGGCAAGGTCGCCTACTACGGGCCGCCCGGGGACTCCCTCGGCTTCTTCGGATTCGATCAGTGGCCGGAGGCCTTCGAGGCCTTCGAGAACGACCGGGACCGCGACTGGGCCGGCCAGTACCGGTCGTCCCGCTTCCACCGCCGGTACATCTCGGACGCGACGGCCCGCCCGAACGTCCCCGTGCCCGTGGCCCTCGACGGGGCGGCCCCGGCCGCCACGGAGCCGGCCCCGCCGCCGAAGGCGCAGAGCTGGGGCTCCCAGCTGCGGACGCTCGTCCGCCGGTACGCGGCGGCGCTCGCCGCGGACCGCACCTTCCTCGCCATCATGATCGCGCTGCCGTTCGTGATGGGCGCGATGGCCAGGGCCCTGTCCGAAGGCAGCCTCAACCCCGAGTCGACGTTGAACGTCCTGCTCATCCTCTGTGTGGGCGGAGTCCTCACGGGCGCGGCGAACGCCGTGCGCGAACTGGTCAAGGAGCGCACGATCTACCGGCGCGAGAGAGCCGTCGGCCTCTCCCGCTCCGCGTATCTCGCCTCCAAGGTGGTCGTCCTCGGCGTGATCACGGTCGTCCAGGCGGTCGTCCTCACCCTGGTGGCCCTGATCGGCGTCCCGCTGAACGTGCCCGGCGGCAAGGGCGTCCTGATGCCGCCGCTCATCGAGATCACCCTCGCCGTCGCACTGCTCTCCTTCACGGCGATGATGCTCGGACTGCTCGTCTCCGCCCTCGTCCGCAAGGAGGAGGTGACGATGCCGCTGCTCGTCCTCCTCGCCATCGTGCAGGTGGTGTTCTGCGGGGCGCTCCTGACCGTGCGGGGCACGCCGGTCCTGGAGCAGCTGGCGTGGCTGGTGCCCTCGCGGTGGGCGTTCGCGGCGATGGGCGCGACGATCGACATCGGGCAGGTCGCACCCAGCGACAAGACGGCGGACCCGCTGATGGAGCACACGGCGGCGGCCTGGTTGTTCGACATGGGCATGATGGTGGTGCTCTGTCTCGTCCTCGGCCTGCTCGTGGCGCGGCTGCTGCGTCGGCACGAGCCGGTCGTCATGCGGAGGTAGGCCGTGAGCGTCCCCGTACCCGAGTACGTGCCGGACTTCCGGCCCACCCATGTCGTACCGCGCGCCGGTCTGGACGCCTGGGAGGCGCCGGACCCGGGGCTGCCGACGACGCCGCTCGACGCGTTCCTGCCGGTACGTCTGGAGGAGCGGGCCGGTGACTGGGGACGGGTCCTCTGCTCCAACGGCTGGACGGCGTGGGTCGACGCGCGGCTCCTCGTCACCGTCCCGGACGACCCGCCGGCGGCGGGGCGGCCGCTCACCAGGACCGCGGATCCGCGTCCGCTGATCGCCCGCGCCGAGGACGCGCTCGGACGCTACCGGCGGGCCGCGGAGGCGCTGGGAGCGGGGCGCCTCGACGGCGAGAACTTCCGGCTGCGGACGCGCGGGCTGCGGGTGGGCATGGTCGTGGACGGCGAGTCGGTGTGGCTGTACGACGCCGAGCACGAGCGGTGGGTGTACTGCGACGGGGTGGGGCTGAGTACGTACGCCGCATCGGCGTCGCCCTCGGTCGCCGCTCCTGTCACGGACGCGGCGAAGCCGGAGGAGGAGTCGGAGGAGGAGCCGGCCGGTGAGCGGGATGCCGCCGCACCTCCCGTACACGAGCCCACCCAGGTGGTGCTGCGCGGCGATCCGCCGCCGGCCGCCGAACCGACCCCCACCCAGGTGGTGCCGCAGGTGGACCCCGGGGCCGAGGCCGATCCGCCGACGGAGGTCGTACCGCAGGTGGACCCGGTCGCCGAGGCCGAGCCGCCGACGGAACTCGTGCCGCAGGTGGACCCGGCCGCCGGCCCTCCGCCCACCCAGGTGGTGCCGCAGGTGGACCCCGCTGCGGCCGCCGGGCCGCCGCCGACGCAGGTCGTGGAGCGGCCGCCGCCCGCGACGGGCGGTGAGGGCTGATGGCCGACGCGCCGCGCGAGGACCCGGAGCTGCCGGCGGGCCGCCCCTCGGGGCTCCTCGGCAAGGAGATCGCGGGCTACCGCGTGGAGGGCGAGATCGGGCGCGGCGGGATGGCGGTCGTGTACCGGGCGCGGGATCTGCGGCTCGACCGGACGGTGGCGCTGAAGCTGCTCGCCCCCGAGCTGGCCCGCAACGACACCTTCCGCAAGCGCTTCGCGCACGAGTCCCGGGTCGCCGCGTCGATCGACCACCCCCACATCGTGCCGGTCTTCGAGGCGGGCGAGACGGAGGGCGTCCTGTACATCGCCATGCGGTACGTGGCGGGGCAGGACCTGGTGGCGCTGCTGGACCGCGAGGGGCCGCTGTCGCCCGTGAAGGCGGGGCGGATCGCCGTGCAGGTGGCTTCGGCCCTGGACGCGGCGCACGCGCACGACCTGGTGCACCGGGATGTGAAGCCCGGCAACATCCTGGTCGCGGAGGGCACCGACCGGGACCATCCGGAGCATGTGTACCTCACGGACTTCGGCCTGACGAAGAAGTCGCTGTCGCTGACCGGGTTCACCACGGTGGGCGAGTTCGTGGGCACGCTGGACTATGTGGCACCCGAGCAGATCTCGGGGAAGCCGGTGGACGGCCGGTGCGATGTGTACAGCCTCGCGTGTGTGGTGTTCGAGACGCTGGTGGGTGCGCCGCCGTTCCGCCGTGACACCGACTGGGCCGTGCTGTGGGCGCAGCAGTACGATCCGCCTCCGCCGCTCTCCGAGGTGCGTCCCGGGCTGCCGGAGGCGGCGGACGCGGTGTTCGCCAAGGCGCTGGCGAAGACGCCCGAGGAGCGGTACGGGACGTGCCTGGAGTTCGTGACCGAGCTACGCGCGACCCTGACCGCGGACGGTGGCGGCCCGATCGTGACCAAGGGCCCCGAACCGCTCGCACCGCCACGGGCCCCGCCCGCGTGGGCGAGGCCGATGTTCCGCGAACTGTAGGCGGCACCGGGGGGCACGGCCTCTCCGCGCGCCTGAGTACCCCACCCCCTGCCCCTACCCCTGCCCCTGCCCCTGCCCCTGCCCCTGAGTACCGGACCCCTCGGGCCCGGAACCCGGGCGTGCGAAAGGACGTCCTTACGGGCCGGGGGTCCGGGTGAACCGGGCGGGGAGAGGGGACGAAGGTGGATCTGTTCGACGGAGAGCTGGGCGGGAGCGACGAACACGACGTGGACGCCGGGGGTGGCTGCTCCTGGTTCTACGTGGTCCTGATCGGGCTGCTGATCCTCGTGGTCGTCGTCATGAACTGGTTCGTCGACTTCGTCAGAAGCCTCTTCTGACGGGTCCTACGACTCCTGCGACTCCTCGGCCTCCCACTGGGCCTCGACACGCTGGCCGAAGGGCACCCAGAAGGTCGACCACCTCGCCGGCCGGTCGTGGAGGTCGACCACCAGACGGGTGAGCAGCTCCTCCCTGAAGGCCGCCGCGAACAGGCCGCCTTCGAGCTGATGACCGTTGACGACGAGCGAGGGCGTTCCGGGTCCGTTCGGGTCGTCGCCGGTGTTCTCGTAGGCCTTCTCGGAGGCGGTCACGAACGCCTTGTACTTCATGGTCCTGACGGCGGCGTCGAAGGCGGCACTGCGCAGCCCGGGCACCTGGTCGGCGAGTTTCAGAAGGCGTTCGGTGGTGAAGCCGCCCGAGCCCTCCACGACGACCTGGTTCCGGAACAGCACGGCGTGGTACTCGACGAACTTGCCCCGGTCCAGCGCCGCGCGCAGGGCGTTCACGGCCCGCTTCGACCCGTCACCGCCGAGCCGGTCGTCCTTGAAGGAGGCGAAGGTGTACTCGACGCGGATCTCCCGGCTGAGGACCAGCTTCCGAACGGCCTTGGCGCCGGTCCGTTCGAACTCCTCGACCACGGGGCACCGCGGGTCCTCCAGCAGATGCACGACAGACCTGGCTTCGGGGTTGCCGACCACCACGGTGGTTCCGTCCGCCGACAGACGTTCGAGCAGCTCGGCGGACGACGTGTAACGCGCCGAAGCGGCCTGTGACTCCGGCCCGGCATCCCCCGCGTCTGCCGAACCTGTCCTGCTGGTCGAGCAGCCCGCGAGCACGACCCCGACGACACTGACCGCGATGACGGCCCGTGCCGTTCTTCCACTCTTCATCAGATCCGTTTCCCCTCCCTGTGAACGAACGGACTTTATGCGTCCGGAACGCTGTTCGCACATGCGTTTAAGAGGTCATCTCATTTGGTGAGTCTGCGGTAGCAGATGAGGGTGCAGGCGATGCTGGTGAAGGCGAGGAAGTCGTCGGCCTTGCGTTCGTAGCGACGTGGAGTCGTCGGCAGCCGGCGAGCCGGGCCATGGTGCGTTCGATGGTCCAGCGGTGGCGGCCCAGTCGCTGCGAGGACTCGACGCCCTTACGGGCGATGCGGTGGGCGATGCCGCGCTCGCACAGCCATCGCCGCAGGTGGGAGTAGTCGTAGCCGTTGTCACCGTGGAGCTTGCCGGCCTTGCGTCGCCGACGTCCGCGGCGGGAGCCGATCGGTGGGATGCCCTTTACCGGCGGGATCAGGGCCTGGCTGTCATGCAGGTTCGCCGCCGAGATTGCGACAGAGATGGGCAGACCCGTCCGCTCGGTGATCAAGTGCATCTTCGACCCGTACTTGCCCCGGTCGACAGGATTCGGACCCGTCAGGTCCCCCTTTTCAGGGCCCGCATGTTCACCGAGTCGATCGCGCAGCGGGACCAGTCCCGCTCGCCTCGGGACCCGAGCTCGTCGAGGACCAGACGGTAGAGCTTGGCCCACACCCTGGCCTTCATCCACTCAGAGAAGCGCCGGCGGGCCGTCGCTCCCGACGGCCCGAACGACGCGGACGGCAACTGCTGCCACGTGCAGCCCGACGTGGCCACGAACACGATCAACGGTACGCGGACGGGGCCGCCGGCGCCCTGATGTGCCTCGTCCGCCCGGCGTCCGAGCAGCGCTTCGGTGAGGGCTTCGATGATCCCGTGCTGTCGCGGCGCATGCCGTGGCGCTTGTGCTTCCCGGAGCAATAGGGGGTGTCGGCGGCGATGCGGTCGATCGGCAGCGGGGTGCCGTCGAGGATGACGAACGCCTTCTCCTGGATCGTCCGCATCACCTCGGCCAGGGACGGGGCGAGGGGGCAGGACCTCGACGGCTTCACGTATGGAGCGGTAGACGGTCGCGATCCCGATGCCGAACCCGGCGGCGAGCTGGGCATGGGTGTCACCGCACCGCAAGTGGGACAGGGCGGGCAGGGCTTGACGTGCGGCGGGAAGACGCCGCCAACGTGTCCCGATCTCCTGGCAGACACGGGTGATCTTGGTTGAGAACCCGTCTGCCAGGAGCTTCGTGGTGACGCATGCGTGTCCAGCTCGCGGTCGACACCACAGGCTTGGAAAAGGCTCAGGGATGACCTCCGGTCATGGCCGGGCGCACCACAAGCGCACCGGATCACGCGGAGAACAGTGGGAAATCATGGTGAGATGGTGGCTGACCCCGAGAAAGGTCCCGCGATGATCTACAGCTGAACGGCGGGATCAATCGCTCTCACCACGTGACCATCCGTGGTCCCGCCCGTGCATGTCCAGACCGGGGTCTCATGGACGTAACCCACATGCAGACCGCGGCCGTGCTCGCCGCAGACGGGCCAGGTCACGCGATGGTGGCTCATGACGAATTCCTGCACTCCTTCTGCCACAGCACACAGAACCTCTTCCGAATCGGGTGTGGAGACCTCCGCCGACTTGATGTGGACCACGCCGACCGGTCCCAGTTCCGGGTCGCGAACGTATGTGATGTAGGTGAAGTCGTCGCCGGTGGTCGCTTTCCCGGTGTCCTGCTCCGCCGACTTGGTGACCGTCTCGAAGGCCGATCTCGCCATGGAGAAGGTTCGCGCGGTCCAGGATTCACAGAACTCCGGTTCCGGAATTTCTCCACGCTCGCCGTACAGCTCGGCCATCCACGTCAGCACCTCCTCGGGGAGTTGCTCCCCGTGCCGCCAGACCGCTCGCAGCATCCGGTCCTGCCAGTCCGAGAAATTCGACATCATCGTTGCCTTCCGATGGCAATGAAAGCCGGGGGAGAAGTGGCTGCCCACTTCTCCCCCGGCGGTGATCAACCCGAAGGGTCTCAGGTGGAGAGACCGTAGACGTTCCTGCATGACAGCCAGGCCCTGATCCCGCTGGTAAAGGGCATCCCACCGATCCGCTCCCGCCAAGCCGCGGACGTCGGCGACGCAAGGCCGGCAAGCTCCACGGTGACAAGGGCTACGACTGCTCCCACCTGCGGCGATGGCTGTGCGAGCGCGGCATCGCCCACCGCATCGCCCGTAAGGGCGTCGAGTCCTCGCAGCGACTGGGCCGCCACCGCTGGACCATCGAACGCGCCATGGCCCGGCTCGCCGGCTGCCGACGACTCCACCGTCGCTACGAACGCAAGGCCGACGACTTCCTCGCCTTCACCAGCATCGCCTGCACCCTCATCTGCTACCGCAGACTCACCAAAAGAGATGACCTCTAACGCGCCGCCGCGTGGCACGGGGCGCGGACGACGATCCCAGGGGCAGGAGGGGGCCCGGGAGGGGGTCAGGAGGGGGGCGGGAAGGGCTACGGCCGGGACGGCGTCTTGGGTTCCTCGGTCTCGCCCTTGCGGTGGACCCGGGTGGCGAGGAGGCCGCCCAGGAAGCCGAAGAACAGGCCCCAGAGGAGGGCGAAGCCGACCGTCTTCCAGATGTGCGGGCGCAGGATGACCTCGCCGCCGAGGGAGTCCAGTTCGCCGATGCCGAGGACGGAGAGGCCGAAGCGGGCCTCCACCAGGGTCAGGGGGGCCGCGACCAGCATCGTCAGGGCGAAGGCGATGCCCAGGTGCAGGGCGTGCTGCCAGGGCCGGATCCTGGCCGGGGAGCGGACCGCGGCCAGGAAGGCGACGGCGAGGACCAGGACGGCGGCCACGGGGAGCAGCCACCAGGCCCGGGCGTCCTGCGCGGCGAGCGAGTTCAGGTCGATCGTCGAGAGGTCCTCGCTGTCGCCCGTGCCGCCCTGGCGCAGGACGGCGTCGAGGACCTGCGGCATGGGCAGGCCGAAGGGACCGTCGACCCTGCCCTCCCAGGAGCCGCCGATGCCGACGCCGAGGGCGAGCCAGGTGACGTTGGGCAGGCCGAGGAGGAGGACGGCGAGGGTCTCGGCGGCGTGCCCCTTGACCGCCGCGACCACGAGTCCGATCACCAGGCCCACGACCACGTACGCGAGGAGCAGCAGGAGCATCGCGTACGCCGCCGGCCGAACGGGTTCGTGGTAGCGCACCAGCCGGGGCGGCAGCGGGGTCCTGCGGGAGACGAGGAGCGCCACGACCAGCACGCCGAGGATCCACAGGAGCCCGTAGAACAGGGTGGGCCCGAGGTCGGTGCGGAAGCCGACGGTGGGGTTCACGGCGTCGAGGAGCTCGCCGAAGATGTCCATGAGGGAGCCCTGCTCGTCCCTGCCGCCGATGGTGAGGGGGAAGTCGTGCCGGGCGACGGCGGAGATGCCCGCGAGGGCTGCCAGCCAGAGGACGACCGTGCTCGCGGCGCGCATCAGGAGTTCGCGGGAGCTGGTCACGGCGTGGTGGCGCAGCGGGCGGAGGAAGCAGAAGCCGGTGACCAGTGCGCCCACCAGGGTGACGGTCAGGGGCATGGCGGTGAGTTCGGCCTGGGTTCCGGCGAGGGCTCCGGCGTCGCCGGAGAGTTCGATCTTTCCGCCGGCGGCCATGACGACGACGGCGGCGAGGACGGCGGTGAAACCGCCGGGCAGGTCGCCCGCGCCCGCGGCCCAGAGGCCCAGGCCCGCGGTGACGCCCATCGCGACGTACCCGGCGACCACCGCGGCCAGGGCCTGGAGGCCGACGCGGGCGAGGAGCCCGGTGGAGGTCGCGGCGGGCCGCGTGGAGGTGGGGAGCCGACTGCTCACCCTGCCCACGCTAGTACCGGCAGCGGTCGGGCGCTTGCGGACGGTACCCGTGGCGGTGACGGTCGGGCGCTCGCGGGCGGGCCGGTGGTGGTCGCGGGCGGGGCCGGTGACGGTCGGGCGGTCGCGGGCGGGGCCGGTCGCGTGGGGCCGTGCCGGTCGTGTGGGGCTGTGCCGGTCGGGGTCCTCCGCTTGCGGGCGGGCACCGTTCGGCGCACACAATGGGCCCGGAACGGAAGAAAGGGAAAAACGTGACTTCCCACCCGCCGTCCGGCCCTCCGTCGGTACCTCCCGCAGGTCCCCCCTCCGGCCCTCTCTCGGGCCCGAGCACACGCCCGGGAAGCGCCGGTCCGCCACCACCCCCCGGACCTCCCCACGACGGTTCGGGGGGCGGCTCGGGCGGCGGCGGTTCGTCGGGCGGCTCCGGGAGCGGCGGTACCGGCGGTACCGGCGGCGCCAGTGGCGGCGGCGCCGGGAACGGCGGCTCCAAGGGCCCCTGGTGGCGTTCCGTCCCGAAGGTCGCCTCGGTCACCGCCATCCTGGTCGCGGCCGCCGCCCTGGCCGTCGTGCTCACCAACAGCCCCGACGACAAGGGCGACACGGCGGGTTCCGGTGGCGGCGAGGTGTTCCTCCAGAACGCGGCCGCGTCCGGCCCCGACCCGTTCACCCGGTCGACGGCCCGCACGGACACCGCCTCCGCCCCTCCGGCCTCGCTGCCGCCCCGTACCAGCTCGACCACCCCCGAGGTGTCGGGCTCGACCCCCGGGCTCTACGGCGGGACGCAGTCGGTGGCCAGCTGCAACGTGGAACAGCAGATCCGCTTCCTCTCCGGCGAACCCTCGAAGAACACCGCCTTCGCCTCCGTCCTCGGCATCGCCGGAAACCAGGTCCCGGGCTATCTCCGCTCCCTGACCCCGCTTCAGCTCCGCGCCGACACCCGGGTGACGAATCACGGGTACCGGGACGGCTCCGCCACCACGTACCAGGCGGTGCTCCAGTCAGGGACCGCGGTCCTGGTCGACAGTCGCGGGGTGCCCCGGGTGCGCTGCGCCTGCGGCAACCCGCTGACCGATCCGGTGGCGCAGAAGACACCCCGGACGACGGGCACGGCGTGGCAGGGGTACAGCTCCGACCAGGTGATCGTGGTGGCTCCGTCCGTGACGGTCGTGAACGTCTTCGTGGTGTACGACCCGAAGGACGACAGCTGGTTCGCGCGGAAGCACGGCGACCACGGCCGCAACGACCACCCGACCCCACCGCCTCCCCCGCCGCCCACCAGGTCCCCGTCGACCTCCGCGTCGACGTCCCCGTCCACGTCCGTCTCCCCGTCGTCGCCGGTGCCGTGCGTGACGGTGACGGGCACGGAGACCCCGACGCCGAGCGGTGGGGTCACGCCGTCTCCGTGCCCCGAGACCCTCTCCCCCTCGGCGTCGACGTCCTCGCCGCCGACGTCTCCCTCCGACACGTCACCGTCGACCGACACGTCGCCGCCCGACAGCTCACCGGCGGACGACTCGTCGCCGTCGACCCAGTCGTCGGGTCCCGAGTCCGCACCGGTCACGGACGGTTCGGCCGCCGCCAGCTCCCCGGCGAACGTCGCCCCGCTGACGCCGTCGAACACGGCCTCGGGTTCCCCCTCGGTCCCGGCGTCCGGTCCGGGAGCGGCGCCGTGGTCCCCGTCCGGCGGGGCCGGCCGTCAGCCCGTGGTCTGATCGCGCTCAGCGGGACGCAGGTCCCCGTACCCCCGTCCCGGTCGATTCCCTTCGACGGGGTGCGGGGGTACGGGCGTTCCGGCGCAGGACTCGGGCCTCGCCCGGGAGGAGCGCCGGGCCGGGCACGGTCAGCACCGGGCAGCCCGCACTCTTCAGCACGGCCCGCAGCACCGGACGGCGGCGCAACCGGGCCGCCCGGCCGCGGCCGGGCGCCGAGCCGAGGACGAGCAGGTCGCCGGGGCGGTCCGCCACCCGGCGCAGGGCGGCCGCCGGGGTGCCCCTGACGGCCCGGCCCTCGAAGGCGAGGCCGGCGGGAATGCCACCGAGTCCGTCGACGACGGCGTCCTCCAGGCGCCGGCGTGCGTCCTCGGCCCACATCCGTGCCCAGGCCCGGTCGGGCATCCGGGCGTACAGGGCCTCACCCTCCGGCGGTTCCCAGACCAGGATCGCGAGCAGCTGAACGCCGTCGTGGCGGGCGAGCACGGCCGCGGACCGCAGGGCGGCGAGCGAGGCGAGTGAACCGGTCACGCCGACGACGATCCGACCGACGGAGCCGGGGGCGAGGCCGCTGCCCGACCCGGTGGACCCGCCGGTGGACCCGTCGGTGGACCCGCCGGTCACGGCTGTTCCACGGGGCGAGGGCGGACGGGGCTGGAGGTCGCCTTCGTCTCGGAACGCGGGGTACGCGAGGTCCGCAGGGCCCGGCGGAGCCAGGCTCCGACCGGCAGGGGCCGGGCCGCCCGCTCCTCCGCACGCTGCTGCCACATCCGCTCGTCACGGTCGGTGAAGTGTCCGGACATCGGTCGTCTCCTTTCCCTTGTTCAAGGTGGCCACCAGGCCACTGGAAAGGAGTCTGTAACCTTATTGGCCCGGACAGCAGAGCCAATGAGGAGTGATTGGCATGACAGTGGCACGTGTGGTCCACACAGCGGACCGGACCCTGACGGGCCGCCAGCTGGCGTCGCTCCTCACCCCACCCCCCGAGGGCCGGTTCGGCTACCGCGAGCTCGCGCGGGCCGTACGGGAAGCCCTGCTCGACGGGCGGGTGGCCCTGCGGCTGCGGCTGCCGGCCGAGCGGGAGCTGGCCACGGTGCTCGCCGTGAGCCGGACGACGGTCACGGGGGCGTACGACCTGCTCCGCGAGAGCGGATACGCGCACAGCCGACGCGGCGCGGGCACCTGGACCGCGCTCCCGGAGGGCCAGGCGCCGACCGCACTCGGCGCCTTCCACGACGACGCCGGGGCGACCATCGACCTCGCCCTGGCCGCGCCGGAGGCCCCGGCCGAGGAACTCTCCGCCGCGCTCGCGGTGGCCGCCGCCGAACTGCCCCGTTACGCCGGCTCGCAGGGCTACCACCCGTACGGACTGCCCGCGCTGCGCGCCGCCGTCGCCGCCCGCTACACGGCGCGGGGCCTGCCGACCCGCCCGGAGCAGATCCTCGTCACGACGGGCGCGCAGCAGGCCCTTTCGCTCGGGCTCACGCTGCTCGGCCGGGCCGGAGACCGGGTGCTCGCCGAGAACCCCTCGTACACCAACGCTCTCGACGCGATGCGGAGCCGGATGCTCCGCATCACGCCGGTGCCCGTCACCGAGACCGGCTGGGACACCGGGCTCGTCGAGGCGGCGCTCCGGCAGACCGCGCCGCGCCTGGCCTATCTGATCCCCGACTTCCACAACCCGACCGGGCACCTGATGCCGCAGGAGCAGCGCCGGGACCTGGCGCGGGCCGCGCGGGCCACCGGGACCTGGCTGGTGGTGGACGAGACGCTGACCGACATCGCCCTGGACGTGCCCGCGCCCCTGCCGTTCGCGGCCGCGGCCGGCGGGGGCGACAGCGAGCAGATCGTCTCGGTCGGCTCGCTGAGCAAGAGCTGCTGGGGCGGCCTCCGGGTCGGCTGGGTGCGGGCCGCTTCCCGGGTCGTGACCGAGCTGGCCCGGGTACGGATCACCGCCGACCTGTCCGGTTCCGTACTGGACCAGCTGGTGGCCGTCGCCCTCATGGACCGGCTCGACGTGATCCTGCCGAAGCGTGTCGAGGAGCTGCGGCTGCGCCGGGACGCGCTGGCCTCGGCGCTCGCCCGCCATGTGCCCGAGTGGCGGTGGACGGTGCCGCCCGGCGGGATGTGCCTGTGGATCGACCTGGGCCGTCCGGCCGTCTCGGCCCTCGCGGCCCGCGGCCTGCGGCACGGGGTACGGGTGGAGGGCGGCGCCCGGTTCGGGGTGGACCCCGGCACGCACGAGCACCGGCTGCGCCTTCCGTACACCCTGCCCGTGGAGGTGTACGAACCGGCGGCCGAGCGGCTCGCGGCGGCCCTCGACGGGGCACCCGGCCGCTTCGCCGACCCGGCGCTGCCGGACTGGGTGGCCTGAAGGACCTACGCGGTCGGCTCGGGGCCGTACTCCCTCGCCTGCGGGCCGTACGTACTTATTCGGGTGCCCGTCCGCGAGGGTCCATGTACGGTCCACCGAGTGGAACCACTGACCGACAAACAGATCCGCTCGTCCTTCGTGAACTGCACCAAGGGCGAGGCGGCACGCCTCAAACTGCCGCTCGACTTCGCAGAACTCCCCTGGGACGACCTGGACTTCCTCGGCTGGGTCGACCCGGGCGCGCCGCTCCGCGCGCACCTGGTCGTCCCCCGCGCGGACGGGCCGGTCGGGGTGAGCCTGCGGGTGCCGGCCGCCGGGCGGACCAGCGCGATGAAGTCGAGCATGTGCCAGGTCTGTCTGACCGGGCACGCCTCCTCGGGCGTCACGCTGCTCGTGGCGCCGCTGGCCGGGACCCGCGGCCGTGAGGGGAACACCGTCGGGATCTACCTCTGCGCCGACCTCGCCTGTTCCCTGTACGTCCGGGGCAAGCGGCAGCCGAAGCTGCGCGGGCGGCGCCAGGAGGAGTCCCTCACGGTCGACGAGCAGGTCGCCCGTCTGACGGGCAACCTGGACGCGTTCGTGGACCGGGTGACGGCGGGCTGAGCAGCCCGTCGGATCCGGTCAGCGGATCCGGTCAGCGGAAGGCCTGTTCTCCGGTGAGCGCCTTGCCGATGACCAGGGAGTGGACCTCGCTCGTGCCCTCGTAGGTGAGCACCGACTCCAGGTTGTTGGCGTGGCGCAGCACCGGGTACTCCAGGGTGATGCCGTTGGCACCCAGGATCGTGCGGCACTCGCGGGCGATCGTGATGGCCTCGCGTACGTTGTTCAGCTTGCCCACGCTGACCTGCTCGGCGGTGAGCGCGCCCGCGTCCTTGAGCCGCCCCAGGTGGAGGGCGAGCAGCATGCCCTTGCCGAGTTCGACGGACATGTCGGCGAGCTTCTGCTGTGTCAGCTGGTACGAGGCGAGGGAACGGGCGAAGACGATCCGGTCGCGTGCGTAGGAGATCGCCGTCTCCAGGCAGTCGCGGGCGGCGCCGAGCGCGCCGAAGACGATGCCGAAGCGGGCCTCGTTGAGGCAGCCGAGCGGGCCGGAGAGGCCCCGGGCGTCCGGCAGCATCGCGTCGGCGGGGAGGCGCACGTCCTCCAGGACCAGTTCGCTGGTGACGCTCGCGCGCAGGGACAGCTTCATCTTGATCTCGGGGGCGCTGAACCCGGGCGTCCCGGCCGGGACGAGGAAGCCTCGTACGCCGTCCTCGGTGCGGGCCCAGACGACGGCGACATCGGCCACCGAGCCGTTGGTGATCCACATCTTGGTGCCGTTGAGGATCCAGTCGGATCCGTCGCGCTTGGCGTTGGTGCGCATGGCGCCGGGGTCGGAACCGGCGTCGGGCTCGGTGAGACCGAAGCAGCCGATGTACTCGCCGGCGGCCATCTTGGGCAGCCAGCGCTGCTTCTGCTCCTCGGAGCCGTACTTCCAGATCGCGTACATGGCGAGCGAGCCCTGTACGGAGACGAGCGAGCGCAGCCCGGAGTCGACGGCCTCCAGCTCCAGACAGGCGAGGCCGTACGCCACGGAGTTGGTGCCCGCGCAGCCGTAGCCCTCCAGGTGCATGCCGAGTACGCCGATGCCACCGAGGGTGCGGGCGAGTTCGCGGGCGGGGATCTCGCCCTTCTCGAACCAGTCGGCGACGTGCGGGCGCAGCTCGCGGTCGGCGACGGCACGCACGGTACGGCGGATCTCGCGCTCCTCGTCCGTCAGCAGTCCGTCGATGGCGAGCAGGTCGAAGGGGTGGACGGGGGCGGAGCTGGACTGCGGCGACTTCACGGACGGCCTCCTGGCGGCTGTGGCAACTCGGCGAGCCGAAGCGTAGCCGTAGATGGGATATTGGATCCAGTATTGAAAATGCGATATCCCGCCCGTACGGTCCGATGGGATCCGATCGCCAGTGAGGGAGAGCGGAATGCGCGCAGATCAGCCGGGAACGACGGCGGCAGGTGCCCTGTCCGGGATCGTCGTCGCCGACTTCGGCCGGGTCCTCGCGGGGCCGTACATGACAATGCTCCTCGCCGATCTGGGCGCGGACGTGATCAAGATCGAACGGCCCGGTTCCGGTGACGACACGCGCGCGTGGGGTCCGCCGTTCGCGGACGGCGAGGCCACCTACTTCCTCGGGGTGAACCGGAACAAGCGCTCCGTCGCGCTCGACCTCACCGACCCCGGGGACCTGGCGGCGGCGCGCGCGATCGTGGACCGCGCGGACGTCCTGGTGGAGAACTTCCGCCCGGGCACGATGGAGAAGCTCGGCCTCGGGTACGAGGACGTGCGGGAGTCCAACCCCGGACTCGTCTACTGCTCGGTGACCGGCTTCGGCACCGACGGAGGGGCCCGGCTGCCCGGCTACGACCTGCTCGTCCAGGCCATGGGCGGTCTCATGAGCGTGACGGGCGAGCCGGACGGTCAGGGAACGAAGGCCGGGGTCGCCCTGGTCGACGTCATCACCGGGCTGCACGCGGGCCTCGGCGTCCTCGCCGCCCTCCGGCACCGGGAGCGCACCGGCGAGGGCCAGCGGGTCGAGGTCTCCCTGCTCTCCTCCCTCCTCTCGGCGCTCACCAATCAGGCGGCCGCCCACCTCGGGGCCGGGGTCGTGCCGCGCGCGATGGGCAATCGGCATCCGAGCATCGCCCCGTACGAGGTGTTCGAGGCGCAGGACCGGCCGCTGGTCCTGGCCGTGGGCAACGACCGGCAGTTCCGGGTCCTGTGCGAGCGCCTCGGTCTGCCCGGGCTCGCCGAGGATCCGCGCTTCGCGACCAACACGGCCCGCGTCGCCCACCGGGAGGAGCTGGTCGCGGCGCTCACCGGGCCGTTGGGCACCCGTACCGCCGACAGCTGGTTCGAGGAGCTCACCGCGGCCGGGGTGCCGTGCGGGCCGATCAACGACCTGGCCGCCGCCTTCGACCTCGCGGACCGGCTGGGGCTCGCCCCACGGGTCCCGGAGTCCGCGGCCGGCCCCGGCCAGGTCGCCCATCCGATCCGGCTCGGCGCGACCCCGCCCACCTACCGTGCCGCTCCGCCGCGTCTGGGCGAGCACACGGAGGGTTTGCTGGCGGAGCTGGGACGGCCTGTCCACAGGGGCTCAGCGGCGAACGGCCGCGCGTAGGAAGATGGTCGGCACCGGTGGAGAGATCGTCCGGTGGGCAATGCGAGGGAAACGGAAGGTCACAGGCGATGAGCAGCGTGGTGCAGAGGCGGCGGCCGCAGACCGCCCAGCAGTTCGTCCTGGAGGAACTGCGGCGCGCCATCACCAGCGGGGAACTCCGGCCCGGCGGGCAGATCCGCCAGGACGCCCTCGCGGCCCGGTTCGAGGTGAGCCGGGTGCCGTTGCGCGAGGCCCTGAAGGCCCTGGAGGCCGAGGGTCTGGTCGTCCATCACATACACCGGGGGTACTTCGTCGCGGAGCTCTCGCTCGCCGATCTGGAGGAGATCTACCGGATCCGTGAGCTCCTGGAGACGGAGGCCGTTCGGATGGCCGTTCGGCGGATGCCGGACGGCATCGTGGCCGCCCTGGAGCGGGTCCAGCGCGAGGTGGAACTGGCGGCCGACGAGGGCGACGTGCCGGCGATGGCCGCGGCGAACCGGCTCTTCCATTTCACTCTCATCGAAGCGTCGGGGATGCCGCGCCTGGTCCGTCTGATCGCGACCCTGTGGGACTCCACCGATGCGTACCGCTCGCTCTACTACACCGAGGACCCGCACCGGAAGCAGGCCGTGCGCGAGCATCGCGCCGTCATCTCGGCACTCCGGCACGGCGACGAGGAGGCCACCGTCCGGTGGCTCGACGAGCACCGGGCCCATGCCGTGGCGGCGCTGCGCGAGGTCCTGGACCTGGAGCGGGACTGAGCGCGGTGCGATGCCCCCGAGGGGCGTAAATCGGATGCCCGGGGCCGTGCCGCCTCATAGGCTCCTCGGCATGCATCATGGGGGATTGATCAACATCGTCGACGTCGAGGCGACCTGCTGGGACGGCGAGCGCCCGCCCGGCGCGGTCAGCGAGATCATCGAGATCGGGCTGACGGTCGTCGACCTGAACGCCGGTGAGCGGGTCTCGCGGCACCGGATCCTGGTGCGGCCGACTCGCTCCGAGGTCAGCGCCTTCTGCACCGAACTGACCGGTCTCACCCAGGCGGAGGTCGACACCGGCCTGGACTTCGCCGCCGCCTGCCGGCTGCTCGCGACCACGTACGAGTCAGGGGCGCGGCCCTGGGCGAGCTGGGGCGACTACGACCGCAAGCAGTTCACCCACCAGTGTCGGGTGACGGGCACCCCGTACCCCTTCGGGCGGCACCACACCAACGCCAAGGCGGTGTTCACCGAGGGGTACGGCCTTCGCAAGCGCCCCGGCATGGCGCGCGCGCTGGAGGTCGCGGGGCTGCCTCTGGAGGGGCGTCATCACCGGGGCGAGGACGACGCCTGGAACATCGCGGCGTTGGTGCTGCTGCTCGCGGAGCGGGACGCGTGGCCGTCGGTCGGAGCGGTGGACGTTCCGTAGGCGGCTCCCGGGCCTGCGGTTACCCTGGCGCCGGACGCGAGGAGGAACCATGGGGCGGATGCCGTCGGCCGAACGACGCAGACAACTGGTCGACGCGGCGATCAGGGCGATGACCAGGGACGGGGTCGCCCGGACCACCACCCGGTCGATCTGTGCCGAGGCGGGTGTCTCGCTGAGCGTCTTCCACTACTGCTTCGAATCCAAGCAGGCCCTCCTCGAAGCCGCGATCGAGACGATCAACAGCAACTACGTGGCGCGGGTGATGTCGGCGGTCGAGCCGGGCGCCACCCTGCGCGAGACCGTACGGGGCGCGCTCCAGACGTACTGGGACCATGTCACCGCCCACCCCGGCGAGCACATGCTGACCTACGACCTCACCCAGTACGCCCTGCGCGAGCCGGGGTTCGAGCATCTGGCACGGGCTCAGTACGAGCAGTACGTGGCGTCGGCGGGCGAGCTCGTCGAGCAGGTCCGCGCGGTGCGGGACCTCGATCCGCGGGTTCCGGTGGACTCGATCGCGCGGTACCTGGCGGCGGCGATCGACGGCCTCACCCTCCAGTTCCTGGTCCTCGGCGACGAGAAGACCGCCGCGACGCAGCTGGATCTGACGGCCGATCAACTGGTCTCGCTGATCGAGGGAAAGACCCGCTAGCGCGCTGCCCGGTCGGACCTCCGCACTCACGAACAGGTCATCTGTCCCGGACTATTGACTCACTGTCTCAAGACCGCGATTCTCGGGGCGCCCGGTACTCCCCCACCGTCCGGAGGCATCGCTGACCATGACTCGACCCATTTCGCGCGGGACCGGCGGCAGACCCGCCCTCCTTGCGCTGTTCCTCGCCCTGGCCGCCGTCCTCTTCGGCTCCGGTCCCGTGCCCGCGGCCGCCGCCGCGGGCACGTGGTGGGAGCCCACGTCCCGGCCGGCCGCCGACTCGCAGATCAACGTCACGGGTGCGCCGTTCACGGGAACGGACGCCCAGGGGAAGGTGCGCGGCTTCGTCGACGCGCACAACCACCTGATGTCCAACGAGGGGTTCGGCGGCCGCATGATCTGCGGCAAGCCGTTCTCGACGGCGGGCGTCGCGGACGCGCTCAAGGACTGTCCGGAGCACTACCCGGACGGTTCGGGCGCCCTCTTCGAACACCTCACCGGCGGCGACAACGGCAAGCACGACCCGGTGGGCTGGCCCACGTTCAAGGACTGGCCCGCCAACAACTCCCTGAGCCACCAGCAGAACTACTACGCCTGGGTCGAGCGGGCCTGGCGCGGCGGCCAGCGCGTCCTGGTCAACGACCTCGTCACCAACGGTCTGATCTGCTCGCTCCTGCCCCGCGACCGCGGCTGCGACGAGATGGACGCCATCCGGCTCGAAGCCCGCAAGACGTACGAGATGCAGGACTACGTCGACGGGATGTACGGCGGCCCCGGTAAGGGCTGGTTCCGGATCGTCACCAGTGCCGCCCAGGCCCGCTCGGTGATCGAGCAGGGCAAGCTCGCGGTCGTCCTCGGCGTGGAGACCTCGGAGCCCTTCGGCTGCAAGCAGATCCTCGACGTCGCCCAGTGCGGCAAGGAGGACATCGACAAGGGGCTCGACGAGCTGTACTCGCTCGGCGTGCGCAGCATGTTCCTCTGCCACAAGTTCGACAACGCGCTGTGCGGCGTCCGGTTCGACAGCGGGACCACGGGCGTGGCCGTCAACATCGGCCAGTTCCTGTCCACGGGCACCTTCTGGGCCACCGAGAAGTGCGCGGGGCCGCAGCACGACAACCCCATCGGACTGGCCGCCGCACCCGCCGCGATGGCGGCCAAGCTGCCGGCGGGGGTGGGCGTCCCCTCGTACGCCTCCGACGCACGGTGCAACACGCGCGGGCTCACCCGGCTCGGGGAGTACGCCGTGAAGGGCATGGTCCAGCGCGGCATGATGCTGGAGCTCGACCACATGAGCGTCAAGGCCGCGGGCCGGGCGCTCGACATGCTGGAGGCCGAGGAGTACCCGGGCGTGCTCTCCAGCCACAGCTGGATGGACCTGGACTGGACCGAGCGGCTGTACCGCCTCGGCGGCTTCGCCGCCTCGTACATGCACAACGCCCAGGGGTTCGTCGGTGAGGCGGGACAGAAGGCGGCCCTGCGCAAGAAGTACGGCGTCGGGTTCGGCTACGGCACCGACATGAACGGGGTCGGCGGCTGGCCGGGCCCGGTCGGCCCCGACGCCCCGAACGCGGTGAAGTACCCCTTCCGCAGCTTCGACGGCGGTTCCGTCCTCGACCGCCAGGTCACCGGTGAGCGCACCTGGGACCTCAACACCGACGGAGCCGCGCACAACGGCCTCGTACCGGACTGGATCGAGCAGATCCGGCTCACGGACGGCGGACCGGGGGTCGTGGACGAGCTGTCACGGGGTGCGGAGTCGTACCTCACCACGTGGAAGCGGACCGAGGACCACGAGCCGGGGGTGAACCTCGCGTCCGGGCAGCCGGTGTCGGCCTCCACCACCCAGTGGTGGAACCCCTTCGTCAACTTCTCGCCCGGTCTCACGGTCGACGGCGACACGGGGACCCGCTGGGCCAGCGAGTGGTCGGACGACCAGTGGCTCCAGGTGGACCTGGGCTCCGTGCGCCGGGTCGGACGGGTCACGCTGGACTGGGAGCGGGCGTACGCGCGCGCGTACCGGATCGAGCTGTCCGACGACGGCACCAACTGGCGGACCGCGTGGTCCACGGACGCGGGTGACGGCGGCTACGACACGGCGGAATTCGCCTCGCAGTCGGCCCGGTACCTGCGGGTCCACGGAGTGAAGCGGGCCACGGAGTGGGGCTACTCGCTCTATGAGGTGTCCGTCAACAGGTCCTGACAGCGGGACACGAGAGGGGCCTGCCGGACGCGGATCCGGCAGGCCCCTTTTCTCGTGCCCGGAGGGGCTACAGGGAGCGGCAGAGCAGGGCGTCGGGGGTCTTGCCCTTCGCCCAGGCTCCGGTGAAGGCGATCCCGGCGGCGTACTCGCCGGTGGCGCACTGTCCCTTGTAGTTGCCGGCGGCGAACTCGCCGCCGGGCCCGCCTGCCGGGCGGTTGTCGCCCCGGTCGAACCAGAGCGTGCGGCCGGTCACCGGCAGGGCGCGGGACGCGGCGGTGCAGAGCACGGCGGAGACGGCCTGGCCGCGCACGCTGTACCCGGTCATGAACTGGTCGCGAGGGCACTGGAGTTTGGTGTACCCACCGGCCCAGTCGCCCTCCTTGACGTACCGTTCGTCGGTCACGACGGTGAACCCGCCCGTCGGGGCGTCGAGTCGGGGTGCTCCCGCGTCCGTGCAGAGACCGCGTCCGTCGCGGTGGGCGAGGCCGACGATCCGCTGCCCGTCGGGGCAGACGCCCTTGCGGGCGCCCTGGTCCCAGTCGCCCCGGGCCCGGGTGCGGAGCGACTGCACGGCGTCCGCGTGGTCGAGGTTCAGCATGTTCCAGCGGTCGACGACCGGAACGGGTCCGGTGAGGCCGGGCGCGGTGACGAGCCGGCGCCAGTCGGGGGCGCGCCAGTCGTCGCCGTCGAGTATGCCGGAGCGCCGCCCCTCGGTGTCGTAGTCGAGGAGCTTCCAGCGTCCGTGTCCCGTGAAGCCGACGAGGGGCCAGTAGGCGAAGTCGGTGTCGTTCGCGACGAGGTAGTCGACGAGGTTCCCGAACCAGGCGCGGGCCTGGGGGTTGGTCTCGTCGGCGCCGATGCCGAACTCGCTGATCCACACGGGGGCGGTGTAGTGACGGCCGGTGTCGGCGGCGACGAAGAAGGCCTGCCGCCGCAGGGTGGCGAACAGCTCGTCGCGGGAGAGTTCCTGGTAGCGCCAGTCGTGGGTCTCGCCGGTGCCGGTCGCACCGGTGTGGTTCGGTCCGGTGTAGCCGTAGAAGTGGGCCGAGTAGACGAGTTTCCCGGAGGCGACGAGGGTGTGGGAGAGGGTGCGCGCCGGCTCCAGGGTGGGCCGCCCGTGCGGGAGTCCGTCGGCGGGTATCCCCTGCCAGTTGATGCCCTCGACGATGACGAGGAGGTCGGGGTTGGCCTCGGTGAGGAGCCGGTCGCCGAGGCGCTGGGTGGCCGCCCACCAGTCGTGCCCGTCGCCCCAGCCCCAGTTGGCGTCGTCGGTGATCGTGCGGCGCACCTCGTTGTAGAGGTCGGCACCGACGACCCGCTTGTCGTTCTTGTAGCGCTTGGCCAGGAACAGCCAGTCGGCCTCCCACTGGGCGGCACTCTGACTGGTGTTCCAGCGTTCGTTGCCGTCGAGGCCGCAACACCAACGGGAGGTGTTGGTGTGGTTGTTGAGGATGACGGCGAAGCCCTCCGCGGTGGTCGCGGCGACGACCGCGTCGAAGACCTGGAGCGGGGTCTTGCCGCGCAGCTGGGGGTTGGCCGCGACCGCGGCGTCGGGGACGGGCCGCTGATCGTGGAGCATCTCGTTGGAGAACGGCAGGCGGAGGCTGTTGATGCCGAGGGCATGGAAGTCGGCGAGGATGGTGGCGACGGGCGCGCGGTCGAGGCCCAGCGGCAGTTGGTCGGACTTCTCCGCGTCGTGGTGCGCGGCGGGGTCGGCGATGTCACCCGAGCCGTTCCACGAGCCCTGTGCGCCGTGCCAGTTGGCCGACTTGAGCTTGAAGCGGTCGCCGTTCGCGTCGACGACGTACCGGCCTCGGGTGCTCAGGGGCGGCTGCCAGCTGTCGGCGAGGTCACCGTCCGCCGCCGAGGCCGTGGTGGAGACCGAGGGGACCGCAGGGGCCGCCGGGGCCGCAGGTGCTCCGGCGGCCAGGAGCGCCACGGCGAGCGCGGCCCTCAGGAGTGTTCTCTTCACAGGGTCCTTCCGAGGTGAGGGGTGTCAGCCGGCCGACGGGTGTCAGCCGACCGGGGGCGTCAGCCGACCGGGGGCAGCCGACCGGGGGCGTCAGCCGGCCGAGGGGCCGGTCCAGTCGGCGGGGATACGGGCGAGCCGTACGCGCTGCGGGTGGTCGCCGACGTCCACGGAGGCCACGCGCTGCCCGGTGGCGAAGTCGATCGCCGTCACCCGGTCGGCGCCGCTCTCGGAGATGACGCAGGACCGTCCGTCGCCGCTCACGGTCGCCCAGTAGGGCTTGGAGGCCTCGACGAGCGGGCCTTCTTGGAGGGTGGCGCGGTCGACCACCGTGGCGTAGTCGTCCATCGTGCCCGCGACGCAGAGCTTGGTTCCGTCGGGACTCATCGAAAGGCCGTGGTGGCGCGAGTCGTTGACCCAGGTGGTGCGGTCGGGGTCCGTCTTCGGGTTGCCGGGAAGGACCTTGGCCCGGGTGATCCGGTCGGTGGTGACGTCGTACTCCAGGAAGCCGTTGTAGAAGGAGACCTGGAGGTAGAGCTTCTTCTCGTCCGGGGTGAAGGCGACGGGGCGGACGGCGTCGGAGAGGTCGCCGCGGCCGAAGGCGTCGAGGCGCTCGCGCATGTCGATGACACGGACGGTCTTGAAGGTGGTGGCGTCGACGACGGTGATGCGGCGGTCTCCCTTGGTCCAGTCGAGCCAGGGGGCGTCGAGGGCGGTGGTGACCTCGCCGATGGCCATGTTCCACAGGAGTCCGTCGGCGGTGAAGACGTTCTCGTGCGGCTTGTCGCCGGTCTTGAACGAGCCGATCTGCCGGCCGGTGGCGATGTCGAGGACGTGCACGGTGTTCGCGGTGGAGGCGGAGACCGCGACCCGGGTGCCGTCGGGTGAGACCGCCATGTGATCGGCGCGGTAACCGGCCACGGGGAAGCGCCAGTTGATCCGTCCGGTGCGCAGGTCGAGGGAGACGACGTCGGCGAAGCTGGGCCGGGAGACGACCATGGAGGAGCCGTCGGGGGTGGCGTACATGTCGTCGACGAACTGGTCGTGGCCCTCCCCCGGGCCGCTGCGGACGCCGAGGAAGAACGCGAGTTTGATGGGGTTCAGATAGATCTCGCGGAGGCGTTCCTCCTTGTCGGGGATGACGTTCACCCGGCCGATGCGGTGGAAGTCGCCCCGGGAGGCGATGACGTCGGCCGTTCCGTCCCAGTTGTTTCCGACGAACATCGCCTCGCGGAGCCCAGCGGGCGCCGCGCCTTCGGCGGCGGCCGATCCTGGGGCGGCAGATCCGGTTCCGCCGACCGTGGCGACGAGGGCGACGGCGACCGCGAGAGCGGCGGCGAGGCGTCGGGGGCGGACGGTCGACGTACGGAGAGAGGGCATGCGGGGGTCCTTCTTCCGGCTCGCAGGGGTGACTTACCCGAAGTAACCATGTATATGACAAGCCCCGCAAGTACCTGTCACACCTCTTCTCCACCCCGTTTCACGCCACGCGCGCCCCGGAGCGCTCCCAGCCGAACCCGCCCCCTTGTCCCGCTCCGGCGTCCGGTAGGAGATCATGGACTCCGGACCCCAGAAGGGACGGAACGGACGATGAGGCACCGCAGTGTCGCCGACCTGATGACGCCGACCGCGGTGGCGGTGCAGCCCGGGACGTCGTTCAAGGAGATCGCGCGACTCCTCGACGAATACGGCATCACCGCCGTCCCGGTGGTCGACGACGAGAACCGTCCGGTGGGCGTCGTCTCCGAGGCCGACCTGCTGCGGCGGCACACCGCGAAGGACGGGCCGAGCACCGCCGAGGCCATGATGTCGAGCCCCGTCGTCACGGCCCGGCCCTCCTGGACGGCGGTCGAGGCGGCCCGCCTGATGGAGCGGCACCGGGTGAAGCGGCTGCCGGTCGTGGACGCGCAGGGGCGGCTGATCGGGGTGCTGAGCCGGAGCGATCTGCTCCAGCTGTTCCTGCGCAGGGACCGCTCGATCCAGGAGGAGATCCGGGAGGACGTGGTCGTCCGGATCCTGCGCCTCTCCCCCTCCGCCGTACACATCGACGTCGACGAGGGCCGGGTGACGCTGAGCGGCACGCTGGACCGCGCCGGCATCGGCCCGATCCTCGTCTCGCTGTGCGAGTCGGTGGACGGGGTGGTGGAGGTCGCGGACCGGCTTTCGTACGAGGACGAGGAGAGCCGCGGGGGCGGGGAGAGCGAGGAGGGCGGCGCGGCCTAGCGGTCGGCTCCGGAGCCTTTCGGGAGTGTGGCGGGAAGCCGACAGGCCGGCGCCGACGGCCTCGGCGACCCGCACAGGAGCGCCCGTGCGCCTGGTGGCCGAGGGCTCAGGCGGCGGGCGGGGCCGTCGCGTGGCGCGTCTGCTGGATCAGCACGGTGGTGGCTCGCTCCAGGAGCGCGCAGAGTGCGGCATGTTCGGCGGGCGTGAACGCGTCGGTGAGTGCGCGCTCAAGGATGATCACCTCCTGGTAGGCGCGGTCGAGGAGCACCTGCCCCTCATCGGTCAGGGTGGCGATCTGCACCTTGGCGTGCACCGGGGACGTCTCGCGGCGGATGAGCCCCTTGGTCTCCATGTTGGTCAGCACGCTGCTCATGCTCTGCTGCGTCACCCCGCAGGAGCGGGCCAGCTGAGCGCCGGACATGCCGCCTTCGCGCGAGAGGGCCAGCAGCACGGTGTACTGCGTCATGGTCAGTCCGTAGGCGCGCAGCACTGCCTCGTGGTGCGCCATCAGCGCCTGCTCCGACCGCCTGATCCGGGTACAGAGGAACTCCTCGACCGGGGCTTCCATCACACACTCGCTTCCATTGACAGGTTCATGGGTTGACTCAGGGACCTTATATACCTACCGTCTCGACTATAAGGATACTGAGTCGACACAAAGGGCTGTAATCATGAAGGCTGTTCTCCTCGACTCCGAGGACCGCTACCGAGTCGCCGAACTCGACGAGCCCACCCCCGGCCCCGGCGAAGTCGCGATCCGAGTCGCCTACGCCGGGATCCAGTGGGGGGACACCATGGTCCGTGACGGCCACTTCCCCGTGACGCGCCCCTTCGTCCCCGGCTTCGAGGCGTCCGGGCACATAGCCGCGGTCGGCGAGGGCATCGACGCGGGCCGTGTCGGTGCGCCTGTGGCCGCGCTGACCACGGCAGGCGCCTGTGCCGAGGTGGTCCTGGCACCCGCCGCGCTCAGTCTGGACATCGGCGACCTGCCACTGCGGACCGCCGCGGGTCTCGGCTGGGGCGCGCCGACCGCCTACGACCTGGTCAACACCACCGCGCGGGTACGGCCCGGCGAAAGCGTGCTGATCCACGCGGCGGCCGGCTCGGTCGGCACGCTCGCCGCCCAGTTCGCCCGGCTGGCCGGGGCCGGCCGGATCGTCGGTGTCGCCGGCAGTGCCGCCAGGGCCGACTACGCCGCCCGATTCGGCTATGACCAGGTCCTGCTGCGCGAAGAGTTCCCGACCGCTCTCGGCACCGAACGTTTCGACGTGATCCTCGACCCGGTCGGCGGTGTGACTCGCCGCGCCGGACTGGAGCAGCTCGCCGCGCACGGCCGACTCGCGGTGTTCGGCAACCTCAGCACCTTCGAACCCGTCCTGGCCGACACCAACGACCTGCTCATGCACGGCAAGTCACTCATGACGTACAACAGCAACCTGCTCAGCCAGACCGACCCGGAGCGCCTCGCCGACAGCGCCCGCCGCGCACTCGCCCTCGCTGCAGACGGCAAGGTGCGCGTGGACATCACCGCCGAATACGACCTGATGGACCTGGCCACTGCCGTGCAGCGGCTCGCCGAGGGCACCACCCACGGAAAGAGCATCCTCCGCGTCGCCTGACAACAGGCCGAGAGCGTCGACCACGAGTCGGTTCCCCCCACGCGAGCGGCTTGGATCAGGGCACAGGAACACATCGGCCAGGGCCCGGTGGGACGTGTCGCCGGGCCCTCGCCCAGGACGGCGGTCCCGTCAGGAGACCGCCTCCGGCCAGCCGTAGCCGGGGCCGGTGTGCTGCGGTACGGTTCCGGCGCCCACCGCCTCCATCTCGCGGTTGGCCTCGCGCATGAGCTTGCCGGCCAGGTCCTTCATGGCCCGGCTCGCGGCGAGCTCGTCACCGATCGCCGGGACGTCCACGTCCGCCGGGTTGCAGCGCGCGGAGCCGTGACCCGTGAGGGTCGACTGGCCGGTCATGAGCCGGGCCTCGGCCTTGGTCCTGCCGCCCTCCTCGACCAGTTCCACGCCGACCGTCCATTCCAGGGTGCGCGTCATGGTCTGCCTCCTCGCACAGCGGGCCGCGAGGAACCGGGACGCGGCCCCTTCCGATATCTCCAGGATCCATCGGCGGGGGCCGAGCGGCACGCCGCGAGAGGGCGCGGTCGCGGATCGACTCTCCCCGTCACAGGCCGGTGACCGTGAGGAAGCAAGGACCGCCATGCCTTCGCCATGGCCTCCTGTGACGGGAGGATCCGGACCCCGTCGCCTTCGGGAGGGTCCGGACCCCGATGGCCGTGTCCCGCCTAGGGGGCCCGGAAGAGGCGCGGGAAGCGAGGTGCGAGCCAGGGCTTGCGGCCCCAGCCGAGCGCCTTGCCGCGGGCGATCACGGGCCAGGGGTCGATCCGGCCGAGGCCGAGGAGGAGGAAGGCGACCGGCTCGGTGAGGATGGTGCAGTCCGGGCGTGCGGGCGGCTCGTGGGTGACCTCGACGGCGCCGTCCGTGACGACCACCCCGAAGGTCGGGCCGCTCCGGAGCCGTACCGCGAACCGGGCCGTCAGACCGTCGACGGCGGCCGGGTCGGTCACGCGGGGCATCGCCTCGATCATGAACGGCAGGGTGAGGTCGACCCGGTGCGCGTCCAGCATGTGGGGGCGGCCGACGGCAAGGGCGAGATCGTAGCCGTGGCCGAGCATGTGGGTCAGCAGGTACGAGCCGAGGACGGCCGGGCGCATGGCGCCGAGCGGGGTGGAGAGGAGCGCGTCGGAGTCGCGCTCCTCCACGGAGGCGAGGAAGGCCTCGGCCTGGGCGGTGATCATCTCGGCGAGCGGGCCGGGCGCCCGCTCGGCGAACCCGGCGAGGGCGCGCTCGTTGGCGTCGGCGAGGCTGCCGGGGGTGCCGTCGCCGTAGGGGCGCTCGTGGCCGGCGGCCAGGTCTGCCATGAGGGCGTTGGCCTGTGCCAGGTGGGCGGCGGCCTCACCGAGGGTCCAGGTGGACCGGGGCACGGGCAGCCCGGCGCCGTGTCCGCCGGGAGCCGCGCGGAGCACGGTGGCGATGTCCTCGGCCGTCCCCCGTATCGCCTCCGCAAGCCCGCCGGGAAGCACCCCACCCACTCGTCCCACCATCGCCCCGCCCCTCTCCTGCCTCCGGCGGCCCCATGCGGAGCACCGGCTGGTCGGGACCGTACCAGTGAGTAGCTCCCTCGGCACCGGTCCCCGGGGCACGACTTTCCGCCCGGGACGGCGGCCGTTCCTCGCGACGGCGCGGGTGTCGCATGCCGAGCCGCGGCGGAGGGGGCTACAGGCCGACGTCCCGCGCCCGCAGGTCCTCCAGGGTCTCCCGGCGCACCAACAGCCGGGCCCGGCCGTCGCGCACTGCAACCACCGGCGGGCGGCCGACGAGGTTGTACGAGGACGCCATCGACAGGTGGTACGCGCCCGCCACCGGTACCGCCAGCAGGTCGCCCGGGTGGGTGTCGGCGGGCAGCGGGACGTCCTCGGCCAGGATGTCGCCGGCCTCGCAGTGGCGGCCGACGACCGTCACTCGCTCGGAGTCGGCCGGCGAGTGGCGGCCGATCAGGCGCGGGGCGTAGCGCACCCCGTACAGCGCGGGTCGTGGGTTGTCGCTCATCCCGCCGTCCACCGCCACGAAGGTCCGCCCGGGCGTGCGTTTCACCGCGAGCACCCGGTAGAGGGCGACTCCGGCCGGTCCTGTGACCGCGCGGCCCGGCTCGATGATCAGTCGCGGCACGGGGAGCCCCGCCGCCGCGCAGCTCTCGGCCAGTTCGGCACGGACCTTGCGGGCGAGTGCGGTGAGGTCGAGAGCGGGCTCGCCGGGGCGGTAGGCGATGCCGTGACCACCGCCGAGGTCGAGCTCCGCCAGGGTGACCCCATGGGTGTCGCGGACCCTGGCCATGAGGCCGACGAGCCGCCGTACGGCCACCAGATACGGCTTGACCTCCGTGATCTGCGACCCCAAATGGCAATGGATTCCGGTGAGTTCGAGCTGTGGCTGGTCGAGTATCCGGGCGATCGCGTGCTGGGCGTGGCCGTCCCGCAGGGAGAGTCCGAACTTCTGGTCGTCGGAGCCGGTACGGATCTTCCGGTGGCCGCCCGCGCTGATCCCCGGCGTCACCCGGACCATCACCTTCTGATGGCCTCCGATGCCGACCGCGGCGGCGATGCGCGCGATCTCGGCGGGGGTGTCGATCACGATCCGGCCCACGCCGAGGCGCAGAGCGGTCCCCAGGTCCTGCGGCGACTTGGCGTTGCCGTGGAGCAGGATCCGGTCGGCCGGGAACCCGGTCGTGACGGCGAGTTCCAGCTCACCGGCGGAGCACACGTCCAAGCCGAGTCCCTCCTCCTCCACCCAGTGGGCGAGGGCGCGGCACAGGAAGGCCTTGGCCGCGTAGTGGATCTCGGCGTCGGGGAAGGCGCTGCGGTAGGTGCGGCAGCGCTCGCGGACCTCGGCCTCGTCGAGGACGTACACGGGGGTGCCGTGACTCTCGGCGATCTCGGCGAGGGAGACGCCGCCGACGAGGAGGCGGCCGTGGGGCTGCTCGGTGGTGGTCACGGGCCAGACGGAGAGTGCGTGGGCGGGGTCGGAGCCGGTCGCGCGGCCGGATGCGTATCCGGTCGCGGAGCCGGTCGCGGGGTCGGTCGCGGGGTCGGTCGCGGGGTCGGATGCGTATCCGGCCTCGGAGGCTGTCGCGGGGCCGGTGGTGGGTCCAGTCGGGTATCCGGTCGGGATACCCGTCGCAGTGTCGGTCGCGGCACCTGTCGCGGGGCCGGCCGGCGCGGCGGAGACGGCTCCCAGGGGAAGGGTGGTCACCTCTGGGTCTCCCTTCAGCTCGCCAGGGCGGTCAGCGGCCGCCACTGCGCCTGATGTCGCGAGGACGGCTGCGACTGCGCCTCGACCACGGAGACCGGAGCGGCCACGGGACCGGGGGCAGGTACGGAGCCGGGGGCAGGTACGGGACCGGGGGCAGGTACGGGACCGGGGGCAGGTACGGGACCGGGGGCAGGTACGGGACCGGGGGCAGGTACGGGACCGGGGGCAGGTACGGAGCCAGGGCCCGCGACGGGGCCGGTCGCCGGAGCCGTCAGCACCGGGTCGATCCTCAGCTCCCGGACCTCCAGCGGTGCCATCAGCGCCCGCAGTGCGGGCTCCGACAGCCGGATCCAGGGCTGGTCCGCTCCCAGGACGGCACTCAGCCGCGCCGGGTCGGTGAACGCGACGGCGGTCCTGCCACCGACCGGCGTGCGGAAGAAGCGGGTCACACAACCGCGGGTGCCCGGCCGGACGGGCACGCAGAGCCGTCCGGCCGGGAACTGTTCCCCAGGCTCCGGGTCGTCTCCGTACAGGGCGTCTGCCATGGGTTCCTCCGAGGGACGAAGCACGGTCCCCGGCACGGTCGCGCCGGGGGTGTCTTCGACGCTAGGCCCGGTGTCACCACCTCCCGGCCCCCCTGACGCGCCCCTGACGCACACGGGCCGAATGCATACATCCCGCTGACACGGAGCGGCCCGCCGCCCCGTGTCAGCAGGGACGGCGGGCCCGCGCGGTACCCGGGGGTCTCACTCCACGACGAGGACGATCTTGCCCGTGGTGCGGTCGGTCTCGCCGAGGGAGTGCGCCTTGGCGGCCTCGGCCAGCGGGAAGACCGCCTCGACGTGGGCGCGCAGGGCGCCCGACTCCACCAGGGCGGCGACGGCGTTCATACCCGCGTGATCGGCCTCGACGAGGAGGGTCTCCACCCGGACGCCCCGGGCGGCGGCCTTCGCCGGCTCGTCCGGGTCGGTGCCCGGGAGCAGCGAGACGAGGGTGCCGCCGGGGCGGAGCACGTCCAGGGACCGGGTGCGGGTGTCGCCGGACATCGGGTCCAGGACCATGTCGACGTCCTCGACCACCTCGGCGAAGTCGACCGAGCGGTAGTCGACGACCTCGTCCGCGCCGAGGGACCGCACGAACTCGTGCTTGGGCGCGCTCGCGGTACCGATGACGTACGCGCCACGGGCCTTGGCGATCTGGACGGCGAGGTGGCCTACGCCGCCGGCCGCCGCGTGGATGAGGACGCGCTGGCCGGGGCCGACCTCGGCGGTGTCGACGATGGCCTGGTAGGCGGTGAGGGCGGCGAGCGGCAGGGCGCCGGCCTGGACGTGGTCGATGCCGGCGGGCTTGTGCGCGAAGGCGCGGGCGGGGCCGGTCACGTACTCGGCGTGGGAGCCGACGCCGAACGGGTAGGGCAGCATCCCGAAGACCTCGTCGCCCGGCTTGAACACGGTCACGCCGTAGCCGACCGCCTCGACGACGCCGGAGACGTCCCAGCCGAGGACGAGCGGCAGACGGTTGAGGAAGATGCCGGCCGAGCGGTGCTTCCAGTCGGTGGGGTTGACGCCGGCGGCGCGTACGGAGACGAGGATCTGGCTCGGGCCCGGCTCGGGTCGCGGCAGCACGACCTCCTGGAGCACCTCCGGGGTGCCGTGGGTGTCCTGGCTGATGGCGCGCATGGTGGGGTGGTTCGTCATGACTCCAGCGTGGCCGTCGGCCCAGGCGCGTACCATGGCATGATTGCCATCTTTCGACGAGATCGTGCCAGAGGAGAGGGGTCCGTCATGTCGGCCGAGCCAGTCGTGCACGTCATGTCGACCGCGCCGGTGCTGCCGGTCACGCCGACCGCGGGCAGGCGTCATCGGGTCGTCGTCCTCGCCCTCGACGGGGTGTACCCCTTCGAGCTGGGGATCCCGAGCCGGGTGTTCGGGGCGGCCGACGGGCACTACGAGGTCCTCACGTGTTCGGTGGACGGCGGGCCCGTCCGTACCAACTCCGACTTCTCGGTGACCGTCGAGCACGGGCCCGAGGTGCTGCGCACCGCCGACACCGTCCTGCTGCCGCCCTTCGACGTCTCCCTGCTGAGCCGCGAGCTGTCTCCGGTGGTCGCCGAGGCCCTCGCGTCCGTACGGGAAGGGGCCCGGCTCGTGTCCATCTGCACCGGAGCCTTCGTCCTCGCCGCGGCCGGGCTGCTGGACGGGCGTCCGGCCACGACCCACTGGACTCTCGCGGGCGAATTCCGCTCCTGGTTCCCGCAGGTGGCGCTCGATCCGGACGTGCTCTTCGTCGACGACGGCGACGTGCTGACCTCGGCGGGCGCCGCCTCCGGGGTGGACGTCTGCCTGCATCTCGTCCGGAAGGACCACGGCACCGCCGTCGCCAATCACGTGGCGCGGGTGTGCGTCGTGCCGCCGTGGCGGGACGGCGGCCAGGCCCAGTACATCGAGCAGCCCGTGCCCGAGACCACGGCCAGCGGGACCTCGGCGACCCGCCAGTGGGCGCTGGAGAACCTGCGGGACCCACTGCCCCTGAGTGAGCTCGCCGATCACGCGCGGATGAGCCTGCGGACCTTCGCCCGCAGGTTCAACGAGGAGGTCGGGATGAGCCCGGGGCGGTGGCTGATCCAGCAGCGGGTGGCCCGCGCCCGGCATCTGCTGGAGTCCACCGACCTGGCGGTGGACGACATCGCCGGGGAGGTCGGCTTCGCCACCGGGACGTCGCTGCGCCAGCACCTCCATGCCGCCATCGGGGTCACTCCGCTCGCCTATCGGCGCACATTCCGCGGCACGGTCCCGACGGCGGTCGAGGCGGCGACCGCCTGAGCCTTTTCGCAGGCCAGGGGGGATGAGCGTATTCCCGCGGAGCCATCGGACTTCCCATGGCAGCCATTGGATTCCGCATTGGAAAGGTCTCCGGGACGGGGCTACGTTCGAGGACATCGCCACACCGGCGGTCCCGGACCGGGACGCGGGGTGTGCGATCACCGCCCTGCTCTGCTCTTCCTCCGCTCTCCGGGCCGGACCCTGGCCCGTACCTCCTGGGAGTACCCACATGCCCAAGATCCTTTTCGTGATGACCGGCGCAGACTTCTGGACCCTGGCCGACGGAACGAAGCACCCGACCGGCTTCTGGGCCGAGGAGGCCGCCGCGCCGTACGAGGCCTTCACGGCCGCCGGGTACGAGGTCGTCGTCGCCACCCCCGGCGGTGTCGTGCCCACGGTCGACAAGAGCAGCCTCGCCCCGGAGTTCAACGGTGGGCAGGAAGGTGCCGACAAGGTCGCCGCCACCCTCGACTCGATCACCGCGCTCCAGCACCCGATCCGCCTGGACGACGTGGACCTGGCCGATTACGCGGCCGTCTTCTACCCGGGCGGCCACGGCCCCATGGAGGACCTCGCCGTCGACGCGACCTCCGGCGGGCTGCTGATCGACGCCCTGAACTCCGGCAGGCCGCTGGCCGTCGTCTGCCACGGCCCGGCCGCGCTGCTCGCCGCCACGAAGGCCGACGGCACGAACGCCTTCGCCGACTACAAGGTCGCCGCCTTCACCGACGACGAGGAGACCCAGTCCGGCTTCGCCGAAAGGGCGAAGTGGCTCCTGGAGTCCCGCCTCGTCGAGGCCGGCGTGGACGTCCAGGTCGGCGAGCCGTGGGTGCCGAACGTGGTCGTCGACCGCAACCTCATCACCGGCCAGAACCCCGCCTCCGCCGCCCCGCTCGCGGCCGAGGTCCTGAAGAAGCTGGGCTGACGGCGGCGGCCGGGCGCCCTGTACCCCTGAGGGTTGCGGGGCGCCCGGCCGGACGCATGTGCCCGCCACCGCTCCCCGAGCCGGCCGAGCCCGCCCCGCCCCGCCCCGCCCCGACGGTCCGCCCGCCCCCTGCCATAGGGAGACAAGTAGGCTTCCCGCGTGAGGCATACGGATCCTGATGGGCGGCCCGACGGCCCCCGCCCCGGTACGGCGCCCGGCGGCGGCGTGGGGGCGGCGGACCTGAATCTGCTGCGTACCTTCCTCGCGGTCTACCGCTCCGGCTCGTTCACCGCCGCCGCCGGACTCCTGGGCCTGTCGCAGCCCACCGTGACCACCCAGATCCGGTCCCTGGAGCGGCAGACGGGCCGGGAGCTGTTCGAACGGCTGCCGCGCGGCGTCGCTCCGACCGCGGTCGCCCATGACCTCGCGGCCCGGGTCGCCGCTCCTCTCGACGCGCTCGCCGCCGCGACCGGTCACGAGACCGCGCCCCACGAGCGGGCCGCCCCCGTGCATCTGGCGGGCCCCGCCGAACTGCTCTGCACCCGTGTCCTGCCGGCGCTCGCGCCGCTCGCGGCCGAAGGGGTACGGCTCCGGATCACACCGGGCCTGACCGAACCGCTCCTCGACGAACTCCGGTCGGGGCGCCACGACTTGGTGATCGCGACCTACCGGCCCCGGGGGCGCGCCCTGACCGCCGTACCGCTGATGGACGAGGAGTTCACGCTCGTCGCCGCCCCCGTCTGGGCGGATCGCGTCGGGGTGCGGGCGGCGGACGAGGTTCCGGCGGCGCTGCACGCCATCCCGCTGATCACATACGCGGAGGACCTGCCGATAGCGCGCCGCTACTGGCGCCATGTCTTCGGCACCCGGCTCTCCTGCCCTGCCGCCGTCACCGTCCCCGATCTGCGCGGTGTCCTGGCGGCGGTCACCGCCGGGGCGGGTTTCACGGTGCTGCCCCGCTACCTCTGCGAGGCCGAACTGGCCTCCGGCGCCCTGGTACCCCTCCATCACCCGGACGACCCGCCCATCAACACCGCCTACCTCGCACAGCGCCCCGGCCGACCCGCCAATCCCGACGTCACCCGCGTCCGCGACCTGCTGATCGAGGCGGGACGCGGCTGGTGACCGTACGTCAGGGCCGGGGTAGCCCTTCCCATGGAGCCGGCGGGAAGGGTCCCCGCCCGCGTGGGCCGCTGAGGAGGTTCCACGCGCGCGTACGACCGCTTGAAGCGCGTCGTGTCGATGCGGACGCGCTCGAACGAGTCCACGCGCGCGTACGACGGCTCAGTCGGTCGTTTCGGCGGCGGCCCGCTGCCAGGCGGCCTCGCGGAGGAGGCGCAGGCCGTTGAGGCCGACGAGGACGGTGGAGCCCTCGTGGCCGAGGACGCCGAGGGGCAGTGGCAGGGTGCCCACGAGGTCCCAGAGCACCAGGCCGGTGATGAACACCCCCGCGATGACGAGGTTCTGTACGACCAGTCCGCGGGCGCGGCGGGAGAGGGCGACGACCGTGGGGACGGTGGCGAGTTCGTCACGGACGATCACCGCGTCCGCCGTCTCCAGGGCGAGGTCGGAGCCCGCACGTCCCATGGCGATGCCGGTGTGGGCCGCGGCAAGCGCGGGCGCGTCGTTGACGCCGTCTCCGATCACCATGACCTTGCGTCCCGCCCTGTCCTGCCCCTGGACGGCGGCGACCTTGCCCTGGGGCAGGAGTCCGGCGCGGACGTCGGTGATGCCGACTTCGGCGGCGAGGCGGGCGGCGGCGCGCGGGTTGTCGCCGGTGAGCAGCATGGGCGCGGTGCCGGTCAGCCGGGTCAGGGCGGCGACGGTGGCGGCGGCGTCCGGGCGCAGCCGGTCCGCGATGCCCAGAACTCCGGTCGGCACGCCGTTCACCCTGACCAGGACGGCGGTGTGTCCTTCGGCCTCCAGCTCGGCCGCCACGGTGGCCGCGCGGGCCGCGTGTGCGTCCTCGGCCCCGTGCAGGAGGCGGGCGGGGGCGCCGACCTCGACCCTGTCGCCGCCCACGGTGGCGGTGACACCGACTCCCGGGGTGGAGGCGAACTCCTCTGCGGGCATGAGCTGATGGCCGCGGGCGCGGGCGGCGAGCACGACCGCGCGGGCCAGCGGGTGCTCGCTGGGGTGCTCGGCGGCTGCCGCGAGGGCGAGGAGCCGGTCCCCGTCCGGACCGTGCTCGACCTGGAGGGGGCGGACGACGGTCACGCGCGGGGTGCCCTCGGTCAGCGTGCCGGTCTTGTCGAGGGCCACGGCGTCGACCTGCCCGAGGCGTTCCATGACGACGGCGGACTTGACCAGGACACCGTGCCGGCCGGCGTTGGCGAGGGCGGAGAGCAGCGGCGGCATGGTGGCGAGCACCACGGCGCACGGCGAGGCGACGATCATGAAGGTCATCGCCCGCGGCAGGGCGTCGGTCGGCCCGGAGCCGAACGCGAGCGGCACGAGGAACACCGCCAGGGTGGCGGCGACCATGCCGAGCGAGTACCGCTGCTCGATCTTCTCGATGAAGAGCTGCGTGGGGGCCTTGGTCCCGGAGGCCTCCTCGACCATCCTCACGATCCGGGCGATCACCGAGTCCGAGGCGTCCCGTTCGACCTTGACGCGGAGCGCGCCGGTGCCGTTGAGGGTGCCGGCGAAGACCTCCTCGCCGGTCTCCTTGAGCACCGGCAGGGGCTCGCCCGTGATGGTGGCCTGGTCGACCTCGCTCGCCCCGTCGAGGACGCGGCCGTCGGCCCCGATCCGCTCTCCCGGGCGGACCACGACGATGTCCCCGACCACCAGGTTCCCGGTTGCCACGCTCTCCTCGGTGCCGTCGTCCAGGAGTCGCGTCGCGGTGGTCGGGGCGAGGTCGAGCAGCCCGCGTACGGAGTCCGCGGTACGGGCGGTGGCGACCGCCTCCAGGGCGCCGGAGGTCGCGAAGATGACGATCAGGAGCGCCCCGTCGAGGACCTGCCCGATGGCCGCGGCACCGAGGGCGGCGACCACCATGAGCAGGTCGACGTCGAGGGTCCTGTCCTTGAGGGCCTTCAGGCCCTCCCAGGCCGGTTCCCAGCCGCCGGTGAGGTAGGTGGCGGCGAACAGCGGCGCCCAGGTCCACGCCGGGGCTCCGAGCAGGTCCAGGGGAAGGCCGATCAGGAACAGCACCAGGGCGGCCAGTGCCCAGCGGGCCTCGGGCAGCGCCAGGACACGGGTGCGACGGCGCGGGGCCGGGCGTTCGGCGGAGGGTGGTGCGGGCTTGGTCAGGGTGGAGGCCATGACAGAGGGAGTCCTTCGGGGGAGGAGCCGGACACCCTCACCGTACAGGAATACTTGAACATCCATTCATGTGTTCATTTCCGTAGGATGGCGCCATGGGCCACGGAGTGAACGCACCGGACAGCAGCGCGGCACCGCGCACCCGCCTGACCCCCGAGAACGCGCAGCAGGTCGCCACCACGCTCCAGGCCCTGTCCACCCCGTCGCGGCTCCTGATCCTGGCCCGCCTGCGCGAAGGGCCCTGCGCGGCGACCGAACTGGCGGCGGCCGTGGGCATGGAACAGTCCGCCTGCTCCCATCAGCTGCGACTGCTGCGCAACCTCGGCCTCGTCACCGGCACCCGCGAGGGCCGTTCCGTCGTCTACGCGCTCCACGACAACCACGTGGCGGGCCTCCTCGACCAGGCGCTGTACCACGTGGAACACCTCCGCCTCGGCGTGACCGACACAGCCGCCGAGGCCGCCCCGCGGCAGGACGCGACGCTGCCCGCCGGAGCCCGCTGAACCGGCTGCGAGCAGGAGGGGCGCCCTCCGTGATGTCCGAACCACGGAGCGCGGGCAGAATTGACGTGAAAGTCCCGCTCCGCCGGTGAGCGGCGCGCTCGCCCTTCGACTGCGCCCGGAAAGGGGGCCCGGTGTCCTCACCTCGGCCGGGGGGTCGACCGGGAGACGAACAGGCTCCCGGGCCTCTCTGGTCGGAGCCCGGGACGCTGCTGCAACACGTGGCCGTGGCCGTGCTCGGCATCGACGAGGAGGGCCGGATCTGCTACTGGGGGCCGGGTGCGAAGCGGCTCTTCGGATACGAGGCCGCGGACGTCCTGGCCCGACCCGCCGCCGTCCTCTTCCCCGCCGCTCCCCTCGACGGGGCCGGTGCGGCGGAGCGCCTCGCGGAGCGCGGCCGCGCCTTGGGCTACTGGCGGGCGCGCGTGCCGACGCTGCACCGGGACGGCAGGGTCTTCGACTGCGGCTTCCGGGTCTTTCCGGTGACCGGCACCGAGGGCCACTCCGTCATCCTGGGACTGGCGAGCGAGAGCGCGGGGCTCGACCGGGTGAAGACCAATCTCGCCTTTCTCGACGCGCTGTTCGAGACGTGCCCGATCGGCCTGGTGATGCTCGACGAGAAGCTGCGCTACGTCCATCTCAACCAGGCCCTGGCGGACATGGACGGGACCCCGATCGAGGACCACATCGGGCGGAGCATGGAAGAGTTCATGATCACGTCCGACGGTGGTGAGTACCAGCGCATGCTGCGGGCCGTCGCCGACGAGGGCCGGACCGTGGTGAGCACGCTGGTCGTCCTGCGTACACCGGGCCGTCCCGACCGGGACCAGGTGCGCTCCGTGAGTTTCTTCCCCCTCAGCCAGGCCGTCGGCACGCGACCGGGGGTGGGCGGTCTCCTCGTGGACGTCACCGACCGCGAACAGGCCCTCGTGGAGGCGGCCGCCGGACGGCAGCGACTGGCGCTGCTCGACCGGGCCGCGGCCCGCATCGGCACCACGCTGGACGTCGACGTCACCGCCCGTGAACTGGTCGAGGCGGCCGTTCCCGAGTTCTGCGACGGCTCCGTGGTGGAGGTCGTGGAGTGGAAGGACGAACGCGAGATATTCGATCCGGAATCGGTGCTGCTCACCCGCCGCATCGCGGCCGGCACCAGCCTGCCGCCTCCCGCCCCGGAGCTGGTCGGCGGCCTGGAGAGCGTGACCTATCCGCCCGGTTCGAGCATCCACGAGGCCCTGATCACGGGCCGTCCCGTCTGCGTCCCCGTGAACGCCGATTTCATGACCCGGACGGTCGTCCACCAGGCCCGCGCCCAGCTCCTGATCGACAGCGGTCTGAAGTCCCTGCTCATCGCTCCGCTCATCGCGCGGGGCACGGTGCAGGGAATCACCATGTTCGGCCGCGCCGGCGGCCGTCCCGACTTCACCGAGCAGGATCTCAGCCTGGCGGGCGAGCTCGCCTCTCGGGCCGCGTTGTGCCTGGACAACGCACGGCTCTACAGCCGGGTCCAGGACATCGCGCTCACCCTCCAGCGCGCGCTGCTGCCCACCGCCCTCGCGAGCAGCCCGTCCGTGCAGGTCGCCCACCGCTATCTGCCGGGCAGTCACGCCACGGAGGTCGGCGGCGACTGGTACGACGTGATCGAGCTGCCGGACGGTCGGGTGGCGCTCGTCGTCGGTGACGTGGTGGGCCATGGCGTGCCCGCGGCGGCGGCGATGGGCCGCCTGCGCATCACCGCCAAGGCACTGGCCCGCCAGAACCTGGAACCCGACAGTCTCCTGGAGGAGCTCGACGTCTGCGCCCAGGACGCCGGGATCGCGTACGCGACCTGCCTGTACATCCGCTACGACCCGACGACGGGCCTGGCCCGCATCGCGAACGCGGGTCACCTGCCGCCGCTGCGCCGCCGGGCGGACGGCACGGTCGAGTCGATCGACGAGGTGCTGGGGGTGCCGCTGGGCGTCGGCGGCGTGCCCTTCCGTACGACCGAGATCGAGCTCCACGACGGCGACACCCTCGCGCTGTACACCGACGGACTGGTCGAGGCGCGCGGCCTCGACATCGGCGTGGGCATGGCCGCGCTGCGGTCGCAACTCGAAGGCTCGACCGGCACGTTGGAGGAGGCGGCGGACGGAATCCTGGCGAGACTGCTGCCCGGCGCGCCCACCGACGACGCCGTGATCGTGCTGGCCCGGATCCGGCGTCAAGGCCCCGACCGCCGGCCGGGCGGCCGGGACTGACGCAGGAGACGTCGGTCCCAGGACAGAGGAGCACGGGCCGCCGCGTCACGCGGCGAGGCGCGGGCCCCACGGCTCGGCCCACTCACGACTCGACCCACTCACGACTCAGCCGCCGCTGGACGAGCGCACCCTCAGTCGCGGAAGGACGAACAGCCGGTGCCGGGGAGCGTCCGGCTGCTCGATTCTGCGCACCAGCAACTCCACGGCAGACGCGCCGACTTCATGTTTCGCCGGGGCGATGGCGCTCAGCGGGATGTCGGCGAGCCCCGCCACCTCGTCGTCGTACGCCACGATCGCGACGTCGCCGGGGACCTGGACGGATCGCGCCCGCACCCTCCTCAGGAGCGCCAGCGCGTGGTTGTCGGGATGGGCGATGACGGCGTCGACGCGGCCGGCTGCCACGGCGTCGAGCAGCTCCTCGACCGGGTCGTCGTACTCCGGACTCCCGGGGCCCGCGTCTCCGGTGTCCAGGACGGACACCGGAAGAGGGGCTTCGAGCCCTGCCGCGCGTACGCCGGCCTCGAAACCCTCGGTGATCCACTGCGCGGTCGGGCTCGTGCCGCGTACGAGCAGCGCGAGGCGAGTGCGGCCCGCCTCCGCGAGGTGCCGCACGGCCAGGCGCGCTCCGTGGACGTGGTCGGACACGACGTGGTCGATCCCGGCCATCTCGTCCGACTCGGGCCGGCGCTCCACGATCACGACGGGGACAGGCAGTTGCTCGTACCAGCCACGCGGCCCGGTCGGCACCACGAGCAGCCCGTCGACGCCGTCGCCGATCATCCTTTCGACCTGCGCGCGCTCCTCGTCCGCGTCGTATCCCGAGATGTCCAGGACCAGTCGGACGTTGAGGGCGGCGGCGGCCTCGCGCGCGCCCTTGATCACCTCGGGGAAGTAGTAGTCGGCGGACGGCACGATCAGACCGATCACGCGCTCCCGGCCGCGGGCCGGTGCGGCGGGGTCCGCGTCGGCGGATGCGGTCTCCGCCCAGGTCTCGGGCAGCATGGCCCCGCCGTGCACCCGGGCGACCAGGCCGCGGTCGGCGAGGATCTCCACGTCGCGGCGGATCGTGACCGGGGAGACGCCCAGTTCGGCGGCGAAGTCGCTGACCCGCAGGGAGCCCTCTTCGCGCAGCCTGCGCAGGATCGCCTGATGCCTGTGTTCCGCGTGCACTTCCCCGCTCCCCTCGAACGACGGCCCAGTTCAGACGCAGTGTAGCCACCTCACGATCGATTCTGTCGGTTTCTTGTCGAACGGACAATCAATGGCGGTTCCTGTCCAAACCGTTGCTCTCTTGGTTTTCTGCGTGTTAGAAACCCCACGCTTACGAGCCAGCGACAGCGCCGAGGCAACGACGCGCTCCTCCCGTAAAGGTCGTCTCCCATGCCATCTCCCTGGCGTCGCCGCACCTTCCTCCATGCCGCCGGTGGGGGCGTGCTCGCCCTCGGACTCACGGGGACGCTCGCGCACCCGTCCGGCGCCTCCGAAGCCCCCGGCGCCGAAGGGACGTTCACCTCCACGTCCGACGCGGAGTTCGACGCGCTGCGCGGCAAGTGGCGCGACCTCATCCTCGGTACGGGCTTCAGTCCGACGGCGGAGCCGTACCGGACCATCCTCAGCAGCCTCGGCACGACCGCGGCCGGCTACCGGGCGACCATGGCCCCGGCGAGCGGTTCACTCTGGCCCGGCCGCTCCTGGGCCGACCCGGAGCCGGACCTCGACGCGGAGTCCTACGCGTTCTCCGCCACCATGAACGACAGCTACAACCGGCTGCGCACCATGGCCGAGGCGTACTCCCAGCCCGGCACCGGACTGACCGGGGACGCCGGACTGCGTGATGCCGTCCTCACCGGACTCGACCACCTCCACTCCGAGGTCTACAACGAGAACACGACGCGGTACGGCAACTGGTACAACTGGCAGATCGGCGCTCCGCAGGCGCTCATGGACACCTGCGTGCTGATGTACGACCACCTGTCGGCGACACAGATCGCCGCCTACTGCCGGGCCGTGGACGCGTTCGTGCCGGAATCGGTCTTCGCCTCGTACACCGGGACCAGCACCGGCGCCAATCGCGTCGACCTGTGCCGCGGAGTCATCCTGCGCGGGATCGTCGGCAAGGACACCGGCAAGATCACACTGGCGTCCCAGGCGCTGGCCCCGGTGTTCCCGTACGTCACCTCGGGAGACGGCTTCTACGACGACGGATCGTTCGTCCAGCACCGCAACGTCCCCTACATCGGCGGCTACGGCGCGGTGCTGCACGACGGAGTGGGCCGACTGCTGGCCCTGCTGCGCGGGTCGAGCTGGGAGGTGAAGGACGCCGGCACCCAGCTCTTCCTCGACACGATCGAGAAGGCCGTCGCACCGTTCATCTACAACGGCCTGATCATGGACAACGTCAGCAGCCGGGGCATCAGCCGCATCGGTACCGACGAACACCAGCGCGCCCACGGCCTCATGGCGACCATCCTGCTGGTCGGCCAGGGGGCGAGCCCCGAGGAGAACGCCCGCTGGCGGGCGATGGTCAAGGGCTGGCTGCAGCGCGACTACTACTACCCCGCGCTCAAGAACCCGGGCCTCAGCCTGATCAGGGCATCACTCCTGCAAGCGCTGCAGGACGACACCGCCGTGAAGGCCGCCCCCGAGCCCGTCGAGCACCGGCTGTTCCCCCACATGGCACGAGCCACCCACCGCCGTCACGACTGGGCGGCCTCCCTCTCCATGGCCTCGAACCGCATCGCCCACTACGAGTTCGGCAACGGCGAGCATGCCCGCGGCTATCACACCGGCGCCGGCTGGCTCTCCTGGTGGGGCAGCGACTTCGGCCTGGAGCAGTACTCGGACGCCTACTGGCCCACCGTCGACCCGTACCGCCTGCCCGGCATCACCGCATCACGCAAGCCCCTCGCCGACGGCGAGGGCGGCAACTGGGGGCAGCCCATGCCGGACGCGGCCTGGGTCGGGGGCACCACCGACGGCGCATACGCCGCAGTCGGCCAGCACCTCAAGGGCCTGTCCAGCACCATGAGCGCCAAGAAGTCCTGGTTCTGCCTCGACGACTCCATCGTCTGCCTCGGCGCCGGCATCACCTCCACGGACGGCCACGCCGTCGAGACGACCGTCGACAACCGCGCCCTCGGCGCCGCCGGCGCCCCGGTGCTCACCGTCGACGGCCGTCCGCAGCCGGTGACACAGGGCTGGACGGCCACCTTCGACGACGCCGAGTGGGCTCACATCGCCGGTCAGGCGGGCTACGTCTTCCCCGGCGGCGCAAAGCTCGCCGCGGTACGCGAGGAACGCACCGGCTCCTGGCGGGACATCAACACCGGCGGATCCCCCGACCCGATCACCCGCCGCTATCTGACCCTCTTCACCGACCACGGCATCGACCCGACCGACGGCGACTACGCCTACGTCCTGCTGCCGGGAGCGAGCGCAGGTACGACCGCCCACCGCGCCCACGACCGGGGATGGCTGCGGATCCTCGCCAACACCGGCGCCCAGCAGGGCGTCCGCGTCCCTAAGCTGGGCCTCACCGCGGTGAACTTCTGGACCGCGGGCACCGTCGGCGGCCTCCGGGCGAGCGCCCCCGCCTCCGTCCTCGTACGGGAGCACCGCAACGGCACGGCGACCGTCGTCGTCTCGGACCCCGCGCGGCAGGCCACCTCCCTGGACATCGTCTGGAACCGCAGGGTGGGCAAGGTCCTCTCCCGGCCCGCCACGGTCACCGCCGCGACCACCGGCCCATCGCTGAAGCTCACCTTCGGCGACCTCACCGGCCAGGCAGGCGCACCCCAGAAGGTCACGGTCCGCCTCGGCTGACGCCGAGACCGGAGGCGGACCTCCGCGGCTCGTCGCTCACGGGGTGCGGACGACGGGGCAGTATGCAAGATGCTGCTCGCCTCGCTGCCCGAGGAGGAGCCGGCGGACGGTGTCCCCGACGGGGCCGAGCTGGTCGCGATGACCCCGCACAGCGTCACCGACCCGGCCGACCTGCGCGCGGCGCTCGCGGAGGTGCGGCGGCGCGGAATCGCCACGGAGGACAGGGAGTCGAACCCGGACGTCTCCTGCGTGGCCGCGCCCGTCCGTGACCGTTCCGGCCGGGTGGTCGCCGCCCTGTCGATCTCCGCGCCGACGATCCGCTGGAGCGAGACGCGCCGCGCCGAGCTGGAGGACCTGGTGGTCGAGGGGGCCACGGAACTCTCCGAGCGGCTCGGCCACCGGAGGACGGCATGATCGAGGTCGCGGTCCGGGAGCGCGCCGAACTCGGTGACGGCCCGACGTGGGATCCGGCCGTGGGGCGGCTGGTCTGGGTCGACATCCTGGGCTCCCGGGTGCACACGTACGACCCGGCGTCCGGGCGCCGCACCGTCCTCGCCGCCGAGCAGCACGTGGGCGCGGCCAAGCCGCGCGCGAGCGGCGGTCTCGCCGTCAACCTCCGTGACGGCGTGGGGGTTTACGACGCTCAGGGCGCCTTCAGTCGGCTGCACCACGAGCCGGTGCCGGGCCGCCGCGGCAACGACTCCGCCGTCGCCCCCGACGGGGCGCTGAGGGCGTGCACCATGCGCTACGACGAGGCGCCCGGTGGCGGAACCCTGTCCCGGGTGGCGCCCGGCGGCACGGTCCGGACGGTCTCGGCGATGTCGCCATCGGCAACGGCACCGGCTGGAGTCCTGACGGGCGGCGGATGTACTCCATCGACTCGCCCACCCGCCGCGTCGACGTCTTCGGCGTCGGCCCCGGGACCCAGGACCCGCTGAACCGCCGCCCGCTGGCCGTCGTCGAGAACGGCGCGGGCTTCCCCGACGGGCTCGCCGTCACGCCGACGGATGCGTGTGGGTGGCACTGTGGGGCGGCGGGGCGGTGCGCCGCCACACGCCGTCCGGGGCGCTCGACCGGGTCGTGGAACTGCCCGTGCGCCGGCCGACGGCCTGCGCGTTCGGCGGGCCCGACCTGACCGATCTGTACGTGACGACGGCGCGGACCGGCCTGGATCGCCCGCACCCGCTGTCCGGCTCCCTCTTGGTCGTGCCGGGCGAGGTCTTGCACCCCTTCCCCTCCAGGCTCTTGACGACGTTCTTTCCGTCGGCGATCCACCGCTCGGAGGACTGGGTCGGCATCGCGATGCCGATGGCGCCGGTCAGGACGGCTCTGCGGTTGCGCATGGTCATCAGTCCTCGTTCTTCTCGTCGTTGAGATCGAAGCGCTTCAGGAACCCCGGCAGCCGGGAACCGAGCGGCGCCATCGCGCCGTCCGCGCCGTGCCGGGCGAGCAGGTCCAGGGAGAGACGGCCGCGCCGCACCCGCTCCCGGGCGGTGTCCAGGGCGAGCGTCCGCAGATGGGAACCGTAGGGGTAGATCCCGGGCGCCTTGGACAGACCGAACTTCAGATAGAGCGGTGCTCCGCGCCGGATCAGCTCGGCGACCTCGTACATCCGCACGTAGCCGCCGAGGTCGTCGGGGGCCTCGATGTACATGTCCATGGGGGCGGCGGAGACCCGCCGAATGCCGGTGAGGTGATCGAGCGTCAGGTCGCTGGGCACGTTGATCGAGTCGGCGCCGAGACGTTCGTACACCGCGTACGAGGCGGGGTTGACCGGGCCGATCAGCGCGGAGACCTTGAGCGTGGTGTCGGCCGGGACGATGCCCTTGAGGCGCGCCCGGTGCAGCGCCCACAGCACGCCCTCGTCGGCGACGAGCAGGCACTTCACCCCCAGCTCGGTGGCCCGGACGGCGTCCTCGACGCACCCCGCGACGGCGTCGTGGCCACGCGCACGCGGTCCGGCCCCTCGCGAGTCGGTGCGCACGGAGCCGCCGATGTCCCAGGTGCCGCGCGGGCCGGTGAACAGACAGAGCTCGACGGCGCGTTCGGTGGTCTCGGCGACCATTTCGGTGATCTCGGCATCGGTGAGCATCCACACGCCGCTGCCCTGACTGATCCGGTGCACCGGTACGTCGAGCCGCTCGGCCTCCGCCAGGACCACGGCCAGCGCCTCGGGGCCCTCGCAGGACGGAATCTCGGTACGCCAGCGGCCGCCACCGGGGAAGGTGTGCGGCGAGGCGTCGGCGGGGGACAAGGCCGGGACCCCGAGGCCCAGCGCGGCGAGCACGTGCTCGCCGGGCCGACGGGAGGTCGGGGAGTGAGCGTCGGTCACAGACAGTCCTTCACGTTCGAGATATCGGACATGGTTCGAAGTAATGGACACGGACTTTCCTCCACCGGGGCGCCTGGGCGCCGGGGGCCCACGGGATGGGCCGGGGCACCGGGGTGGGGCCCACGGGACACGGGATGATGCGGGGCGGCGTCCGGCCTCCGGATCGATCGCCCGCGGCCTACGGCCCCAGCGGCGCCTCGGCCGGGACGGCGAGGGCCTCGCCGTTCACCGGGCCCCCTGGGGTCGACGTCGCTCCCAGCCCTCGGACCACAGGTCGAATCGGGCCTGCTGCTGCGGGAACTCGGCCGCCGCGTCCACGTCGAGTTCGACACCGAGGCCGGGCGCCTCGGAGAGGTGGAAGCAGCCCGTCTCCGGGTCCACCCGCGGGGCGCCCTTGACCACCTTCTTGATCTCGGCGTCCGCGACGGCGAACGGGTCCGAGCCCGCGATGTGGTTCGCCTCGGCCTCGCCGAGATAGCCGAGGAGCGCGTCGGTGTGCCCGAGCATCCGGGTCTCGCCGACCCCGTTCAGGCCCTCGTCCGTGTGGAACAGGACGTAGGTCAGGTTGCGCCACGGCGTTGCGGCGACGTGCGTGCTGATTCCCGTGATCCGCACAGCGGTTGCCCCTTGCCGCTCGTTCGATATTTCGTCATGCATTCGAAATTCTGGCGCGACAGTAGGGAGACCGCACGAGGGGCGTCAAGAGGTCGGACCACCCGCGTACGCAGGCCGCCTCATGGGGGACGAAGGCCTCCGTGTCGACCGCGACGGGTCCGCGGAGTGCGGTCTCCGTCGGCACCCAGGCCCGCCGATGCTCGATCTGCGGCGGGCAGCAGTGGACGGCGCGGTCGACCAGGCGCGTAGATCGGTCGATAATGGACCCTATGTCCCAGAAATCCGCCAGGAAGCCGCATGAACCGTCGACCTTGACGGTCAAGGGGCGGGACATGCGCCTGCGCACCATCGGTTTCGTGGTTCTCGCCGCCCTGGCCATCTGGTTCATCGCGGCCAATACCGGTTCGGTCACCGTCAGGCTGTGGGTCCCGTCGGTCACGCTTCCGCTCTGGATCGTCCTCACCGTCACCCTCCTCGTGGGCGTCGTCCTCGGCCTGCTCATCGCCCGGCGCCGCGCACAACGGTGAGGCGGTGTGGTCGACGAGGTCGCGGACGCCCTGTTCACGGTGCGGTGTGGTCGACGAGGCCACGGACGCCCTGTTCACGGTCCGGCATGCGGTCAGAGGTGTGCAGTCCTCGTTCGCGCGCCTAAGGTGGCGGTGCAGCTGGTTCGCCCCGTCCGCCAGGCGGGAGGCGTCGTAAGAGGGAACCCGGTGAGAATCCGGGACTGCCCCGCAGCGGTGAGCGGGAACGACCGCCGTCATACGCACTGGGACCGGACAACGGTCCTGGGAAGCGACGGCCAGTAGGTGTCCTCCACGAGGAGGGCGTGCCCGTGAGTCCGAAGACCTGCCCGTTGCCCGCGCGTGGACGATTCCCGTGCGGCTTTCTCGGTGACCTCGTGGGCGGGTCGGCGTACACAGCGAGCGGCACGCGCGGGACCCTCCGCGACGTGGGCCGCCCGTTCTGTCGTCTCCTTCGCGTCCGCGTTCCGTCCCCGGGATGTTCTGGACACATCTCGCGAAGGAGAGTTCCGTGACACCGAAGCCCGCAGCCGCGGCAGCACGAGCCACCGTGTACGGGTACCCCCGTCAGGGGCAGAACCGTGAACTGAAGAAGGCCGTCGAGGGCTACTGGAAGGGCCGCGTCACCGCTGACGCCCTTCGTCGGACCGCGGCCGGCCTGCGCCGATCGAACTGGCAGCGGCTGACCGAGGCCGGCATCAACGAAGTGCCGACCGGTGACTTCTCGTACTACGACCACGTCCTGGACACCAGCGTCATGGTCGGCGCCGTCCCGGCTCGCCACCGCGCCGCCGTCGAGGCGGGCACCCTCGACGGGTACTTCGCGATGGCCCGCGGCACGCAGGACGTCGCCCCGCTGGAGATGACCAAGTGGTTCGACACCAACTACCACTACCTGGTCCCCGAGCTCGGCCCCGACACCACGTTCACCGCCGACTCCCGCAAGCAGGTCGCCGAGCTGAAGGAGGCCCTCGCCCTCGGGCACACCGCCCGCCCGGTCCTCGTCGGCCCCCTCACCTACCTACTGCTCGGCAAGCCCGCCCCCGGCGTGGCCGGGGACTTCGAGCCGCTGACCCTCCTCGACCGGCTGCTGCCGGTGTACGCCCAGGTGCTCGCCGACCTCCGCGCGGCCGGCGCCGAGTGGGTGCAACTGGACGAACCCGCCCTGGTCCAGGACCGCACCCCGGCCGAGCTGAACGCCGCCGCCCGCGCCTACCGCGACCTGGGTCGTGCCACCGACCGGCCCAGGCTGCTCGTCGCCTCGTACTTCGACCGGCTCGGCGACGCCCTCCCGGTACTCGCCGCAGCCCCCGTCGAAGGTCTCGCCCTCGACTTCACCGGGGCCGCCGCAGCGAACCTCGACGACCTCGCCACGGTCGGCGGGCTGCCCGGCAAGCGCCTGGTCGCGGGCGTGGTCAACGGCCGCAACATCTGGATCAACGACTACCGGAAGTCCCTGGCCACTCTCGGCACCCTGCTCGGGCTCGCCGACCAGGTCGACGTCGCCGCCTCCTGCTCGCTGCTCCACGTGCCGCTGGACGCGACCGCCGAACGGGACATCGACCCGCAGATCCGGCGCTGGCTGTCCTTCGCCCGCCAGAAGGCCACCGAGGTCTCCACCCTCGCCCGTGGACTCGCCCAGGGCACCGGCGTGATCACCGCCGAGCTGGCCGCCAACCGCGCCGGCCTCGCCTCCCGAGCCGGCTCCGCCCTCACCCACGACCCCGCGGTCCGCGCCCGTACCGCGGCCGTCACCGACGCGGACGGTCGGCGTTCCCAGCCGTATGCGGTGCGGGCCACCGCCCAGCGTGCCCTCCTGGGGCTTCCCGTGCTGCCGACCACCACCATCGGCTCGTTCCCGCAGACCGAGGAGCTCCGCGTGGCCCGCGCCGACCTGCGCGCCGGCCGGATCGACGCCGCCGCGTACGAGGAGCGGATCAAGGACGAGATCCGCGAGGTCCTCTCCTTCCAGGAGAAGACCGGCGTCGACGTGCTCGTGCACGGCGAGCCCGAACGCAACGACATGGTGCAGTACTTCGCCGAGCAGCTCACCGGCTATCTGGCCACCCAGCACGGCTGGGTCCAGTCGTACGGCACCCGCTACGTCCGGCCCCCGGTCCTGGCCGGGGACATCTCCCGCCCCGAACCGATGACCGTGCGATGGACGACGTACGCCCGGTCGCAGACCTCGAAGCCCGTCAAGGGCATGCTGACCGGCCCGGTGACCATGCTCGCCTGGTCCTTCGTACGCGACGACCAGCCGCTCGGGGAGACCGCCCGGCAGGTGGCACTCGCCCTGCGCGACGAGGTCGACGACCTTGAGGCGGCGGGCACATCGGTCATCCAGGTCGACGAACCGGCCCTGCGCGAGACGCTCCCGCTGCGCGCCGCCGACCATGCGGGCTACCTGGCCTGGGCGACCGAGTCCTTCCGCCTCACCACCAGCGGCGTCCGGCCGGACACCCAGATCCACACCCACATGTGCTACGCCGAGTTCGGCGACATCGTCCAGGCCATCGACGACCTCGACGCCGACGTCATCAGCCTGGAGGCGGCCCGCTCCCACATGCAGGTCGCCGACGAACTCGCCGAGCACGGCTACCCGCGCGAGGCCGGACCCGGCGTCTGGGACATCCACTCCCCGCGCGTCCCCAGCACCGAGGAGGCGGCCGCCCTCCTCCGCAAGGGACTCGAAGCCATCCCCGCCGAGCGCCTGTGGGTCAACCCCGACTGCGGCCTGAAGACCCGAGGTTGGCCCGAGACCAGGGCCTCGCTGGAGAACCTCGTCGCCGCCGCCCGTGAAGTCCGCGCGGACCTGGCCGATGCCGACGTGACCGCCTGATCCCGCGGGTCCGGGTCGGGCGCCCCGCGCGCCCGACCCGGATCGGCACGCCCCGCCCCGCCCCGGCACCACGGCCACAGGTCGCGGGCGCCCGGCTTCGTCGAGTTCGGGCGCCGACCCGTTGTCGAACTCACGTCACCGGTGCCTCGCTCGACCCTGTCCGCCGACATACGGTAGGCGTGGTCCTCCCCCGCGCTGTGCGCCGCAGCCGACAGACGCAGCCGCAGTCCCACCCCACGGCGAAGGAACCCTGACGCGACAGAGGAGTCCGCGATGGGAATGTACGAGGATGTCTTCCGCGCCAGCATGGAAGACCCGGAGAACTTCTGGCTCGACGCCGCCGGGGGCATCGACTGGGATGTCGTTCCCCGGAGAGCACTGGACTCCTCGGGCGCGCCCTTCTACCGCTGGTTTCCCGACGGGCGGCTCAACGTCTGCTTCAACGCGCTCGACCGGCACGTCGAAGCGGGCCGCGGCGACCAGCCCGCGCTCGTCTACGACTCCCCCGTCACCGACACCCGTCGGACCTACACCTACGCGCAGCTGCGGGACGAGGTGGCGGTCTTCGCCGGGGCGCTCGCCCGGCTCGGCGTGGGGCGCGGCGACCGGGTGGTGATCTACATGCCGATGGTTCCGGAGGCCGCCGTCGCGATGCTGGCCTGCGCGCGCATCGGCGCGGTCCACTCGGTCGTCTTCGGCGGGTTCGCCCCGCGCGAACTCGCCCTCCGCATCGACGACGCCGCCCCCAAGGTGGTCGTCTCCGCCTCCTGCGGCATCGAAGGCAAGCGTGTCATCGAGTACAAGCCGCTGCTCGACCGGGCGATCGAGCTCGCCGCCCACAAGCCGGAGAAGAGCGTGGTCCTGCAACGGCCGCAGGCGCCGGCCGAGCTGGGGCCCGACGACCTCGACTGGGCCGATTTGGTGGCCGGTTCATCGCCGGCCGCATGCGTTCCCGTACCCGCGAACGATCCCCTGTACATCCTCTACACGTCCGGAACGACCGGAAAGCCCAAGGGAGTGGTGCGTGACTGCGGCGGCCACGCGGTCGCCCTGCACTGGTCGATGGGCGCCGTGTACGACATCGGCGCGGGCGAGACGATGTTCACCGGATCCGACGTGGGCTGGGTCGTCGGTCATTCGTACATCGTCTACGGGCCCCTGCTGGTCGGCGCCACGACCGTCCTGTACGAGGGCAAGCCGGTGGGCACACCGGACGCGGGGCAGTTCTGGCGCGTCGCGGCCGACTACCGGGTCAAGACCATGTTCACGGCGCCCACCGCCTTCCGTGCCATCCGCAAGGAGGACCCGGAGGGAACGCTGGCCGCGGACCACGACCTCTCCCACCTTCGCTACCTCTTCCTCGCCGGCGAGCGCCTCGACCCCGAGACCTATCGCTGGGCGAGCGCTCTCCTGGAGGTCCCGGTGATCGACCACTGGTGGCAGACCGAGACCGGCTGGCCCATCGTCGCCAACCCGGTCGGGATCGAAGCCGCCCCCGTCAAACCCGGCTCTCCCAGCCGCCCGCTGCCCGGCTGGGACGTCCATGTCCTCGACCCCTCGGGCGAGCCGGTACCCGAAGGCGTCGACGGCGCGATCGTGGTCGGACTCCCCCTGCCACCCGGAGCGCTCCCCACCCTCTGGAACGACGACGACCGCTACGTCACCTCCTACCTGTCCGCCTACGACGGCTACTACCTCACGGGCGACAGCGGGCACATCGACGCGGACGGCTACGTCTTCGTCATGGGCCGCACGGACGACGTCATCAACGTCGCCGGACACCGGCTGTCCACGGGCAGCATGGAGGAGGCCCTGGCCGCCCACCCCGACGTCGCCGAGTGCGCGGTCATCGGTGTCGCCGACGCCCTCAAGGGGCAGGTGCCGCGGGGCTTCGTCGTACTGAAAGCCGGTGCCGCCCGCGATCCCGGTGAGGTCGAGGGGGAACTCGTCCAGCTCGTACGCGACCGCATCGGCGCCGTCGCCTCCCTCAAGGACGTGGCGGTCGTGGCAGCTCTGCCCAAGACCCGCTCGGGAAAGATCCTTCGCAAGACGATGCGCGGCATCGCCGACGGCCACGACGAGCCCATCCCCTCCACCGTCGACGACGCGAGCGTCATCGACGCCCTGCGCCCCGTTCTCCGACGCGCCGGTCACACCCCATGAACCGGTCTCGGCCACACGCGCGCTGAAACGGCGGAATCGATCCCGTCGGTGATCGAGGGCATGGGGTGCCGAAGCCGGGGCAGGCGGAGTTCAGGCGGGCACGCCACCCGCCGCGTACGACACACGGAAAAGGGAGGGCGACGAGGGAACCTCACGCCGCCCTCTGCCTACCGGAGGAGTTGTTTTCGCGTGACCGAGCACGTGTGGAGCTACAAGTCGACCGCGGGCCACCTGGCCGGTACCGATCTGACCGGCTACAAGGTCGAGGCGACCGACGGCGGCATCGGGAAGGTGGACAAGCACTCCGACGAGGTCGATGACGCCTATCTGGTCGTGGACACCGGCGCCTGGATCTTCGGCAAGGAAGTCCTCCTGCCGGCCGGCACCGTCGTCCGGATCGATCTGGACGAACGGAAGATCTTCGTCGACGGGACCAAGGAGCAGATCAAGGACGCTCCCGCGTTCCACCGCGACAAGCACTTGGACGACCCCGCCTACCGCCACGAGCTGGGCACCTACTACATGTTGGGCGGCCCGTTCGGTATCCGAATCGTCTGAACCCTCGCGCGACGGAGGGCCCGAACTCGACGAGTTCGGGCCCTCCGTCGTCTGCGCCCGCCCTTCTAACTCCCCTTCAGGACAATGAAGTTGACCGAAGTTGACGTGTCAGGTGCATGACTTATGAGGGGGCGGGAGCATACCGTCGGAAGGCCCCGGAGGATCGGCGACCCGACCGCCAGGTCGACCGGTACCAGCGCCACCCCTGCCCCACTCTCGGTTCCGCCAGGTTCCGGGCCCCCCACGAGTGAAGGAGCAGCATGTCTCCCTACACATGGCTGAAGACGGCCACCGTCGGCTTCGCAGTCGTCCTGGCCACGGCAACGGCCACGACGGCGAACGCCGCACCCACCCCTGTGACGGAACCGTCGACGGCACCCGCGAGCGTGTCGGCAGTGGTGACACTTCGTTACGACGACAGCCGGGCCGGAGGCTGGGAGGCGGCCATCACCGCCGGCGTCGCCTCGTGGAACGCGAACGTCGACAACGTCAAGCTGGTCGAGGCCGCACCGGGCACCCGGGCGGAGATCGTGATCGTGGCGACCACCGGCTGGCCCCAGGCCACACTCGGGCCCGTCCGTCCGGGCAGGCAGGTCCGTGTCGAACTCGGGAGCCAGGCGGTGAGCCAGGGGTACGACAAGACCCGTATCGCCGCTCATGAACTCGGCCACAGCCTGGGCCTCCCCGACACCAAGCCCGGCCCGTGCTCGCAGTTGATGTCGGGGTCCAGCGCCGGTACGGCGTGCGTGAACGCGATCCCCGACGCGACCGAGCAGGCCCGGGTGGAGTCCGCCTACGCCAACGGCGCCGCCGCACTCGTCGCCACCGACGGCCGAACCCTCGTGGACGCCCCGTAAACGCGTGACCGAAGCCCCGTAGCCGAGGCCCGGAAAAGCAGGGCGCCCGATCGGAGTCCACGATCGGGCGCCCTGCCGTCGCCGTACGGCAAGGCGGTGGAACCCGGCAGAGGGCAGGGCCGTGAACCCTTACTTACGGCCGACGCCCGCGTACATCGCGACATCCGCCGTCGGCGTCTCCGGCCGCCACGCGGAGCAGGACACCACCCCGGGGTCGAGCAGCTCCAGGCCGTCGAAGTAGCGGGCGACGGCGGCAGGAGTCCGCTGGGTGAGCTTCGGCGTGCCGTGCTCGTTCCAGAACGCCACCGCCGCGTCGACGTCCGGCATGTCGGGGTGGGTGACCGTGTGCGACAGGACGAGGTGACTGCCGGGGGCGAGCGCGTCCATGAGCCGGCGGACGATCGCGTACGACTCCTCGTCGTCCTCGACGAAGATGACCACCCCGAGCAGCATCAGAGCGACCGGCTGCGAGAGATCGAGCGTCTTCGCCGCGGCGGCCAGGATCGTGTCGACGTCCCGCAGATCGGCGTCCAGGTAGTCGGTGTGACCCTCGGGCGTCCCGACCAGCAGGGCACGGGCGTGCGCCAGCACGAGCGGGTCGTTGTCCACGTACACGACACGCGCGTCGGGGGCGACGCGCTGAGCGACCTCGTGCGTGTTGTCGGCGCTCGGCAGCCCCGTCCCAATGTCCAGGAACTGCCGGATGCCCTCCCGCTCGGCCAGGTACCGCACCGCCCGCCCCAGAAACAGCCGGTCCGCCTTCGCGTACTCCCCGATCCCGGGATGCAGCTCCCGGATCATGTCGCCCGCCTCCCGGTCGACCGGGTAGTTGTCCTTGCCGCCGGTCCAGTAGTTCCATATCCGGGCGGTGTGCGGCCGGGACGTGTCGATACGCGATTCCATGTCAGTCACACCCTCAACGTATCGCGGAGCTTCGGCAACTCCCTTGTGGCGATGGCTCATTACCCCCATTGTTCACGTGTCCGCCGCCAGGTCGCGCCCGGCGGCCCCGCGAGCGTGTCGCTGTCCACGCCCTCCGAGGTGGGCTTGATGCCGGCCTGCGGGGTGCACAGGTCGTGGCTGTGGCCACACGCAGAGTGGAACGGCTGCCCGTGGTGAACGACGCCGGCATGTCCGGAGGGGGTCGTCAGCGGGTGCCGGTGCCCACGAGGACGCCTGAAGACGACTGAACTCGTCTCATGGCGGACAATCCTTATGAGGGGCGGGCAGGGTTCCACTCACCTCAGGGATCGCGATGACCGAGCTGCCGGGCGCCGACTCACCCACTCGGGTCTTCCTCGTGGACGATCATGAGGTCGTCCGCCGGGGGTTGCGCGATCTCATCGACGACGAGCCCGACATGCAGGTGGTCGGGGAGGCGGGGACGGCGGACCAGGCCCTCGCCAGGGGGCCGGCGCTGCGGCCCGATGTGGCCGTGCTCGACGTGCGGCTGCCGGACGGTGACGGCATTTCCGTGTGCCGCGAGCTGCGCTCCCGCATGCCGGAGCTCGCGTGCCTGATGCTGACGTCGTTCGACGACGAGGACGCCCTCATCGACGCCATCATGGCGGGAGCGGCAGGATACGTCCTCAAGCAGATCAAGGGATCCGATCTCGTCTCGGCGGTACGGACCGTCGCCACCGGGCAGTCGATGCTCGACCCGGCCACCACCGCCCGCCTGATGCACTCGCTGCGCGACCCTGAGGCGGCGAAACCGCCGGAGGACGAGCGCCTTGCCGTGCTGTCCGAGCGGGAGCGGTCCGTGCTCGACCTGATCGGCGAGGGGCTCACCAACCGGCAGATCGCCAAACAGCTGTACCTGTCGGAGAAGACGGTCAAGAACCACATCTCGCGCCTGCTGGCCAAGCTGGGCGTGGAACGTCGTGTGCAGGCCGCCGTCATCGCCGCGCAGGTCCACGAGCACGACAACGAGGAGAAGTAGCCCTCAATCCTGACCGGCCGACAGGGGAACCCGCCATTCGAGAACCGTGCCACCCGTCGGCTCCGGTCGTGTGCGGACCGACAGGTCGCCGCCCAGGCGTTCGGCCCGTTCGCCGAGGTTCCGCAGACCGCTGCGCGCTCCGCCCTGCGGGATACCGACACCGTCGTCGCTCACCGTCACCGCCAGGACGCCGCCCTCGGCGACGACGGCCACCTCCGTGTGGCGGGCCTCTGCGTGCCGGGCCACGTTGGTGAGGGCTTCGCCGATGACCGCGATCACTTCCTCGGCCGCTTCGGCCGGCACGTCCGTGTCGAGCAGGCCCTCCATGCGCAGGGCGGGGGCGTATCCGAGTGTCGAGGCGGCCGAGTCGACCGTCTTGACGATGCGATTCCTGAGCTTCGGGGCGGCTCCGGGGGTGTCGTGTTCCCGCAGGCCGAAGATGGTCGACCGGATGATCTTGATGGTGGCGTCCAGGTCGTCGATCGCCCTGGTCAGCCGGTCCGCTGCCTCCGGGTGTTCGACGAACCGGCGAGCGCTCTGCAGGGTCATGCCGGTGGCGAAGAGACGCTGGATCGCGAGGTCGTGCAGGTCGCGGGCGATCCGGTCCCGGTCCTCCAGAAGACTCACCTGTTCGGCGTCGCGGCGCCGGTCGGCGAGTTCGAGGGCCAGGGCCGCCTGCCCGGCGAATCCGGGGAGAGGGCCGATCTCGGCTCCCGCGAACGGCGTCCGGCCGCGGCGCCTCGCGAGGATCATCACGCCGCTGAGTCGTTCCTTCGTACCGACCGTCACCGCGACCGCCGGTCCGAAGCCCTGCCAGCGTTCGGGCTGTACCGTGATCCGCTCGTCGCACTCGACATCGGCCACCGTGACAAGGCCGTCCTTCGCCAGAGCGGCTGCGGCCAGGGTGCCCTCGCTGCTCGGGAGCACGACGCCCCGGTGCGCGTCGGCCGCGTCGCCGCAGGCCAGCGAACCCCGCAGTTCACCGCCGGGCCCGACCAGGTAGAAGACGCCCATGTCGGCGCCCGCGATGTCGACCGCCTGCTCCAGCATCCCGCCCAGCACCTCGGACTCCTCGGCGCCGGACAGCAGGGCGCTGGTCAGGTCCGAGCTCGCCACCAGCCAGCGCTGTCGGAGTCTGCCCTCCTCATAGAGGCGGGCGTTCTCGATGGCGATGCCCGCCGCGACGGCCAGGGTCGTCACGACGGCCTCGTCCTCGGCGTCGAAGTCGGCGGCGCCTCGCTTCTCGGTGAGATAGAGGTTGCCGAAGACCTCGTCGCGGACGCGGATGGGGACGCCGAGGAACGTGTGCATCGGTGGGTGGTGCGCAGGGAAGCCGTACGAGGCGGGATGGTCGGACAGCTCGGACAGGCGCAGCGGCTCGGGGTTCCGGATCAGCTCGCCGAGGATGCCGTGGCCCGAGGGCAGCTCCCCGATCCGGGCACGCAGATCGTCGTCGATGCCGATGGGGATGAATGCGGAGAGCTTCTCGTCGCCGCCGATGACGCCCAGCGCCCCGTACTCGGCGTCCACGAGGGTCACCGCCGCCTCGACGATGCCGCGCAGCACCTGGGGCAGGTCGAGTTCCCGGCCCACGGACATCACGGCTTCGAGCAGCCCTTTGAGGCGGTCCCGGGTGCCCCGCACCTCGTCGATGCGTACCTGGAGCTCCTCGAGCAGTTCGTCCAGTTTCAGCCGCGGGATCCTGGGGCCCGCAGATCCCGGGTTCTCCTGGCCGCCCATCGCACCCTCCGCCCGGGTCTCCCTGCACACGTGACACACCCACGTTCACGGTAGTCCGGGGACGGCCTGTGGTCCTGTCGTCAGGTCCTCGGGTGGAACGCGGTTCGTACGGAGCGAGCCGAGGCAAAGCCATGGCTCTCCTTACGTGGCCCGATGGACCGTCTCCACCCTGGCAGCCGGTCCCCGTACGTCCGAGGGCCGCTCAGACCAGGGACGGTGGACCATTCGGCCCTCGCCGCCCGCCACGCGCGCGTCGGAGGGTGGTGACACGGGAAGCCGCCCCTTCCTCACCCTCCGATCCCCGAACAGGAGGAACGGCGATGAAGCACATGAAGATCGGCGGTCTCATGACCGACGACGTGGTCTCCGCCGTCCCCGCGACCTCGTTCAAGGAAGTGGCGAAGCTGCTCGCCGAACACGACATCACCGGGGTCCCGGTGGTGGACGACGACGACCACGTCGTCGGAGTCGTCTCCGAGAGCGATCTCCTGGCCCGCGACGAGCTGACGGCCCGGGGCCTGATGACCCGGCCGGCCATCACGGTTCACGCCGAGGAGACGGTGGCGGACGCGGCACGGCTGATGGTGCGTCGCGGCGTCGAGCGCCTCCCGGTGGTCGACGAGGAAGAGCGTCTGGTGGGCATCGTGACCCGCCGCGATCTGCTGTGCGTCTATCTCCGCCCGGACGCGGAGGTACGCGACGGCATCCGTGAGGACGTCCTCGCGGAGGTCATGAACCTGCCCGGGAACGCGGTGGACGTGCACGTCCTCGACGGTGTGGTGACGCTCGCAGGTCGTGTCCGGCGGCGAAGCCAGGCATTGATGCTCGTCCGACTCGCCGAGAGCGTGGACGGTGTCGTCGCCGTCGTGGACCGGCTGACCTTCCACGAGGACGACACGCCCCCCGCAGCCCCGGCCCGCACTCCCCATCCGGTCATCTGGTGACCCACCGCAGACAGGACGAACCGTGTCTACCACCGCTCTGACCCGACCGCTCGTGACGTCACTGATCGAAGATGCCGTCAAAGCTCCCTCGATGCACAACGCGCAGCCCTGGAGGTTCGTCCACCCGACGGGCTCCGGTGTCATCGAGCTGCACGGCGACCCGCTGCGCCGCATGCCCCAGGAGGACCCCGACCACCGTGCTCTCCATCTCGGCTGCGGCGCCGCCCTGTTCGGCCTGAGGGTCGCCGCCGCGCACCGGGGCCGGCACGCCGTCGTCCGACTCCTGCCCCGACCCGAGGACCCATGGCACTTCGCCGACGTGGAACTCCACGGCCCCGACGACACCGACGGCGGCCTCACCGCGCTCCACGCCGCCTTGCCTCGGCGCCACACCAGCCGTTTCCCCTTCACCGAGGAGCGGATCCCCTCCGAGCTGATCGACGGTCTGCGCGCCGCGGCCCTCCTGGAGGGCTGCCGGCTGGTCGTCCCGGGGGCCTGGCACACCGACACCGTGCTCGGGATCGTCCACGAATCCGAGCGGTTGGAGGCCGCCGACGAGGCGGTTCGCGCGGAGATCGCCGCCTGGACCCGCACGGGTACCTCCGGCGAGGGCTCCGCGACCGAGGGCATCCCCTCGTACGCCTTCGGGCCGCGGCAGTACGACGTCACCTCGCCGATCCGCGACTTCGACTCACCTCGGCACGTGCCGGAGCGGGCCACGGCGCGCTTCGAGAAGGAGCCCCAGATCGCCCTCCTCAGCACGGCCGAGGACACTCCTCGGCAGTGGCTGACGGCCGGCCAGGGGCTGCAACGGGTTCTGCTCCAGGCCACCCTCGACGGACTGTCGACCTCCCTCATGTCCCAGCCCCTGGAGTGGCCCGAACTCCGCTCCGTCGCACGCGATCCGGAGTCCGCGACCGGTTTCGTCCACATGGTCATCCGCCTCGGTTACGGCCCGAAGGGGCGGTCCACACCACGTCGGCCGGTCTCCGAGGTGCTCACCTTCGACTGAGGTGCTCACCTTCGACTGAAGCCCTCTCCGGCGCGAAGCGGCGGCACTCGGCATCCGCGTCGAACGGCACCCGTGCCCCCCGCCTCGGGCGTCGACTCACACCCGTGCCCCGCCTCGGGCGTCGACTCGTCGAGACACGTGTCGAACGCGGTCTTCCAGGCCGCCGCGTGCGGAGAAGCCGAGTCGAGGAGAACGCCGCGCGGTGTCGAGAACGACACCGCGCGGCGGCGAAGGACCCGTGGGCGGACCGTTCATCCGGCGGCCGGAGTGTCGGGCATCTGCACGGCCGTGTGCTGCGGGCCGCCGAGCGCGACCTTGATGGCGCCGGTGTCGGCCGCGCGGCCGAACACATCGTAGGCCTCCTCCATCTGGTCGAGTGCGAAGCGGTGGGTGACCAGTTCCGCCGCGGGCAGCCGTCCGGCCGCCATCATGCGCAACAGCATGGGGGTGGAGGAGGTGTCGACCAGGCCGGTGGTGATCGTGACGTCCTTGATCCACAGGTCTTCGAGGTGGAGGGCCGCCGGCTTGCCGTGGACGCCGATGTTGGCGACCCGCCCGCCGGGACGGACCATGCGCGTGCACATCTCGAAGGACTCGGGGACGCCCACCGCCTCCATCACGACATCGGCACCCAGGCCGTCGGTGAGATCCGCGACGAGCTGCTCCGGACCTTCGTCGGCCGTCGCGGTGGCGTCGGCGCCGAGCTTGCGGGCGGCGGCCAGCCGGGACTCCGCGAGGTCGACGGCGACGATCCGTCCGGGGCTGTAGAAGCCTGCCGTGGCGATGGCGGCGAGACCGATGGGACCGGCACCGACCACGACGACCGTGTCGGCCGGCCGGACGCCGCCGTTCAGGACGCCCACCTCGTAGGAGGTGGGGAAGATGTCGGCGAGCAGGACGGCGTCGAAGCTGTCGACCGAGTTCGGCAGCGGGTGGACGGACAGATCGGCGAACGGCACCCGGACGTACTCCGCCTGTGTGCCGTCGATGGTGTGGCCGAGGACCCAGCCTCCCCCACCACGGCACTGTCCGTAGCGGCCCTCGCGGCAGAAGCGGCACCGGCCGCAGGCCGAGATGCAGGAGATCAGGACGCGGTCCCCGGGGCGCACGGTACGCACGTCCCGGCCTGTCTCGACGACCGTGCCCACCGCCTCGTGACCGAGGACCCGGCCGGGCGTCACCTCCGGCACGTCCCCCTTGAGGATGTGCAGGTCCGTGCCGCAGATGGTGACGGCGTCGACCCGAACGATCGCATCGCCGGGGTCCTTGATGCCGGGGTCCGGTACGTCCTGCCAGGCGACACTGCCCGGGCCGTGGAAGACGGCTGCCTTCATGGCGCCCACCCACTTCCTCTCGCGCGTTCGGGTGTTCCCTCGACCAGGCTCGGCCGCCGGCCCACAACCACGCATGTGCCGATCGGCCCAGAGGAGGGACCGGTCGGGCCCTGGGGACCCGGCCGCCACCGGTGCGAACGTGGAGTCCGGATCACGTTCCGAAGGAGGGCCGGCCATGTCCGAGGCAGCCCCGAACCCAGCCCCCACCCGCTCGCGACCTGCTCTGCTGAGTTTTCTGGGCGGTGTGGGCACGGTCACCGGCAGCAAGTTCCTCATCGAGAGCGACCACGCGCGGATCCTCCTCGACTGCGGTCTGTTCCAGGGCTTCGCGGACCTGCGGCGCCGCAACTGGGAGCGGTTCGCCCGCGACGCCGCCGACATTCACGCCGTGGTCGTCACCCACGCTCACCTGGACCACTGCGGCTACCTGCCCCGCCTGGTCCGGCAGGGCTTCCGGGGACCGATCCTGTCCAGCGCACACACCGCCCGGCTCGCCGGGATCGTGCTCCGCGACAGCGCACGGCTCCAGGTGGAGGCCGCCCGGCACGCCAACGAGCACGGCTGGTCGCGGCACCGCCCGGCCAAGCCTCTGTACGACGACTCCGACGTGGAGAAGACGCTGGCGTTCTTCGACCGGATCGCCGTGGGCGAGGACGTGGAGATCATGGCCGGCACCCGGTTGAGGCTCCACCGCGGCGGGCACATCCTCGGGTCGGCGTGGGCGCACCTGACCTTGGAGGACGGGCATACCCTGGCCGCCTCCGGGGACCTGGGCCGACCAGGGCACCCATTGCTGCTGCCCCCGGAGCCGTTCTCCGGCGCCGACGTGCTGCTCATGGAGTCCACGTACGGCGACCGACGGCACGACCAGGAGTCCGCCCGGTCAGAGTTCGCCGCCGTGATCGAGCGGACCGTGACCAGGGGCGGCACCGTCGTGATCCCTTCCTTCGCGATCGACCGCACCGAGGTCGTCCTGCACGAACTGACCCGGTTGCGCACGACCGGCGTCCTGCCCCGGTCGGTCCCCGTCTACGTGGACAGCCCCATGGCCCTGGCTGCCCTCGACGTCTACCAGGACGCGGTGGCCGAGCGTTCGGCGGAGCTGCGCCCGGAGATCCTGGCCCAAGGCGCAGCGGCTCTGAGTCCCGAACCGTTCCAGGCGGCGCGAACGGTGCAGGAGTCGATCGACATCAACAACACGCACGGCCCCGCCGTCATCGTCTCCTCGGCCGGCATGGCCACCGGCGGCCGCGTCCTGCACCACCTGCACCGGATCCTTCCCGACCCGCGCAACGCCGTGGTCGTGATCGGCTTCGCCGCGGCCGGCACCCGGGCGCGGGACCTGGTGGACGGGACGCGGGTGCTGAAGATGTTCGGCGAGTACGTGCCCGTACGGGCCGAGGTCGCCGACGTCCCGCATTTCTCGGCCCACGCCGACGCCGGCCAGATCGTCGACTGGCTGCGCGGCGCTCCTCCCCCGCACACCACCTACCTCGTGCACGGCGAACCGGCCGCCTCCGAGGCCCTGCGCGACCGCATCGACCACGAGCTGGGCTGGACGGCCGTCGTGCCCCGCTCCGGAGAAGCCGTCCTGGTCCGCTGACCCAGGCCCTTCGGCCCCCTCGGTTTGGCCTGCGCGGCCCTGCCGTCGGCAACCCGACGCGCGGGAGCCTGTGGGAGAAGAGCTGGAGGACACCATGAGCACCACGCGGACCCCGCTGGACGAAGTCGCTCCCGAGGCCCGCGACCGGCTCCTCGAACACGCCCGCCCCGCCGCGTTCCCCGCGGGAACGCGCGTCTTCCGCGAGCCGCAGCACGCCGACCGCTTGCTGCGGGCCGCCAGGAGGCGGTGCGACACCGTCGCGGCGACGCGGACGAACGCGGAACCCCCGACCTGCGCCCGGTGAGGAGACAACCATGACCACCCGGCCGTTCACCGTCGCCGATGTGATGACCACAAAGGTCGTCGCCGTGCGGCCCGGCGCGGAGTTCAAGGAGATCGTCGCCGCGATGGAGCGGTGGAAGGTGACGGCCCTACCGGTGGTCGAGGGCGAGGGCCGTGTCGTGGGAGTGGTCTCCGAGGCGGACCTGCTCCTCAAGGAGGAGTTCCACGACCACCGCCTCGGACTCATCGAGCAGATGAGGCGGCTCGGCGCGACGGCGAAGGCCGGCTCCCGACGGGCGGCGGATCTGATGACCTCGCCCGCGATCACCGTCGCCCCCGACGCCGCGCTGCCGCAGGCCGCCCGCCTGATGGCCGCCCACGGTGTGAAACGACTGCCGGTCGTCGACACACACGGCACGATCCGGGGGATCGTGAGCCGGTCCGACCTCCTGAAGGTGTTCCTCCGTCCGGACGAGGGCCTCGCGGCCGAGGTCCGCCACGACGTCGTCGAGCATCTGTTCCCCGCCTCTCACCACCGGATCGACGTCCATGTCGAGGAGGGCGTCGTGACCCTGTCCGGACGGGTCCGCGACAGTTCCCTGGTCCCCGTCGCGGCACGTCTGGCGCGAGCGGTCGAAGGCGTGGTGGACGTACGGTGCGAGCTCACCGCCGACGCCGAGGTGTAGGCGTGCGACGCCGAGGTATAGGCGTGCCATGCCGTCCCCGTGCGAGGCGCGAACCGGCCGCGCAGGTTCACAGCGTGTCCCAGGTGACCACCACCGACCTGAGTCGGTGAGCAACCACCTGGACAGCACCCGGACCGACGGACGCGCTCCGGGTGCTCCCACACTGCCCGCCCCACGGCCACTGCCCGCCCCACGGCTTCGCTCCCGGACAGGGCCGGCCCACGGTGGGCCATGTCGCGCCTCCGGGTGGGCCGCCTGGGCGGCCGAGGCCCCCGCTCAGCGGGCGGCGACGAGTTCGGTTCCGATGTGGTGCGCCCAGGCCCGGATGCGCTCCGGGTTGCGGAAGTCCCCACCTTTCCCCTGCCGGACCAGGGCACGGGCGATCGGACCGGGTGTCTCGGCGGTCATGGAGCCACCGAAGGTGACGTGCTCCCTCGCGCCGAGCTTCTTCATACGACGGGCCACACCGGGGACAGGCGGAACGTCACCTTGCTCGGCCGAACCGTCCACGGGACCGCTGCTGAACAGCCAGACGGGCCGGTCCCGCAGCTGTGCGGCGTTGCGCCGGGCGCACCGGCGCGCCTTGCCGTTCCAGTGCCCGGCGTAGAGGGCGCCGCCGAGGACGACTCCGTCGTAAACGCTGACGTCGGTGACGGCCTCGGCCGGCACGACGACCGCGTCGATACCGTCGGCCTGCAGCGTCCGGCCGATCTCGTCGGCGATTCCGGCGGTCGCACCGTGCTTGCTGCCGTAGGCGACGAGAACGCGCTTCGGATTCATGACGTCTCTCCCTGGGAGGCGCTGTCGCCCCGCTTCACCTGGATGGTCCGCCCGCTCTTGCCGGCCTCGTCGGGCATGGGGACGCGGACGGTGAGAACGCCGTCCTTGTACGAGGCGTCGACACCGTCTGCCGGAATCGTCGCCGGGAGGCGCACGGTCCTGCGGAACGCTCCGTAGCGGAACTCCGAATGCTCCTTGTCCTGCTCGCTCTCGCCGCGCTCCGCACGCACCGTGACGAGGTCGTCGTCGACCGTGATGGTGATGTCCTCCGGGTCCATCCCGGGCAGCTCTGCTCGCAGCACGCACCCGCCGTCGCCGGTGGACATCTCCACCGGGATGGAGTGGGCGGCCGTGGCGGGGCGCCATCCGGGCAGTCCGGGGAACTCGCTGTTGAACAGGTCGTTGAAGTCGGGGAAGAGGCTGCGCCTGCGTTCCACCTTGCCTCCGGACATCGTTCCCTCCTGGTCCGTGGTCCTGGGACTCGTGTGGTCCCGCGGACCGGTCAAGGAGCCGGGTCCGACTCCGTAACCCACTCTTCCGCCGTGCCCTCGCACGGTGGAGTGCCCAACGGGGCCGCCGAGGAGGGCCGAACGGTCCGCTCCGGGAAGGGACCGGTCGGCCCTGCGCAAGGCGTCGCCCAAGGGGCTCGTAGCGGAACGGGCTGATGAAGGGCTCCTTCGGGGAAGCCGCCCCAGGGGCCTGCCGATTCGCTTCCGTCACAGGTGGACGCCATCCGCTTCGTACGGCCACGCGGCCATCGCGACCCCGAGGATCGGCCGAGAGTCGGGCGCGGCACCCGCCCGCAGCCGGGGCCAACGGCACCCGGCGGGACGGCCCCTGGCTCAGGGGGCGATCTTGTGGGGTCGAGCAGAGAATGACCTGGAGGAGGCTCTCTCACGATGTCGGAATGGGCGGGTCGCAGTCTGTACGTCATGGGACCTGGAATCCGGGACGTTCCTGAGCGCGGTACGAGACGAGGCCGTTCACGTGCTTGAGGAACAGGGAACCGACGGATCTCGTTTCGGCCACGCGCCGTACGGCAGTCCGTCACCGCCCGACGACCGTACGGAGGAAGCCGTGGGCGTCGGTGGTCGACTCCGCGACGGTGGCGCCCCTGGGTGGCTGGGCGGGCTGCCACTCGACTCTCAGGACGAGTCCTCGTCGATCAGGGACATCACGGCGCGGCTGAGGGCGTCGTTCCCCTTGGTCGACACGGTCGTCGTCGAGGCGACGGTCAGAACCGCGTGGGACTCGTTCCGCCAGGCCAGGGTCAGGGCCTACCTCCCGATCCTGGTCGAACGCCGGTCCCGCAAGGCGCTCGCCTCGTACCGCGCCCCTCCCGGCCGGGAGGGGCGCGAGCGAGTCGTGGAGTCCGCGAGTGCTCCCGTGCCCTTGGGCGGCGAGTGACGGACCGCCGCTGTCGTCGGCGCCGAGGTGCGCCGTGCCCGCCTGACCGGAGAAGGGTTGATGTGATGTCGGACAGGAGAGCCGAACGCATCGCGGAGTTCATCGAGCCGCTGGGCGTGCGGCCCGGGCTGGTGGCCCGCCGGTCGAGAGCCACGTGAGGAAGGCGGGCTCGTGACCACTCGGCCCGACGGCCGGGGGATGCCCTCCCGCTTCCGGGGAGTGCCCGGCATCCGCGCAGTCTCCGCCTACCGGCGCGAGTGGCTGGCCAAGGACCTCGTCGCGGGGGTCGTCCTCACCACGCTGCTGGTGCCGCAGGGCATGGCGTACGCCGAGCTGGCGGGCCTGCCGGCGATCACCGGCCTGTACACGACGATCCTCTGCCTGCTCGGCTACGCGGTGTTCGGGCCCTCCCGGATCCTGGTGCTGGGCCCGGATTCCTCGCTGGGGCCGATGATCGCCTCCACCGTGCTGCCCCTGGTGGCGGCCGACGGGGATCCCGACCGGGCCGTGGCGCTGGCGTCGATGCTCGCGCTCATGGTGGCGGGCATCATGATCCTTGCCTCGGTGGCGAAGCTCGGCTTCATCGCCGACCTGGTCTCCAAACCGACGATGATCGGCTACATGAACGGCCTGGCCCTGACCATTCTGATCGGTCAGCTCCCCAAGCTACTGGGCTTCAAGGTCGAGGCGGACAACCTGATCGGCGAGTGCGTCGGCCTCGTCCGGGAGATCGCCGACGGGGCGGCGGTGCCGGCGGCCGCGGCGGTCGGCATCGGTGGTATCGCCCTGATCCTGGTCCTGCAGCGCTTCCTGCCGAAGGTCCCCGCGGTGCTCGTGATGGTGGTCCTGGCGATCGCCGTGGCCGCGGTCTTCGACCTCGACGAGCACGGCGTCAACCTGGTCGGGGTGCTGCCCGAGGGCTTCCCGCCGTTCACGATCCCCGATGTGCGGCTCGCCGACGTCGCACCGCTGCTCGGCGGTGCGGCGGGCATCGCCCTGGTGTCCCTCGCCGACACCATCTCCAACGCGTCGGCCTTCGCGGCCCGTACGGGGCAGGAGGTCCGCGGCAACCAGGAGATGGCGGGGGTCGGTGCGGCCAACCTGGCGGCCGCTCTCTTCCAGGGCTTCCCCGTCAGCACGAGCGGGTCCCGTACGGCGGTGGCGGAGCGGGCGGGGGCCAGGAGCCAGCTGACCGGGGTCGTCGGAGCGGCGCTCATCGTCCTCATGCTCGTGCTGGCTCCGGGCCTGTTCCGCAACCTCCCCCAGCCGGCCCTGGCCGCCGTGGTCATCACCGCGTCGCTGTCCCTGGCCGACGTACCGGGAGCCGTACGGCTGTGGCACCAGCGCCGGGCGGAGTTCCTGCTGTGCTTCGCCGCCTTCGCCGGAGTGGCACTGCTCGGCGTGCTGCCCGGGATCGCCATCGCCGTGGCCCTGTCCGTGCTCAACGTCTTCCGGCGCGCCTGGTGGCCGTACGACACCGTACTGGGGCGGGTGCACGGCCTGGAGGGCTACCACGACATCCGTTCCTATCCGCAGGCCCAGCAGTTGCCGGGCCTGGTGATCTACCGGTTCGACGCCCCGCTCTTCTTCGCCAACGCGAAGACCTTCCGGGACGAGGTCAGGCGGCTGGCCGGGGCGGATCCGCGGCCGAGCTGGATCGTGGTCGCGGCGGAGCCCATGACGGACGTGGACACCACCGCCGCCGACATCCTGGAAGAGCTCGACGAGGCGCTCAACGCGGACGACGTGCACCTCGTATTCGCCGAGCTCAAGGACCCCGTCCGGCGCAAGATCGAGCGGTACGGGCTCACCCGCACCATCGACCCCCGTCACTTCTTCCCCACCGTGGAGGCCGCCGTCACCGCCTTCCGCCTGCGCACCGGAGCGCGATGGACGTCGCTCACCACGACCGAACCGCCCGGTGAGCCCGGCCCCGGGGCCGCTGGTCCCGCGTCCCCCGACGGGAAGTGACCGCCCGACCCGGCCCAGGTGACTCGGCCACCGCAGCTACCGGCCCCCTTGTGTCGAGGTCGCCGACAAAGCCACAGACCAAGTGGGTCAGACGACCTCGCGTGGGTCGAGCGGCATGTGCCAGAGGTTGCGGCGGTGGGTCGTGTCGTACGTGGCGAGGAGCGGGGACGGCGGCACGGCCAGCACGGGGCAGACCGCGTGGGTCTGGCAGTACCGGGCGACAGAGCGGTGGACCAGGCGGCGCAGGGGGCCGCGGGCTCCGGTGCCCACCACCAGGAGGTCGTCGGGGTCCTGTGCGACATCGACGAGCGCCGCGCCCGGGCTGCCCCAGACCGTGACGCCCTGGACCGGGATCTCCGGTCGCACGGGCCCGAACGCGGTGTCGAGCGCCTCGCGCAGCCGGTCGCCGGCCGTCGCACGGCATTGGGCCACGGCCGAGACGTGAGCGGAGTAGCGGCCGCCGAGTTCTCCGCCGGGCGTCTCCCAGGCCAGGACGGCCCACAGCTCCGCCCGGCGCAGCCTGGCCTCGGCAGCGGCCCGGTGCAAAGCCGCCAGGCAGCCGAGGCTCCCGCTCACTCCGACCACTATCTTCGGCACTGCCTCCCCCTTCGTTTCGCGTCGCGGCGCTCCCCGCGGTATTTCCGCGCCTTCCGCAATTCGGCGTTCGGCACGGCACCCATTACGCCGTGGGGAGGGAGGCCGGGGCGGTTCCACTGACGCGATTCTGACGTCGCCGTACGTGGCTCTGACGCAGTACTTACGCGACTGTGAGCCGGCGAGGGCGCGCTCACGGCCGCGTGTCCACGGTCCGCACACCCGGCCACGGGTGATCGCCGCAATGCCGCCGGCGGCGAGGCCACAAGGAGAATCCGCAGGACCGAGCGCGTGTACGGCGAATCACGTGACCTCCTACCGATCATGGCGTTAGGCACACGCAAGCGGCCGGAGGAGACGACCGTCGGCCATTCAGCGATGAGCAGTGGGAGGCATACATCGTGTTGACCGGTGACAGCTTCAGCAGCAGCACCTTCGCCATCGAGTTGGGCAAGTTCCAGGTCGAGACCGTCCAGAGCGTCTCGGGACTTCAGCTGGAGCAGGACGTGGTGGAGGTCCGGCAGGTCTCACCGACCGGGGAACTGCTCATTCGCAAGCAGCCGGGGGCGCGCAAGACCGGTGAGATCACGATCACCCGCGGCATGGACAAGAGCACCGCGTTCACCGACTGGATCAAGGCCACCCTGGTCAACGCCGACCTCGACGCCGCGCGACAGAACATCACCATCGCGTTGAAGGATGCGAAGAAGCAGACCGTCCGCCGCATTCACCTCAGCAATGCCTGGGCGTCCCGTTGGGAGGGGCCGCAGCTGGGAGGCGGCGAGTCCGGGGTCGCCACGGAACAGGTGACGATCACCTACGAAGACATCACCGTCGAGTAGCGGTCGGCTTCTGCTCCCGGCGGATCACGGTCGAAGCCACAGGTGGACTACGGCGACGTGGGCCCGTTTGCCGTAGCGGGTTCGCGGCGGGAACCGGTGGACCTCGCAGGTCCAGCGTGATCACGACACCAGACGGGCCTCGCGTCCGGCCCGGCTCACCGCCGCCGGTAGTCCGAGGAACGCCGCCGCGACGACCCCCGCTTCTCCGGTCATCGCCGCCTCACCTCCCTCACCCCGCCGCTCTCACCCGTCAGCGTGGGGCCATCGGCCGCCGACCAGGGCGGCCAGCGCCGCGGGATGCTCCTCGACCACGAGATGCCCGGCGCCGTCGACGACGTCCAGGTCGATGCCGAGCCTGGTGCGTGCCGCCGGGCGGAGTCGGTTCAGCGGCAGGAAGACGTCGTGCGACCCGTTGACGACCAGCCGGGGAACGGGCCGCGCCGGAAGCTCTGCCGCGCCGGGTGCTCCGCTGGAGCGGGCATGTCGGGAGACGAGCGTCATCCACTCGACCAGTGCCCCGCGCGGCAGGTGGCCCGGACCGTGCATGGCTCTCAGGAGCCGGGCGCTGTGCGCCGGGGCCGGCCGCAGGAACCATGCGGCGGAGGCGGCCAGGACTCCGGGCGTCAGTCGCAGTTTCGTGAGGCCGCCGGGGGAGGCCAGGACGAGGCGGTCGATGCGCGGCGAGGCGCTGGAGAGGGCGATCGCGGCACCGAAGGAGTGGCCCATCACCACGACGGGCCCGGCGCAGGCGTGCTCGACGACGACGCTCAGCCATGCGCCGTACCAGGACAACCGGCCGCCTGAGAGCCCTCGTTCACCTGAACTGAGACCCGGCTGCCCCGGAACGTCCACGAGCACGACGCGGTGTCCCGCGTCGACCAGGGCGCCGGCGAGAGGCAGGGAGGCCGCGGCGTTGAAGTTGGTGCCCGGGACGAACACCACGGTCGTCGCGCCACTGCCGGCGGTGACCAGATGGGTCTCCGCGCCCATGGCGGTGACGGTCATCCGGCCGTGCGCCACCGGCCAGGCCTCCAGCTGCGCGAGGCACCATCGGCGGATGTGTTCCCGTCCGGCAACGGTGCGGTAGATCGAACCCGTCCCCTCGACGTCGCGGCTCATCGCGCCGCCTCGCAGTCCCGGCCGGCGTTGTCGCGGGGCCTGATGAAGGGCGGACGAGCCCCGTCAAGGGTGTCGCGGACGAAGGTCGACAGAACCTCGGATCGGTTCGGCTCCCCTCGGCCGTCCCAGGCGCGGCTGCCCGCTCCCTCACGTCCGGCCTGCGCGTCAGGCACCAGCCGGTGGACGGTGCTCGTCTCGATGAGCGAGCGGGGACGTGGTGACGTCTCGAACTCTCCGTCGTACCGGCGAGCCCGCCGACTCCACGAGTATCCGGCGGCAAACAGGACGGCGAACGGCGCTGCCAGGGGGGAAGGCCGGAGGTACCGGCGGCGAGAAGTACCCACGGCTCGCAGGCTATGGGGTGCGGACAGCGCGGGGACAGTCAGCACCACCATCCTGACGACGATTTGATGACCCCCGGACACCTACACGGACGGCGACATCTGCACCATGCTCATGCGCTCGGCCGGATCGCTCAACGATAGGTAGTCGAGGGGCCTTCAGCGGCGGGGCGGCCGGGGCCGCTTCGGCGCGCCTCCTCTCACCGGATCGGCTCGCGCCCCTCCGGGAGGCCGATGACCCTGTAGATGTACGCATTTCGCGTCCGCGACAGCCTCGCCATAGCGTTCACCTCCATTCCATTGCAACGCATCACTGGAGTGCTGTTGCGTTAGATCCAGAACCATTGCAATGAAATCCTGCAACTGGCCTGCGGCAATAGCATTTTCACGCGATGAAGTGCTTGCCGGAGCTTCGAACGCAACGTAGCTTTTCCTTCATCGGAAACAGCGAGGCGAACAACCGCCCGCTATGAAGAAGGAGTAAGCGCCATGCAGAAGTTCGACACCGCCACCGCCATCGTCACCACCCTCGCCGTCCCCGCCGGACGCATCCGCCTCATCGCCGCCGACCGCGCCGACACCACCGTCGAGATCCTCCCCGCCGACCCCTCCAAGAGCCGCGACGTCAAGACGGCCGAGCAGACCGAAGTCACCTACACCGACGGCGTCCTGCGCATCGAGGTCCCCAAGCCGAAGAACAACGTCCTCGGCAACACCGGCTCCATCGAGGTGACGGTCCAGCTCCCCGCCGGATCCCGCGTCGAGGCCCAGGCCGCCGCCACCGAACTCCGCTCCGTCGGACGCCTCGGCGACGTCACCTTCCAGGGCGCGTACGGGGAGATCACGATCGAGGAGGCCGCGAACCTGACCCTCACCGCCACCGACGGCGACGTCCAGGTCGGCCGCCTCACCGGCTCCGCCGAGATCACCGCCGCCCGCGGCGACATCCGCATCACCGAGGCCACCCGCGGCACGCTCGCCCTGACCACCCAGAAGGGCGACATCACCGTCGGCGCCGCCACCGGCGTCTCCGCCACCCTCGACGCCGGCACCGTCTACGGCCGCGTCACCAACTCCCTGAAGAACGACGGCACTCCCGCCCTGACCATCCGCGCCACCACCGCCTACGGCGACATCACCGCCCGCAGCCTGTAACGCCATCCCGCCCGACGCGCAGCCCCCGAAGGAGCACCTCACATGACCACCCAGGCCATCGCAGCGAACGGGCTGCGCAAGTCCTACGGCGACAAGACCGTCCTCGACGGCATCGACCTGACCGTCCCCGAAGGCTCGGTCTTCGCCCTCCTCGGCCCGAACGGCGCGGGCAAGACCACCGCCGTGAAGATCCTGTCCACGCTCATCACCGCCGACGCCGGCCAGGTGACGGTGGCGGGCCACGAACTCGCCACCGCCCCGCAGGCCGTGCGCGCCGCGATCGGTGTCACCGGCCAGTTCTCGGCCGTCGACGGTCTGATCACCGGCGAGGAGAACATGCTCCTGATGGCGGACCTGAACCGCCTGTCCAAGAAGGAGGGCCGCCGGGTCACCGCCGAACTCCTGGAGCGTTTCGACCTGACCGAGGCGGCGAGGAAGCCCGCGTCGACCTACTCCGGCGGCATGAAGCGCCGCCTGGACATCGCGATGACTCTGGTCGGCAACCCCAGGATCATCTTCCTCGACGAGCCGACCACCGGCCTGGACCCCCGCTCCCGCCACAACATGTGGCAGATCATCCGCGAACTCGTCACCGGCGGGGTGACGGTCTTCCTCACCACCCAGTACCTGGAGGAGGCCGACCAGCTCGCCGACCGCATCGCCGTCCTCAACAACGGCAAGATCGCCGCCGAGGGAACGGCGGAGGAACTCAAGCGCCTGATCCCCGGCGGGCACATCCGCCTCCGGTTCTCCGACCCGACCGCGTATCAGAGCGCCGCATCCACCCTCACGGATGCGACCCGCGACGACGAGGCCCTGGCACTGCAACTGCCGAGCGACGGCAGCCAGCGCGAACTGCGCACCATCCTCGACCGGCTGGACACGGCCGGCATCGAAGCCGACGAACTCACGGTCCACACCCCCGACCTGGACGACGTCTTCTTCGCCCTCACCGCCACCGTCCCCACCCAGTCCAAGGAGTCCGTCCGATGAGCTCGCTCTCGCTCGCCGCCCGCGACACGTCCACCATGCTGCGCCGCAACCTCCTGCGCGCCCGGCGCTACCCCTCCCTCACCCTGAACCTGCTGCTCACCCCGATCATGCTCCTGCTGCTGTTCGTCTACATCTTCGGCGACACGATGAGCGCGGGCATCGGCGGCGGCGACCGCTCCGACTACATCGCCTACCTCGTCCCCGGCCTCCTCCTCATGACCATCGGCTCGACCACGATCGGCACGGCGGTCTCCGTCTCCACCGACATGACCGAGGGCATCATCGCCCGCTTCCGGACCATGGCCATCCACCGCGGCTCCGTCATCACCGGCCACGTCATCGGCAGCGTCATCCAGTCCGTGATCAGCGTCGTCCTCGTCGGCGCCGTCGGCGTGGCGATCGGCTTCCGCTCCACCGACGCCACCGCGGTCGAGTGGCTGGCGGCCTTCGGCCTCCTGGTTCTCTTCGCCCTCGCCCTGACCTGGATCGCCGTCGGCATGGGCATGGTCAGCCCGAACGCCGAGGCCGCCAGCAACAACGCGATGCCGCTGATCTTCCTCCCGCTCATCTCCAGCACCTTCGTCCCCGTCGACCAGATGCCCGGCTGGTTCCAGCCCATCGCCCAGTACCAGCCCTTCACCCCCGCCATCGAAACCCTCCGAGGCCTGCTCCTGGGCACCGAGATCGGCCACAACGGCTGGCTCGCCCTCGCCTGGTGCCTCGCCCTCGCCACCCTCGGCTACTTCTGGTCCAAGGCGGTGTTCAACCGCGACCCCAAGTGACCCGGAACATGAACACACGGGCCGACGCCCGTAGCCCATCCCGCCCGAGGGCGGCGTGACCCGACACCACGTCGGCGTACGCCGCCCTCGTCCGCGTTCCCGTCCTCGCCGGATCATGGGCCTCAGGTGGTCGCCTGCGCCACAGCGCCCGACGAACGCCGCCGACACCTGGCCCTGGCCTGCGTCGCCGGACTGACCGCCGACATCGCGGCCCGCGGCCACCGCGCCAGCTGGAGCTGCTCCCGCGACAACCGCCCGAGCCGCCTGCTCGCCTGGACCGCCGACTTCCGGCTGACCCACGAATACGTCCACCATGTGGCCGGGCCCATCAGCCACGCGTAAAAGTGGCCGACGCCGCGTAGGAAGCTCGCCAGGACGGACCGGCAGGGTTACGCAGCAGCTCTAGCGTCCGTTCCATGGAGCCACGATTCACCCTGCAACCGGAGTCGGGGGACCGCACGGTCCAGGATCGCGAGTGGGCCGGCCATGCCCGGTCCGCCACCGGATGCGCCGGGCTGCTCCTGGCCGTGTCGCTGACCGTGGACGCCTGCGACGGCGGTCTGAACCTGCCCGCGACGCTGCTGTGGATCGGCCTGGCTGTCATCCTCTTCGTCGTCCTGCTGCCCGCCAAGGTCGTCGCGGCGCCGGGCAGCCTGACCGTCCGGACGCTGTGGACCCGGACGACCGTGCGCACCGACCGGCTCGCCGCCCTCCGCTGGCCGGACGGCATCGAGCAGCGTCTCGTGCTGACCGATACGGAGGGCGGCCGGGCCCAGGTCGAACTGCGCGTCCTCCTCGCCAACCCGCCACTCTGGCTGCTCCTGGAAGCGGATGCGAGGACCTCCCGGGAGAACGGCACCCTGAAGGCCGGCGTGCGGGATCTCGGCCGGCTCGCCCACCGCGTCGAACGGGACACCGCCCACTCGGTCTTCACGATCTCGGGCCTGCACTGACGCTGTCGTCGTCCAGCGCGGCGGCGGCCTGAGCGGCCAGATCCGCGGCGACCAGGCGTGCCTCCAACGGCGGGGGTGCGGAGCCTGGTTCGGGGGTCAGCATGAAGCGGCCCTGATAGCGGCCGTGCACGATCGCGCGCAGTTCGATCTCACCGTCCGGCCAGCCCTGCCGCTCCAGGTCCCAGATCCAGTCGGCCACCTTCACCGTCCCGTCCGGGTCGAGCCGTGGCGGACGCCCGATGAGCGTGCCGTACTCGAAACGGCAGGACCTCAGCTCAAGCACCTCCATCAGCTCCTCCCGCACCCGTCGGACGACGTCGTCGGACGACGTACTGACGCGGGCCAGCCGGGTGGTGCCGTGCAGTCGCTCCAGGTGCGTGGCGTCCGTGACGGCCACGCGCTTCATCGTTCGTCCGTATGCGGCCAGTTGGGACGCGATCAGGCCGACGAGCAGGAGCAGGACCGCCGTCTCGATGTCGGCGCGCTCCTGGATGTGGAAGCTCTGGTACGGCGCGGTGAGGAAGAAGTCGAACCACGCCGCCGCAGACAAGGCTGCGAGTGCGCCGGCGAAGCGGTTGCCGAAGGCCGACACGGCGACGACCACGACGACGAGCAGCAGCGCGGCATTGGTGTGCGTGACGGAGGTCCGCAGCGGCAGCAGCACGAGCGCCGCGGCGAACGGTGCCAGGACTCCGGCGGCGACGGCGGCCGTGTCCCGAAGCGGAATCCTCATGACCCACCTCGCAGGATCCAGCCCCCCTCTGCCCCCTACACGTCAAGCCTCCGCCCGGTGCGGCGTGGAGGGCACCGGGCGGAGGAGTCCTTGACGGATCTCTGACGACGGATTCCGAGGACGTGGTCGCGGTCAGCAGCGGAAGCGGAGCCGGCAGACGACGGCGTCCGTGTCGCGGCGCACGGCGTGGGCGACGACCGCGCCCCGCTGGTTCTGCAGGGCGCGCAGCCACAGGCGCTCGGGTTCGGCCTCCGGGATGAGGACGGTGACCCGGGTGCCGGGTTCCGTCGTCCCCAGGTCGCGCACGTACGCCGTGATGGGCCGGCCGAGGGAGCGGCGCTCGGAGCGGAGTCGTACGAGAGGAACGCCCGGGTTCCACAGGGCCCAGTCGCGTTCGAGGGCCTCGGTGGCCGCCAGGTCCTCGGCGTCCGAGTGGCAGACCGTGAGGGCCCGGACCTCGTCGCCGAGGGAGACGGCGGCCGTGAGGGCCTCGCTGGTGACGCGGGTCAGGGAGGAGACGGGCACCAGGACGAGGGAGCGTTCGCGGTGCGGGGTCTCCGGGATCCGGCCGACGCCGAGACGCTCGCCGATCCGGCCGTACGCCCGGTGGACAGCCTCGAAGGCGAGGACGAGGACGGGCAGCGCGATCACGATCAGCCAGGCACCGTCGTGGAACTTGGTGGCTGTCACGACGACTGCGGAGACACCGGTGAGGACCGCGCCGAGACCATTGAGCAGGGACTTAGCCATCCACCTGGGTCCGCGTTCGCGGCGCCAGTGGAGGACCATGCCGGTCTGGGCGATGGTGAAGCCGACGAAGACTCCGATCGCGAAGAGCGGCACCAGGGTGTTGGTGTCGCCGCCGGAGAACACCAGCAAGGCGGCGGAGACGACAGCCAGCCAGACGACACCGTGACGGTGGACCTGGCGGTCCGCCTTCAGGCCGAAGACGTGCGGCAGATAGTTGTCACGGGCCAGCAGCTTCAGAAGAACCGGTAGACCGCCGAACGACGTGTTCGCGGACAGCGCGAGCAGCACCATCGTGGCGAACTGAACAACATAGAAAGCCCAGTTGTGACCGAGAGAGGCGTCGGCGAGCTGCGCGAGGACGGTGACGCCCTCGACCGGCTGGAGCCCGAAACGGGAGATCAGCACGGACAGGCCGATCAGCATGACGCCGAGCAGCGCGCCCAGCGCTACCTCGGCGCGCATGGCCCGGCGGGCGGCGGGAGCGCGGAACGACGGCACCGCGTTCGCTATCGCCTCCACGCCGGTGAGTGCCGAGCAGCCCGAGGCGAACGCCTTGAGCAGCAGCAGGGCACCCACGGTGGTGGCGTTGTCGGCGAGGACGGAGGCGTGACCGTCCGAGGCGGCCGTGGAGACCGGCGCGTCGCGGAAGAGGCCGACGACGATCAGTACGAGGATCGCGCCGATGAACACGGCGGTCGGGAGGATGAACGCGCGCGCCGAGTCGACGATCCCGCGCAAGTTCACCGCCGTGATCAGGACGAGTACCGCGAGGCAGACCCACAAGCGGTCCCCGTAGAGCTCGGGGACCGCCGACGTGAGGGCGGCGACTCCGGCCGTCACGGCCACCGCCACGTTCAGGACGTAGTCCAGGACCAGGGAACCGGCGGCCACGAGGCTGGTGCGGCGGCCGAGGTGCGTCTTGGCGACCGCGTAGGAGCCGCCGCCGTCCGGGAAGGCGGCGATGACCTGCCGGTACGAAGCCACGAGGACGGCCAGCAGGCCCGCGATGGCCAGTGTGACGGGGAGCGTGAATCCGAGGCCGTACCCGCCGGCCGCTGCGAGCACGAGGACGATGGCCTCGGGGCCGTACGCCACCGAAGCCATCGCGTCCAGCGACAGCGCGGCAAGCCCGGTGACGGCGGTCAGCTTGTGCCGCGCGCCGGTATCCGGGGGCTCCTCGGCGACGGGCGTGGCCCCGTTCTCGGTGGTCAGAGCGGACATGCGGGTGGTCTCCTTCGCACTCAGGTCCGCTCAGGGTGTCCCCCGGCCGGCGTGGTTCCCGCACTTCCTGGCGCGTTCTTTGCGCCGGGGGCCTCTCTCTTCACACGCTTTTGACACCGGAGCTCAGGACTGCGGTCATCGAGCATCCGATGGGGCCAGCGGGCTACGGTCGTGCCGTGGGCCGGAACAGCCCGCGGACACCCGTCGACATCCGCACGTGTCGATCTTCCGGCCTCACGCAGCGTCGGCATCTCGGCCGGTGGGTGCCGGGGATGAGCCCGACCGGTGCATCTTGACGCTTTCCTGACGCGCCCGCTCAGATCAGTCGTTGACGCCTTGCTTACGCTGGCCCGGCCGTCCGCACGTATGGACGGATCCCCCTCATCCAGCTGCAGCTCAGGAGTACCCCATGGCCACCACACCGGACGCGCACACCGGACGATTGCGCGCGTGGATGCTGGAGGGCCTCTCCGACATGGGGAAGGGCAAGCCCTCCCGGCCGGTGGAGTCGGCCCCGGACGCCGGGCACAAGGGGCAGCGCTGGTGGCGGGTGATGTGCCTGACCGGTGTCGACTACTTCTCCACCCTCGGCTACCAGCCCGGCATCGCGGCCCTGGCCGCCGGACTGCTCTCCCCCGTCGCGACGATCGTCCTGGTCATCGTCACCCTGGCCGGCGCCCTGCCCGTCTACCGGCGGGTCGCCGAGGAGAGCCCGCGCGGCGAGGGCTCCATCGCGATGCTGTCGCGCCTGCTCTCCTTCTGGAAGGGCAAGCTCTTCGTCCTCACCCTGCTCGGCTTCGCCGCCACCGACTTCCTCATCACCATCACCCTGTCGGCCGCCGACGCCTCCACCCACCTCGTCGAGAACCCCCACCTCGAAGAGGCCCTGCACAACAAGCAGATGATCATCACGCTCGTGCTGATCGCCCTGCTCGGCGCCGTGTTCCTCAAGGGTTTCCTCGAAGCCATCGGCGTCGCCGTCGTCCTCGTCGGCATCTACCTCGGCCTCAACGTGGTCGTGGTCGTCAGCGGCCTCTGGCACGTCCTCACCGAAGGCCATGTCGTCACCGACTGGACAGCCGCCCTGACGGCAGAACACGGGAACGTCTTCGCCATGGTCGGCGTCGCCCTGCTGGTCTTCCCGAAGCTCGCGCTCGGTCTGTCCGGCTTCGAGACCGGTGTGGCGGTCATGCCGCACGTCCAGGGCGACCCGGGCGACACCGAGGAGAAGCCGACCGGCCGCATCCGCGACACCAAGAAGCTCCTGACCACGGCCGCACTGATCATGAGCGTCTTCCTGATCTGCACGAGCTTCATCACCACCGTGCTCATCCCGGAGAAGGAGTTCGAGTCCGGTGGCCAGGCCAACGGCCGCGCGCTCGCCTACCTCGCCCACGAATACCTGGGCAACACCTTCGGCACCATCTACGACGTCTCCACCATCGCCATCCTCTGGTTCGCGGGCGCCTCCGCCATGGCCGGGCTGCTCAACCTGATGCCCCGCTACCTGCCCAAGTACGGCATGGCGCCGCACTGGGCCCGCGCCGTGCGCCCCATGGTCATCGTCTTCACCCTGGTCGCGTTCCTGGTGACCTGGATCTTCGACGCCGACGTCGACGCCCAGGGCGGTGCGTACGCCACCGGTGTCCTCGTCCTGATCTGCTCGGCGGCCATCGCGGTGACGATCGCCGCGCGCAAGGCCGGCCAGCGCGGCTGGACCATCGGCTTCGGCGTCATCTCCGCCGTCTTCCTCTACACCACCGTCGTCAACGTCATCGAGCGCCCCGACGGCGTGAAGATCGGCGCCTGCTTCATCGCCGGCATCATCCTGATCTCGCTCCTGTCCCGTCTCGGACGCGCCTTCGAGCTGCGCGTCACCCACATCGAACTCGACGACATGGCCGAACGCTTCATCCAGGACATCTCCCGTCGCACCCCGCGCTTCATCGCGAACGAGCCGGACAACCGCGACGTCGCCGAGTACCGCGACAAGATCGAGCAGATCCGCGCCGACAACGACCTGCCCACCACCGAGGACTTCGTCTTCATCGAGGTCACCGTCACCGACCCCTCCGAGTTCGAGGCGGGCCTGACCGTGCGCGGCGAGGTCATGCACGACCGCTACCGCGTCCTCACCGTCGAGTCGTCCTCCATTCCGAACGCGCTGGCCGCCCTCCTGCTCCACGCCCGTGACCTCACCGGCGTGAGCCCCCACATCTACTTCGAGTGGACCGAGGGCAACCCCTTCGCCAACTTCCTCCGCTTCTTCCTCCTCGGCCAGGGCGAGGTCGCCCCCGTCACCCGCGAGGTCCTGCGGGAGGCGGAGCCCGACCGGAACCGCCGCCCCCGCGTCCACGTCGGCTGACGCGCCGAAGTCCACCCGCGAGCCTCCATCGCGGCAGCCACCACGGTCGTGGCCCGCACGGTGCGGGCCACGACCCCGCCTCGCTGTCTCCGCCGTCGCGGAACCAGCGAGGCGCGGTGTGCAACACGATCAGGCGGTCCGTGCCGCCTGACCGATTTCGTGGGCGGCCGGCTCCTTCCGCTTCCGCGACACCAGGGCGGAGACCGAGGGACTGGTGACCACGGGGGCGGTGAGCGTCGGGTCGACGGTCAGGAGCTCGATGCCGAGCGGCTCGGCCGGCGAGCGCAGGACCGACTCCGAGAGCCGGATCCAAAGCTGCTCCGCACGGACGGTCGTTCGTCCCCCGCGTCGATCATTCTCTGATCGACTTCGGCCGGGGAGGACACTCGTTTGACGTGGCCTTGATGCCGGTCGGGTCCGGGCTCACGCGTTGTTGACGAGCAACGGCCTGACGCGGTCGGGTGTCAGGGGCGGATGCGACGAGGATCGACGGCCAGGCGGGGCGTGACGCGCAACAGACCCGAGCCGCCCGACGGCATGGGGAGCTCGGCCATCGGGGCAGGGTCTGGGTGACGCGCCACAAAGGTCGGCGCAGTTCGCCCTCGTCGATGGCATGGGCCTCATCCAGGGTCCAGCCGACGGCGAGGACATCGAAGAGCTCGCGGCTGAAGAAGCGGACGGCGAACCCGCGATGCGGCCGCCGGGTCCGAGGCGCGGGTGCGGGTGCGGGTGCGGCAGGCTATTCCCGTTTCCGCTTCGCGGTGGCGTGAGCGATGATCCCTGCAGGCTTGGCAAGAGGAGGCGGGCGTGGCCCATCGGCAACCAAGGTTGGTACTCCTGTGCGGTCTGCCAGGTGCTGGTAAGACCACGGTGGCCAAGAGGCTCGTGCAAGAGCTGTCCGCTGTACGTCTGTGTCCGGACGAATGGCTTGCCGGGCTAGGCCTCGATCTCTTCGACGACGAGGCTCGGGAGCGCGTCGAGCGGTGTCTCTGGCAGCACGCCCAGGCGCTGTTGGCCTCCGGTGCTGTTGTGGTCTTGGAGAACGGTTTCTGGGAGCGGACCGAGCGTGACGAGAAGCGGCTCCAGGCCCGCGCGGTGGGCGCTGCCGTCGAACTGTGTTACCTCCCGGTGCCGATGGAAGAGCTGGAGCGACGTATCGCTCTGCGGAACAACGAGCCGGGCTCTGTCGTGCTGACGGCCGAACTCCTGAGGAATTGCCAGAACCAGTTCGAGCCACCGACGCAGGCCGAGCTCGACCTGTTCGACGCACCCCTGCTCTAGGGCGTGTTGCGAAAGTGGATCAAGGATGTGGATGATCACCAGTTGTGGGGCGTGGTGATCTGACGAACAACCAGTGGATCCGGCTGGAGCCGTTGCTGCCTACGGGCAAGAAGCCGGGGCGTCCGCCGACGTGGACGCGTCGGCAGCTCAACGACGGCATACGGTGGCGGACCAGGACCGGCGCGCCGTGGCGGGACATCCCGGAGCGGTACGGGCTCTGGGACCGGGCCTACGACCTGTTCCGGCGCTGGCAGCGCGACGGAACCTGGAAGCGGATTCTCGCGCAGCTCCAGGCCGAGGCCGACGCGAAGGGCCTGATCATCTGGGACGTCAGCGTCGACTCCACCATCGCCCGGGCCCACCAGCACGCCGCCGGGGCGCGTAAAAAGGGGCACAGCAGAAGGAGCCTCCTGGCGGCATCGACGCCGAGCCCGACGACCACGGCCTGGGACGCTCACGCGGCGGGCTGACCACCAAGCTGCACCTCGCGGTCGAGCAGGGACAGAAGCCGCTGTCCCTGCTCGTCACCGCCGGACAGTGGAACGACAGCCCGCAGTTCCAGCCGGTTCTGGAGGGCATCCGGGTGCCCCGCACCGGACCAGGCCGGCCGCGCACCAAACCGGACAGAGTCCGCGCCGACAGGGCCTACGGCTCCCGCGCGAACCGTGCCTACCTGCGCAAACGAGGGGTTGGCTGCACCATCCCGGAGAAGGCCGACCAGGTCCGCAACCGCAAGAAGCTCGGCTCCCGCGGCGGCCGCCCGCCCAGGTTCGACAAGGTCGACTACAAGGAGCGCCACGCGGTGGAGTGCGGAATCAACAGGCTGAAGCGCCACCGGGCCGTGGCCACGAGATACGAGAAACTCGCTGTCCGCTATGAGGCGACGGTGCTGGTCGCGACCATCAACGAATGGCTGTGACCAGCACGTCTAGAACTATCGCGAGGGTGCCGAACCGGTCAGCGACTTGAGCAGGTGCACGTCCGCGTGTCCTGCGGGGATGCCCGGGATCCGACCGGTCTCGACATAGCCGTGGCGCTGGTAGAAACCGGGGGCCTGGAACGTGAAAGAGGAGACGGCGACGCGATCGCAACCGCGTCGCTGTGCCTCCGTCTCTGCTGCCCGCAGGATCGTGCTGCCCCAGCCGTCCTTGCGGCTGTCGTCGCGAACCCACAGCAGCTCGATGCCGCACAGAGCGCCCCAGGTCCATGCGGCCAGCCCGCCGACCAGTTCACCCGCTTCATCGGTGACCTTGACCGAGAAAGTGCCGCGGTCAGACACGCCGGTGGCGGCCGTGTTGAAGGCGATGAGTTCCTCGGTCAGTCGGTCGTCGAGCTCGGTGTCGCGCTCGCCAATGGTCAGTGTCGGGCCGGAGCTGTGGTCAGTCGTCACGGCGCGGAGTATGTCAGTCGGCCCGGCTCCACAACACGTGATTACTCACTTTCTTGATCCACTTTCGCAACACGCCCTAGGGCAGGTATCGAGTCGTGATCGCTGGGTGGCCCGGTGTGGCTGAGCGCCCCAGTTGGCCAGTGAGCGAGCTCGTCGGCCAACTGGGGTGCTGAGTCGCGCGAGCGGCTTTCACCTCTGGCCGGCTGCCCGAGGAACTGCACCCGCGCCCGTCGTCCGCGCCCGGACGGGATGTGCGTACGCCATGTTCCTTCGCGGCGGCCGCGCGATGCACCACTGCGCGAACTTCGATCTGGGTTACCGCGCGGTGGTGATCACGTAGACGGCGAGCGCAGCCGCCCCTGCGCCGCAGAACACTACGACGAGGCGAGCTGTCCAGTTGTCCTGCTGTATCGCCATCCGGATCGTCCGCCAGAATTCCCTTCCCATCGTGCCTCCTTGGCATCGTGCGAGCGACTGCTGCCGATGACCAGGCGGCTCACTTTCTCCTGCACTGCGGCTACGAAAAACGTCACACCGGCGACTGCCTCCGAACTCGCAGCCCTGGGTCCATCGGCGTGCTCAGGGGGCCCGCTCTCAAGCAGCAGGTGGAGGGGCCGGGGCCGAGGCAGGCAGGTCAGACGCTCGGCGAACAGCGCATCCCACTCGGCGACCTCAGGGGCCGCTCCTCGCTGGGCAGCGTGCAGGACTGCGGCAGCCAGGCAAGATCACTCATCACGCTCACTCCCGTCGGAGGTGTCCCTGGTAGCGGGGGCCCCGGCCGGTCGGACGCCCGGCCGTGGACAGCGTGCGGGTCAGGTCGTCCCGCGGACCTCCGGCACGGCACCCGATCGTGCTGTCCGGAGCAACGATCACGTCCGGCACCCCAGCCCAGGTATACGGACGTGTGAGCGCGGGCGGCGTCGGCGGGAAGGGTGACCGGGCAACGCCAGGAGAGCCGGGGGCGCAGGTCACGCCTACGTGAAGCTGGGCCTGACCTGCGACGTCCGCCAGGAAGTCCCCGGCGAAGAGAGATTGTGGGCGTCGCCTGTCCGCGTGATCCCGGCGGGTGAAGCAGCGGAATGCTATTCCTTCTTCGAGCACGCGGCCGCGTCAGTGAGCTTCTCGACCGCAGCTTTCGTCTTCTGCTGCATGGAGTTCGGGTCGTAGTTCATCGCGATAGTCGCTTGACGCTGACCATTCGTCGTCGCGTACGATTCGACGAGGTATCCGGGGAAGTTCCCACTGTGCCCCCACCAGGTTCCGCAGGAGAATTGACGGGGCACGATTCCGAGACCATATTTTGCGCCACTCTTGCCTGTTGCCGTCGTCATCATCTCTTTCAGCAGGCCAGGTGGGATCAGGCGGCCCGTCAGCAAAGCATGGTAGAACGACGAGACATCACCCGAGGATGCAATGATTCCACCGCCGGCCCATGCGATGGAGGGGCTGAATCGCGTCACGTCGGTAGCGGGCGGCTTCCCGAGCACAAAGTACCCGTGCGCATGAGGGTCGGCGATATCGGGCCCCGTGGGCAAGTAGGAAGAATCCAGCTTGAGTGGTTTGAAGATGCGGTCGTCGAATTGGGCGGCCAGAGAGGTCCCGGCCACCTTCTCGATGATGAGACCGGCCACTGTGTAGTTCGTATTCGAGTATGCGGCGTCCGCACCAGGCTGAAACTTTCTCGGCAGGGATGTTCCCAACTTCACGAGCTGCTGTGGCGTCGTGACATGCGTGACGTCACCGGCGAGGTACGGGGCCAGATATTGCGGGTTCTCCTCGTAGTTGGGGATTCCGCTCGAGTGGTTCAGAAGCTGGCGGACCGTGATCTTTTCGCCTTCGGGAACCAGGCCGGGCAGCCACTTCTGCACGGAATCATCGAGAGTCATCTTCCCTTCGTCGACCAACTGAAGAATGACGACTGCCACGTAAGACTTGGCCAGGCTCCCAATCCTAAATCGGTCCTCCACCTTCATGGGAGTGCGGGATGCGACGTCGCCCAGCCCCCAAGCATTGGCGACCTGGTTCCCTTTGTCGGCCGTCACCACCACCGCGCCGGGGACGTCAATGGCCAGCACCGCTTCGACATCCTGTTGCAAATTCTTCTTCTGGGATTCTGAACTCGACTCTCCCTCATCGCCACAAGCGCTGACGAAGAGGGCGACAGCAAGGGGAATGGCAATGAGCCTGATCGGAGCCTTCACAGTACACATCTCCAGCGTGGGGGTCGGCTCTACGATGCCCACCCTCGAGTCCTGCGTTAGGGAGGCACGCCGTAGCAGCCGGGCTCGGGGAGAGGTTTCACCGGAGTCTGGGCGTAGTGCAGCGAATAGGCGCGTCTCGGAAGTGGCCGAGCCTAAGGCCGTTTCCCATGCGGTGAGGCGGAGAAGCTGTTTGTAGCAGCAGAGGGCGGCAGCGAGGCCGAGGAAGGCCGGGTAGTTGCGGGGGTGGCGTTCGTCGCGGTGGTTGAGCCGGCGGTAGCCGGTCAGCCAGGAACCCGCCCCCGCACTCCCTCCTGCAGACGCCCCGGCGCCGAAATCACTCGGATCCGAGTGATGAGGCACCGGTGCGCGCCCGCGACCTCGCGTCGATACTTGCGTCATGATGCGCATCCGTAAAGATCATTCACCCCAACCCTGACCTGATGCTCCATCAGGAAACGCGGCATCGAGTCGGCATCGGTACCGCACAGAACCGCCCTCAGCCGCTACGAAACGCCAAGGTCAATAACTCGTCACACCCGGCCTGACCTGAGAAAACCCTGCTCAGCGACCTACCTGCTCATCTCACCAGGAGGTATCCGTGAGGATGCTGATCAACGTGCCTTAGTTTGGTGCGGCCGCAGGTCAGGGCCATGCTGTGGAGCCGTTGGTCAGCAAACTCCCAGCATCAGTCAGGAGCGGTGTCAGTGGCGACCAAACTCATCCGCGGGATGGGCAGCTTCTTCAAGACCTGCAGCTGCAAACGGCAGGGCGGATGTGCACACCCCTACGCTATCCGGTTCCGCGACGGAACGGGACGACAGTGCGAGGAGTCGGGCTACCCGACGCAGGACGATGCCCTCGATCGTCTCACGCAGATCTACAGGGAGAAGCGCAGCACTCCCGTGCAGCAGTCCGAGTTGAAGCGCACGCTGGGCAAGCAGCGTTTCGGTGAGTACGCAGGCACCTGGTTGCCGCGCCAGCGCCACTTCGCGCCTGGCACGGTACGCACGGTCAAGCAGCTGCTCGACCGCCAGATACTTCCGGCCCTCGAGTCCCGGCGCATCAACACTTTCTCGCCGACCGTCGTAGACGACTTCATCATGTCCATGGAGGAACGCAAGGTCGGGCTGGCCACGCAGCAGAACGCCTTCGACACCCTCAAGAAGATCCTCCGGGACGCCCACCGCAAAGGCGGGATAGCCCACGACCCCTTCCAGGATGTTGTCCCACCGGAGTACATCCCCAACCGGATCACCATCCCCACACTGGAGGAGATCCACGCACTCAAAGAGGCCGCGTCCGAGGCTCTCGTCGTCATCATTGACCTGATGTCCGGGTGTGGGCACCGGAACGGTGAGGCGTACGCAGCCAACCTCGATGGGATGGTCGCGGACGACGTGTACCGCATCACCGAGCAGATCGAGGGGAAGACCCGCCAGCGCGCCCCGCTCAAGCACCGCAGGCCCGGCGACTTCCGCGAGGTCCCCATGCCGGCGACGGTCCGGGACTCCCTCCTCAGGTACGCCCACGATGTCGGCGCAGACGAGAACGGCTTCCTGCTGCGTACTCAGCGCAGCCCCTACTGGTCGCACACCACCCTCGAGTACCAGTGGAGCGCGGCCAGGAAGCGGGCCGGCATCACGCGCAAGCTCAACCCGTACTCCCTGCGCCACTTCTTCGCCTCGAACTGCTTGTCCAAAGGAATACCCATCACCGACGTGGCCGAGTGGATGGGGCACTCGAACATCAACATGACGTACCGCATCTATCGCCACCTGATGCCGGCTTCAATCGGGCGCGCAGCCAAGGTCCTTGAGGCCGGACTCTAGCGGGAAGCCAAAAGGGGCCGGGTTTCCACCGGCCCCTTCTTCACGAAACCTTCTGCTGCTGCGCCCACCTCTCAAGATCCTCAACCTTGAACTTGAGCCGCCCGCCAAAGTAGTAGCGAGGGATACCGTACCTTCGCGAATCGCGATACATCCAGCGCCGAGACATGTCCAAATACTCAGCCGCTTCAGCGATTCCAAGGAACCGACAACTCATATGACACCTCGTTTCTCACCAGCGTTTCGGCCCCGATGCTACGGAGCTAAAGCGGCCACCCCTAATGCGGGAGGACGGGCTCGTGATCCTTGACGAGAGCGGTACCGCGAGTTGACGGCATGCTGAGTGGTCGGCCATGACGGCCTCCGTCGGAGCACCAGTCCAGCTGTCGGAGACGGCTTGGCGCGGGGTTACGACTGGGATGGATTCCACTCCACCGGCTTGCACGGAACAGCCGGGGAGCGCAGCCGGGCCGGCAATCAGCCGCTCCGCATCCGAAGGAATAGACCGAGGCCCTCGCTGATTGTCCCAAAGTCGGCTCGGACACAACGGGGGAAAACTGGTGAGCGAACTCAAACTATTCCGACAGGATGCCGATGGCCGGGATGTTGGGCTTCGTAGCTCGACGGTGGCGCTGGAGGTCGAGCTGCAGCGGCGGGTCGAGGCCGGTCTGGAGCAGATGCTTGGTATCCGGTTCCTGGCGTCGGAGTACGCGACTGGTCCGTGGCATTGGGGGCGGATCGACACCCTCGGGTTGGACGAGAACGGCAGTCCGGTGGTGATCGAGTTCAAGAAGGGCTCCGACAGCGGGGTGCTGTCGCAGGCCGTCTCGTACATGGCGTGGCTGGAGTCGGCGCACCATGAGTTCGAGGCGCTAGTCCGGAGGGTACTGGGCGCGGAGTTCGCCGAGCCGATCGACTGGCGGCGTCCGCGGATGGTCTGCATCGCGGCCGGCTTCTCCCATCACGACCGGGTGGCTGTGCAGCGGCTGCCCGAGCGGATCGACCTGGTGCGCTACCGCGCCTTCGAGGGCGGCCTGCTGAGTCTGCTGCTCGTGGACTCCTCGCCCGGTATGCCGAGCACGATGTCTCGGCGGAGCCGAGAGCGGGACGCGGTGGTCGGCAGCGCGCCGGCGGCTCCTTCGCCTGCGGGTGTCGGTCTTGTCCCGGAGTGTCTGCGGGATCTGTACGCGGAGCTGGACGAGGCGCTCACGGCATGGGGCGAGCTCGAGGTGGCCCCGCTGCGGCACTACATCGCCTACCGACGTCTGGTGAACGTGGCGTCCGTGCTCTTCCGTCCGAAGCACCAGGTGATCCTGGTCTATCTCAGACTCGACCCGGACACGGTCGTGCTGGAGGAGGGCTTCACCCGCGACATGCGCGGCGTCGGGCACCTCGGGACGGGGGACCTGGAGGTGCGTCTCGCCTCGGCAGCGGACCTGGAGAAGGCGGCGCCGTTGATCCGGCGGGCGTTCGAGGCGGCGTGACACAAGCGGAAGGGCGGCTGGAGCATCGGTTACTCGATGCTCCAGCCGCCCTTCCGCGTCTGCGGCCCGCGGCCTCGGGTTCTTCGTTCTCATGATCAGTCCTCTGGTCCGACCAGGGCGAAGTCGTCCTGTTCCAGCTCTGCGCGGAGTCGCTGTTCGGCCACGTCGGCGTAGTGCGAGGACAGCTCGACGCCGACGAAGTTCCGGCCTTCTCGGAGGGCGGCGACGCCCGTGGAGCCGCTGCCGGTGAAGGGGTCGAGGACGGTGCCGCCTTCGGGGCAGATCTGGACGAGCTGCTGCATGATCTCGACGGGCTTCTGCGTGATGTGGACCCGGTCCTTGCGGGGCTGGGAGGCGATGTAGTGGCCGGGCAGGTAGAGGTCGCGGGTGTTGTCGAGGGATCCCTTGACGCCCCAGATGATGAACTCGGAGTCCTGTTTCGGCCCGCCCTTGCGGGGCCGGCTGGCGGGCTTGATCCACGGGATGGTGCCGCTCCAGGTCCACCCGGCCATCTGCAGGGCGTCGGTCGTGGTCGGTTCCTGGCGCCAGTCGGAAAAGACCATGGCCACCGCGTGCTCGGTGGACGCCCTGTACGACTCGGTGAGCAGCTCGGTCAGCCAGGAGCGGTAGGAGCGCTGGTCGCGGTTCTCGCCGGGGAAGTTGGCGAGGTCGTGCGCCGAGTTGCTGGTGACGTACTTGGCGCGCGCGGTGCGTCCGGTGCGCTCCGAGCTCGTACGGCCGCCGGAGTTGTACGGGGGGTCGGTGATCACGGCGTTGACGCTCTCGTCCGGGAGGGACTTCAGCACGGTCAGGGCGTCGCCTCGGTGCAGCGTGTAGCTCATGGGGGCCTCTTTCAGAGAGCGGAGGGGCTTGGGCCCGCGCCGACAGCGCGTAACGGCGCTCGTCTCTGGCGGGGTTGAGCCGGAGGTTAGCCGTGGGTTCCGGCCGGACCTAACGAGGCGGCGGTGGCTCGGGACCAGCCTCGGGGTCGTTTGGCGCGGCCGGAATCGCGGTCTACTGTCTCGCCGTGTCGCCGGGACGGAGCCTCGCTCCACCCCCGCTGACCTGTGTGCATCCGTGTCGCATGGTCCAATCGAGCAGTGCACGGGAAGCACGTTCCTCCTCGTTTCCCCCGCCACCAGGAGCCCCAGTGTTCTGCCTGAGATTACGAGCGCGGCTGGCTGCCGCGCGTGACCTGAGACCGGTGTCCGGGAGCTACCAACTCCCCTGATCCGGGCCCGCCCGAGCGGCGGATGCACATCGGCGCGGTGCCAGCGGCTTTGCACGAGAAGTCGGCACCGCGCCTCCTACGAAACCGAGGAGCCGCTGCGATGCAGCATGCCCTTATACCTCCACGTCCCGACCCGACGCCGTCACCCGGTCTGCGGCGGCCATGAAGAAGACCACCATGTCCGTCGTCGGTCTGTTCGCGACCGGCCCACTGCTGATGGCCGTGCCGGTTCTCGCCTTCGGCGCCGGGACCGCTTCCACCTCCTGCTCGACCGGCGATGCACGGTCTGTGGATACCGCAGCGGTCGCCGACCAGGTGAAGGCCATCCTGGTCGGGGGCGACAAGGGTTCGGTCTCCGTGCCCGGTCTGGACAATCCGGCCGAGCAGATCCCCTACGCCAAGACGATCCAGGCCACCGGCGTCGCAATGAACATCCCTGCCCGGGGGCAGACCGTGGCCCTGGCGACCGCCCTGCAGGAGAGCGGCCTGCGGAACCTGACCTGGGGCGACCGCGACTCGCTGGGGCTCTTTCAGCAGCGGCCGTCTATGGGCTGGGGCACGGCGAACCAGATCCTCGACCCGGTACACGCCAGCACCAAGTTCTACGAGGGGCTCAAGAAGGTCTCGGGCTGGCAGTCCCTGTCCGTCACCCAGGCCGCCCAGGCGGTGCAGCGTTCAGGCTTCCCGGAGGCGTACGCCAAGTGGGAGCCCCTGGCCACGGCCTTGCAGAAGGCCATCGAGCCCCTGCTGTCGAGGGCCGGTGGCACGTCACCGGCCCCGGCGCCGTCCGGCTCGGCCGAATCCGGCAGCCCTTCGCCCAGTACCGCGGGCGGCTGCGGTGCCGAAGAGGACGGGGCCGACTTCGGCACCATCCCGGCCGGCGCGCTGCCGAAGGAGTACAGCATCCCCGCAAGTGCTCCGCCGAAGGTCCAGGCGGCGATCCGGTGGGCGCTCGGCCAGCTCGGCACGCCGTACCAGTGGGGCGGGAGCTGCACCGACTCCCACGGCGACACGGCGATGCGCCGGTGCGACTGCTCCTCCTTGATGCAGCAGGCGTACAAGGCCGCCGGGGTCGCCCTGACGCGGACGACGTACACGCAGGTCAAGGAAGGCAAGTCGGTCTCGGCCGACGCTCTTCGGCCGGGTGACCTGATCTTCACCGAGGGGACGGCCGCAGTGCCCGAGCACGTCGGCATGGCCATCGGGCAGGGCCTGGTCGTGCACGCCCCGCGCACCGGCGACGTGGTCCGCATCGCAACCTTCGCCTCCTGGAAGCCGCAGATTCTCGCGGTCCGCCGAGTCGTCTGACCGGCGCTCCTCCCTTCCCCCTTTCTTCATCGCACCGCCGCCCATCCTCACGGGCTTCGGCGCGCCTTGAATCGAACTGGAGTTCCTCATGTATCTCGCTGACCAGGTCATACAGCTCGCTTACGATCCCGGGATCAAGCCGAACGAGGGCGGGCTGCCGGGCCTGAACGTCCTCAAGCAGGTGATGGGCTCCATCAACCTCTTCGGCCTCGTCGCCGTGGTCGGCGCGCTCGCCGTCAGCGCGGGCGTGTGGGCCTGGGGCCACCACTCCGGCGGCCACCAGGCCGAGGCGAACGGGAAGAAGGGCGTCCTGGTGAGCGCCGGCGCGGCCCTCCTACTCGGAGCCGCGAACGGCGTGGTCGCGTTCTTCAGCACGCTGGGGACGCAGGTCCGCTGATGCCCTCCCATTCCTCGAACCCCGGCGGCGCAAGTCGCGTGCGCCGCCGGGCGCTGCTCGGCACCGCCGTCCTGGCGGTGCTCGTCGCCCTCTCCGGCCTAGCCGCCTACCTCACCCGCGACGGCAGGGCGCCTTCCAAGGCTCCCGATGCGCAGCCGAGTTCGTCCGCGTCTTCTTCTTCCACGGCCGTCTCGCCGTCCGGGCCGCCCGTATCGATCACCCGTCCTCGTGCCCTGCCGGTTCCTCCGAGGACCACCGACCCGATCGCGTTCGGGAAGGCAGCCGCGGCGGCTCTGTGGTCGTACGACACCCGGGCCTACTCTCAGGCCGAGTTGCGAGGTGCTCTGCACGCGTGGCTGTCTTCGGAGGCCAAGTACGCCGACGCGGCCTCGGTCGACAGGGGTATCCCCTCGCCGGTCCTGTGGAAGGAGATGGCCGCCAACCGTCAGTTCGCCACCGCCACGGTGGACGAGGGGCACTTCCCGAACGCGTTCACCCGGGCCCTTCAGGAGGACCCGGGCGCGATCACCCAGGCGTACATCTACGCCGTCACGGTCTCCGGCAAGCAGGCGATCGTTTGGAAGGGCTCGCCGGGCGGCGCGGAGAGCCGTGCCACCACCCTCGCTGTCCAGTGCCGCCCCAACAAGCCCTGCGCCCTGGTCGGCGTCATGCCGTCCGTCGCGCCCTGACCCCCGTACCCGAAAGGAGGTACCACCATGGACGTCTGCGGGATTCCCATGATGGACAAGGTGTGCACCGCCGTCGACTTCGCCACCAACCCAGCCGGAGCCGTCACCGACGGCATCGGCGCGTGGATCGCGAAGTCGGCAGGAGAACTGGCGGCCAGCGCGGCTGACCTCGCCGCCAAGGCCGTTGACGAGACGACCGCTATCGACCTCCATGCCGGATGGTTCCGGGACAACTACGAGCTGCTGCTGCCCATCGGGCTCGCGCTGACCGTCGGCACGTTCTGCATCCAGCTCATGTTCGCGGCCTGGCGGCGCGACGAGCGGGCCATGGCCCAGGCCGCGATCGGCACCATGACCGGCGTCCTGTTCAGCTTCTGCGCCATCGCCTTCACCACCGTCGCCATCACCGTGGTCGACGCACTGTCCGAGGGCCTCTTCCAAGCGGCCAACACGTCGGTCGACGACGCGATCCGCCGCGTCGTGAAGATCAACCAACTGGGGGCGATGTACGGCCTGGGCTGGGGCGTTCCCGCCTTGGTCGCATTCGGGTGCGCGATCGGCGCCTTCCTGTACTGGGGCGTCATGGTCGCCCGGAAGGTCGGCGTCCTGATCATGGTCGCCCTCGCCGTGTTCGCCGGTGCCGGCGGCGGCTGGGAGGTCGCCAAGCGCTGGCGGCGCGGTTGGATCGAGGCCACCGCCACCCTGGTCGTGTCGAAGCTCCTGATGACCGTGGTCTTCCTGATCGGCGTCTCCGCCATGGGCAAGACCGAAGCGAACGACGGTATGTCGGCCCTGTCCGACGCGATGGCCGGCATCGTCGTGATGGTCCTGGTGCTGCTGTGCCCCTACGCCACGTACAAGTTCGTCCGCTGGGCGAGTGACGGCGGCGGCCACGACGACCTGCACCGCACTGGCGTCGCGGGCATGGCCATCGCTGCCGGGGCGGCGAAGACCGCCGGCAGCCTGGCGATGCGGGTCGGCACCGGAACCCCTGCTCCCCAGGGCCCGAGCCAGGTTCCCGGCGCGGGTGCCGACGGTGTCGCCTCCGGCATCAACCCCGCCGGCGGCAACCTCAGCGAGGAGGGCATCGGCGCCGGCCCGCCCAAGCCGCAGACCCGCTTCCGGTACGGCGAAGACCCGAACGCCACCGGCGACAAGGGCCGGGCCCTGATCCAGCGCCCCGGCATCCCGCCGCTCATCACGCGGCCTGGGGAGAGCGATACGGAAAGTTCCGCCGCCGACTCCCAGGGCGCGACTGTCCCTTCCGGTGTGCTCTCCGGCGCGGCGGGGCCGGTCGGCAGCATGACCTACATGCCGTCCGTCGGCCCCGCGCCCACGGGGACCGCTGCCCCGGTCGCGCCGCCGTCCGCGGGGCCGCCGGCCGCCGGTTCCCCGACGCCGACGACCTGGGTGCACCCCACCCAGCCGCCTTCGGGTTCCTGACCCCCCACCCCCGGGGGCGGGCTGTCCCGCCACAGCCCGCCCCCTCCTGAACCGACCACCAAGGGAGTTCCGCCATGCACTCCAGAAGAGCGCCGCACGCCCCGTCCTCCGTTCGCTCTCACCGTCTGGAACCACAATGTCCGGCAAGCATCAGGCCGAAGTCCCCTCGGCCACCGTGAAGTTCCCTCACCGCAGCAGGCGCGGTGTCCTGCTCGGCCTGACCGCCCCGCAGCTACTCGTCGCCGGCCTCACCGGCCTTCTCCTGCTCACCGTGATCCTCACCCGCGGCGTGGTCGGCGCTCTCGCGCTCAGCCCCCTGTGGGCCGTCATCGCCCTGCTCGTCTTCGCCCGCCACCGGGGCCGTGCCCTGGCGGACTGGGCCCCGATCGTCACCCGGTACGCCCTGCGCCGGATGCGCGGCCAGCTCGTCTGGCTCACCCGCCCCTCGCGCCGGCCGACCCGTGAAGGGCTCCTCCACCTGCCCGGCACCGCCGCCAGCCTGCGCGTGACCACCGCTCCCGACGGCCGGTACGGGGCGGTCCACGATCCTCACCAGGGCACGCTGACCGCCGTGGTCAAGGTCTCCTCCCGCGCCTACGCGCTGCTCGACCCGGGCACCCAGCACGCCAACGTCAGCGGCTGGGGACGGGCCCTGGCCGCGCTCGCCCGGACCGGGCAGATCGCCCGCATCCAGGTGATCGAGCGCACCGTCCCGGACTCCGGCGACAGCCTTCGCCGCTACTGGGAGGAGCACGGCCGGGCCGACACCCCGGTGGCCGGCGGGATCTACAACGAGCTGATCCAGAGCGCGGGCCCGGCCGCGGCCCCGCACGAGGCGTACGTCGCGGTGTCGCTGGACGCCAAGGCGGCACACCGGCTGATCAACCAGGCTGGCGGCGGTCTGACCGGGTCCTTCAGTGTCCTGGCACAGTTGACGTCCACCTTCGAGCAGGCCGCGCGGACCGCCGGGCTCAGTCCCACCGGCTGGCTCACTGCCCGCGAGATCGCGGCCGTTGTCCGCACCGCCTACGACCCCAAGGCCCTCGCGGCGCTGGACCGCTGGTCCGCCACCGGCCGCCCTGAGGCTGAGGCCGCCGCTGCCGGACCCGTGGTGGTCGTGGAGAAGGCGGCCCACATCGCGACCGACTCGGCCGTCCACGCCACGTACTGGGTGGAGAACTGGCCGAGGACGGAGACGTCGGCGGGTTTCCTCCACCAGCTCCTGTTCACTGGCGGCGTGCGGCGCACGCTGTCGCTGTCGTACGAGCCGAAGGGTCTGGACGCCGCCCTGCGCGACGTCCAGCGCAAGAAGGCCAGCGTGATCGCGGACGCGGCCGAGCGCACGCGGCGCGGCCAAGTCGACTCCGAAGCGGACTCGATCGAGTACCACGACATCAAGACGCGCGAACGGCAACTCATCGCCGGCCACGCGGATGTTGCCCTGACCGGTCTGCTGACCGTCTCGGCCGACTCCGAGGAGGAGCTGCGTACTGCGTGCGCGGTCGTGGAGACCGCCGCCGTCGGTGCCCAGCTCGACCTCCGGCCGCTGACCTGGCAGCAGGCCGAGGCGTTCACCGCCGCCGCTCTGCCGCTCGCCCTCGCCGTGTGATCCCCGCGCTCCTCTGCTGAAAGAGCACTCCCGTGTCCCGCACACCCAGCCCGACCGCGCAGGACTTCGTGCCCTTCGCCACCGCCGCGCTCGACTTCCACCGCGCGCTCAACCTTCCCGGAGGCCCCCTCGTCGCTAGTCGTGCCGAGCTGGACGCCCTGCACTCCCATCTCGTCACGCTGCACGGGCTGCTCGACGCCCACGCCGTCCGCGTCGGACAGCTCCTCCCGGCCGAGGGCGACCACCTGCGTGCCGCCCGCACCCGGATCTGGCTCGCCGCCGATCACCTCCACGCCGCCTACCACGCAGCTCCCCGGGCGGACTCCGGCGAGGTGCCCGTGAGCGAGGCGTGCCGGGCCGGCCTTCCCGAAGGCGCGCCGGAGCTGACCATCTGCCAGCGCCATCAGCGCACCGCACACCTGGTCCGCCGTCGTACAACACCTGCCGACCTGCACGCCCCGTTCACCGGCCTCGTCCGCCGCTGACCCACCACCGCCTGCCTGGAGAAACGTTCATGCCCCGTACCCGCGCCAGCGCCTCTCCCCTCTTCGTGCCCCACAAGGCATCGCGCACCCAGCGGAAGGCCGCCCGAGCCGGATTCGCGGACGCCCACCGCCAGGCCCGCCTTGCCGGGGCTCCCCCGAAGCACCGCGCCGAGGAAACCGCCTCCCCGGAACTGCGGCCGGTCTACCCGTTGTCCGGACGCCCCGGCCCGGCTTCGGCCCGCGGCGGCAAGCTCAGCCTGCCCGCCCACCGAATGACGACCGCCACCGCCTCCGGGGCCTATCCGTTCGTCGCCGAGGGCGGCCTGGGGGCGGAGGGCGTCTTCATCGGCCGTGATGTCCACGCCGAAGCCGCGTTCTGTTTCGACCCGTTCTCGCTGTACGGCAGCGGCCGGATCGAGGGCTTCACCAACCCCAACGCCGTCCTGGCGGGGATCATCGGCATGGGCAAGTCCGCGCTGGCGAAGTCCATCGCCACCCGGTCGATCGCCCACGGCTACCGGATCTACATCCCGTGCGACCCGAAGGGCGAGTGGACGGGCGTCGCCCAGGCCCTCGGCGGCTACAGCATCGCGCTGGGCCCCGGTCTCCCGGGCCGGCTGAACCCACTGGACGCCCCGGCCCGGCCCACCTCCGTCAGCAAGGACGACTGGGCGACCGAGGTGCGAAAGCGCCGCCTGCTGCTCCTGGCCGGCCTGGCGCGCACAGTCCTGAAGCGCGACCTGCTGCCGATGGAGCACACCGCCCTGGACCTCGCCCTCGACCTGGTCGTCGCCGAGGCCGCCGCCCGTGGCACGGTGCCGCTGCTCGGCGAGATCGCGTACGTCCTCGGCTCCCCTGAGCACCTCGACCGAGCCCTCGGCCACCAGACCGGACACCTGGGGACGGCCGCCCAGGACATCGCGCACGCCCTGCGCCGCCTCGTGCACGGCGACTTGAGCGGCATGTTCGACGCCCCGAGCACTGTGGCGTTCGACCCGACCGCGCCGATGCTGTCCATCGACCTCTCCCGCCTCGGCGGCGCCGGCGACGACACCGCGTTGGTGTTGGCCATGACCTGCGCGAGCGCGTGGATGGAGTCCGCCCTCGCCGACCCCGACGGCGGTCGGCGCTGGGTGATCTACGACGAAGCGTGGAGGGTGATGCGCCACGTCGGCCTGCTGGAGCGGATGCAGAGCCAGTGGAAACTCTCCCGCGGGCTCGGCATCGCGAACCTCATGGTCATCCATCGGCTCTCGGACCTGCTCTCGGCGGGCGACGCCGGCTCGCGCGGCCGGGTCCTGGCCGAGGGCCTCCTGGCCGACTGCAGCACGCGCATCATCTACCGGCAGGAGCCCGACCAGCTCGACGCCGCCGCGTCCCTGCTCGGCCTGACCGGAGTCGAGACCCAGGCCGTGTCCGCCCTGACCAAGGGCCGGGGTCTGTGGAAGGTCGCGGGCCGGTCTTTCATCACGCAGCACATCCTCCACCCGGCCGAACGCGAGCTGTTCGACACCGACGCCCGCATGGCGGCCTGAGCCATGTCCGGACGATCGATCATGCCTGTTTCCCCGGACTCTCCTTCCTCGGCCGAGAACCAGCCGCCGACAGCCACCGATCACCTGGCGTGGCAGAGGCACATCCCGGCGCTGGCCTCCGCCATCGCCGGGATCCGGCAGGCGTCCGACGCCTGGGACGCGGTCTCGGACTCCTACTGCGACGCCGACGGCTGGCCCGTCGACGAGAAGGGGTACGAGGACGGCAAGGTGAGGCGCGATGCCGAGGCGTGGCGGCACGTCGAGGTCTTCCTCGACCACGGTCCCGAGGTCCTGGCCAGCGTACACGCCGCCGCCTGCGGCGCCGACTACGTCGAGGGGCCGATCAGCGAAGACCTCCGCCGGCTACGCGGCATCGACACCGCCCTGGAGCACGCGGGGCAGCTCCGGCGCGAGTGGGACCAGATCATGGCCCTGATGGACGCCTCGCTCCCCGGCTCGCGGAAGCTCTACGAGGGCCGGGCGCAGGAGGAACGGAACGCCGACGGCTGGCACTACGCCGACGAGTTGGCCATCCGCGGCCTGGCCCTCGTACGGGCCGCCGACTACCTGGCCGACCGAGCGGACCCCGAGCAGTCCTCGCGGACCGAACGAGCTCGGGTGGCTCTCGCCCGATCCGCCTCCGGCCGGCGCGGGAGCCTGCCCGCCTCTCCCCCTCCGCCACCGCCGACCGACTCACCGGTGCCGGGCCGTTCCCGCTGACGCCCGTAGCACCGAGCCCCGGCGGGACCAAACCGTCGAATCACCAGAACCTCGTGGACCACCGCCCGCCCGGCACCGCGTGACCTCGGCCCGCGCCGCCAGCCGTCGAGGCGTCCTACCACGGAGAAAAGCCCATGCACCAGGACAACCCCCTGATCACCTTCGAGCAGGAGGGCTCACGCATCACCGCGTGGCCCAGGACCCGCTCCTCCCCTGTTGTCTCCGAGGATCCGAAACGGGATCACGGGTACGGCTACCTCACCGCTCCCCTCCGCCAGCCCCGACCTGGAGGTAACCGTCGAGTACGGCCTGAGCGACTACATCGTCCACGCCGCCCTCCCCGACGGCAGCTCGATGATCATCTCGCCATCACAAGAACCGCCGACCAAGGACCACGAGAGCTGGACGGTGATCCGCCACCGGGAGGCCGGGCCTGCGGTGTACGAAGTGATCTACGACTCGGAACCCGGCGGGCCGCACGCCCAGCACGGCGGCAGCATCCCGAGTCTGCTCGCCGCCGTCGACGCCCGCCTGGACCAGCTCGGCGTACCGCCACGCCCCGAGCAGCAACGCTCCTCCCGGGAGCGCGCTGCCGACGCCGCCCATCCCGACAAGGCCCGGAGTCCGGTAGAACAGACCGCCCTGCCGACCTCTGCCTCGCCACGGGTGAGCGCTGCTCTCGCGCCCTTGCCGTCGGCCGGACCGCGCACGGTCCGCACGCGCCTGGCGACAGACCCGCCCCCGCGTCCCGTGCTGCCACCCGCGCGTCCCTCCACCGCCCCTGGTCGCTGAACTCTTCCCGCCTCGGAGTACGCCGTATGCCTCTCACCAGCAGAACCGCTCCGGCCCTCGACCTCCCCCGTCATCGAGCCTGCACCGGATGGATCAGCCGTGTTGCCCACCATCGCCGAAGAGCTGCTGCCCGACGTCGCCGTCGGCCGCCACCCCGACTACGGCATCGTCGCCGCGAACCCCAAGAACCTTGCCGCCAGCACCTGGATGCTGGAGAGGCTCGACTTCCACCCCGTCTTGGGCAAGCCGACCTTGTACGCCCTGGCCGACCAGCAACGTGACGGGCAGGGCCGCGCCACCCGGGCCGTAGCGCTGCTGCGCAACGCCGGTTTCCGCGTCGACACGGACGCCGTGTTCAACTCCTCTCTCGTCCCCGACGCGGAGCCCGTCCCGTCCCGGACTGCGCTCGGCGAGCCCGATGTCGCGTTCGCCGAGCATCCGCGGCTCGGGATCGTCGCGGCCATCGACAGCCGCGCCTCGGGGCTCACCGGACTCGCCCTGGTCGAACACGGCTGGCGGCACGATCCCCACCTGGACATCTACACGCTGCCCGCCGCTATCGGCCGCGCCAAGGCCCTGGGGAAGGTCGCCGGCGCCACGCTGGCCCTGCACCGCTCCGGTGCTCAGGTCGCGGTGCAGCCCCACCTCGCCCAGGACGTAGCGGCCCGCCACCGCCCCGCACCCGCGCCAGCCGCGTCCCGCGACCGCACCCAGGATGCCGGCATCCGTAGCTCTCCGATCAGCGCCGCCGCGCTCGCCGCCAGCCCAGCCCTTGCCGCCCTCCCGGGCAAGGCACCGGTGCCCGCTCCCGCCACCTCCGTCGCGGCGGCGCGGCCGGTCGACCCCCGCATCGCGTTCTCCCGCGACCGCTGATCAAACTCCCGTAAGGAGACTCCCACATGGCCGTTATCGGTAAGCCCGGCTATCGCAGCCTGCGGAATGCCCTCCGGGGATGGCCGGAAGTACGGTTTGTGACGGGGGAACCGCTACTCGAACAGGTGCCGGTGGGTCAGGCTCCAGGTGATTCTGTCGCCGAGTTGGGTCAGCAGGCCGTTGGATGCCCAGGTGGCCTGGGGCTCGTGCCCTCGCTCGGCAAGGCGGCGCACGAGGTCGGCGTTGTCGCGCTGTCGGGTGATGACGGCGTCGACGATCCCCTCGGTCGAGTTGATCCCGTAGACGGTGCAGAAGAGTTCCAGCCGTCGGCGGCGGTCCGGCGGTCCGGGGTAGTGGAGCCAGCGCAGGCACTCGGCGTCGTCGCGGAACGGGGCAACGTATTCCAGGGCGTAGGCCACGTCGTGCAGCCGCGGCGCGGGGCGGGCGAAGTCCCAGTCGATGATTCCCACCGGCCGGTCGCCCTGCCAGACGACGTTCCAGGGGCCGAAGTCTCCATGGCAGACGACGTCGTCGTCGCCGAGTCTGGCCTCGCCTCCGGACCACGTCGCCCCGGGCGGGGGCGAGAAGTCCGCGCACGCGTCGTGGTAGTCGCGCAGCAGCCGGGCGAAGGCGCGAAGTCCGTCGTCGGACACGACTTTCTCCCAGGCCAGCGGTCCGGCGTCGCCATCGAAGTAGGTGAGGACCTCGCGGCCCTCGTCGTCGAATCCCAGCGGGCGGGGCGCGTAGCGGAAGCCGACCTCTTCCAGGTGCTGCAGAAGCGCGTGGATGGTGGGCGTCCATGGCTGGGCGGGTCTGCGGACGGTGTCACCGATCCGTACGACCCGCCGATGAGCCCCGTCCTGCATTACTTCCTCGCGCGCCATCCCGGTGAAGTTACAGGTCCGGCCGAGCACCAGCATCTCGATATCGCAGGGATGGGCGGCGTGGCCGGCTCGGCCTCAGCGTCGGCTGATCTCGGCGGCGTACTCGGCACCGAAGCCCTGGCTTTCGCGGGTCCAGTTGTCCCCGGTGGACTGGTGGAATCCGAGCAGCCGGCTGATGACGACGGCGGGCAGCTCCGAGGCGATGTCCATCAGCGACGCATGGCGCGCGAGTTGAGGCGGGACGCCGATCGCCTTCAGGCGCCGGCCGAGGGTGTGCGGGTCGATCGGCTGTCCGGGGTAGGTGCTGTGGAACAGCCACTTGGGTTCCTCGATCGGGACGGTGGCCGCGCGGCCGTTCCGGCGCTCGACGAGCTGGCGGATCAGGTCGTCCAGGGGCGCGGGGATCTCGGCGGGGACTCGCCCGAGCTTGAGAGCGAGCGTGTCGCCACGGTCGACGATGTGCTCGGTGGTGAGGCGGCTGATGCGGCCAACGGGCTGGGCGAACAGCAGCAGGAGCAGGCCGGCGGCCCGGTCGGCGACCTGGAGTTGCTCGTCGTGGACGAGGTGGCGGACCAGGGCCCAGCGTTGGTCCTTGCTGATGATGCGCGCGGCGAAGTAGTTGCTGATGACCGGTGCGGTCAGTGGTCGGCTGTGGCCGCGTTTACTGGTCCAGAGCAGGAATCCGCGGACCGTGGCGCGGGTGGTGGGGCCGTCGCTGAGCCAGGCGTCCAGCTGGTCCTGGGTGCAGGTGCCCAGGGTGGCGCCGTCGTCGTGGAGCCATTCCAGCAGGCGGGCCACGTTACGGATCTCGACACGGACGGTCTCGGCCCGGCCGTGGGTGATCAGCTGTCCGCCGGGCAGGCGGCGGAGTCTTCGCAAGGGCTGCCAGTTCGTGTAGTTGCGCAGGATCCTGCGCTCCTCGGCGGACGAGACGCGGGCGATGTTCTTGGTCAACCAGCGTTCCAGCCGGGCCAGTTGCTCGTCCCGGGCGGGCAGGGCTCCTGCTGCGACCAGCGCGGCACGCAGATACTCCACGGTCGGCGCGGTGGCGAAGCGGTCGAGGATCTCGTGAGTGACCGGCCCGTGCTCGGTCGCCAGGGCCTGGAGGACGGCTCTGCGGGCGGAGACCTTGTGAATCCAGTGCAAGACGGTGCGGGGCGGCGGCTTCAGCAGCGCCTGGAAGACGGGTTCCAGTTCCGGGCGCATGAGGCCGCCCTGCGGGCTCAGCACTTCGCGCAGGTCGGCGGAGCGTGCGCAGGCGGGACACCGTCCGTGCCGGTAGAGGCGTTCGACGGACCCGCACTCAGTGCAGGGACGGTGGGCGGCGGGATGCTTGGCCCAGCAGGTCTGGCACAGGGGCTTGCCCTCGGGCGTCCGGCCGCTGGTGCGGAAGACCCCGCCGCAGCCGGCGCACGGCTTGGGCTTGTTGCCGCAGTTTCCGCACAGCGGCTCGCCGGTGGCGGTGCGGTTGTTGACGCGCCGGTGCTTGCCGCAGCTGGCGCACACGGCTTCCTCGCGCTCCCTGGCGCTGCAGGGCAGGCACTTGGGGGCGTCGGTGGCGGCGAAGTAGCACGGTCCGTGTTCACCGCAGGTCGCGCAGATGGCAGTGGGGATCTCCCGGCAGGCTGCGCAGACTCCGCCGTCGTCGGTGCGCAACTTCCTGAACCGCAGCGCACCGCAGACACTGCACGGCCTGTGGTTGAAGGGGTCGTGCTGACGGCAGGTGCCGCACACGGGCTGGCCGTCGAACCTGCGGCCGCCAATCGGCCGGGCGCGTCCGCAGACCGCGCAGGTTGCGATCTTGCTTTCACGTCGGCATGGCTCGCAGCAGCGCAGCCCATCACGGCGCTGTTTGAGGTCGGTGGTGCGCTGGCAGAACGGGCACGAGGGGACGACCACGCCGTGGGCGCCACGATCGATCAGCGCCTGGATCAGGGCGGAGATCTTGGGTGGCCCCTCGGCGCCGCGTCCGGTCAGCAGGCCAGGGGTGTCTTCCAGTACCCACAGCAGCCGGAGCTGACCGGGGCGGGTGGGTTCGACCGAGCAGACGGCCTGCTGTGCAATGCCGGGCGAGACGCCGAAGGGGCCGCCGGCGATCAGCTTGGCCAGTTCCTCGGCCGGGTCTGTGGAGCCCCAGGGCGGATGGGCCCGGCAGCGGGGCCGTCCGGCCCGGTCGCGTCCGGCAAGCGTGGTGCTTCCGCAGATCACGCAGGGGTTGGCGCGCACAATGCGGCGGTTGCTGCAGGCACTGCAGATACGTGCGCCGTCACCGAGGCCGGTCAGTGGACGCTCGCGCCCGCAGTCGCCGCAGCGGGGCAGTACCAGCTTTTCGGCGCCGGCCTCGCGCAGTGCCCGGATGAGCCGTTCGATCGCGCGTGGTCCCTCGGGGCGACCGGACGTCAGCAAGTCCCCTCTGGCCTGGAGAACTTCGGCGAGCATCCGCAGCTGGGGCCGCTGGAGGAAGACCGCCTGGAGCACGGCGACGACGTCGATCCGCTCACACGCGGGATCGGCCGACCGGACGATCTCGCTGATCACGGCCTCGGGCTCCGTAGCGGAGCGCGGCAGCTCAGGCGCGGGCACGACCGGCGCCTACTCGGGCACGATCCGGGCCCGCCTGGGCCGCAAGTCGCCGAGCCCGGCCTCCTTCCCGGGCGCCGTCCCGTCGCCGGCCGCGGCGCTGTGGCGGCGCCGCGAACCCGCTGCCGCAACAGGCTCGATGAGCTCGTCCATGCTGCAGCCCAGGATGTCGAGCAGGGCCATGAGGGTCTTCAGGCTCAGCCGCTCGGGCCGTTCCACCACCAGGCGGTAGGTCTGGCTGGGCGACAGGTCGATACCGCGTTCGGCCAGCAGGGGACGCAGGTCGGTGGTCGAGAACATGCCGCGGGTGGCCATCACCTCCCGCAGATGCCAGCGGTAGTCCAGCTTCGGCGTCACGTCGTCTCCCTACTGTCCGCCCTGAAGGGCGTGGTCCAAGACCTTGCGCATCATCGTGTTCATGAAGTCCCCGCTCACTCCGGTGTACAGGGCGGTCGTGGAGGCGTAGCGGTGGCCGACCTGCCGCTGGACGAAGGCCGGGTCCGCGCCGTCCTCGATCTGGTGGGTCACGTGGCTGTGCCGAAGGCAGTGCGGGACCAGGGCCTTGTCCAGGCCCAGCGCGTCGCGGTAGGCCGCGAACCGGTCCTCGATCTCGCGGGCCTGCAGACGCCCGCCGCGTTCGGTCAGCCACAGCGCCGACTGCTCGGGGGCCGCCGCATAGCGGGGCCGGGCGTTGATGACGTAGTCCTCGACCGCTTCCACGGCCCAGGGCATGACGCTGAGCGTCGTGCGTCGGCGCGGCGGCGACCCCTTGGTCCGTTTGCCGTAACGCACGTGCAGCGAACCGAAGTTGCCCAGCTCCGGGGCTTTCGGGTTGCGGTAGAAGTCGGTGATGTCCAGCCGGGAGGTCTCGGTGCAGCGAGTGCCCCAGCCGTACATCAGCTTGAACACGGTGGCGTCCCGGTAGGCCGCGAGCGCTCCCTTGCGCCCCAGCCGGATCGCCCGGTCGACTTGGGCGTCCGCGTGGTCGAGGAAGACCTGGATCTCCTCGCGCGTCATCGGTCGCCGCTCGGCGCCGCCCTCGTAGTCAGCCAAGTGCGCGGCGGTGTTCCACTCATGGCAGATCTGCACCGGGTGCACCCCGAAGCGGACCTCGCACTCGGCCGGCCACTGGTAGTGCGGCGAGGTGACGTAGTCGCAGAACATCCGGATCGCGCTCTGGTAGCTGCGGATCGTCGACTCCGCCCGCTTCAACTCAGCGATCAGGTACGTCATCCACTCGTCGAGGTCCGACGCCGACCACTGCCACGGATAGGCATTGGTGTACGCGGCGAAGCGCCGCACCACGCTTTGCCGGTCGCTGATCGTGTCCGGCTGCAGGCGGCGTCCGCCGCGCTGCTGCCGTCCCCAGCCCTCGATCATCGCCTCGAAGACCGCGTCCTCGGGGTGCAGCAGAGACACGCCCTGGAGCAGCACGAGCTGCGCTGAAGCCTCCCGCAGTTTCGCTCCGGGCATCCGTCCGCCCCCTCCATTAGCCGCGCGAATCATGCAGATGCACTCACACGCGCAACACCCCAGGCCACTGGCCTCAACTTCGAAGAGAGGTACTCGGCATGAAGCCGCAGAACACCAGCTCAACCAACTCGGGATCACGCATCCAATGCAATTCCCCGCGGTCGAAGACCATCTGGCCGATCGACCACCCCTGCGGTCACCACACCGACCGTGACCTGTCCGATCGGCCGGCCGACCGCCGCACGAGCTTCGCCGAATGGCTCGCCAAACAGGAGTGCACCGACTGCTGGTACGCCTCCAAGAAGAACAACGAGCAGGACAAGGAGGCCTGGGCGAAGGCCAAGCGAGCCGGAGAGCAGGCCGAGTCCGAAACCTGGTCACAGCAGTACCGCATGCCTCCGCTGGAGGGAACCGAGCGCGCCATCCCCTGGGGTGTGCGCTGCCGCCACCAGATCCTGGCCGCCGCATACACCGCCCTGGTCCTCGAAGGCGACGCCAGCGAGGCGGAGTGGAGGGAGATCGAGGAGACCGCTCGCGCCATCACCCGCGCCGGCTGGTGGATCGACCAGCGCTCCTCCGAACCCGACGACCTCACCGAACTGCTCCAGGCCGCCACCGACGCCGACCGCCCCACCGAGAACCCCTACTTCTGACCGCCCAATGCCTCCATGCCCTCGTTACGGGATTTCCGGCGATATTCCCTCTTGCTACGAGATCGTGGTGATTTTGAGGGTCAGATTCGGCACCCAGGGAGCTTCAACAATCTGTGCACGGATCAATCTACCCTTGTCTGTGATCACACAGATCGAGTTACCGGGGATGATTCCAGACTCGGCCACCTCATTCGAATGCATCATGACCCTTTCAAGTCCGCCCCCGTTCGCGGCAGCCTCGCAGGCTTCTTTACTGAAGGGTTGACGCTTCGAAAGAACGCCGGCGCGGCTGTCTCGTGCCGTCCCGAATTCGACCGGGGAGCAGCCGAACCAGTTCAGATCTGCCGGTGCGGCAGCGTCCTCGTCATCCGGCTCGTCCCTGCCGACTCGGGTGACGAAAGGGTACGAGTCAAAGTCGATGTGGCTGGCGTAGTCGCATGTGCTGTCGCCATTGAGGCGGAGAGGGAGCGGCTCGCCCGGGAAGGGCTTGGCTGGCTCGCTGCTCGACTGAGGGCTTTCCACCCTGCCCGAGGCCGAGGGGTCCGGAGACGACGGCGTGGAAGGGGTGGGCTTCGCGGATGGAGTCTCCGTAACCAAGGGCTTCGCGTCTTTCTTCTCGTCACCATCGTCTGAGGTGCTGACAAGGAAGACGCCAGAAATCACAGCCGCCAACACAACGCCACTGGCTCCGATCAGTTGCGCCCTATGTGAGGCACGAGCACCAATATGAGCCGCCCGGATCGCAGGGTCGACAGGTGGTTCCGTATTTGGGTCTTGATTGGAAGAAGGTGACGTGTTGGCGCTGTTCGAGTTGTCGGCTGCCATCTGCTCCCCGTTCTAACCGGCTTGATGCACCCCGATATCTATCGCATGCACCGCGGGGTCGACAACCCGGAACGATTTAAGGCCACTTGGCCTGATCCTGCCCAGGGCATGCGCCAGGGCAGTGTCCTCCATAGATCGTCAACACGCCCGGATCAAAGACGCGCCTACCAGCGATCTCCGGCCGGGCCAAACCCGGAATCCTACGGATCCTCTCCCTGTCGGCCCGACCTCCCGGGCCCTCGTTTCTACGTTCTCTTTCGAGGTAGCCTCCGTGATCGCCCATCTGCAGCGCGCCAGCGACACCGCCAGCCTGCTCGCGTACCTGTGCGGGCCGGGTGAACGCGGTAACCAAGTCAGCCCCCGGTGGATCGCGGGCAATAGTCACGGGGCGCCGATCGAACTGCTCGCCGAGCCGGGCTCGCTGGCCTACTTGGCCCAGGTGATCGACGCTCCCGTCGATCACCTCGGGGCCCGTGCTCCCGCTCGGCCAACGTGGGTCTGCTCGGTCAGGTCCGACCTTCGTCGGCCGGACCTGACCGACGCGCAGGGGGCCGCCGTCGCCCGTCGGCTGGTGTCCGCCACCGGCATCGCCCCGGACGGTGATCCGGACGCCTGCCGGTGGATCGCCCTGCGCAACCAGCCCCGGCAGATGCACGTCGTGGCCACCATCGCCCCGTGAGGACGGCGGCCTGCACCACGGCTATCGCGACGCCTTCCGCCTCCAGACCGAGTGCCGCCGGATCGCGGCCGAACTGGGGCACCTGGCCACCACCTCCCATCCGACTTCCCGTGCCCAGGAGACTTCTGTGCCCGCTCCTCCGATCACCATCTCCTCCGAGTTCAGCGGCAGCGTCGTGGCGAAGGGCGCCAACGACGATTTTTCCGCCATGATCCTCAAGCACGCCGGCTTCCAGCAGATCGAGGACTGGCACGGCCGGCGCCACCGGCTTCCCACCACCACCCCGGTCGCCGACCGGGTCGCCATCGCCAGCCACGCGGCCGAGATGCTCCGTGCCGCCCGCTACGGCGTCGATCTCGCGCCTTCCCTGGACACGGCCCGGATGAGCACCCCGGCGAATCCCCTTGGGCACTACGCCGCCGGAGCCGCGCTCCTTCAGATCACGGACCGGATCAGGTCGGCCGAGAGCGGTGAGGACCTTCGGCGAGCGGTCGACCAGCTGCTTCATCCCGAGCACGGGGTCGTGGAGCGTGTCCGGGAAGCGCTGGAGGCGGCAGGCTGGCAAATCGACGACCTCGACGACGAGGCGTACGCGCTGGCTGACCGGTTCGGCTTCGCGGCGGAGTTCGTCAGCTCGGCGCAGTCGGAACTCGTCGACTCGGAAGACGAGCTGCGCCGTGTCGGCAACCCGCCTCAGTCCCAAACCGAGACGCGGACGCACTCCTCGGATCCGTCTGCTTCTCAGAGTGCGGCGCTGGCCGTGTCGCCTGCGGCGGCCAAGGCCGAGGTCGTCTCGGCCGTCGGCACCGAGTTCACGGACGCCCGCGCGGCTGCCTACCCGCCGCGTGCCTCCGGGCCTCGGCGGTGATCGGGGCGTTCTATTCCTCCGCGACCTCCACCGGCCTGTCGCGTACGTATCTCATGCGGCCTGGCCAGCCAGCACCGTCAACAAGGAGGAACCGTGCCCGAGTACTACTCCAGCATCGGAGAGGCCATCGGCGCCGCGATGCGGCACAACATCCGGCTCGCCCACGGCGGCAGGAGGCCGAGCGTCGACCCACCCTGCAGGTCCGTCGCCTGCCGTCGGCTTCCGCCGATCCGTACTCCGTTCCCGGGATGATCGGTGGCCGGGATCATCGAGGAGGTCAACGGCGCGCTTGTCGGGGCTCTGCCTCAGCTGACCGAGCTCGTCGCCGCTGCCGCCGACTGGGTCCGCGTCCGCCTGGCGTTCGACGACCCGCACCACAACTCCGCCATGGAGACCTGGACGCGGCTGGTTGCCGCCCACGGCCTGCTCCTGGAGGTCCATGAGCAGTTGACGGCTGCTGAGGACGGGATCGCCGCGTGCCCGGCCGAGCGTATCGACCCCCGGCACCACAAGATGATCGGCGTCCTTCGGACGCGGGACCTACTCGACGACGTCCTGGGCGCCGGTGCGGTCGCCTCCGCCCCGGACAGCCGGGGCCCGGAAGCGGACCGTCGGTTCTCCGCGAGCACGTCCTCGTCGTCGACGCCCCCTTTCGCGTCTCCTCCTGCCTCACCCCGCTCTCCGGAAGGGCTCCCCATGGCCAACTTGGCTGACGTCTATGGCACCGACGTCGAGATCTACTCTTGGGCCGATGGCCTGGTCTGGGCCGATGGCCGAACCGACCTTCCCGCCTCAGCCGATCGCGTTCTACGCTCCTGCGGGTTCACCGCTCCGGCCGACCCTGGCAATCCCGCCTCCTACAGCCTCGAATCGCACATTGCCGGCCCGGACCGACAGCTGGCCGCTTCCTCTGCCACGAGCCAGCTGACCGACCTGGGGTACCGCGTCGCGATCGACCCGGACCTGGTCGTCGGCTACGTCGGCGAGACCGTCGATACCGACGCCCGGCGTCTGGCCGCCGCCCGCCGGGTCTCACCCGTCGCGTCCAAGGCCCACACCGGCACCCCGTCGCCCGCCGCGCCGCCTCCGTCCGCGGCGCGTCCCGTCCCCCGCTCCCGCTCCCGCTCCCGCTGAAACGTTCCCATTCGATCCGCAAGGAGTAGCTCCGTGAGCTGCACGAGAGCCGAGCGCGCCCCGCCCCGCCCGCTCGCACCCCAAGGAACTGCCCGTGCCCTCCCCGCGCACCAGCGCGCCGTCGACCACCTCCGGCTCCGACGCGCTCCTCTACCTCCTGTTCGGCGTCCTCGGCGCCGCCATGACCTGCGGCTCCCTCGCCTGGCTGGCCGGCAACCTCACCAACGCCCTTGTCGGCAGCGGCCTATGGGCCCCGTTCCGCGTCACCGACGCCCTGCTGCACCCCGAGGTGCTGTGGCCGGCCTTGAGCACCACCTCGCTGTTGGTCGGCGTCCGCTTCGTCCCCGGCCTGCTCACCCTGGCCCTGCTCACCACCGGCCTGGTGCTGTGGATCCGCTGGCGCTCCGGTGCCAAGACCGGTCTCGCCCGCAAGAGCGATCTGGCGCCGCTGCTGGACAAGGAGATCACCGCCAAGGCCAAGGGCCTGCGGCCGTCCCTCGGCGACCGGGAGCACAAGGAGATCGCTCCCGCCGACCGCGGCATCCTGCTCGGCACCCTCGACCCGGGTCGGGTCGATGTCCGCGCCTCCTGGGAGGACGTGATCGTTGCGATCATGGCCCCGCGAAGCGGGAAGACCTCCGGACTGGCGATCCCCGCGATCCTCGCGGCTCCCGGCCCGGTCCTGCTCACCAGCAACAAGGCGGCGAACGACGCGTTCACCGCCACGGTGGATGCCCGTGCCGAGGTCGGCACGGTCTGGACGCTCGACCCCCAGCAGATCGCCCACCACCCGCGTGAGATGTGGTGGGACGTCCTGGCCGACGCCCGCGACCTTGCCGGGGCGAAGCGGCTGGCCGGGCACTTCGTCGCGGCGAGCGTGGACGAGTCGAGCGGCTCCGACTTCTGGTCCACCGCCGCGTCCAACACCCTCGGCGCCCTGTTCCTGGCCGCCGCGAGCCACCGGCGGCCGATCACCGACGTGCTGGCCTGGCTCGCCTCCCCCGCCGACCGGACCCCGGTCGACCTGCTCACGGACGCCGGTCACTACGCGGTCGCAGCCCAGCTCCAGGGCACCGTCTCCGGTGCGACCGAAACGCGCGACGGCATCTATGAGACGGCGAGGCAGTACGCGAGCTGTCTGCTCGACCCGGACGTCGCCGCCTGGGTCATCCCGAACGAGGACCTCCCCGAGTTCAAGCCCCTCGCGTTTGCCACCTCCCGCGACACGCTGTATCTGCTGAGCAAGGACGGCGGCGGCAGCGCGTCCGCGATCATCGCGGCGGCGGCCGACGCCGTGATGCGCGCGGCCGTGATCGTCGCCGAGCGATCCGGCGGACGGCTCGACCCGCCCGCCCTGTGCGTCCTCGACGAGGCCGCCAACGTCTGCCGCATCTCTGATCTTCCGGACCTGTACAGCCACCTGGGCAGCCGGGGCGTCATCCCGATGACGATCCTGCAGAGCTACCGGCAGGGCCAGCGGTGCTGGGGCGAGGTCGGGATGGACGCCCTCTGGTCCGCCGCCACCGTCAAGATCGTCGGATCGGGCATCGACGACGCCGACTTCGCCGACCGACTCAGCCGACAGGTCGGCGACCATGACGTCCAGACCGTCTCGGTGTCGACGAGCGAGGGCGGCAAGTCCACCTCGGTGAGCATGCGCACCGAGCGGATCCTGCCGCCCGACGCGATCCGCGCCCTGCCCAAGGGCAAGGTGCTTCTCTTGGCCACCGGTCTGCGGATCGCCATGCTCAGCATCCAGCCTTGGTACAAGGAGTCCTCCGCCAAGGTGGTTGGGCCGGCCTCCGCCCGCGCCACGAGGGCGATCACCGAGCGGGCCCTGGCGAAGACCGTCGGCCACGACGACTTCGGGCTGTCGGCATGAGCGCGTCCATGCCGCGTTCTGTCCGGCTGGCGCAGTCGCCGGTCGTCCTGCGCGAGGGCCGGTGGTGGGTGGTCGGCGAGGCCGGGGCGGTTCCCGTCTCCGATCCCTCGTTCGCCACCGTGCTGAACGGCTTCGCCGAGGCGGTGGCCGCTGCCGACCGGGCGGTCGCCGATCTGCGAGCCCGACCGGGTGAGCCATCCGCTTCCAGCATGCGAGGTCGTCGATGAACCCACTGCTGGACGCCGAGCAGGCGGTCCTCGGCGCGGTGCTGCTCGACCCGGGCCAGCTCTCGCACCTGGAGTGGCTCGCGCCGGATCACTTCTACCGGCCGGTCCACCAGGCGCTGTTCGCCGCGCTGCGCAAGCTCCGAGGCGATGGCCACCACGCGGTGGAGGGCGAGGGGCCGGTGCCGCTGTCGTGGGTGACCGATGCTGTCGACGAGGCCGGCCTCCATGTCAGGGGGCTGACCGCGTCGTACGCCCATCTCCTGGTCTCGGCCTGTCCGCGTCCGGCGCATGCTCCGGTGTACGGCCGCATGGTGCTGGAGGGGGCTATCCACCGCACCGTCACCCAGCACGCGATCCGGCTACACCAGGAGGCTCGCACGGGCGCCCTGCGAGGCGAGGTCGAGGGAGCGCTGCACTACGCGGACGTCCTGACGGGGGTGCTCACCGATCTCGCACGGCGGTGGGGCACCGAACCACGCCCCGTCGCGCCCGCGACGTCGCCGGTCACTGTCCCGCCTGCCCTTCCGCAGGCTCAGGCCGATCGGGTTGTCGAGGACGAGGAGTTCCTTCTGGCCGTCCTTGTCGAGCGACCGGCCATGGGCGAGGTGGTGGACTGGCTGCGTCCGGGTGACTTCGTCGACCCGGCCCACGGGCAGCTCTACCGGTGCCTCGGGGCGCTGCACCACCGGGGCGAACCCATCGACCGGATCACCCTGCTCTGGGAGGCCCAGCGGCGCGGCCTACTGGCCGACGGCACGCTGTCGGGCGACCAGTTCGCCGCCATCTGCGACGGCGTGGGGGCCGGTGACGCCGAGTGGCTCGGCAAGCAGGTGATGCGTTCCTCCCTCTCACGTACCGCCTCCGCCTGCGCCCGTGTGGTTCGCGCCTTGGCCGAGGACGAGGCCCTGGCCCCGGGGCGGCTCATCAACCACGCCCTGCACGCGCTCGGCCTGCTCGACGAGGTCCGCGCCCGCTGGGAGAGCGCACACGGCAGGCCGACCTCCCGGGCACGGGCCCCCGCGCCTTCCCCGGGCGGGCCTCCGCTGTCGCGGGTGCACGCGGCCCTAACCCGCAGTACGCCGCGCCCCGCGCCGTCTCCTGCGGACCGGCTCCGCCCTGGTCCCACCCCCGCCGCCGCGCGCCCGCCCTCGCGCAACCACGGTTGACGCCCCTTCCACCGTTCCATCTCCATGTACAGGAATTCATCGTGCCCACGAACTCTCTCTCCGACGCCCTGGCCATACGTGCCACGGCCTCTGCCTTCGACGCCCAGCGCGGCAAGCTCCCGGTCGCGGGCGACCCCCACCGCCTCCCCAGTAGCGTCGCCGTCGCCCAGCAGATCTCCGAACTCGGCAAGCTGATCACCGAGCTGGGCGACGAGGTCCTCTTCCGCACCGTCAACAGGGAGCACGGCTCCAGCACTTCCCTGGCCGTCTCCAGCTTCTCCGCCGCCGTACGACCCGCCGGTGAGGCGGCATCCGCCCTCGGGGAAGTTGCCCAGCAGCTCGCGTTCCTGGAACGGACCGAGCACCTGCACGACCGACCCGATGCACGGGATGCCCGGGAGGCGGCGGGCCAGGTGATCGACGAGGCGCTCGGGACGGCAGACACGGCCCTGCGGGAGGCGGCCGACTCCCTGCACGCCGCCTCGACGGCGGTCTCGCCGCCGTCCTCACGGCTCCGCGCCGCCCTCGGCCGGACCACCACCCCCGTGTACGAGGCCGTATCGGCTGCCCCCGCGGCGCCGGTGTCGGCGACGGCTGTCGCGCCCCGAACTGTACGGGGCCGGTGACATGCCCGCCACCGTCTCCCGCCCTCCACTGATCGGGTCGCTCTGTTCCGGGTACGGCGGCCTCGACCTGGGGGTGCAGGCAGCCCTCGGCGGCACCCTGGCCTGGCACGCGGAGGTCGATCCGAACGCCTCGCGCATCCTGGCCCGCCACTGGCCTGGCGTCCCCAACCTCGGCGACATCACGACCGTCGACTGGTCCGCCGTCCCCCGGGTGTGCGTCCTGACGGCGGGCTTCCCCTGTCAAAGACGTCTCAGTCGCCGGCCGCCGGGCCGGACTCAACTCCCAGACCCGTTCCGGGCTGTGGCTGCACGTCGCCCATGCGGTCAAGGCCCTCCGACCCTGCCTGGTTGTGATCGAGAATGTGCGCGGCCTCCTCACCTCCCCCGCCGGTTCCCCTGGCGACGTGGAACCCTGCCCGTGGTGTCTGGGAGACACCGCAGGTCAGCCTCCTCTGCGGGCACTCGGTGCCGTACTCGGATCCCTGGCCGACCTCCGGTACGACGCGAAGTGGCTCGTGCTTCGTGCCTCCGACGTCGGGGCCCCGCACCGGCGCGAGCGGACCTTCCTCGCCGCCTGGCCCGCCGAAGACCCTGTTCAAGACGCCGACCAGCAACATCGGCAAGAACGGTGGCTCGCAGCACCCGGCCAAGAGGAAGAGCGGGGGCCACGGTCCGAACCTGGCCGACGAGGTCGAGTGGCTCCTGCTGCCGACCCCGAAGGCGTCGGACGGGATCAAGGGCTCGCCCAACCAGCGGCACGGCAATGGGGACATGACCCTGCCCAGTGCGGCGGCCTCACTCTCCCCCGCCCGGCGAACGGGCGGCACGGGCCGTCGCTCCGGCAAGGAGCGGCGCTCTCCCCTGCCGTCGGTGGTCCTGCCGCTGTGGGCGGAGCCGTCGCCGGAAGCCGGGGAGGCGACCGGCAGTGGGGACCGTACACAGCCGCCATCACCCGATGGGAGACGCTCACCCGTCCCGCGCCGGCACCCACGGACGCGGCCGGTCGGCTCCGCGCCGACTTCGTCGAGTGGATGCAGGGGCTCGACGCCGGGTGGGTCACCGCCACCCCGGGGCTCGGACGACCGGCGCAGCTCACAGCGCTCGGCAACGGCGTCGTACCCCAACAGGCTGCACTCGCTCTGCAGTTGCTGGCACCGCCGTTCCCGCGCTGTCCGCGCTGCGCAGCCGGGTAGCGGCTCCCTACCGGGCAATCCCGGCCGGGCCAAACCGCGGTTTCTCCGCATCCTCTCGGGCATGTCGCCGTCTCACAGATGGAGCACGCCCTCATGTCCGACACCAGCCCGACCGCCCCCGCCCCTGAGCCGTTCCGGGTTTCCGACGGGGAGCTCGACGACCTCGCCAGCACCCTCGCCAAGACCATGGCCGAGGTCAGGCGGCACGGCGTCATCCTCGACCGCCTCGGCTCCGAACCCGATCCCGTACCCGCTGCCGACCGGGAGACGGACGGAGCTCCGGAAGCTGAGGCGGCCGACCCCGAGCAGGCCGACGGCCCCGCCTCGGTGTTCATTCTCGCCCTGGGCGGAGAGACGTACGTCGTCGAACTCGCCGCCCTCAGCGACTGGGTGAACCACCTCCTCCTGCCGGTATACGGCCGGGAGATCAGCACGACGCGCCCCTGGTGCGCACATTGGCACGAGCACCCGGAGGCCGTCGCCCGGCTCCACGCCCTCTGGCTCGCGTGGCAGCAGTTCACCGACACGGAGGCCGGCCTGGCCGGTCCGTCGACCTGGCACCGCGACCACCTGGACCAGGCCCTGGTCCACCTCCGCGCCCCGGACGGCCCCTTCGCCGCGTGCACGACGAGCCCAACCCGCCCCAACCACCGGGTCCTGGCCATCCCTGCCCTTGAGCAGTCAGGGGTGGCGGCGTGAACGACGGATTCGACTTCGATTTCGATCTCGACGAACTCGCCCCCGCCGATGCCGCGTCCGAGGAGGCGGTGGAGAGGTTCTGGTCCGGTGACCTGACGGCGCTGTCCCAGCACCACACCACACCCAACGGCTCCCACAGCTTCGTCGTCGCCCACGATCGGTCCGTCACGTGGGGAGCACCCGGCGAGCCTCAGGTCATGGCGATCGCAGTCGCCCGGGATCTCACCCGGTTCACGTTCACCCTGGAGACGAGCTACCACGCCACGATGTCCTTCGCCCAGAACTGGCTGGTCGAACGCGGCTGTCCGCCCGAGAAGATCGCCAAGGTGCACGGCGGCTTCGCGAAGCCCGCCGACGACCTCACCGCGTGGGTCGAACGGCAGATCCGCGAGTCGGGCGGCCGGTACGAGGTCCTCGACAACCACACCTCGGATTCCGACCCGAACGAGTCATGGACGCTGACCCGCGACTCCCGCGCCGCCGAAGCGCCGATCCGGGTCTTCCACGAAGAGTGGGACCAGGACGCCGACACGTACACGATGCGCGAGGGCGCCTTCGCCGACGTGGACGTCGCCCGCTCCTGGCTGGACGACCGCAGCAGCCCGTTGCCCGAGCCACCGGAGTACCGCGATGACAACGGCGCCGTCGTCCGGGCTCGCGTCGCCCGCATCGCTCTCGCCCGGTCGGCCAGTGTCTCCGCGCCGAAGGCCAGCCTCGACTCCCCCCGTACGCCTCCGGCGGGACCGGTCCAGCGTCCAGTACAGGGGAGGCTGCTGTGAGCCGCGCCCGCTTCGCCTTCGCCGCACACCCTGACGCCATCGCGGACCTCCGGGAACTTCCCGACAACATCCGCGACCTGGCGCTGCTGGAGCTGCAGAACCTGGTCCACGGAAGTGACGACTGCCTGCCGCTGAAGGGCCACCTCGCCGGCTTCCACAAGGTCTACGTCGACCCCTCCGTCGCCTACCGGCTGGTCATCCAGTTCCGCCCGGCCCCACCGACCTCGAACCACCAGCGCGAGGTCTACCTCGTCGCCGCCGGAAGCCGGAAGGACTACGCGGTCTACCGCACGGCCCACCTCCGCACCGCCCCTCAGCAGATCACCGAGTCGGCCTCCGCCGCCGAGGCCCGGGTCCAGGCCGCCCGCTCCCGTTCTTCCTTCACCGCCGGCCGCCCGACGGCCTCCCCGGCAGCTCCTCCCGCAACGGCCCACTCCACGGCCGCCGCTTCCCGAAAGGTCCCCCAGCGATGACCACCGATCATGCCCCACTGTCCCGTACCGACCTGGCCGGCCTCCTCGCCGAGGCCGCGCAGAGCGTCTCCGGAATCCTCACCGCCGAGTACCCGACGGCCGCCAGCCGCTCATACCTGCACCCCGTACTGGGCGCGCTGTCCGCCGGTCCGCACGTGGTGGGCGAACTGACCGATCGACTCGAAGAGTTCATGGCCGCCGAGCCGCGTCCCGCCACGCCGGCGGGTCTGTTCACCCTGGCCTCCTACGCCTCCGCGCTGGGCTGGCTCACCGAGTCCCTCGCCGAGCTGACCACCGCCGTCGACCAGATCTGCACGCACGTGGGCATCCCCACGAAACCCGGGGACCTGGCCTTCGCCGCGACCGAAGACGCCGAGGAGGAAGACGGGTTCGACTTCAACTTCAGCGTGCTGGAGCTGGCGGCGATCCGCACCGCCGCCGAGGCCGCCGGCCTCCCGCCGGGCGACTACGTCGACGTGCTCTCCCAGTCGCTACTCGCGGCCTCCCAAATCACCGACGCCTGCATGGAGATCTCCAGCGGCCTGCTCGAAGACGCCGCGTACATCCTCGACGAGGCGGCCGACCGCATCTGGATCGGTGGCGAACCAGGGGGCCTGCCCACTCTGGTCCGTTCGCTGCTCGCCCGGATGGAGTCGGCCGAATGAACCCGCGCGATACGCCCGACCGGCCGACCTTCTTTCCCATCGGTTCGTTCGACGCCCAGCGCATCGAGGACGCGTTTTCCCTGATGGGACCCAAGTGGACCACCTGGTCGGTGATGACCATGGCCCAGGAAGGCCGTCCCATGCGGGTGCGGGATGTCGCCGCCAGGCTCCCCTTCGTCAGCGAGCAGCTGGTCGGCAAGCGGCTGGCCGCCATGCACACCGACGGACTGGTCACCCGAACCGACAAGCGCCACGGGGCTCCGTACCGGCTCAGCGCCCTCGGCGAGTCCCTGACGCACGTGCACCGCACCTTGGCCGACTGGTCTCGGAACTACCTGTCGCCCGGCGCGATGGCCGAAGCCGAACGTGTCGAGGACGCCGTACAGCGTCTGCGACTGCGGCACTCCATCGCCATGATCCAAGTCCTCGACGCGGGCGGCCCCATGCGGTTCGTCCACATCGCCGAAGGCGTCGACCTGGACGTCAGCTTCACCCGGCATCGCCTCCTCCGGCTCCAGGCCGACGGCCTGGTCACCCGCACGGGCCCGCGCCACGGCGACCCCTACGTGCTGACCGGTGCCGGCCGGGAGCTGGGCCCCGTCTACGCGACCGTCGAGCACTGGAGTGCCCCCTTGGCCACGCGGTGGACCCCGTCGCCCCCTGTCCCCGTCGCGACGGCCCAGCGGACCCACTCCGGGCTCCCGTTGGGGTCGGACGACGCCCGGACCGCAGCGGCCCTGCGTCGGAGCGCTGCCGTACCGAACGCCCTGTTCAGCCACGCCTCCCAGCCACAATCACGGGTGCCGACGGCCGCAACCGCCTCGTGGGCCCCGGGACGGGTCAGGTAATCCGGGTGGCGCCCGGAACCAGAGGCACCCCGCCATCGCCACAGCGTCCACGTGCGCTCCGGCCCTTCCCCACGCTGCGCACGCGGGCGCGTTCCCCTCCTCCCACACGCGTCTGGAGCTTCGACCATGCCCGCTCTTCCCGCCCGTCCCGCCACGAAGAGGTACTGGTCAGCCCCATGTGCCTCGCCGGCTCCAACGGGACCGGAGACGCCGGCTTCGCCCCCGTGGCCCACTGGCCGCACCACTACCTCGACGACGGCCCCTGCCAGCTCCTCGTCACCTCTCCCGACCAGCGGATCCGGATCGGCTGGTTCGGCGACGACTTCGAACTGTGGAGGATCACCGCAGCCGAGGAGGCCGTCGCCACGCCCCGATGGACAGCGATCTTCAACCACGTCACCCCGGCCGAGATCGTCGCCGGCCTCACCACCGCCTAGGCCCGCGACTACGCCGAATCCGACCCGTACGAGAACAACGGACGCTTCCTGGCGGACCCGTCGTCGTACTGGGCTGATGCCGTCCAGCCGCTGCTCGATGCCGGCTGGCGCCGAGGGGCAGCCAAATACGGAACCGTCGAGATCACCGCTCCCGACGGACAAGCAGGTGCCCTGATCGACAACCCTCTCTCCGGAAGGGACGACGAGACCGTCACCTTCTGGGCCGGCCCCCGAGGCTGGGGCACGCGCGCGGAGGCCGTGTTCACTGCCCGCACCCCGTCCCACCTGATCGCCGCGACGGCCGCCGTCATGGCGAATTCGGCCCCGGTGGTCCGTGAACGGCACATGATCCACCCCAAGGTGGACCACCTGGTCACGCTGACCCCGATCGTCCCGACTACCGCTCCCCAGGTCTCTCACGCTCCGACCCCGCTCGACGTACGCCGCACCGCTGTCACCGAGGCCGTCCGCCGTGTCGCTCGGGCTCCGCGTACCGCAGCCGACCTCCGCGTGATGGCGGCCCAGAGTCGCACCACGTCCTCGGCGCAGAAGCGGTCGAGCACCCTCGCGCCCATAGCCGCAGCCCGACCGCCGGCCGCTTCGTCGGCTCCCCGGCACAACCGATGACTCTCGCCCGGACCTTCCTGGACGCCCCCTCCGCCCCTCCAGACAACAGGAGTTCCCTCATGCCCGACAGCAGCACGCTCGGCCAGGCCACGTCCATGATCGAGAAGGCGTGGGGCTGGCCATCGGAGCCCTGGAAGTCCTCGCGGTCCGCCGCCCCTGCGACGACCCGCTCCTGCGCTTCGCCATGCACATCCGTACGGCCCTGGCCATCACCGACACCGCGGTGACCGTTCACCAGGACCGTCTGCACGCCCTGACCCGGCCCGGGTACGTGCCGGCCTTCTACGAGCTGGACCGGATCGTCAACTCGGCGGCCAGCCTCCGCGTCGCGCTCGCGGAGAGCGGTACGTACGTGCAGGCGATCAGGCGCGTGGTCGAAACACGAGAATCCGCCTCGACCGCGGACCGGGGCATGGCGGCTCACCTGTCCCGGGCCGCTGTCGCCCGCTCGGGGCTCGCTCCACGGGCCCCGGGGCCAGGTGGCCCGACCAGCCCGTTCCTGCAGCCGTCATCGGGCGGCCGGCGCCCTCCCCGGGGCCGCGTCGCTGAACGATCAGGCGAGGTCCTCGTCGCGGTGGGCATCCTCGGTGCGGGCGCCCACCGCGCGGGCCAGTTGCTCCAACGTCAGCTCGACGTGCCGTCCATCCGCGACCCGGTGCTCCACCACCGCGTCCTCGTCCGGCCACCTGTCGGACTGCGCCCCGACGCACCACTGGCCGACGGCGACCATCGCGATGTCGCCCACGGTCCACGGCCGCCCGGCGGCGCGGATCTTGCGCTCCAGCCCAGCCCCGTCCCAATGTCTGCTCGGCTCCTGCATCCCTGCTCCTCCTTCGCCCCCGTACGGCCGCTGCCACAACTCGGTTGCGACAACCCCGGCCGTCGTTCCATTCCCGCGCCCGAAATTCTGGGCGTCTGCCCGTGATCAGTTCACCCACGGCAGACAGGGCATCCCCTGAAACGACTACGGACTTCGGCACACCCCATGTCAACGTACGGGTGTCGGGAAAAACCGCAGGTCAACGAAGGAATCGTCCAACCGTGAACGCCTCCGCCACCCTCCTGCCCGCCGTCATCCGCCCCGCCATGGAAGACCGCCACTGGCTCTCCTCGGACCACTGCGCCACCCCGGTCCTCGAACTCCTTCGCGCCCTCGACTGGACAGTCGTCGACACCCCGGAGGCCAACGTCCACGCGACGAGCCCGGACGGCCGCGTCTATGTCGGCTGGCTCCCCGAGGACCCCGCCGCCTGGACGCGCGACATCGTCTGGCGGGTCCAGGTGCAGCCAGCCGAAGGCACCGCGTGGGTACAGGAGTTCGGTATCGACACCCCCTCCGAGGCCGTGGCCGGGTTCGTCGCCACCCTCGTCGCCCACTCCCCCTATTGAATCGGTGAGGCGAACGACGCCAGTGGCAGCGCGGGCTCTCCCAATGACCCAGCTCCCTGACGTCCACCGCCCCGCCCATCCAGGGGCTTCTCCCCAACACGAGGAACACACCGTGTTTTTCCACGCCCCGCTCACCAACCACCACGCCGACGGCACCCTCTGCCCGGCGGACCACAAGCACACCAGCTCCGGCAAGCCGCTCCACGCCGACTGCCCGGGGCGCTCGTACACCCAGGCCGTCTGCTCCTGCGGCGGCTGGGAGATGAAGCAAAGCGGCAAGGGCTACGTCAACGAGTGCCGCAAACGGCACCTCGCCGACCACGCCCAGGGGCCGAAGGTCCTCCGGGACCTGCTCCGTCTCGACGCTCCCTGACTCTCCGACCCGCCCACCCGTACCGCTCTCGGAGGCTTCCTTGCCCCAGTACATGACCGTCGGCCACCTGCTCCGCCAGCTCCAGGACCTCGATCCCACCCTGCCGATCCGGCTCGCCGTCAACCCCGACTTCCCCTTCACCCACTACGTGGGGACCGATGTCGTCGTCCAGGACGGCAAGGCGTTCATCCCCGACGACGGCCAGGAGGACTACCTCCCCACGTCGGTACGCGGCGCCCTCACCTGGTCCTGACCCTTCCCCCACTCTCCGGAGGCCCTCATCTCGTCGCACATACTCCCGCTGCACGGCCTCGCCGTACGTCCCATGCCGGACGGCGTACGCGGCGCGCTGGTCCATCGCGTCTCCATACGGCACGACGGCCCACTCGACGTCACATGGCTCGCCGCCAGAGCCCCGAAGCTCCCCCTCGGCCGCATTCGCCTCCACTGGGAGCCCGCCTCTCGCTCCGGCTGGAACGTCACCGCCCACCTGGGCCTGGCCACCACCGAGGTACACCTCGCCTCCTGGCCCGCTGTCCCGGCCGACTGGCCGCGCCTGGTCCGCCCGACCCTCCACGAGGTGACCGGCCTTTGCGCCGCCCTCGCGTTCACGACCGACGCCCTCGACCTCTCGAACCGCCTCGCCAAGGTTTGATCGAGATTCAGAAAGGCCGCCCCTCGCCGATCAGGCAGGGGCGGCCTTGCCGTGCGCCCGGCCGCACATGCGTGCAGGCCTGCATGGCGGTCTTCGACTGGATGGCCTGGTACAACCCCCAAGCGGCGGCACTGCGCCCTCGGTTACCACAGCCCCATCGGCTACGAACGGCACCACGCGGCGAGCGTCGCTAACCTGGACTTGGTCACATAAGAGGCGAGTGCCCATGAAATTGAGCAAAGCCCGCACCTATTACGCGCCACCTCGGGTCGGCGTACAGGCCAAGATCTGTTCGCGCAGGTCGGCGATATCGATGCCCAGGCGTTCGGCTGTCTCGGGGAGTCGAATCCCGGGTACTGCGGTGGCGAGGCGGAGTGCGTCTTCGTGCTGTGCGCACTCCAGCCGAGTGGCGTTTCGTAGGTGTGCCCGTGCCTGTGACGCGGCGTCGCTGATAAGTGCGTGGACCTGTTCCGGATCCGGTGCCGGTGCGGGAGGAGCCGCGGGAGCCGGGAGGCCGGGCACCGGTTCGTCGATCAGTTCGGGTGTGTAGGTGGGTAGCAGGGGCGGTTCGGCGCATTCGCGGTACCAGGCCCATGCGTGGTGGGCGGGGATGTGGATCTTTCCGCCAGGCGTCGTGCGGTTGGTGGTGACAGGCTGGTCCTTGCCGGTGGCGGGGGGCTGCGTGGGGTGTTCGGGTAGTCCGCGGAGTGTGGCGAAGTCGGTGGGGTAGGTGGCCAGGCGTGCGGTGACGGCGTGGGTGAGGGCGGCGATGTGGCGGCACGGTGAGGTTCCGCAGTCGCAGCTGAGGGTGATCTCTTCGGGCGTGGGTTGGGTGGGAACGCCGCCGGTATGGTCCGGGTTGGTCAGGCATTCGGGGAGCTTGCCGGTGCGGACGGCTTGGTGGTGGCCGCAGGTGGGCGAGGCTGCTTGCCAGGCCGTGATCTGGTGGTCGGTGAGGGCTGGCAGGGTGATCGTGGGGTGTGCGGGTGTGGTGTGGTGGCGGTCGGTGGCGGTGGCGCTGATGCGGCCTGGAAAGAGGGTGAGGTGGGTGAGGCCTCCTGCGGACAGGTCGTTGTGGCCGGCGAGCCAGAGGGCCTCGTCGCTGATGGCGGCGTGGAGGAGGGTCTCCCAGGTGCGGGCCCATGTGTTCAGGGTCATCGCTGTGCTCCTAGGGCGATCAGGTCAATGATCTGGTCGTCGGTGAGTTCGGTGAGGGCGGAGTAGCCATCGGCGAGTACGGCGTCGGCGAGGGCCCGTTTGTGCTTGAGGAGTTCGTCGACGCGGTCTTCCAGGGTGTTCTCGGTGATGAGCGGGTGCACGGTGACGGTGCGCTGCTGGCCCAGGCGGTGGGCGCGGTCGATGGCCTGGCTCTCCTTGGCGGGGTTCCAGGGGCGGTCGAAGAGCACGACGTGGTTGGCCTGGGTGAGGGTAAGGCCGGTGCCGCCGGCTTTGACGGTCATGACCATGAGCTGGCCGGAGCGGGCCTGGAAGGTGTCGACGATGCGCTGGCGTTCACGGACGGAGGAGATGTCGCCGCTGTAGTAGAGCGGGGTGTGGCCGTGGCTGCGCAAGTGCCGCAGGAGCAGTTTGGCCATGGTCCGGTACCGGGTGAAGACCAGCGTGGATTCTTCAGGCGCGGTCAAGGTGGGGAGCAGGTCGTCGAGTGCTCCGATCTTGCCGGACCGGGCTGCCGCCTGCTCGGGGTCGTAGTCGTCCTCCAGTGAATCTTTGAGGTACTGGGCGGGCGTGTTGCAGATCTGCTGCAGCTTGTTGAACAGCTCCAGCAGCAGGCCTTTGCGGTGCACTCCGTGGGCGTCGCGGATCTCGTGGAACGTGTCGTCGGCGGTCTGCTGGTAGAGCTCGATCTGTTCCTGGGTGAGGCTGACGACGCGCGGCCGGATGTCCTTGGGCGGCAGCTCAGTCAGGATGCCTGGGTCGCTCTTGCGGCGGCGCAGCATGAACGCGCTCATGAGGCCGGACAGGCGTGCGGTTCGCTCCGTGTCGGCGATGTTGTCCTCGATGGGGCGGGCGAACTGATCGCGGAAGACGCGCTGGGTGCCGAACAGCCCGGGGTTGAGCCAGTCCATGATGGCCCAGGCCTCGGTGAGGTTGTTCTCGACCGGGGTGCCGGTCAAGGCCACCCGGACGCTGGCCTTGATGCGGCGCAGGGAGCGGGCGGTGGCGGTGCGGTGGTTCTTGACCATCTGGGCTTCGTCGGCGACGACCAAGTCGAACGTCATGAGGGCCAGCAGGTCGATGTCGCGGCGGAGTGTTTCGTAGCTGGTGATGACGATCGTGCGTGAGGTGGCGTCTTCGAGGGTGCGGTCGGCTCCCAGGTAGCGCAGGGTCGGCACGGTCGGGGCGAACCGGTGGGCTTCGCGTTCCCAGGTGATGACGACGGAGGCGGGGCAGACGATCAGAGTCGGCCCCGTGGCGCTGGTCGTGATTTCCCGGCGGTGCAGGTGCAGTGCGAGAGCGGTCAGCGTTTTACCCAGGCCCATGTCGTCGGCGAGCATCGCGCCGAAGCCCGCGTCGCTCGTGTTGGCCAACCAGGCCAGGCCGAGCTGCTGGTAGTCGCGCAGGATTGCTTGCAGGGCTCCCGGCTCGGGGACAGGTGTCGTGCGGGAGCCGGTGCGCAGGAAGTCAACGAGGCTGGCAAGAGAAGCCGTCGGCTCGCAAGGCACGGCCTGACCGTCGATGTCGATGGCCCCGGTGAGGGACGCGCGTAGGGCCTGGTCCGAGGGGATCGGGCCGAAGGTGCGGTCGGCGGCACGGCGGGCGGTGTCCTCGTCGACCATCACCCACTGGTCACGCACCTTGGCCAGCGGCCGTCCCGCCTGGCCGATGTCGTCCATCTCCTGGTCGGAGAGGTCGGCGTCGCCGAGCGACAGCTGCCACCGGCCGTCCAGCACGTCGTCGAGAGAGAACCGCGGCCGCGGCACGGCCACGGACGAATCGGCTCCTGCCCCGACCATGACGCGTGTGCGCAGCATGCTGGTCCACTGCTGGTGCCAGTACACGCTGAGTCCGGCCCGTTCCAGTTGATCCCGTGTGGCGCCCAGCAGCAGGACAGCCTCGCTGGCCAGCAGCGTGAACCGGTCGGGTACCGGGCACTCCAGTAGCCGCCCGGCCGGCTCCCACACCTCGGCGATACGCCGCAGCCGCCGACGGATGGACCCCATCACCGCCTCGTCCCCGGCCACCTTGGCAACCGACTGGAACAGCTGCTCCTTACGGCTGTCCGCAGTGGGCTGGGCGACCAGCAGCTCCGCCCACAGCAGTTCCGTGTCGTCGGGGCTGGAGCTCTTCGGGGCGTGTACGGACAGCTTCAAGTCCACCGGCGCCACCTCGGCGCGATCGTCCTCCGCACGATCGACCCACTGGTGCAGAGCGGAACTGCGCTGCTGCCGCGGAATGGGGGCGGCGAAGGGCATGTTCCCCAGGACAGCCGAGGTGCCGGGGCCCCGCAGCATCGCTTCGGCGACGGCGTTGAGCCCGGCACGGATCGCGACACGCGGCGCCCACAATTGGTAGGGCCGGGCGTCGGTGGCTGCCCCGCAGTGAGCGGAAGGCACCATGGCCTGACGCAACTGCCGCGCGTGGTTGCGTTCGTGCTCGTTGAGCGGGCCCAGGCGCCACACGTCGACACCGTGGCTGTCCAGCGTCGGATACACCCGTCCGTCGGCCACCACGGACAGCCCCAGCCGGATCGCCTGACGCCACAGCTGCACGGACGGGGCGAGATGGTCACCGTCGGGTGTCCGTGCCATGGTGTTGGCCAGCAGCCGTACGGGCACCTGCCAGCATCCCACCCGGCGGGGGCCGACCGCGATGCCCTGTCCGGGCAGGAGGAGATCGGCCGTGCAGCATCTGATCGGCTTGTGGCAGGAGCCCGTCACCGGGGTCCCGTCGGCCCGGTAGAGCAGGAATCGGCCGGCCCCGTCCTGCAGATCAAAGGTGATCTCCAGTCCCTGCCGCAGCAGTTCCACCAGCGCGTCCTCGGCGGCTGCCACCTCGTCGCGGCCCGCGAGGGGCCCGGCCGGACTCCGGTGGGAGCCCACGCCGCCCGCACCGGCGGCCGCTTCAGCCTCCGACTCCCGGGCGGCGGGAACACTGCGCTCACCAATCTGGCCCTCCACCGGAGTGGCCAGCAATTCGATCATCGCTTCGGCGGCCTGGCGCTGCGCGTCACGCTTGTTGGGTCCGTGGCCGACGGTCTCCAGCCACTCCACGTGCACCTTGCAGGTGATCTGTGCGGCAAACCCGGCGGGGTCCTTTGCAGGGTCCGCGATGCTCAGTTTGCTGATCTGGCCAGCCTGTCTGAGCTCGTTCAGGAGCATCAGGGGGTTCTTGCCGCCGAGTTCGGGCACCGGGATGCGGCCGAGGCGCAGACCGCGGCCTGCCTTCACGGCGCGCTGAACGGTTTCCAGCAGCTGACGCGCTGCCGTCAACCGCGTGCTGGCTCGGCCGAGCCCCCGGCCGGCGGCTGTGAGCAGCTCACCACGGTGCACACAGGCAGCTACGCACACGAACAACGGCTCGAGCCCCGTGATGCCGGGCGCGCTCGTGAAGACGAGCTCACTGATCACACCGGATTCCGCCAGCACCTTCAGCTGCTCCTGCGGATCCTTCTCCTGCACGGGTCCATCGCCCGTCACAGCACGTGGGCCGTTGCCCTGAATCGGCAGCGGTGCCTGCACCGGCAGGGCGGCCAGCTGGGCCAGCAGCCGGATGACGGCAGCCCCGCGCGCCAGCCGCTTGTTGTTACGCCAAGGGCCGAGCTCGCTGACCTCCTCGCCGTCGACAACGCAGGTCACACGCATCCTGAACAGCGGCTGACCGGACTCGCTCTTGCGTACCTCTTCCGCATAGGACGGCGTCGGTCCGTAGCGCAGTGACTGATGCAGGGTCAGCACAGCAACGGCGACGGCGGGATCGTGAGCCGCAGCCAGCGCCGCCTCGCGGGCAGGCTGCCATGCTGCTGCCCGTGCGGTGAACAAGACGGAGTGCAGGTCGCGCGGGATCAGCTCTCCAGCGCTGATCCGCAGCACGATCTCGGCCACCTCCGCGGGCGCGATCTGGGGGCGTTCCAGAGCTTGTTGAAGACGGGTCGGGAAGGACACGTCCCGAGCCTGAGCCGGTGGCGAGGACGATGAGAAGCGGCCGGCTGGCACCCACCCGGACAGGGGGCTGTCCTGTTCGACCGGCTCGGCTCCGCACAGGTGCCCGAGCAGGCTCACGGCCGCGCTCTGATGGGCGGCCTTGCGGCTGGGGCGCGTCACCACGGCGCCATGGGCGTTCACACCAGGCTGCCGCCACCCGGCTTGAGCGCTGAACATCTGCGGGTTCGCACCAGGCACCTCGCGGATCACGAATGCCGACGGGATCCCGATGTCCTGACAGTGGGTGTGGAGCACGGAGGCGGCCAGCTCAGGCCGGGCCGAGACGATCGCCCACGCACCGGAGACGGCCGCCTGGGCGGAGGGGAGCGACGAGGCCCTCATCAACAGCAGGCGCAGATCCTTGATGCCGAGGCGTCCGGAGCCTCCACGTGCGGCGGCCTCGGCAGCGAGCTCGGCAGGCACATGGCGGTTTTCCCACGCTGCCTCCAACAGCCGGGAGAACACATGCGGATCCACCGACTCAAGAGCAACACGGGAACTGGACGCGGGATGCGGCACACGAACGGTGGGACTCGACAGACGTGGCGGTACGGAGGCCATCTCAACCCTCACGGAGAAACACGAGGAAATGGGGCAGCCGACAGCAAAGCACCTTCGACGTGACCGGTCCCCGGCAGGCAAGATCCGCCGCAGTATGAAGGAGGATGCCGTTGACCGGCACGTTCTCGCCCACGGAGGCCAGCGGGGAGAGCCGGAACATGCCTGCGGCGACCGACTCTTTCGGGGGACAGAACGTCGGGACCGTGCGGTTCACCTGTCAGGAGGACGGCGCACGGCGCCGTCCTCACGCATGCCCCTGCTCTGGCCGCCGTCAGTGCAGCAGGGACGTCACTGAACCGCTCACAGGCGCAGCCACTCGATCGTGTCGGACAGTTCCTGGTGTTCCGATGAGCCCTGGAGGGCGTTGACGCGCTTCTTGTGGAATGCGACCGCTTGGCCGTTCCTGTTCGTACAGCTCTCGCCCGAGGCGGCATCGCAGTAGCCGCATTCCAGGGTCAGCGGCAGCTGTTCGAGTTCGCTCTTGAGATCCGCGTGTCTCACCCACCGGTGGGTGAGACACGCGAAGACCCCTTCGGCAGTCGTACAGGTAGCGCCCCCGTCCACGGGGTAGCCGCACAGTTCGCCGTCGCGCGGATCGTGGTGCTCGCACCGTTCGCTTCCCTCACGTCGTTTGAAGGAGCAGCGCAGCCCTCGGGAGTACTCCACCCAGCGGGAGTCCTCAAGTTCCTCGTCCAACGTCACGGTGCACCGCTCCGGGAAGGGATCCGGGACACCATCGGGCAGCGGCCACTGGTGCTCGACGCAACGCTGGTTCGGCGCACCGACGAACACCCCGCACGGACCCCATGCCGGGTAGTTGGAGTAGCGTCCCGTGCGCGACGATGTCCAGAAGCACACGGGCCGAAGAAGGGCCTCGAACTTATCCCGTAGCTGACGGGCCTCAGGACTGGGTACGTACTGCAGGAGCCGGAAGGCTTCCTCGACCTCCTGGGCGGAGATCTCGACGCGCCGGGCGGCACCATTGCGCCTGCGTGCGATCACGCGTGCCAGCTTGGGCGGAGTGGGGGTGGTCCTCGACATGGAGCCGATTTGTACCGCAGCGCGGCGATGCCGACATGATGTACACGCCGACACCGCCCACGCTGCAAAGAATCAGCGCCTGAACGCTGCAAGCGCAGCTTAGCCGCAAATCGACTGAAAGACGTGGAAGCGGGGGTTCGGCGGCTGGGGCTGCAACGGCAGCGGCACCAGCCGGGTCGCCGCCGCGATCCTCGCCGGCGCCCCGGCCTCGGCACCCCGGAGAAGGCAGCCTTTCCGTGAGCGGCGATCCTTGCCGATCGCGCCTACACGGGCGCCAGCCCCTGGGTCACCACTAGCCTCAAACGACCGGCCGGTGGGGGAGCTCACTCCCGCTCAGCGCACCGTCAACCGCTCCCTCACCCAGACCCGGGCCCCTGTAGAGCGCGCCGTGGCACAGCTGAAGTGCTGCGGAGCCCCTGGCCAACGCTGCCCACACTGCCAGTTACGTCGGCCTCGGCTCCGGCCCGAGCGCCACCGACATGTCGGTGGCGCTCCTCGGCTCTTCGTACTGCGCTCGCCTACTCCAGGTAAGTGCCGGCGAAAACACCGTCGAAGCCGAGCGCAGATAGACCCTCCTCGACGGTGGGGTAGGTCGTGCCGTACGGGCTGGCGGCCAGGGCGTCGAAGTCGGCGCGGCTGATCTCGGGTTCGATCCACTGATTGCTGCACCGGCAGCGGACCCAGACGTTGCGGCCGTGGTTGATGAGCAGCCAGTCGCGTCGGGCCCGGCAGGCCGAGCACATCACGGGCATGCCGCCGAGGGCGAGTTCGTGTGGGTGGCTGACGCAGCGCGTTGCGCCGGGGCCATCGGTCGGCTGCATCTCGTACTGAAGTTGCACCAGGGGGTCGGTGCCCGTGGGAAGTATGGGCAGCGCGGGTGCCGGCTCCGTGGTGCCGTCGGTAGTTCTGGGCACGAGCGTCATCTCCCGGTCGAGGGCTTCCTGTTTTCATCCGTAACAGCAGGTGGAACCGGCTGTCCAGGCATTTCGTAGAGTCTGGTCGGTCGGTGGCAGGCCTTCCGTACGCGCTGATCAGCGGCGCGGTGGGCGGCTGCGCGGGTCAGAGACGGCAGGGCGGGGCGCCGCTGTGGGTGAGTTCCGTTCGCTGGTGCGGTTGGCCGAGGTCTTGGTCGGGCGGGTGCCGGCCTGCGGGCGACGGGAAGCTTCGCCCGCGTGGGCGGGGAGCTGGGCGAGGCGGCGAAGGCGCCAGACCAGGACGTCGTTCACGTCCGCGGCGGTGTCGAGTTCGCGCATGTCGATGGCCTGTTGCAGGAGGTCCTCGGGGTCGTGGCCGGCCTGCTCGGCCTGGGCGAGGGTGGCGACCAGGGCGTCCGTCTTCATCGGCGTGCCGTCTGCTCGTACGCCCTGCTCCGGCAGGGCCGCGCGGAGGGTGGCCTCCTGTGTCCGACGCTGAGCCTCGGGGAGGGCACGGCCTTGGTCGTGCAGCACCCGCATCGGCGTGGCGGCGGCCTGACGGTAGGCAGTTCGCAAATGCTCGGCGGCCTGTCGGGAGGCATGGGCCTGCTGGGCGTGACTGCGGGCGGAGTGCCAGCGGGCGGCTGCGAGGGTGACCAGGACCAGGGTGGAGACGAGCATGGCTGTGGTGCCGCCGTCCTCGCCCCGGCCGAGCGCGCCGCCGGCCTGAACGATGCCCCGGGCGGCCGAGCGGAGAGCCCGGGTGTCGGCGCGCTCTGCTCGGACGTGGCTGCGGGTCGCCCGCTCGAAGGCTCGGGCAGCGGCAGCCAGCTCGGCGCGGGTGGCGGCCGGGGAGGTCTGGGCGACCGCGTCCAGGAGTTCTCCGACGCCGACGAGCTGGGCGGCGGCTTCATCGTCGTCGCCGTCGAGCAGGACGGCGGCACGCTCGGCGATCCCGGTGGCGCTGCGTCGCTCTCGGGCGGGCGGGGACCAGTCCGCCCGGGCGCCGGCGGCTGAAGGCGTTGCCCGCTCGGCGGTACCGTCGGCGAGCCGGAGGCGGATCTTCGGAAGGGACAGGTCGGGGGCCAGTTTGGAACCGGGGTACCAGATCGGTTCACCGTGGCGGTTGCGGTCGCCGGGCAGGGCCACGTTGTAGCCGAGCGCGTCGCCGGACGGGGCGTGGCGCACCTTCACGCGTAGGCCCGCCTCGCGGAGCCGGGTGAAGAACTCCTTCTCGTCGTCTGCTCCCGCGACGGCCTGTCGGACGGCTTCGCGGAGCGTCTCGCGGGAGGTCTCGGGGCGGCCGGTGCGCTCGGCCTTGAACTTCTCGGCGCTGGTGGGGTTCTTCGCTGCGGTGCCGTCGCCGGCGTTGAGGCGGCGCAAGCCCATCTCCTCCTCGATGCGCCGGCAGACGGCCTGGGCCTTGTTGAAGTCATAGTTGAGGCGGGGATTGCGCAGGTCGCCACGGACCAGAGTGGCGACGATGTGGATGTGGTCTTCCGCGTGACGGACGGCGATCCACCGGCAACCGTCGGGATCACCGGCCGGGGCTATGCCGGTGGCGTGGACGATGCGCTGGGCGACGGCGTTCCACTCCTCGTCGGAGAGCCGCCGGTCGCCGGGGGCGGTCCGGACCGAGCAGTGCCAGACGTGCTTGGCGGGCGCGCGGTCGCCGGCTTGCTTGACCCGGAGGTCGAGGGCGGCGGTGAGGCGGGCGAGGGTGACTTGCGGGTCGGTGTCGCGGCCAGGGTCGGGGGCGAAGCCGTCCCAGGAGCCGACGAGGTGCGCGTCGGTGTGCTCCTCGCGCCGACCGGGGCCGTAGAGGTAGACGAGGAGTCCGTGGGTGCGGGAGCCACGTCCAATGTCGGGAACCATCACAGCCGCCTGTCGACCAGGTCGTTCGCCGCGTCGTCGAGGCGGCCGAGGGACCGGGTCAGAACGCTCAGTGCGTGGTCGAGTTCGCCGGGGAGGGGCTGTCCGCCGACGTTGTGGACGTAGGCTATCTGGTTGATGTTGTTGCCGATCCGGGCCAGGGCGGTACGCAGGGCAGCGAGTTCGTCGATGGCCGTGTCGAGTCGTTCGTTGGTGTGCAGGGCGGCCGAACCGCGGGCGGCGGCCAGGCCGGCGGCGGCGAGGAATCGGGCGACGGTGACGCCGCGCAGCGCGGCGGCGGCGACGATCTCGGCTTTCTCAGCGTCGGAGAGGCGGGTGGTCGTCTTGCGGGCGCGCTCGCTCGGGTTGCGGCTGCGGCGGCGCGGCTTGCGGTCGGGGAAGGCGGGCGGGCTCGGGCTCGGCTGCTCGCGGTCGGCGGGCTCGTCTGCTTCTCCCCCGGTGACCGGCGCCCCCTGGTGCTGGTTGCCCGGCTGGTTCCCGAGCGCCCTCGCTCGGGAACCAGCCGGGCCTCCCCGCCCTCTGGGGCGGGGGCAAGTGCGTGCGACGGGCCGTAGGACCGTCGTACGCGATAGCTTGCTCCGCCGGGAGCCGTCGTGGGGGCACGCTGCTCTTCGGTCGTGGTCACCGCCGGGTCGTCGGTGGTCACCGGCTCGTCTCGGGGTTCTGCTGCCGGATTTCTCGGACGAGTTCCTCGATCCAGTCCATGGCGAGGACCGGGTGGTGAAGGGTCCGGGGGCGATCGTGCTGCTCTCGCTGCACGATCCAGGTGGTGTCGGGACCGGGCTGGGCGCGGTGGAGGTGGCCGCGCTGGTGCAGGACGGACAGCCAGGAGTCGACCTCGGCGGGGGTGGCCGGGTGGGTGCGCACGGGGGTGTTCTCCGCTCGTTTCGAGAGGGATGTGGGGTGGGGGACCGGGGGCGGGTGACCGGCTCGGTCACCCACTCCGTGGTGTCCGGTCAGTTCCGGGCGGAGGTGACCGGCTGTCCGTGCTGCTGGCGAAGCTGGGCCATCAGGGCGGTCAGGGTGTCGCTGGACAGGGGGATCTGCTGACCTCGGATCGCCTGGGCGACCACCTTGCGGGTCAGCTTGTCCTCGGCCCTGACCGCTGACCGGGCGATTTTCAGTAGCTCCTCGGTGTCCGGGTCGGACCGCCGGACACTCGGTGTCCGAGCTTCCCGGTCGGTGACCGGGAGGCCGGTGACCGGCGGCTCGGTGCCCGGCTGACCGGCCCGGTCAGCGCCCTCGTCCGGCTGACCGGGGTGACCGGTGACCGCCGGCGGAGTGGCCGGAAGGCCGGTGCCCGGCACCGCGTCCGGCTGACCCGCCCGGTCAGCCCCCCTGTCCGGCTGACCGGGGTGGCCAGTGACCGAGGCGGCGTTGCCCGGACGGCCGATGACCGGGATACCGCTGTCCACCGGGTCACTGCCCCCGGTCAGTGACCGAGGAGCGGGCACCCGCTTCTCCAGGGACAGCGGGGGCCGGCCGGTCGGGTCAGTGACCGGCTGTCCGGCTTCGACCTGACCGGACTCCGGTCGCTGACCGACCCGGTCGGCCCGGGTGACCTCGATGCCGTCGCGCCGGTCACCCTGACCGAGGTCACCGGTCTGACCGACGTCCTCGCGGTCAGCGTGCCCGACCGGCTTCCGGGCGATGAGGATGTAGAGGTGGACGGCACCGGCCAGTGCGAGAGGGGCGATGGTGGACAGCACCGCGACCACCGTGTTGCCGAGCCGCAGCCCGGTGCCGGCGACCGCTTCCTCGTTGAGCCGTACCGCGTGGAGTGCGTTGGCCCAGATGCTGGCGGCGGTGGCCGTGCCGAAGAGCGTCCAGACGTAGAGCCGGGCGCGCAGGGGTGCGTCACGGAGGACCAGGAGGGCTCGGATGCCGTAGGCGATGAACCCGTCGATCACCAGGGGGAAGAGGTAGGTGAGGAAGCCTCGGATGTGGATGGCGACGGCCATCTGCTGGAGGGCGTCGTACGACAGGGCGCACCCCGCGCCGCCGAGGGCGATGACGGCCGCTCGGTCCCAGCCGGATATGTGCGCAGTCTTCGGCACGGTCGTGGCGGTCACGCCGCCGTCCCGAAGTCGTCGCGGCCCAGGTGCTCGCCGGCGGCCTCGGATGGGGCGGTGTCCGACTCGGGCTGGTTCAAGTCTCGGTGGCTCAGGGCACGGCGGAGTTCGCGGTAGAGCTTCTTGGCGTGCTCCCCGCTGATCTTCAGGAGCCAGGCCAGGCGCTGCTCGGTCACTCCGTGGCGGTAGGCGGCGTGGACGACCGCAGTGCGCTCGGCGGTGGTGAGGTGGACGTCGCGTCCGGCGATGGTGTCGTTGACACGGCTGTAGTCGAGGCGGTGGGCGATCTTCCCGTGGAGAGGTCCGCGCTCCTCCTCGGTCAGTCCGCCTCGGATGCCGTCGGTGTCGTTGCCTTCCAGGGCTGCGTCCAGACAGGTGCGGCGGACCGGGCACTGGCCGCACAGCGCCTTCGCTGCGGTGATCTTGTCGGTCTCGTCGGGGGCCGGGAAGAAGATCTCGGGGTCCACCGGGTTGTACTCGGTGCTCTGGCAGACGGCATCGACCTGCCAGGTGTGGTCGCCGAGCGACCGGTGGCGAGCAGGGCGGATCGTCGTGCTGGTCATGCGGGGTGCTCCGATCGCTCTCCGCGCGCAGGGGCGTTGGCGGAGAGGTGCGCTGGGTCGGGGAGGTGCTCGGGGCGGCGCGCAGAGGGCGCGGCCCGGCATGTTGGCCTGGGGCGGGTCAGGCCGCGAGACGGTGGCGTCTGCGGTCGACCGGCTCGAACTCGACCCGGGTGGTCATCTGTGCGAGCCGGGATGCGACGCGGTCACCGAGGTGGGCCCGGAGGTCACTGATCGCCAGGTTGGTGGTGATCAGGGTCGGAAGCTCGTAGTTGTACCGGCGGTTGATCAGCCGGTACGTCACTTCCTCGACCCACTCGCTGGCCTTGGCCGCGCCAAGGTCGTCGATGATCAGCAGCGGGCAGCGGCTGACGGCCGCCAGCTCCCGCTCGCTGTCGGCTCCGGGACGGGGCCGCAGGTCGGCGTACAGGTCGGCGGCGGTGGCCGCGCGCCAGCGCACGCCGACTCCACTCTGCACCAGCCGCCGGACGGCGCCGTACGCCTGGTGCGTCTTGCCCGCGCCGACGACGCCGGCCATCAGCAGGCTGGGGCCGGTGGTGACCTGTCGCCTGGCTCCCTGGTTGGGAGCGACGGCGGCCTCGGTGACGGTCCGGACCCAGGCCAGGACCTGGGGGTGGTCGGCGACAGCGGCCCGGTAGCGCGGGGGCATCCCGGCCGACAGGGCCTCCAGCGGGGAGTACGGCTCGGGCTCCTCGGCCTGTGCGGCGGCGGAGTCGATGTTGCGGGCGGCCAGGATCCGGGCCATCCGGTCCAGGGTGCCCTCGCCGATGGTCTGCGGTTCGCGGTGACGGGTGCGCATCACAGGTCCTCGGCGTAGGCGGCAGCGGCGTTGGACGGGTTGGTCCACGCCTGGTGGGCGGGCACGTTAGGCCGGATTCCCGGTCGCGCCAAACCGCCGGAGCGGGCGTTCATGGCCTCGTTGACCATGCTGGTCAGCACGCTCGGGTGCTTGGGGTTGGCCGCGAAGTTCGCCAGCCCGGCGCGGATGTGCTCCGGGGTGATGCCCTCGCCCAGGAGCTTCTTGGTGATCCGGCCGAGGTGTCCGATCACGTCGCTGGGCGGGCGCTCGTCGCAGGCGGCGACGTACTCGCCGACGAGCTGATTGGCCGAGACGCCATCTGCGGGCGCCGTGCGCCCCGTAGGGACAAGAGATCCAGGATCCAAGATCCTAGATCCAGGCGCCGAACCTTCTCCGAGCTTTCGGGGAGGGTTCGGGGAGTCCTCGACGAATGCGTTCTGACCTGCGCTTTTCGCACCCTCGTGGTGACGGGTTCCGACGATGTCCTCGAAGGCGTCCTGACGGGCGGCGAAGGTCTCGTCCGCGTGCTCGCGAAGAATCGCGGTGGATGGCGGGGGCGGATCAAGGGTTCGGGGAGTGTTCGGCGAAGCCTCGGCGAGTCCGCGGCGAGTGGTGGACGAGTCCTCGGCCCGCTTGGTGCAGGCGCCCTTGCAGGGGGCGCACCGGGCGGCGGCCTGGTGCTGCGGGCAGGAGGGCAGGCGAGACTGGCTCGGCTTGTCGATCTTCTGGTGCTCGGACCAGGTCACGATGTGGAGGTAGCGGCGGCCGTCACAGCCCGTGTACCGGCAGATCAGGCCGGCGGTCGCGAGCTGGTGGAGGTCGTCTTCGACGTGGACCGAGGTGTGCTCGGCACGGAGGGGCCAGAGGAGCCCGGCGATGATCGCGGCGTTGTCACGGTGGCGGCCGTGGTCGTCGGACTGCGTGAGCAGCCCGAAGAAGGTCCGCTCGGCCTCGACGCTCACTTCGGCGAGCGACTCGGAGAAGAACGCCTCCGGCTTGATGGTCCGTATCCGCGCCATGTCAGCGGCCCCGACCGGTGGCGGTCAGGTCGCTGCGGGTGAGGGCGGCGTCGGAGAGCTCGAAGACGTGCGGCCGGGTCCAGTCCGCCTCCGGCCAGACGCGCAGGATCCAGCGGGCGGCGACCCGAACGGTCGTACGGTTCGGCTCCAGGGTCTTCCCGGCCGCGTCCTTGACGATGGCGTGCAGGTGGGGCCACTTCTGCTTCGGATCGTTGAGGCTGACCCGGATTGTGGCCGCGCCCGGGATCACGGCGGCGAGCTGGGCCGCGAGGCGGTGTCGGCGGTCGGTGTCCGGGCAGGTCAGGGTTCCGCTCGGCATGGCGAGCATGCGATACTCCGTTTTTCGTAGGAGCGCGGTGCGGCGGTCTCGTGCAAGAAGCCCTGCCACCCGCGTGATGTGAATTGGCACCTCTCGGGGTGCCGGCCCGGCGCTTGGGAGTTGGTAGCTCCCGGGCGCCGGTTTCAGTTGCCCAGCCACGTCATGGGCCGTGCGCTCACATTTGCCCCGCCTCCTCTCTGGTGCTCGTTCCACCCCTCTCCCGGGGCGCCGCCCGGCGGGGGACGACGAACATACGTAGACACCTGCGGCAAGTCCATCCCCGGCTCGTTGCAGGTCACACAGGGCTCGCGACGGCCGGTATCGGTGAAGGTGGCGCCGCGAACGGCCGACAACGACTGGATAACCGGATCCGACGGCGCGTTGCGCAAGTCGGCACGACAACGCAACATGCATAGGGGTCCCCAGGGCCTGGCGCCATAGAGAGCCGGAGCCTGACGACCAGGTGCGATACGGAAACGTACGTCAGTTGCGCAGATGTATCAAGTCTGGATTACAGTTGCTCCAGAGGCCCCCACCACGGGCCCGATAGCCGCCCTGCAGGAGTTCATGTGCCACGTCAGTTCGACGGCAGTCGCGTACGTGCTGTCCGGCGGGGCAAGGACCTCCACCAGAAGGAGTTGGCCGAGATGGTGGGCGTCAGCGCCCCCACTATCGCGAGATGGGAGAGCGGCCAGGACTTCCCCAAGGGCGAGAAGCTTCCCGCGATCGCCGCGGCGCTTGGCCAGCCGCTCGATGCCCTCTTCCCCCATGACGGTCCACCGGACCTGCAGCTCCTGCGCTGCGACGCCGGCCTCAGCGTGGCGCAGGCCGCTGCGATCATCGGCGCGAGCCGCGTACCGGTGAGTAACGCCGAATCCGGCCGGCGCCGACTCAGCGATGCTTACGTGCAGCCGCTCGCACGGGCGTACGGGGTGACCGCAGAGCAACTGTCGGACGCCCAGGACTGCTCGTTCGGGCTTCGCCCCAGGGCCCCGCGTGACGAGCAGGCGTCCGCCCCCCGCACGGTCGGAGAGAAGATCAACTACCTCCTGCAGCACGGGTACGTTGGTCAGGAAGCGCCCTCTGATGAGGAAATCGCACGGCTCGTCAATGAGCATGCGGGCGTGGCGGCCGTCACCGCCGGCGACATCGATGCTCTTCGCGCGGGTGCCACGACGGAGGCTTCTGATGTGGTGCGTGCCGGCCTAGCCGAGGCGCTCCAGGTCGACGCGGCCCTCTTCCAGGACGATGCCCAGGTCGACCCTGCGGCCCGCGAGTTCCTGGAGGCACTCCGCTTCCTCGGCTCGATTCACCGAGGGCAGATCCTCGGCCTGGCTGCCCGCGGCAACAGCAGGGGCCTGTCTGCCGAGATGATGGCCCACATCAACGAGCTCGTCGGAGAGCTCAAGCACAAGCTGCCCGAGGTGCACGACGGGGAGTGACGCCGCCGGTCAGCACTACTCGCGGGCTTGGACGTCCGAGGTGTATCCGCTCTGCCGGCTTGGTAGCTGATACGGACCGTCGACCGTGCGTGGACAAGGCCGGTACGAGCTGTTTCGCAGCCGCGTCAATGGCCGACAACAGCGAAGGGACTACGGCGATACCCCTTGCTGAGGTATCGCCGTAGTCCCTTCGATCTTGCTGTTCCCGGCGCTCCAACGCCGGAGGCGGAGGCTTGCTCACCCTCCGCGGCCACTGCTACCGCGACTGCCTGCCTCGGCGGGCGAACGTCGACGTCCTGGGCAACTTTGCTGTGCCGAGGTGTGGGCGAGCAGGGGCGATGGCTCAGTTCCGACATCGGGACCGGTCGGACCGCCGAGCGGCCGACGCCGGGCTAGGACGCCGTAAGGTCCACGCCGAGCAGCTCGGAGAGAGTGGCCACCGTCTGCTGGGGGTCCTGGTTGTGCACCCCCGCGAGGCCGAGCTGCTCCGCTGCCTGGACGTAACCCTCGGTGTCGTCGACGAAGACGCACTCCTCGGCCGGCAGATCCATGAGCTTGAGCGTGATCTCGAAGAGCTCGGGGTCAGGCTTGCGCAGCAGGTGCTGCTCGGAGATCACCACGACGTCGTACAGCCGCTCAAGCTCGTAGCCGTCGTACAGGTCCCAAGGCGTCAAGCCCACGGAGTTGGACAGGATGCCCACCTTGATCCCGGCTCGCCTCGCTGCGGCAGCCGCACTGATCATCAGCGGCTCGGGGCGAAGGTCGCCGAAGATGCGGCCCATCAAGTTGCCAGCCGGCACGCCCAGCATCTTGCCGGCAAACTCGTTCCACTCGGTCTGGGAGACCGCTCCGCGCTCGAGGTCGCTGGTGATCCGGACGCCCTCGTCGTCCTTGTACAGGGCCGTGAGGCAGGCGCCCTGTGGAAGTCCCTCGCGCTGCTCGAAGGCGAGCACTGCGGGCAGCAGCGGAGTGGTGAGAACGCCTCCGAAATCGAGGATGAGGCCGGTGCGGCGGTTGGACATGCGAGAACTCCAGATTGCTGAGATTTCGGACGCCCATCCAGAACGGACAGCGTCGCGGCCCGGTTACGTGTGGCGACGGGAGTAGCTGTGCGTCGCAGGCCGGGGTGCACTTACGGGGCGGAGCATGACCTATCAGTCCGCATGACCCACGGTACCAGCCCAGTTCATACAGCAGATGGTGCCAAATCTCACTCACCATCCCGCCATTCAAGATCGCTATGCAGCCTGGTCCCGCTCGACGGGAAATAGGGTCTGAACCGAGAAATCAGACTGTGAACCTCATTGCAGGCTACCGACCCGGTTCGGATTCCACCTCTGCGGAGTGCAGGAGAAGCTCCCGGGCTTGATCCGTGGTGATGTGCGAGTAGGCCGTGCTGACTCGTGCTAGCCACGCCGATTCACTGTCGGTGTCAACGAATGGCTTCTCTCGCAGGGTGACAGCGGCATACAGATTGGCTGGCACGGTGTCAGCGGCCTGGAGTGCGGCCTTGATCCAGTACGCTTCCGCGGCCGGCTCTGGGTCGGGGTGCGAGGCGGTGATGTCCTCGGCGGCGAACATCAAGTCTCGTGGAGCGTAATAGCGCAGCTTCTCGCAAGCGTCAGCAATGTCCTGCGTCCATCGGTCCAGGCGAACATCGATAGGGACGCGGATGTGCATGAGTTCCGCGAGGCGTCTTCCCGGTGGATACAGGCTCGTCCCGGGAAAAGCATCCACCAGGTCAAACCAGAGCGGGTAAGTCCTGCAAAGGGTGCGCCAAGTCTTCCATCGGGCCGCCGCCGCGCGGGTGGTGGGGATGCTCGCGCCTACGGCAACGATCAGGAAGAGCACGTTCATCCATATCGATGTGGAATCTACAAGCAGCTGCACCGTGGTAGCGCTTAGAGGGAATGCGACGGTAGCCCAAACGATGCTGATACGGGCCGCTGTATGGGTCAGGCCCATCCACATCGAAAGCCCCATCAAGCCCAGCCCGACACGCATGCTTGTGCTCTCGGCCTGTCGTGCCGCTCTCGTCCACTGGTAGCCACAAACCGCGGTCGTGATGAGCGGGAAGAAGTAGAAGACGGTCATGTAGACCGCAACCCCCCATTGCCCAGCGTGGTCGATGAGGAAGTTTCGGCTCGGCTTGTCGCGGTCCACCACGGTGAAAAACAGGACCGTGAGCAGGATGACACCTATCGCCCCCACGCCATAAGATGCGCGGGCGATCCGGCGGGAGACCGCTACGTGCCGGGGTACGACTGTCTCCGAGCTCTTCCCGTAGCTGGTGGCGACGTAGGCCAGGGCCGCGATGATCGCTGCAGTACTGGCGAAGTGCCTGAGCAAGGCGCTCAGGTCCACTACAGGAATGCGATCCACCGCATCCATTGCTGCTGGCGTGTAGAGCCACAGAGCTACGGCGAATCCCGCATAGCCGCCCCAGAGCGCCCGGCGGTGAGCATCAGCGTACCGAACTGCAGGGAATCGCCATACGGCGATGACGGTCATCACAGCCGCAGTAAGGTATTTAATGTAGTCGAACACGGAACCAGAGGATATCTGCGCCGGCTGCACGTTTCGCCGGCCCGGAAAGGTCGGCTGACCGCAGCCATAGCTGCCAGTAGGTGGACTGCGCGATGCGGCGGAAGCCGTAAGGCCAGGAACGGTGCCTCGGCGGTCGCCAGCCGATCGCGGTTAGATTCGGCGCCGCGGTGGAGCAGCGACTGGATGAGCAAGTGAATGCTCCAGGAGGCTGACCAAGTCATCTCCCGTGAACGACTGACGGCGCGCCAGCCGCTTTATCAACGAGGCCGAAAGCTCGGCCTGCTTTTCCTCGGGGCTGCCGAAATCTACGCGCCCTTGGACCAGGGCCGACGGGAAACGCCGAAGGACTTCCTGACGAACGCGCTCGGGGACGTATCGCTCGATCTCGGCATCCGTCAGGGAGGTCCCGTGGTCCAGCCACTCGTGCGCGAGCTCATGGAGGATGATGTGCTCGGTTTGATTGCGACACGAACGGCGGCGATAGAGAATGATCGTGAACTCCGGCGCTTTGACCCGAAGGCCGCATGCTGTGCCCAGGCCCCCGTCGGTGTCATCCAGTGGCACTAGCTGAATCTGGCGACCCAACGCGCCCTCCATATTCCGCACCAGCGCCTCGACGCTGAAAGGAGCGGGGATAGGGAGATCGGCGAGCAGTCTCTCGCACTCCTTCACGAGGGCGCGCCGTGAAGGGTCTCTACGCCAACGCATAGTCGCTCCATTGAAATGCCACTGAGGTGTTCACTGCCAGCCCGCGAGGCGCTAGTAGCCAGGAGCTTGTGTTTGAGGTGCGCGGTGGTCGGCCGACACGCTCTGTCTACGCCTAATCGTACAAGGAGGAAAGTGTGGTCCATGCGGACGGGCGTGTTGTGAAGGTCACCAAGCGCGACAGTCTCGCAATCTGGATTCCAAGATCGAAATTTAGTGACGGCGCGTTAATTGATCTTTTTGAATGCTTCTGAGGTGAGGCTGGTCCACCTGTGCTTGCGCGGTCCAGTCCGGTCGGGGCAGGACGCCTTCACTGAGCCTTTTCCAACCTCACACTGAGGCGTGATGAAGGACGAGAACGGCTTGGACGATCGCGGTGATGCGGTTGGTGCTGCAGCGGAGCTTCCGTAGGAGTCGCCAGCCCTTCAGGGTGGCCATGGCCTGCTCTCCGAGGCAGCGGATCTTGGCGTGTGTGCTGTTGTGCCGGTGCTGCCACCGTTTGAGACGACGGCCGCGGAATGGTACCCGGATGCAGCCGCCGGCGCCCTGATACGCCTTGTCGGCCCAGCACTTGAGGCCGGCCTCGGTGAGTGCGTTGACGATGCCGTGGGTGCGGGCGGCGGTCAGGTCGTGGGTGGAGCCGGGCAGCGCGGGCGAGGCCCATAGCAGCCGCCCGAAGGGATCGGTGAGGACTTGGACGTTCATGCCGTGACGTTTGTGTTTCCCGGAGTAGTACGGAGTGTCGGCGGCGATCCGGTCGATCGGCAGCAGGGTGCCGTCGAGGATGACGAAGTTCGGATCGTCCTCATCGCCTCGGCCAGGGACGGGGCGAGGGCGGACAGGGCCTCGACGGCTTCACGTATGTAGCGGTAGACGGTCGCGATCCCGATGCCGAATCCGGCGGCGAGCTGGGCGTAGGTGTCACCGCACCGCAGGTGGGCCAAGGCGAGCAGAGCCTGACGTGCGGCGGAAAGGCGTCGCCATCGCGTCCCGATCTCCCGCCGCCTGGCTGCCAGCTGTCCGGTCAGGAACCGCAAGGTGCGGCTGGACAGATCAATCGAGGACGGGTAGACAAGCACGCGAAGCTCCTGGCAGACACAGGTGATCTTGGTCGAGAACCCGTCTACCAGGAGCTTCGTCGTTGCGCAGGACTGTCCAACTCACGGTCAGCACCGCCAGCTTGGAAAAGGCTCACTGACAAAGTGACGAGTTGACTGGCCAGCGTCTTAAGTACGGCCGCGATGAAGTTCACAGGAGAGTGTCGAGCATCCGTACTCTCCCGCTCGACGTTGTTGGCACTGCTGAGCGTCAAGAGGACCTTTCCGTAGAACATCACAGGGTCCGGCTCCTCGACGTCCACGGCTCTGTCGTCGATGCCCCGCGCCCGCCACTGATTCGCAATATGACGGAGATGGAGGAGGAATCTCGCTCGGGCTGACGCATCCTCTTCACTGACCGGCGACTCCTGGAACGTCGAAGCCATCAGCTGAAGCCGTTCGACAACTTTCGAGGCTGTGGGAAGCGGGAGCGTCGGTCCGACGCGGATCCCCGCGAACTGAACCTCAGGCGTGGGTGCGGTGCTCACCGATGGGAAGGGCTTTTTGCCTCTGCGGCATGAGGAGCGCCCGTCCCGCGGACAGTCGGGGCAAAGGTAACGAAGGTATGCGTTCCGGGACAGCAACTGCTCCTGGGCATACTTGATGAGCCGAATCGCTTCCAAAGCGATCCCCTCGGCTTCCACGCTGCGATCTCCGAGCGAAACGGTGAAGCGCTCAATCGGCCTGGAAGAGCGATCTTGAATCGCAATGTCGGCCAGGAGGCCAAACACCCACCCCTTCAAGGCGGCATTCAGCCCGTCTAGCGTTGAGGCGGCGGCACGACCATCGCTGAGGTCCGAGTAACAGAGGAGGGCCACACATGCTCCTTACAGGTAGCGACGAGGTTGCTACCTCTAGGCCTGGGACGAGGTCGTATCGGCAAACATTCTCCGGGACCGATATGTGACATGCGTCACGCCCTGCTGCGCCCGTGGTGAGTGAGTAGATCCGGCCGACGGGCGCCCAGCGGCTTCAGCCCGATCTCACCAGGCGGGCGCCAGCAGCAGGTCTCGGATGACACCGCCGAGGGCTCGGGGTCCCGGCCCATCGGCCTGATGACCCTGCGAGTCGGCGTTCTGCCCACCCTCGGTGGGCTCAGTTCTGGTCTCATTCATCCCCGTCCGGACACGTCCCGAAGGGCCAACCCGAACACTCCGCCCCAGGTCAGGATGGGTATGACCCCCGGCGTACGGCCATACGAACGTTTGGAAAGCGTGTTGCGGGCAACCCCTCACGAGTTCGAATCTCGTATCCTCCGCACCCGCCCGCCAGGGCAAACGTAAGGCTTCGACCGCAGTGCGGTCGGGGCCTTCATCGTTCCGTGGTTGCAGATTCGGTTCAGGTCACCCGATCAGGCACTGTCATCAGCATCGATCAGGAGCCTCTGGGCGGCATCGCGGTGTTGCCGCGAGCCAGCGGAGCCCAGAGCGAACTTCTGGCCGAGGTCACTCGAACCTCTGGTTCCGAAGGGCACCCGACACCTCACGTGCTGGGCGATACGGGGCTGTTGGTCTGCGGGGACCGATACCCGGCGGGCGCCGGCTGCGGGCTGCGGGTACCGATGGCGACGGTGGGTAGTTGAGGCAGGCTGACGTGGACCTCCAGGCCCCCGTCGGGGTTCGGACGGGCGGTGACGGTCCCGGCATGGACCTGGGCGATGGAGCGGACGATGGACAGGCCCAGTCCGGCGCCCTTGGTGGAGCCGGTGCGAGCGGTGACGCCTCGCCGGAAGGGCTCAAACAGCTCGGGGAGGGTGTCCGCGGGCACGTAGGGTCCGCTGTTGTGGACGACCAGTCCACCGTGCGGGGATGTGCGGATCTGCAGCGCGCCGCCGCGGTGGTTGTGCCGGATCGCGTTCTGGACCAGGTTGGTCACGAGGTGGGTGAGCAGGACCGGGTTGCCCAGGACGCTGACCGGGTGCAGGTCCAGGTCGACCGTGACGCCGGAGGCGGTCGCGACGGACTCATGTTGGCGGGCCACCTCGGCGGCCACTTCGTCCAGCGCGACCGGTTCGCGGTGGGTGAGCCCTTGTTCGCCCTGGGCGAGGAGCAGCAGTCCGTCGATGAGGCGTTCGGCACGGCGGTTGGCGTCGAGGAGCTGCTGCCTGACCGTGTTGAGGCTGTCGGGTGAGGGGGAGGTGTCGGCGAGACCGATCTGGATGGCGGCGCGTTGGATGGTCAGGGGGGTGCGTAGTTCGTGGGAGGCGTTGGCGATGAAGCGCCGCTGACTGGAGAAGGCGTTGTGCAGCCGGTCAAGGAGGTCGTCGAAGGTGTCGGCGAGTTCCTTGAACTCGTCGCGGGGGCCGGTGAGGGCGATCCGTTCGTGCAGGTTCTCCCAGGACAGCCGCCGGGCGGTCGTAGTGATCGCGTGGACCGGTCGCAGGACGTGCCCGGCCATCCACCAGCCCAGCAGCATAGCGAGGAGCACCAGCAGGGCGAGTGCGATGCCGGAGACGGTCAGTAGCTCCTGCAGCATTTCGTGCCTGTATCGCGCGATGGCGTCGGTCACCGCCCCCGGCACGATGTTCGGCGGCTGCACGGCCGACTGCCGCCATTGCCCGGGCAGCGAGGGGAGCGGTCCGACGATGGGGGGTCGGGAGCCGAGCGGTGTGCCCGCTTCGGTTCCGACGGACACGGTCCTAGCAGTGGCCGTGCGCTGCTGGAACCACAGGTAGATGACGGTGATCAGTAGCGTGCCGGCGAGGAAGAACAGTCCGCCGTACAGGGCGGTCAGGCGGACCCGTACGGTCGGCAGCAGGCGGCGTACCTTCCTGGGGTGGTCGGCCTGGACGGGCGGGTGGACGGGGTTGGGGTGCACGGGCGCCGCGTTCATATCCGGTAGCCGATGCCAGGCAGGGTCTCGATCATCGGGGGCTGTCCGAGTTTGCTGCGGAGCCTGGAGAGGGTGACGCGGACGGCGTTGGTGAACGGGTCGGCGTTCTCGTCCCAGGCGCGTTCCAGCAGCTCCTCCGTGCTGACCGCCGCCCCCCTGGCCCGCAGCAGCACTTCGAGGACGGCGAACTCCTTGCGGGACAACGCCAGATAGCGGCCGTTCCGGTGGACCTGGCGGTTCGCGGCGTCGAGCACGAGGCCGCCCTTTTCCAGGATGGGCGGCAGTGCGGTCTGGGTGCGGCGGCCGAGCGCCTGGACTCGGGCGACCAGTTCGTCGTATTCGAAGGGCTTGGGCAGGTAGTCGTCGGCGCCCAGCCGCAGTCCTTGGACCCGGTCGGCCACCGTGCCGGCTGCGGTGAGCATGAGGATGCGGGTGCGGGCGCCTCTCCCGGTCAGCTCCCGGCAGATCTGGTCACCGTGGACGCCGGGCAGGTCGCGGTCCAGCACGAGCACGTCGTAGTCGTTGACCGCCAGCCGCTGCTGGACGCTGGGGCCGTCGTAGGCGATATCGACGGCCATCGCGTACGCGCGCAGACCCGCTGCCACCAGGTCGGCGAGCACGTGCTCGTCCTCGGCCACCAGTACGCGCATCGCTCGTTCCCTTCTTCCTGTCCGCGGGTCGCCGCCGGGCATATATCGGGCGCCGGCTTTCCCTGCGCCAAGTGGTATCGCGTCGAATGTTTCTGCGGCATAACAGAAAACTGGAACGCCCATGAAATGCCGAGCCGCGTATTCCTTGGTGCCGACGGCCGAATCCGGCCCTAGGACGAAGGGTACGAGAAGATGAAGATCAGCACACTGATCCGGCCTGCTCCCACGCTGCGCACGCCTTCCAGGCTCCGGCGGGGGCTGGCCGGTGTGGGGGTGGGAGTGGCGGCACTGGTGCTGGCCGGCTGCGGCGGCGGCCAGGACGGCGGCCCGAAGGTGGCCAGCCTCGGCAACGGCTCGCAAGCCGGGAGTTCGGCGAGTCCGTCTCCGGGGGCGGCGAACCCCGAGGACGCACAGTTGCAGTTCGCCCGCTGCATGCGCGACAAGGGCGTGGACGTGCCGGACGCGCAGGCGGGCGGTTCCGTCAGGCTCGGCGGTCCGGGCCAGGACCCGACCAAGGTGCAGGCGGCCCTGCAGGAATGCCAGCATTTCCTCAGCGCCGGCGGTTCGAACATGAACGACCCGAAGGCCAAGGACATGCTCACCAAGATGGCCCAGTGCATGCGCGAGCACGGCGTGAACATGCAGGACCCGGACGGAAGCGGTTCGCTGCGCGTCGAAGGAAATGTGGACCCGCAGAAGATGGACGCGGCGAACAAGGCGTGCCAGTCGGTCATGTCGAAGCCGGCCGGCTCTGCGCCCGGGAGCGGTGCGGGATGATCCACCGACAAGAACAGGATGACGTGCCAATGAACCCTGACCACGGCGCAGCGGCCGGCCCCGGCACGGTCACCGGCCCACCCGACCCCGACCCGATCACCGCTGCCCTCCCGGTACCCGGCACGCCTGCCTCCGAGGCGGCGCGCCCTGGCCGGCGGGGAGGTCGCTGGCTGGTCGTCTGCACGGCGCTGGTCTTGGTGGCAGGCTGCGCCGCAGCGTACCTCGCGGTCCGCCCCACGGGAGACAAGCAGGTAGCCGGCACGGCCCGGCCGACGACAGCAGCGGTCACCAGAACCGACCTGGTGGAGCAGGACAAGGTCGACGGGACGCTCGGCTTCGACGGCTCCTACACGATCACCGCGGGCTCCGGTTCCGGTCCCGGCACGGCGGGTGGCGGCCCATCCAGGACGTCCGGTGCGTCGAACGCGGGTGCCAACGTGCTGACGTGGCTGCCCGCTCAGGGACAGACCATCGAGCGCGGCCAGCAGGTCTACCGCGTGGATGACAAGCCGGTTCCGCTGCTGTACGGGTCGGTCCCGTCCTGGCGTGACCTGAAAGTGGGCGTGTCCGACGGTGCGGACGTGCAGGAGCTGAAGGAGAATCTCAAGGCCCTCGGCTACGGCAGCGACCTGGCCGACGACAAGCACTTCAGCGATGCCACCGCCCAGGCGGTCAAGAGCTGGCAGAAGGCTCAGGGGCGGTCACAGACCGGCACGGTCGCGCTCGGGGATGTCGTGGTGGAGCCCACCGCGATCCGGGTCGCCTCCGTCACCGGGACGGTCGGCGCCCCCGCTTCCGGCACGGTGCTGAGCGCCACCGGTACGAACCGGGTGGTCAGCGTGAACCTGGCGACCGGCAAGGTGGCCTTGGCCAAGCAGGGAGCGGCCGTGCAGGTACAGCTGCCTGGCGGCACGACGACCTCAGGTCACATCAGCGACGTCGGCACCGTCGCCACAGCCCCCGACAACGCCGGCAGGGCGGGCCCGGCAGGCAACAGCCAGGCCGGCTCCGGCACCGACAACGCCACCATCAAGGTGAAGGTCACGCTCGACAAACCCGCGGACGCGGGCAGACTCGACGGGGCCCCGGTCACGGTGCTGTTCACCAGCGACGAGCGCAAGAACGTGCTGGCCGTACCGGTGACGTCGCTGCTGGCCACCGTCCAGGGCGCCTACGCCGTCCAGGTCGTGGCCGACGACGGCACCACCCGCCTGGTGCCCGTCACGCTCGGCATCTTCGCCGGTGGCAACGTGGAGGTCACCAGCCCGGACCTGCACGAAGGCGTGAAAGTGGAGGTCCCCTCCTCATGATCCCCGTCATCGAACTCGACGGCGTCGGCAAGTCCTACCCCGGGGGCGTACACGCACTGCGCGAGGTCTCCTTGCGGGTATGGCCCGGCGAGCTGCTGGCCGTCGTCGGCCCCTCCGGGTCCGGCAAGTCGACGATGCTGCAGCTCATGGGAACCCTGGACCGGCCAACCGCTGGACACGTCAGGGTGATGGGCCACAACGCCGCCCGCCTGACCGACCGTCAGCTGTCAGCCGTGCGCTCCCGCTGGATCGGCTTCGTCTTCCAGCAGTTCTTCCTCACCCCACACCTGAGCGCGGTGGAGAACGTCGCCACCGGGCTGCTCTACCACGGTGTGCCACGACGCCGCCGCCGCTCCCTCGCCGCCGAGGCGCTGGGACGCGTAGGCCTGGGCCACCGGCTCGCCCACCGGCCCCACGAACTCTCCGGCGGTGAACGCCAGCGCGTGGCCATCGCCCGCGCCCTGGTGGGGCGGCCCGCGATCGTGCTCGCCGACGAGCCCACCGGAGCGCTGGACTCCGCCTCCGGCACCCAGGTGATGCGGCTGCTGCACGAGCTCAATGCCGACGGCACCACCATCGCCGTCATCACCCACGACCAGACCATCGCCCGATCGCTGCCCCGCCGGGTCGAGATCCTCGACGGCCGCATTCGCTACGACAGCGAACCACTCGACCCGATGACAGCCGCGGTGATACTGCCCCCGCCGCGCTACGAGCCTAGGGACGAGACGTGAACACGGTCACCGCACCGACCCGGACCGAGGCACCCGCCCCACTACCGGCGTCCGCCCGCCTCAGCCCCGGCGACGTCATCCGTGTCGGACTGGTCGGCGTCCGCGGGCGCCCGCTGCGCGCGTGCCTGTCCGCCCTCGGCATCGCGATCGGCATCGCCGCGATGGTCGCCATCCTCGGCATCACCGCCGGCAGTCAGGCACAGATCGAGGCCCAGATCGCCAAGGTCGGCACCAACCTGCTCACCGCCACCACCGGACAGGACCCGTTCGGAACCAAGTCCGAACTGCCCGCGGAATCCGCGACCATGGTGAGCCGGATCGCACCCGTGCGCCAGGTCTCCGCCGTGGGCACGGTCTCCAACGCCACCGTGCACCGCAACGACAAGACCGACCAGCGCGACACCGCCGGCATCGCCGTCCAGGCCACCCGGCTCGACCTGCCCGCCACCATCGGCGCCACGATCGCCAAGGGCACCTGGCTCAACGCGGCCACCGAGCAATACCCCGCAGTCGTCCTCGGCTCCGTCGCCGCCGACCGGTTCGGCATCCACACCCCCGGCACGGCCGTCTACCTGGGCGGCCAGTGGTTCACCGTCGCCGGCATTCTGAGCCCCGTCACCCTCGCCCCCGAGATCGACCGCTCCGCCCTGATCGGCTGGGACGCCGCCGCCAAGCTCGGCTTCGACGGACACCCGACCACCATCTACGTACGCTCCGCCGACGAGGCGGTCAACGACGTGCACGACGTTCTCGCACAGACGGTCAACCCGCAGCACCCCGAACAGGTGAACATCAGCCGCCCCTCCGACGCCCTCACCACCGCGCTCGCCGTCAAGAACACCTTCAAGCTGATGTTCCTCGGGCTGGGAGCGATCGCCCTGCTGGTCGGAGGTATCGGAGTCGCCAACACCATGGTCATCTCCGTGCTCGAACGACGAGCCGAGATCGGCCTGCGCCGGGCCATCGGAGCCGGCCGCGGCCAGATCAAGCTGCAGTTCCTCACCGAATCTGTGGCCCTCTCCGCCCTCGGTGGCATCAGCGGCGTGGTCATCGGTCTGGCCGTCAGCGTCGGCTGGGCACTCAACCAGAACTGGCCCGTCACCATCCCCACCCAAGCCGTCCTCGCCGGCGTAGGGGCCGCCGTCACCATCGGAGCCCTCGCCGGCCTCTACCCGGCAACCCGCGCTGCCCGCACCTCCCCCGCCGAAGCACTCGCATCCAGCTGACCACCACCGTTCACCACACCCGGTGCTCCTCACGCGGACAAGCAACTCCCCGGTCTCAGTTCTGGTCTCATTCACCACCGTCCGGCCAGGTTCAACGACTGGCCAACAACCACCTCCGCCGCAGGTCAGCACCGGTACGGACGCCGGTGAACTGCATTCGAAGGTGGCAGCACCGGCACAACAGCACACACGCCAAGATCCGCTGCCTCGGAGAGCAGGCCATGGCCACCCTGAAGGGCTGGCGACTCCTACGGAAGCTCCGCTGCAGCACCAACCGCATCACCGCGATCGTCCAAGCCGTTCTCGTCCTTCATCACGCCTCAGTGTGAGGTTGGAAAAGGCTCGCTGATCGTTTCAGAATGACGCGCTTGGTCAGATGGATGTGCGCTGCGAAGATGCGACCTCGACCGGACGGTGGAGGACGGGGGCACCAGATGACGCAGTGGCGGCTCTTGCGGGGAGATGTCCTGGTCGGTGAGCTCAGTGAGTACGGCTGTGATCAGCCGTTCTTCCTGGCGCGTTTCACCCCGGGACCAGGCGGGGAGAGCGTGAGGGCGTTGTTCGAGGCCTGGGCGGCCTTCAGAGGCCCGGATCCGGATGGGGCCAGGTTCGTCGCCCTGGCCAAGCCGTTGCAGGACTTGGGGCTCACACTGGCTCCGGTTGACGGCCGGCAGCCTCCGTTGCAGCTCTTCAAGAACTGCATGGTGCGTATCGATGGGTCTGAGGCTCGCCTCCGTTACTGACACAGCGGTTGGCTGTCCGCACGCCGGCGAAGACATATCAGGCTGCAGGCCAGTTCGAGCAGCCCGTGGTGGAGGTTGGCGCGTCGTTCGTAGCGGGTGCGGAGTTGTTCGATTTGGTGCAGCCGGCGAAAGTGCGCTCGACCACCCGGCGCACCTTGCCCGGTCCGGAGCCGTGGGCGCCGCCGCGTCGGGCGATCAGGGGTTTGATGCCACGTTTCCACAGCAGGCGGCGGTACTTGTCGAAGTCGTGGCCCCGGTCGGCATACGGACGGGGCTTGTGGCGGGGACGTCCCAGCAGTCCCGGATCGATGGGATGGCGTCCAGGAACGACAGGAGCTGGGTGACGTCGTGCCGGTTGCCGCCGGTGGGCATGACGGCGAGCGGGGTTCCACGTCGGTCGACGATCAGGTGGTACTTGGAGCCGGGACGGGCACGGGGGACCGGCCAGGGTCCGACATGATGCCCCCTTTGAGGGCCCGGACGTGCGACCCGTCTACGGAGCAGTCGTTCAGGTCCAACAGGCCGGCGTGGCGAAGCTCGGTCAGTAGGGCGGCGTACAGGCGTGGCCAGACGCCGGCCTCGGTCCAGCCCCGCAGCCTCAGGATGACCGGAGCGCCAACTGGGCGGGCACCGCGAACGGCCTCTTCGCCCGAGGTTCGGAAGTTCTTCTCTGTCATAGTGCCCAAGCCCTGCGCCTGTCGCTCACGTGGCCGTGATCCCCAGGGACATGCTCACTCTCAGTCCAGCCCGCCGGTGGCTTCGAGGTGAGCAAGGAAGGTGGCCACGAGGCGGGGGCGGGGGACGTCGGGAACAAGCGCGTCGGCCAGGTCGGCTTCAAGGCCCCACTCCGTGTTGAAGGTGATACTGGTGCCGTCCGGGACGACGCTGTCCCACAGCCACTTAGCGAACTCCGCTGCGGCATGGGCCGTGCAGTCCTCGATGGCGACCCCTTCCGGGGACCGCTTGGCGATGCCCTCCAGTTCCTCCTCGCCGAGCGCGATGCCGAAGTGCATGACGGACCCGTGCACGGGGCCTTCGTCCCCCTCTTCGACACGGACGAACGTGTCCATCTTCCGCTCGCGCAGCTTGGCCTCGATCCCCTCGTAGGTCAGACCCCATGCGGAACCCTCGGCCGGGCCGAAGACGTACATGGTGCGGAGTTCGGCCAGTTCGGACGCGTCCACGCGTTCGCTCTCTCGTCGTGTGCTGCTGCGGTTGGTCAGGGTACGTATCGGGCGTAGCCCTTGACGCCGTAGGCGGCCATCATGACGCGCCAGTAGGCCACGGAGTCCGCGTTGTTGGTGACCGTCTCGACGCCTCGCATCTCCTTGTTCCGAGGGTCGTTGAGAGCGGCGTTGTACTTCGCGAGCTCCTTGCGGTCCTTGTCGTACAGGAAGTCCTTCTTGCCGGACCGGTGGTTCGTGCGGAGTTCGTCGAGCGAGCGGTAGCACGGCTTGTTCGGGTTGTTGACGTACTTGGCCTCGATCGCCATGCCATCGCGGTTACGGAAGCCGTCGACCATCAGGGTGCTGTTGGCGCTGATGCCGAGCGGGATGGGACCTCGTACTCCGGGTATCCGGCGACCCGCTTCTGGTAGGCGATCTCGGCGGGATTCCCGCCGGACACATCTCCGGCGCGCAGGGAGTTCAACCACGTCTGGAAGTTCTGCTGCTCGGGCGCAATGAGGGACGGGAAGCGGGGGTCCTGAGCTGTCGGTGCGGCCATCGGCTGTACGCGAGGCCCGGTCGGCGGTCGATAGACCACGGGGACCGGGAGGGGAAGCCGGATCAGCGGTGCGAGGAAGGGCGGCAGCGACGGGAGAGGGAGGAAGCCGCCTCCGTCAGGTTGCGGCATGGGGACCCTGGACGCCGAGCTGTCGAGCGCGGGCGGGATGTTGCCCAGGCGGGCAATGCGCGTGTCGCCCGTGACGAGTTCGTGGAGCCCGCCCTCGTGCCCCTCGCCGCCGAAGAGTGGGCGCTCCCAGATGGCGAGCGGCTCGCCGATGAGCGGGTTGTCCTCTTCCGGGATCCGCTGGAGCGCAGTGCCGATGTGGTCCGCGTACGCCTCGCAGGCGCTGGCGATCATCCGGCACGCGGACGGCAGGTTCGCCATCAGGGTCTCCTCCTCGCCGGCTTCGGAGGGAGGCGGGGTCTTGCCCACGAACACGGTGAAGAAGGTCTGGACCGCCTCGGCCGTCTCCCCGAGTTGCTGGGCGCTCGCGGTACGCCAGGCGCTGTCGGAGTCCCAGTAGGCGTCGTCGAGGATGCTTGCCGCCGAGCGCCAGGCGTTCGCCGTCTTGGTGAGCTTGTCGCGCTGGCCGTGGAAGCGGGAGCTGAGCAGGTACTGGTCGGTCCAGCTGGTCTCGCCGACGACCTCGGGCAGTTCCTCGGCGTTGTAGCTTCCACGTGGGTTGCAGTCTGGCCTGGAGGGCTGGGAGCCGATGTCGGGCGCTGTGCTCTGGCCGAGCAGGGACGCTGCGATCGCGCTCTCCTGCTTGAGGAAGTCCTCGGCGGCCTTGAGCATGGCGCCGGCTCCGTTCGCCATCACCTGATGGGCGAGGCCTGCCGCCTCGAAGACCGTCTTCACCGCCGGCTTGTACACGGCGGCGAAGGCACGGCCGGCGTTGTCGTCTCCTGCCATCCCGCCATGGGCGCTGAGTTCGGTGAACAGCAGACCCAGCATGTCGTAGATCAGGTCCCGCAGCCGCACCATGGACCACGAAGCGTTGACGTAGTTCCCGGCCTTGTGTTGAAGATTCAAGACTCCCCCGTACCTTCGCCCACCAGGCTGTTCGATGGACCGTACACGTTGGCTAGGGGAGGAGCTCCGCCACACCGGGCACGTGGAGCATCTCTGTCCGATTCCTGCCGGAGGCGGGCTTGACCGCTGCCCTCGTGGGATTCTGATGCCTTGCCAAGCCCTTGGAGCTTCGGCTCCTTCCCGACACGGTATACCCGAGTACCGTCAGCGTCGTTCCCGTCGGACGTGTCCGCCGACGCCGTGGCCAGCACGATCCAGGCGGCCTTGGCGCCACGTTCCGTGACGTGGAACCCCCACTGCCCCCGGGCCAACTCGTTCACGATGCGCAGGCCGCGTCCCCGCTCGACGAGCAACCTGCCCGCTCCCTCGGTCGGTTCGACGTCCGGCGGGGGCGTGGCACCGAGGTAGAGGCCCGTGGGGAGCAGCGGGTCCCCGTCGTGGATCTCGCAGATGTACCTCCCGGCGGCCGAGCGGACGTGCACCTCGTACGGGCCACACGCGTGCTCGTGCGCGTTCGCCACGAGCTCCGAGACGGCTAGGACTCCGTCACTGATGACGTCCCCGGACAGGCCCAGGTCCTTGAGGACGCGTCGCAGGACCGCGCGGGCTTCGCCGGTCGGGTTGAGGGTGTGGTCGGTCCAGCGGTACACGAGGCCGAGAGCGGCGGATGGCGCGCTGATCATCGGGCGACGGACCTCCTGTGGGTGACAGCGATGGCCTTCTCCCGGGGCTGCGGCTTGGTCGCGGAAGTACGACCAGTACGCCGCTGAAAGGCGTACGCCGCAGGGAGCACCTGGCTTCGGGTACGCGGCCCCAGAAGGATCGTGGCTCAAGCACCAGCCACGAGGCCGGTCGCGAGTCACGCGCTCAACGATGGCTGCCGGTGCCCCTGATGCTCATGGGCGTTTATGAGCGCAGGGTGCGAGTGGGCGACAGGGCGCTCCTGCGAGACCGCCGACCCGCCGCCGGCCTTCACCTCCGCCCGTCTGGTCACTGGGAGTATGAGCGGGTGAGCGCTGACGTGTTGGGACGCTGGGTGCCGGATCGTCCCGAGGATGTGGCCACGGTCTTCGCCAAGGCGGACTTCCCGTGGTGGATCGCCGGTGGCTACGCGATCGAACTCGCGGTCGGCCGCGAGCTGCGCGCACATGGCGATCTCGACGTCCTCGTCCTCCGGCGTGACCAGGACCGCGTACGGGATCTCCTGGCCGACTGGGACCTGTACGTGGCGGACCCGCCCGGCCAGGGGGAGCTTCGACCGTGGCGTCCCGGAGAGGTCCTTCGGCCGCCGCTCCACGACATCTGGTGCCGCCGCACACCCGAGGCGCCCTGGTCGGTGCAGCTCATGCTGGACGAGGCCGAGGGTACCCAGTGGGTCTCGCGGCGCACCCCGGAGATCCGGCTCCCGATCGACCGACTCGGGCGGACGAGCGAGACGGGCATCCCGTATCTCGCGCCCGAGGTGCAGCTCTTCTACAAGGCGAAGGCGCCCCGGGAGAAGGACGAGATCGACTTCGAAGCGGTGCTGTCGCTGCTCGGCGCTCCGGCACGCACCTGGCTGGCGGACGCGATCAGTGTGATCGCGCCCGATCACCCCTGGCTCAGGCGGCTCCTGCCGGTCAGCCGAACGTGAGCAGCGGAACGTCGTAGAGGTCGGGGTTCCGGGGCCGGGTCATCGTGGGCGACGTGACTTCTACGACCAGCAGCTCGCTGAGGAACTGGACTTTGGCGCTGAGGAGGTGGCTCGTCCTGCCGTCGGCCGACTGGGCCTTCAGGCCGGCGCTGACATGGATGTGCGGGAGTATCCCGCCGGTGGCCGGGTCGTGAGCGAGGGTGCCGGCGCCGAACGCTTCGACGTTGGTGACGTACGTCTTCGCCCAGACCGGCGCGTCCGGGTCCGCGAGCTTCTCGCAGGCACCCACGATCTCGGCCTCCGCGAAGGCTCCGATGAACGAGGGGATGTAGCCCTGCCGTACGCCGTTGTCCCGGCAGAAGGTGGACAGCGCCGCGAAGAAGTCCTCCCCGTGGTCGAAGGTGACGCCGAAGGTACGGCCGACGGTCAGCTCGTGAGCACGCATGCGCGGGTGTCTCCTGATGGGGTGGGATCAGCGGGCGGAGGCGGTGGTGAAGGTAGCGCGGACCGTCGCCCCGTCGGCGCCCTGGGCGAGCAGGGCGTGCAGCAGGAGCCGCGCCTGGTACGGGCCGAGGTCTCCGGCGCCGATGAGCCCGCGGCCGAGGAGGTCCTTCTCGGAGCCGGGGAAGCCGTACGTGTCGGACAGGACGGGGCCGTTGCCGATGCGGGAGGCGAGGACCACGGGGATGCGGGACGCGAGCTTGGTGAGCCCTTCGACGAGACGCTCCGGGACGTGGCCCACGCCGAAGGCCGCGACCACGAGCCCATCGCAGTTGCCTTGCCACAGGTCGAGCAGGGCGCCGTCGTCGCCGAGGGTGACGGTATAGAGCCCGACACGCGCCTCCCGGTCGGGGGCGCCGACCAACGGTCCACGGGACGACAAGCCGCCACCCACCATCCGCACCCGGTTCTCCGCGATCCGCGCGACCGGGCCGCACGCCGGTGAGGTGAAGGCGGCGGGGCTGGTGGTGTGGGACTTGCGGACGGTCCGTGCCGAGTGGACCTCGTCGCCGAGTACGACGAGGCAGCCGGCGCCCCGGAGTACGGGGTCGGCGGCGGCCTGGACGGCGGCGTGGAGGTTGGCCGGACCGTCGGCGCCGGGCAGGGTGGGGTTGCGCATCGCGCCGGTGACGACGACCGGCTGCTCGTGGCCGTGGTAGAGGTCGAGGAGGAAGGCGGTCTCCTCGATGGTGTCGGTGCCCTGGGTGATGACGACACCGTCGACGTCTCCGGTCTCCAGCTCCGCCGCGACCGCGGCCGACAGTGCGGTGAGGTCCTCGAAGGTCAGGGAGGCGCCGGGCAGACGTCGGAAGTCCCGAACCTTGAGGCCGATGCCGCTCGTGGCCAGGGCGGGTACCGCAGCGAGGAGTTCGTGCGCCGAGAGCGCCGGTACGACTCCTCCGGTGGCGGGATCGGTGGTCATGGCGATAGTGCCGCCGAGGGAGAAGACCGCCACGTTCCTGACCGACTCCGTCATATCCCTGCTCCCCTGTCCGGACGCCGCCGAGCGCGGCCTCACGAGTGGTTCACGCAGGCTATCGGGTCGGCGCCGTCCGGGTCCGAGGAATGATCACCAGCTGCTCGGCGACGAACCGGCAGGCGGCCTCCAGCCCTTCGAGGCCGAGCAGCCGACTGCGCGGCCTGGCGAGCCGCTCCGTGCCGACGGCCGACAACTGTGCGCACCGGCGACCGAGCCAGGAGGCGTCGAGGCCGAGGTACTCCGCCGTTGCCGCGAGGCGCTGTCCGGCCCGCTCGGCCGCCGTGGCCGAGTGGTGGCTGACGTGGCCCGTCACATCGGCGAACGTCCGGAGGGCTCCCGGCCGCGCGGTGACCGCGAGGTGGGACGCTCCATCGGTGCGTACCCATGAGGCGATGACGGCGCGGCGCCCGTGGGAGAGCGCGAAGCCGTCGGTGTGGGCGAAGCCTCCGTCACCGGTCACCCAGGTGCGGATGCCGAAGGACTCCATGACCGCGATGGCGAGGAAGAGCAGAACGCGCTCGTACGCCGGCGAGGAGGCGACCGCCGTCTCGGGGACGCAGAACCCCCGGCCGCTGGTACCGCCCGGACGCCGGGGTGCCATTCGTTCGAGATAGCGGTACTTGTGCCGGAAGAACAGCCAGGTGGCCGCCTCCTCACCGCGCTGTTCCCTGGTCCAGAAGACGGGTGCGTCGCCCAGGTGGTCACGCTGGCCCAGGATGTACCGGGCGGCGGTCTCCGAGCCGATGAGCATCCGGGAGACCTCGGTCAGTCCCTGGTCGGAGGCGATCGGCGAGCCTGGGGAAGCGGTGAGCGAAGCCAGCGAGGTGTGCAGGGTCTGGTCGTCGCCGAGCAGTGCCGCCTCGAATCCCGATACGGCCCACAGGATGCCGTAAGTCAGGTCGTCCAGTTCGTACGCGGCGGGGATGTCGACCGGGTCGGAGGCGGCGGCACGTACGCCGCTCGGTCGGGCGTCGGTGACGAACTGCCGGACCGCCCCGTCCACCGTGCGGTTCGCGACGACGAGCGCGCGCATCGGCATGGTGCGCCAGGCATCCAGCTCCGGGCGGGAGTCGAGTCTCAGGCTGTCCCCGAGGAAGGAGGCCGCGGGAAGGGTCAGTACGGGGAGCGCCGTCGTCGACACGGACCGGCCGGCGGGTAACAGAAGCTGGCCCGGACCTTCCGGCAGCGCCGCGTACCCGCGGGCTCCAGTGTCTGCCGTTCCCGGTCGGAGCGTGGCGTCGGGAATGTGCGGATCGGCCGTGGGCAGGAGCCCGAGCAGCTCCTCCGGGACTCCCAGCGCATCGGTCCACTGGACGAACTGCCGTCGGTCGCGGATCTGCTTGAGGCCACGTTCCAATCTGCTGACCTCGGCCTGGTCGATGCTGACCATCCGCGCCACGCCGGCCTGGGAGAGGCCCGTGTGCTTCCTGAACAGCTTGACGACGGTGCCGAGTTCCCATGCGGCCACGGCTCGCCGGACCGTCGGATCACGCCAGAAGGCCGGGTCGGCCCGTCGGGCGGCCGGCCCGTCCTGGCACGAGGCGCATCGTGTACCGGCGTTGAAGCGACTGAGAAGGGCACCGCAGCGCGTACACCGCCGCTGTCCGCTGTCGACCATGGTCGGCATTCTCTCTCGCTCTGCGACCACCCGGACACGTTCCGCTGGTGGGGCTCATAAACACTCATAGGTGTGGGCCTTCGTGGCGGCCATCGTGGTGGAGCACCACCGACCGGAGCCGCGTGCCGCGACTCCCCGGACGTGAGGATCCGACCTGTGACCTCGTTGACCATGCCGCCCCGGCCACCCGGTTCGCCGCCGCTGGCCCATGCCTGGCAGACGCTGGCGGACGGGCTGCTGACCCAGCGGCTCCATCTCCATCTCGACGAATGGCGGGCTGCCGTCGCCGAGGAGAAGGCGCTGCCGGACGTGCCGGGCGCCGATGTCTCCGTGCTGGCCCAACGCCCGTCTCCGCTGCTGGCAGGCGACGGGCCCGCGATGGCGCTGCTGGAGGACGCCGGGCTCGGCTTCTGGTGGGAGCTGCCCCAGCGGCACGGAGCGGAGTCGCGGAACCGGCGCGGGGCGCTTCACCGCGCCGCCGACACCGCTGCCCAGAACGTCCTCGCGGGGCAGACAGGGGCGTCCTGGTCCGACGCCGTGACCGCCGTCGCCGCCGCCGCCGCGTGGTGGGTGGGCTTCTTCACGGTCATCCGCCACCGCGGGGTGCACCACATCACGCTGGAGCCGCACCCGGGCCCCCTCCACGAACGGGCCCTGGGCACCGCGGTGGGCGTCGTGGCCCACGGCATGGCCACGCGGGTGCTGGAGGCGGCGCTGCGTGACTCCGACGATGACCCGGCCCTCCGCGCCGCGTACTGCCGGGCCATCGAGGCCGGCATCTGCGCCGAGCCCGAGCTCCCCCGCCTCATCGACGAGTTGGCAGAGCTGCGGCTGGTGGACCTGGTGTCCACCACGGCGCGCTGGCGGGGTCGCTTCACCAAGTACGCCGGCGGCACGGGGGCGGGGCAGGTCGAATGAACCACCGCTATCCGTTCATCGTCATCGAGGGGCTCGACGGCACCGGCAAGACGACGCTGCGCAAGGGCCTGTTCCGGCTCTGGGAGGGGCTCTACGGCGTCACCCCGCTGTGCATGCTCACCACCAACTTCCTTGCCGCAGACCAGGCCGCCGCCATCGTCACCGGCAAGTACCAGCCGAACGCCGGGAACCGTGACGCCTACCTGTCCGCGATCGCGGCGGACAAGCGGGCCACGCTGGATCGCCTCGTGCTCCCCCAGCGGCCGGCCCGGCCCGTGATCGCGGATCGCTGGCTCCTCAGCGAGCTGGCCTTCTTCGCCGTGAAACACGACATGAGGGTGTCGGAGACGTACGAGGTGCTGGCCGCGCAGCTCACCGCGGCCCCGGATCTCACGCTCGTCCTGGACCTGGAGACCGACGCCTCGATGAGCCGGGCGCAGGCCCGCCAGGGTGACGCCGTCCGGGCCGACTGGGACGTGCACGACGTCCAGAGCCGGGTTCGCGAGACCTACGAGGCCGTGGTCACGAAGCCCGACGAGTTCCCGCTCCTCGGCGACGTGGTCCGCCTGGACGCCCGCCGGCCCCGGTCCGAGGTGCTGCTCACCGCCTGGGACGTACTGCGCGAACGGCAGCTGGTGCCGTCGCTCGCCGCCCGTGCGGAAGGAGGAGAAACTCATGACTGACGGCACGAAGGCGATGCATCTGCGTGAGGCCCTCGCCGACAGCGAGCGGAAGCACCCGCTCCTGGCGATCGGTGCGGTCAACGCGCTCGCCGCGCATGTCGCAGCGGAATCGGGCTTCGACGCCCTGTGGGTGAGCGGTCTGGAGGTGTCCGCGGCCTCCGGGCTGCCGGACGCCAACGTTCTGGGCCCCCGGGACCTGTCCGACGTGGTCGCCTCACTCGGCCGTGTCACCGAACTGCCCGTCATCGTGGACATCGACAACGCGGGCGGCTCGGGGCGCACGGCGGAGCGGTTCGCGTACGACCTGATGCGCGCCGGAGCCGCTGCGGTGTGTGTCGAGGACAGCGCGTACCCGAAGTGCAACAGCTTCGCGGCCCACCGGGCCCAGAAGCTCGCCGACCGGGACCTTCTGTGCGAGCAGGTGGGGCGTATACGGAAGGTCGCCGGTGACGGCCTCGTGGTCGTGGCCCGCACCGAGGCCCTGATCGCCGGGGAGGACATGGCCACGGCGATCGCGCGCGCCGAGGCGTACGCCGAGGCCGGGGCGGATGCGGTACTCATCCACTCCAAGGACGCGACCGGTGATCAGGCGTGGGGCATCGGACGTGCGTGGAGTCACGGCGTACCGCTGGTCAGCGTGCCGACGGCGTTCCCTGACCTGAGCGCCGCTGAACTCGGCGAGGCCGGCTTCGGCCTCTGTATCTACGCGAACCAGCTCAGCCGTGCCGCCCTCGCGGGTATGCGCACCGCCGCTCGTCAGTTCCGGCGCGGAGGGAGTTTCCGCTCCACCGTCGCGGGGTCTCTGGCGGAGGTCGGCGACCTGATGCGCGTCGGCGAACCGGAGGCGCTGTCGTGCCTCTGACGCCCGAACTGCCTCGGATCAGTGTCTCCGTGAAGGCGGCGATCGTGCGCGACGGTGCCGTCCTGCTGCTGTCGTACGACGACGAGGCCGGGTTCCACTACAACCTTCCCGGCGGCAAGGCCCAGGTCGGCGAGGACCTGCGCCAGGCCGTGAACCGCAAGGTCGCCCAGGAGACCGGCCTCCAGGTCGTGGCCCGGCGTCTGCTGTGCGTCGTCGAGTACGTCCCCGAGTCGTGGCAGGGCGAGTTCGGGGACGTACAGAAGGTCCAGTTCAACTTCCTCGCCGAGCAGGTGGACGACGCCGAGCCGCGCATGCCGGAACCGCCGGACCCCATCCAGGTGGGCTTCGAGTGGGTTCCGCTGGAACGTCTGGGCGACGTGTACCTGCTGCCCCGGATCAACCGGCCGCTGTCGGCGGCGTTGAGCGGGGAGCTCGCCGACCCCTTCGTGGACAGGTGGTGACCTTCATGGATCCGACGCTGAAGGATCTGCGGGAGTGGCTGCTACGGGAGCATTCCGGGACGGTCTGTGCCGACCGGCTCCGTGTGGTCGCCGACGAGCTCGCCGACCTGACCGCCTGCGGTCTGCCGGGAGCCGTGGTGGAACTCGGCTGCTACAGGGGCGCGATGGCCCTCTGGATCCGTAGCGTGCTCGACTCGCTGGGCGACCGCGACCGCGACCGCGAGATCCACGTCTACGACTCCTTCCAGGGCATGCCCGCGCCCGGCGCCGAGGACTCGGACCATCTGGCGACAGGCGAGCTCCGGTCGTCCCCGGACGACGTGCGCGCCACGCACACGACGTGGGGCAGGCCGGCGCCGGTCATACATGCGGGATGGTTCGACGAGACCCTTCCCAATGAGCTGCCCGAGGAGATCGCGTTCGCCTACCTGGATGGCGACTTCTACGGCTCGACTTTCACGGGACTCAAGCACTGCGTCACCCGCCTGGCCCCGACGGGCGTGTTGCTCGTCGACGACTACGCGGACACCGCGGTCAATCCGCGGGCCTGGGACGGGCTCCCGGGGGTGAAGCGCGCCTGCGACGCGTACTTCGGCGCACCTTCGCCCGTGACCGTCGTCGTCGGCGAGGGCGATCTCGCCTTCGGCCGGTACGAGAAGCCGGAGTCCCTCGGATGAACACTGTCCTGGTGCTACGCGGTGCGGCGGACACGAACGCGATCCGCCGCGCCCTGCCCGATGTCCTCGTGCACGAGTTGCCGGACCTGCACTCGCCTCCGCCCGCCGACACGGGCATGCTCGTCCTGCGTTCCGGCGTCCGCCTAGGCGAGCGGGAGCTCGACGCGCTCCCTCGTCTGCGGCACGTCATACGGACCGGCTCCGGCATCGACCACATCGACGTGAACGCCCTCCGGCACCGTGGCATCACACTGCACCGCAACGCCGAGGCAGGCGCGGGCGCCGTGGGCGAGTGGGTACTCGCCGCCGCCCTCGCCCTGGCCCGGCGGATCCCGTTGGGGCAGCACGCGCTATTGCTCGGCCAGCACGAGAAGCAGGCGTGCATGGGTGCGTCACTCGGGAGCCTGGCCGCAGGGATCTGGGGCGCGGGCCCGGTAGGGCTGGCCGCCGACTGGGCCCTCGCGCCCTTCATGGACCGCACGGCCTTCGCTGCGTGGCCGTCGAACCCTCCCGGTCTGCGGGAGCTGTCGCCGACAGCCCTCATGGAGCAGTCGCAGGTACACGTGATCGCTCTGCCGCTGCGTCCCACGACCGAGCAGCTCATCGGCGAGGACTTCCTCACACGCGTCGCTCCGCAGCGGCCTCTGCTGATCTGCGCCGGGCGGCTGGAGACCCTCGACGTCGCCGCCTGCCTGCGGGCGCTGGCGGACGAGAGGCTCTCGGGCCTCGCCCTCGACCCGGTCGAGCGGGAGCACCTGCCGCTCCTCACCGGCTCCACGACGCCGCTCAACTTCCTGACCTCGCCCCACATCGGCGCCCAGCGGTCCGACGTGCGCGGCGCGCTCGACCGATGGGCCATCGATCTCCTCAGGGAGATCACCGCCGACGACAAGATCCTGATCGAAGGAGGCCACCGGTGAACCCATCGGCACGACTGCGCCGGGAGATCGCCGACAGAGTCGCCCAGGCACTGCTCGCGTCCGGCGAGGCCCGCGAGGTCTGGCTGGAGGGAGCCCTCGCCTGCGGCTTCGCCCACGCGGCGAGCGACATCGACCTGCGTGGCATCGTGGACGGCGCCTTTCCGACATGGGAGTCGCGCATCGTGGACGGCGTCCGTGTCGACCTCCAGGCGACGGCGCCGCAGCGGGCAGAAGAGCTCCGTCACCTGCTCCGCTCCTTCGACGTCCACCGCGACGACCTCGGATCGTTCCGCCGGGTACGCGCCTCGATGCACGACCTCATGTGTCTGCGTACCGCTCTCTCCTACAGCTCCGGAAAATGGAACCCGGTGCTCGCTCCCGGGGAGCGCCAGGGCTACCGACGCTGGGCGGTCGCCGACCAGGCCGAGGTGGCGGCGAGTCTCGCCGAGGACCTGACCGGCCTCGTCGAAGACGGCTTGGTCGAGTCGGCCGACGTCGTGTGCCGGAAGCTGGAAACCTGTCTCGCCGCGCTCGGCTGCGCGGCGGCCGGCCACCCGGTCCTGGGCGACAAGTGGCTGCCGCTACTTGTACCCAGCGCGCCGTTCCATCCGCCGATCGACCCCGCCCGCCCGGAAACGTGGGAGTGGTTCCGTCCGGTTCAGCGACGCGTGACCAGAGCGCTCCTGGACTGCTGGCCCGTCGACGACCCGCTGCAGAAGCCCCCCAACCTGGGCGCCCCTGACGCCGGCTGGCTGCCCCAGCGGTACGCCGACGGCTGGTTCCTTCGCCGCGGCGACGTCCACATCCCCATCACCGGCGGACAGCTTCTCGGGTGGCTGTCCACGGTTTCCACCGATGGCGCGTAGACCGCGCCTCTCCTCCTCGGGAGTCCTCTGATGCCCGTCGCCCGCACCGCACCCACGAACCTGGAGAATCTCTACGCCCCGTTGTCGAGCACCGGACCGGACACGGCGGTCTCCGTCATCCTCAAGCTCCGGGGAGAGACCTGCGACATCGACTGCCTGTACTGCTTCGAGAAGCGCAAGGAGTCACCGGGCGGTGCCCGTATCAGCGCGGCACAGGTCCACCGCCTCGGTTCGATCTTCTCCGGGCGTCCGCTCAGCGTCGAGCTCCACGGCGGGGAGCCCCTGACCGCCGGCCGGGAACGGATCGCGGAGATCCTGGACGCGCTCGCCGCACAGCCGAACGTCATCCGCGTGAGCCTCCAGACCAACGGCCTCCAGCTCGACGACGCCTGGCTGGACCTGTTCGAGCGGCACTGTCCGGAGCTGGAGATCGGCATCTCCCTCGACGGGGACGCGCTCGGGAACTCGTGGCGGGTCGGTTACGACGGCCGCCCCACGCATCCCCGAGTGGTCGAAGCCCTGGAACTCCTCGGCCGTCGGGACCGCCGAGTAGGCGTCATCTGCGCCGTCACCCCGTACGTCCTCGGTCGGGCCTCCGAGGTCATGGAGCACCTCTCCTCCTTTCCCGCCGTGACGACGGTCAGCCTGGTGCCGTGCTTCGACGCGGCGGTCACCCGGTCGACCACGGCGGCCGGATCTCGTGCGCCGACCAGTCGGGCACTCCAGCGACGTGCCATCGGCCCCACCGGCCCGGCCTGGGCCGTCACGCCTCGCCAGTACGCCGACTTCGTGCTGGAGGCCGCCCGCCACTGGGTCGGCGACGGCCTGTTCCGCCGCGTCAAGCTGGAACCCGTCGTCTCCGTCATCCGCCGCCTAAGGGGTCTACAAACCCGGTCCTGTCACTTCTCCGACTTGAAGTGCGACCACGTCCTCACCCTCTATCCCGATGACCGCCTGGGAAGCTGCGACGAGCTGCCCTGGCCGCAGGCCGGCCTCGCCGCGCTCGGCGGCGTGCACGCCGAGCCGGACGTAGCCAGCGCCCAGGGCCGCTCTCCCCTGCTTCAGCAAGCACGCTCCCTGGTCACGAAGTGCACGACCTGCGACTACCGCGACACCTGCGGCGCGGGCTGCCCGGCGGTCCGCCTCCGCTTCGCCGCCGCGGGCGACGAAGACGCGTACTGCGACCATCGCATGCGCCTGATCGACGGCGTCGCAGCCCTGCTCGCCCAGCCGGACCTACCGCCCGGCACCTCCTGTTCCCGGCTGCGCTGGCGTCCCGTCCGCCCCAACGACATGCACCACGTCGCCGCCTTCCTGGCCCGCTGGGACGACCCCACGGTGCCCCGCACGCCCGCGCACCTGCAAGTCAGCACCCACGGCAACATCAACACGGTCGGCCTCCCCGGCGTGCACGAGGCAGACGATCTCGACCCCCACCATCCTCAGTGGTACGAGGGCATCGAGCCCGGCGTCCGCCCGGTCGTCGACGTGCTCGCGGCGGGCTGGAACACCGTCACCTATGACAGCTGCCAGGGCCACACCTACGCCGGCCTCCCCGAAACCGAGCCCCGCTTCGCCGCGGTCGGCATCCTGCCGCGCGACCGCGGCGAGTACACACGTACAGCAGCGCGCCTGTGCCGAGCCGCCAGCCGTGCCGAGTCCTCCCTACCCGGCGCGTGTTCGCTGCTCCTCGGTCGCAGCGAGCTCACGTGCCGCACCACCGGCCGGGTGTATCCGACGCTCGACCTCCATCTCGTACCCGCTCCCGGCACCACGCCTGCCGAGTACTTCGAGGACCTCGCCCAGGCCGTACACGTACTCACGGAGGCCCTGGCCGAGGCCGCCTCTGCCCCGCCTTCCACCCCCTGCGCATGCGGAGGCGAGCAATGATCCACATCGCCGAGACTCTGTCGATCCGTACCGTGGAGGGCTTCCTCAAGCCGGACGAGGTCGAGCGACTCAACCTCGTCATGGACGACACGCTCAACTCCCTCGGACGCGACCGGTACGGCACTGGCCGCCGCACCACCATCCACGAGATCCCCGGTCACTCCCCCGCCGAGGCGCAGGACGTCTACGAGCCGGCCAGCCGGATCGAGATGACCGACATCCCGCGCGAGGCGACCACCCTCCTCGACCAGGCCCTGAAGGTCCACATGCCCGCCATCACGCGCACGCTGCCGTCGGTCACCGGCCACCGGCCGTGGATCTACCTCGAATACGGTGCCGGCCAGTACGTCACCCCACATGCCGACGGCATCGCCCCCGATCCCCTCACCCGTCCCCGCCAGATCGCCGCCGCGACGGTCACTCTCACCGACGTCCAGGAGACTGGCGGCGCGTTCTACGTGGAGACCACGGGCAGCGACACCATCTGGACCACCGCCGAGGCGCCGACAGGGTCGGGTTACGCCCAGAGGATGCGCTTCGCACACGACGGGACGGACATGTCCTCCCCCTGGTTCCGCACCATGCCCCGCACCCGATGGAGCGTCGCACCCGCTCCCGGCACGCTCGTGCTCTTCGGCAGCCAGCTCGTCCACGGCACCGAACCGGTCCGCACCGGCCGCGTTCGCAAGTTCCTCACACTCTTCGTCTCCGGGTAGGAGGCTTCGCCGCCATGACCGACCCCCGCGGCCCGCCCCACAACGGCCCCTCCCCCAACCCACGGCCCCGACCAGAGGAGAGAGCGAGCAGTGGCAGAAGACAAGACGTTCGACGAGTTCCTGGAGGCAGTCGCGTCCCTGCGCGACAGCGACCCCGTGCGCACCACCGCGCACACCTCCAACGCGGCCACCGAGACCTGGCTGGCCACCACGGTGCAGCCCGACGCCGCTGAGCCCACCACCGAGGCCTGACCGCCACGGGGCCGGGCCCGTCCCGCCCGGCCCCGTTCCATCCCCGGAGCCCCAGATGAGCACTCTCTCCCCGGAAGTCCTGGTCGCCCTCGACGGCATCGCCGACCACCAGCGCCTACGGACCAGCCGTGTCGCCTCCGTACTCGGCAACCGCCTCGGCTCGTCCGCCCTCGACTACGCCGTGGCCCACCACCTGCTCGAAGGCGCCGAACACTCCGCACGCGCCCGGGACGCGGACCGCCTCGACTGGTACCGCAATGCGACGGTGCGAGACCTGACCCACCTGTCGGCCGGCCCGCACATCGTGCTCAGCCCGCGCCCGGGGGAACTGCTCCGCTCAGAGATCTCCGAAACCGCGTACTACCTCGTAGGCCCCGACACCAGCCCGGCCTCACCCGAGGCCCGTGACCTCGTTCGTGCCGCCCTCGCCTCCGCGACCGAGCACGGCTTCGGCACCCTGCTCACCCAGCACGCCCCCGTCATCTGCCTGCTCAACCGCCGCCGACTCGACGAGACCCTCCACAGCTGGGCCCTCACCCGCCTCCCCGGCACCGTCTTCACCGACTACACCGCCCACCCCGAGATCCTGGCCCGCGACCTGATCCACGAGGCCGCCCACAACTGGCTCAACGACGCCCTGGCCGCGCACGACGTGCACCTCCCCGCCGACGTCACCTTCTTCTCCCCCTGGCGAGGCACCCAGCGCCCCGTCTACGGCTTCCTGCACGCCTGCTGGGCCTTCTCCCTCACCGTGCTGTACGCACGGCAGGCCCGCCGTGCCGCCACAGGGTCTGTGGTCCCCTTCCTCGACGCCCATCTGGGCCAGCAGGAGGGCCAGTTCACCGCCGTCGCTGACTCGCTGGTAGAGGCGCTCTCCTACGTCTCCACCGAGGTGGTCCGTGATCGCATCAGCCGCGCCGTGGGCAGAGCCGCTCACGGGATGTAGCGTCGGTGGGTCGGGCCGCTCCGGAACGGGCCCCGGGTCACCACTCAGGGCACAGAGACGTGCATGTCGATGGGCGGGCCGGGTCCGGCGGTCCATCGCCGCTCAGGCGATGTGACACCACACGGTCTTGCCGTCCGCGACCTGGCAGGCGCCCCAGCGGGTGGCCAGCGCCTGCACCAGCTCGAGGCCCCGACCGTGCTCCGCGTCGTCGTCGGCGTTCGTGACGACCGGCAGCCGCGGGTCCGGGTCGGTCACCACGATCGTCAGACCGCACGCGTTCCAGTACACGTCCAGCCGGACCGGGAACGGCTCACCGCCCACGTCGGCGTGCGTCAGCGCGTTTCCGAGCAGCTCCGTGGCCAGCAGCGCCACCGTGTCGACCATCGGCTCGGCACATCCGCGAACCTTGAGGGTCTCGATCAGCCGCCGCCTCATCGCGCTGATGCCCGCGACGTGATCCGTGCTGAGAGTCAGATCCGGCCCGGAAGCGCCTACGACGCAAGGCCGGGTACAAACGGCTGCTGTAGTCATCAGGACTCCAAGGGATGAATCGGACGATGTATCCACACTCGCCGGTCCACCCACCCCGCACAGCCGTAGTACTACCTGTTCGCTGCCAGGTACGACCCGCGTAGTACCTGGGGTGCCGGATGGCAGGTGTGGCAGCACGTTCCAGGTACTGGGGGGAAGGTCTACGCGGGCCGGGCCCTACCCCGCCAGAATCGTCATCGTCGGCGGTCGGTAGAGGATCACCGCCCAGGGCTCAAGCGTCTGAGTGGCCGGCCATCCAGGTGACGATCTGTGTGCGGGAGCGGAACCCGAGCTTGACGAGGATCTTCTGGACATGGCCCTCAGCGGTGCGCGGGGAGATGGCCAGTGCTGCGGCGATCTCCTTATTGGACAGACCCCGGAAGACCTGAGTGGCGACCTCCCACTCCCGGCGGCTCAGCAGATCCTTGCCAGACGCGGGCGACCCGGTCCGGGCAGTCGCATCCTCGCCAATGGTCACGCCGAGGGCGAAAGCGACCGCCTGGTCGATGCCGAAGCCGTGCCCGCGGGCCACGGCTGCGTCGAACGGGCCCTCGCCGAGTTGCTCGCGGGCCAGTTTCCCAAAGAGCTTCCTCGTGCTGTCGTAGAAGGCGATGGACCTGAGCAGCGTGGCCTTCTCGCCCAGCCTCTCGGTGATGCCCAGGAGAACGGCGCCGCGCTCGTTCTCGCCACTGACGACACCCGCCCCCGCCATGAGCAGGGTGGCCAGGCCCGTGCCCGTGATGTCCCTGAAGGCCTGCGCGATCCGGAGGACTTCACGCCCTCGGCCGACTGCTGCGATCGGATCGAGTCGGCCGAGTTCGGCGAAGCCGAGGGCGATGAGCGCCCAGGAGCGAAACCACTGCTCCCCGTGGTTCACGCAGTAGCCGAGGGCCTCCTCGGCGGCTGCTGCGGCTTGGTCGAAGTCTCCGAGCTGGTCTTGGGCCAGGGCCAGCAGGAGGAGCGCCTGCACCTTGGCCTGCAGCTCGGCCGAGTCCGTCCCGTCCACCTCTCCAAGGCGTCGCAGAGCTTCTTTACCCAGTGCGACTGCCGCGGCCAGGTCACCGTCGCTCAGGGCGATCAGCCCTTGACTGGCCAGGGAACTCGCCGCCAGTGGCCGGTCTCCGAATCGCTCCGCGAGGCTCTCGCACTCCCGCTGCACCCCTGCGGAAGCGGCCTGATCGCCCTGGATGGAGGTAAGATGCCCCAAGGTCCTCAGGGCGCCGGCCCGCGCACGTGACGGCTCGGTATCGAGGGCGAGCGCCCGCTTCAGCCAGTGGCGGCCTTCCCCTACAGGCCCGGACGCAACCCAACATGCGTCCATGGCCGCGAGGATCCGAATGGCCTCCTGGCTCTCACCAGGAGCGGAGAGACTGAACTCGAGAGCGGCGCGCAGATCGGCGCGCATCGCCCGCATCCGCCCCGCCCAACGGACTTGCTCGGGGCCGAACCACTCCTTCTCCATCTGCGTGGCCACGGCAAGGAACCAGTTCCGATGCCGCCGGGCGAATTCAGGCTGACGGCCGGACTCTTGCAAGCGCTCCCGCCCGTACTGAGCGAGCGTGTCCAGAAACCGGTACTGCACGCCTCCGAGCCGCTCCTGCCTCATCAAGATCGACTTGTCCGCGAGGCCGGTGACCGTCTCGAGGACCAGCCCGGCCGGCAGGTCCTCCCCGCCGCACACGTCCTCGGCCGCAGCCAGGCCGAACCAGCCGGCGAACACAGAGGACCGAGCCCACAGCAGGCGTTCTTCGTCCGAACAGAGCTCATGGCTCCAGTCGACGGTGGCCCTCAGGGAGCGTTGCCGGGTGGGGACCGCGCGGTCCCTCGTCGCCAGGACACCAGACTGGTTCTCGATATACTGGAGGATCTGCCCCGGGGACAACACCCGAGTCAGGCCTGCGGCCAACTCGAGCGCCAGCGGCAGGCCGTCCAGCCGAAGGCAGACCAGTGCGACCGTGGCTACGTTCTCCTCCGAGAGAAGGAATCCGCTCGCTGCTGCGGCGCGCTGGGCGAACAGCGTAATCCCTGGATACTCGGCGGCAGCCGCAAGCGTCATGGGACGACCACCGCCCGGATCCTGCGGAGCCGGCACCGGAAGCGCCTTCACAGGCCACTCGGGCTCTCCTCTCATGCCCAAGGAGTGCCGGCTGGTCACGAGCATCCGGACATCAGGGGCCTGCTGCAGGACCACACGGATGAGTTCCGCACAGGCCGAAGCGACGTGCTCGCAGTTGTCGAGCACCAGGAGCATGTTCCGCTCGCGAAGGAAGGCAGTGACAGCCTCCAGCCCACCGCCCCTGGCCGCGCTGTCGATCCTCAGTGCGTCCACCAGCGAGTAGGCCAGTAGACCACCGTCCGTCAGGGGCGCCAGGTCGACGAAGCGCATGCCGCCCCCGAACGACCGGCGAACCCGAGTGGCCACCTGCAGGGCGAGCCGTGTCTTGCCGATGCCTCCGGGTCCGGTCAGCGTGACCACCCTGGAATCGGACAGGAGCGCACTCACTTTGCCGATGTCCTCCATCCGCCCCACGAAGCTCGTCAGCTCGGCGGGCATCTCCCCGGTGGAGCCGCGGTGGAACGGAACGGTATCTGCCATGTTCAATGGTTGCACCCGCTCTCTTGGGACGATCGCATCTGCGACTGCTGCTCCTTGTCAGCCGCCCTGACGGGCGGCCCAGGCGGCTATGTGGGCGCGAGAGGTGAAGCCGAGCTTCGTGAGGATGTGATCCACGTGCCCTTCGACGGTCCGTGGGGAGATCACCAGGTCCTCGGCGATCTTCCGGTTGGACAGGCCCCTTGCCACCAGGCCCGCGACCTGGCGTTCCCGTGGGGTCAGCAGACTGGGCTCCGCGTCCGCGGTGCCCGCATCGGCAGACCGCCCGGGTTCATCGCCTTCGATGCCGAGCGCATGGTCGATCGCCGCGTCGAGATCGAGGGCGTAGCCCCGCGCCACGGCCGCCTCGAAGGGCGTCCCACCGAGCTCCGCTCTGAGCTGCGCGGCGAGAGCATCATTCACCGCGGACTCCATCTCGCTGAGGGCAGGTACTCCGAGCTCGTTGCAGACCTGCCGACGCGCTCCGAGGAGTTCGGCGGCGCGTCCGAAATCGCCCTCGGCCACCAAGGAGCGAACCAGTAGCAAAAAGGAAGTGGCCAGACCCATCACGTTGTCATAGTCACGTGCGATCCGGATGCATTCCCTCGCATACCGGATCACCGCTTGGTGGTCGCCGGCGCCGAACTCCGCGATGGCCCGGCCGGCCAGCGCCCACACTAGGTCCGCATGCCCCCCGAACTCCACGCTGCAGCGTTCTGCCTCCTCGTGGGCGCTGACCGCCTCGTCGTAGTGGCCGAGCATCGCGTGCGCGATGATCACAGCGGCCAACAGCTGTGCCCGCTCCGGCCCTCCGGCGTACTCGGGGCACGCCAGTGCCTGCTTCGCGCGGGCGAGCACCGTGGCGTAGTCGGCCTGGTTCACCGCCAGCTCCGCCTCGACGCTGTGCGCACGGGCGACCATGAGCGGGTCGTTCAGGTGCCGCGCCACGATGTGGCAGTCTTTCAGGGCCGCCTCGGCAGGGGCGTAGTCCGCCCGCCTGGCGCAGATCGAGGCCAGACTCCGGAGGGCCATCGCGCGGGCCAGGGTGGGTTCCGTGTCGGCGGCCAGGGCCCTCTCCAGCCACAGCCGCCCCTCACTCGCCTCAGCGCCCGCATGCCAGTGCGGCAGCAGTCCGGCGGTGAGCTTCAGCCCGGCCTGTCCTTCCCCTGTCGTCGTCACGCAGTACTCCACAGCGGCCCGCAGATTGCGGTACTCACGACGCAACCACCGCGACCAGTCCAGCTGGTCGGGGCCCCACCACTGCGTGGCCATCTTCTCGGTCTGCTGCAGGTACCAGTCGCGGTGGCGCCTGGCGAGCATCCCCTCTTCGCCCGCTGCGCGCAGCCGGGTGGCCCCGTACTGGGCGAGGGTTTCGAGCAGCCGGTACTGCAGCTCGCCGAGTTCTTCCTCGGGGACCAGGATCGATTTGTCCACCAGTCCGGCGAGGATGTCCAGGACCTCCTCCCGCGGTAGGTCCTCGCCCGAGCAGACGCCTTCGGCCGCATCCAGGCCGAACCTGCCGGCAAACACCGAAGCCCGGGACCACAGGAGCCGCTCGTGCGGCGTGCACAGTTCATAACTCCATTCGATCGCCGCCTCCAGGGTGCGGTGCCGGTCGGGCACCGTGCGGTCGGGCGTGCCCATCGCCCCGAGCCGCTCGTCGTAACGCCGGACCAGCTGCCCCGGGGAGAACACCCGGGTCTGGACGGCGGCCAGCTCGATGGCCAGAGGCAAACCGTCCAGCCTGCGGCACAACCGCGCCACCTCCGGCCAGTCCTCCCTGTCAGGGGAGGCCCCACTGGCCGCCGCGGCCCGCTCCGCGAACAGCACCAGCGCCGGGTACTGCACCGGCGCCGGTGCACTCCGCGCGCCTCCCACTCTGAGATCCGGATCCGGGACGCGCAGTGGCGGAACCCGCCACACACACTCACCGGTCGCCCACAGGCGTTCGCGGCTCGTCGCCAAGATCCGTACCCGCGGCGCCCGGCGGATCACCCTGTTGATCAAGGACGCGGCCTCAGCGACGATCTGTTCGCAGTTGTCGAGGAGGAGCAGAACCTGCCGCTCGGACAGGAAGTCCAGGATGACGTCCGCGGCCTCATGCCCCGACCGGTCGTGGATCCGCAGGGCCTCGATCACGGACGCGTCCAACGCCGTGCGAGTCGTCGCCGCGGACAGGTCGATGAACCACACACCGTCCGCGAACGCCCTCCGAAGGGCGGTAGCCACCCGCATCGCCAGCCGCGTCTTGCCAACGCCGCCGATACCCGTCAGGGTCACAACCCGGAACTCGGACAGCGCGGCCCTGACCGCAGTGATGGCCTCCCGACGCCCCACGAAGGTCGTCAACTCCACCGGCATGCCGGTATCACCCCAGCGAGTCCGCACAGGAGTGGCCATATCCGGAACGGTAGGTCGATCCAGCAGACACGGCAACGTGGCGCCCACAACACAGGCAAAACACGCGCGGCGCCTTGTTTTCCGAGCCCTGCCGCTGTTGGGCCGGGCGATGGCGCGTTCTCCAGGGGGCATGTCCGGCGCGGCGGCTGCCCGGCGTGCGGGCAGATGACCGCAGACCCGCAGTGTCACGGCCGCAGCACGCACCGTGAGGGGTGCTTCCAGATCGCTCCGCCAGCGTGCCTCGGGGAGGTGTCAGCCGAGCGCGGACCCTGCTGCGCCGAGGGTGCCGCGCAGCCACTGTTCGACCCCTGGCGTACGCGGCCCGCAGAGCCGTGAATCCCTCGATCGCGAGATCGCGGCGGCGCATCGCCACCTGGCCACAACTCGACGAACGGAAGGCACCCAGGGAAATCGCTTACCTGTGCAATGCGGGAGGGGGTCCGCCACCAGGATGGGACCTCAGGCGGGGAGACTCCACCGCTGGTTGGCGCCACCCCAGCAGGTCCACAACAGGACCTTGGTTCCGTCGGTGGTACCTCCACCGAGGACGTCCAGGCACTTGCCGGACCGGGGGTTGCGCAGCTCGCCGGCCGGGGTGGGCGTCCACTGCTGGGCGCCCGTCGCGTTGCAGTCCCACAGCTCGACCTTGGTGCCGTCGGCGATACCTCCGCCGAAGACGTCGAGGCACTTGCCGAGGGCGCGCAGTTCACCGGACGGGGTGCGGGTCCACTGTTGGGCGTACCCGCCGTTGCACGTGGAGAGCTGAACCTGGGTGCCGTTCGTGGTGGCGGCGCCGGAGACGTCCAGGCACTTGCCCGCGAGGCCGAGCATCGGGCCGGGTGCCGGGGCACTGAAGGCGAAGTCGTCGACGTCGAAGAGGCTTGAGCCTGTACCGGTGAAGGTCAGATGGACGTCTGCGCGACCAGAGGGCACGGCCTTCAAGGTCGTCGAGACGTCCTTGAAGGCCGTCCAGCCCCCGGTGTTCGGGACGGCGACGGAGCCGAGGACCGGGCCGGTCGGGGAGCCGTCACGGATCTGGATCGTGCCGCCCGCCCCGCCAGAAACGACACGCGCCTTGAAGGTGGTCGATCCGCCGACCGGGAGGTTCGCGTACGAGACCCAGTCGCCCGGGTCGAGGTAGCCGAGCGTCTGGCCGTTGTCGGCCCCCTCCTTGGTGACGGGCCGGACACCCTGCCCCGTCTGGAACGACTCGGCTTGGACGGTGCCCGTCCCGCCGCCCGAGGGTGTGCAGTCGGCATTGACTGCCCCTGCCGTGTAGCGGATCCCGCCCAGAAGCATCTTCCGGAACGCCGGGTCGGCATAGGAGTCCTTGGTGTGGCCCATGCCGGTGTACCAGGAGCGTCCACCCTGGTGGTTCTTGCACCACGTGATCGGGTGGTCACCCATGGCGCCGCTGCCGGCGCTGTAGCTGGTCTCGTCGAGGGACGCCAGGACATGCACGGTGGTCCGGGGGTTCGACCTGTAGGCGTACCACTCGTCGAAACGGCTCCATGATGCGGGCAGGTGCGCGGTGCTGGGGTTAACCAGGTCCTCGACCTTGACAGCAGCTTGCTGCTGGGCGGGGTGGGTCTTGAAGTACGCACCGACGAGCTCCCCGTAGAACGGCCAGGAGTACTCGGTGTCGGCGGCGGCGTGGATCCCCACGTAGCCGCCGCCACTGCGGATGTACCCCTCAAACGCCGCCTGCTCCGCGTCGTTGAGGACATCGCCGGTGGTGGAGGCGAACACGACCGTTTTGTAGGGGGAGAGACCGGTCCGGGTGAAGACGGTGTCGTCCTCCGTGACGTCCACGGTGAATCCGTTGGCGGCCCCCAGATCTTTGATCGTCTGGATGGCCGTGGGAATGGAGTCGTGCCGGAAGGTGTCCGTCTTCGAAAACACGAGCACCTTGTACGACGGGTCGGCCGGAGCCGCCGACGCATCCGCCGCCGGGGCGAGGGCGAGCGTGGTCGCCAGGGCCGTGGCGAGGAACGACAAGGCTCTTCTGATCACGTGGAGTCCTTCCGCTTCTGGGTAAGGGTGCCTTGACACGTGCGCACCACATCTTCGTGCCAGCCGCGAGGCTGCCGAGGTCGACGATGCGGTACGGGCCCGGGTCGGCGACGAGGATGCCGCCGCCCCGGGCCGGATGAGTCTCAGTGCCTCCCGCGCGCGCTGCGTCGACGCAGGAAGAAGACGGTGCCGCCGCCGACGGCGATGAGGGCGCATCCGATGATGCCGGCGCTCACGGCATTTTCGGCGGCGGGACCGGCTCCGGTGGTGGCGAGCGCTTCGCCGTGGGCCGACGGGCCGGGGGCGACGGTGACGGGGCCGATGGCAGCAGGGTCTTCGGTGGTGTGGGGTGCCGGGGCCGCGGTGCTGGCGGACCGGGAACGCACCCCGGAGGGTCGGGCCGCGGGAAGCGCCGCACCCGGATCGGTCTTGGCATCGGCGCCGAGCCGGATCCGGACGTCGGCCCCCGTGGCGCTGACCCGCTCGACGCTGATCGACAGCTGCGCCGCGGTGTCGGTGAGCGGGGTGCTGCCGGCTGCGAACGAGCCGCGGGCCGACGTGTCGTCCCGCTTGGCATTGCTGACCATGACCGCGTGGTCGTAGCGGCCTTCCGGGACGCGGTAGAGGTTCACACCCTGGGCGATGTCGATGTCACGGGTGGCGGCATCGGGGATGCGGTATTCGATGACGATGCGGTCGCCGTGCGCGTTGAGCGGAAGGTCGACCGCGCGGACCCCGGAGGTGCCCGCCGTGTGCAGTGGGGTGAGACGCACCGTCGTGGAGCCGGTGGGTGTGACGGTCTGCTGGGTCGTGAGCCACTGGTGGGCCAGGAGCTCGGGCGCGCTCAGGCCCTTCTTCGCACCGCCGGCGCCCATGGGAGTGCGGCTGCTGTAGCCGTCGCGAGTGCAGTCGGTAAGGGTGCCGGCCGGGCACAACTCACGTTCCTGGTGAGCGAATCCGAGGTTGTGTCCCACCTCGTGGTAGACGGCGGCCTTGTCGGCGACCGCTCCTTCGTGGAACCAGGTGACGGGGCCGGGCTGTGAGCCCAGCCCCCACCAGCTGCCGCAGAAATCGGTTCGGAAGACGACCGAGATGCGGTCGTACTCCACGTCGGAGACCGCTTTGCGGGCGAGTTCGGCTATCTTGCCGGTTTCACACGCGGCGGAGTCGTCCAGGTCGATCGTGAACGGCCCGAACACGCCATCGCCCTTGGCTGGGACGACGCTCATCCGATGGCCGGAGTTTTCCGCGTAGTACGAGGCGAGGGAGTCGCCAGCGCCGAAGAAGTTCTGCACGGCCAGGTCATGCGTCTTCTGTGCGTCGGCGAGAGGGTGGTTCTTGAAGTTGACGAGCACCACAGCGTGGCGGTCGACGAGTTCCGGGGCGGCAGCGACCGGTGACGCGAAGAGCGCCTGAGCGGCGGCCACGACGCACGTGGTGCCCGCCGCGATCAGCGGGGCGACCTTGAAGGCCGGGCGCCGCGCGGGCCCGGTGAGCAGGGCAGGTAAGCCGGTAGCGGCTCGGGAGGGGAATAGGCGAAATGCCATCGGAGGGGAGACCTTTGACTTGGGGGTGTGGTGACGCACGCGGCTCGGGGGCGCAGGGGGTAGGGCGCCCTGGTCCGTGGCCGCATCGGGGGGGACGGAGCTTCCGTCGTTGCGCCCGGAAGGCCAGACCGATGTTCCGACCTTCGGGGGGCAACGCAAGCCCGGAGCAGAGCTCAATTCCTGGGATGAATCGCTGTCGCGACGGAGCTAGCGTACCGAATCCACAAGCGGTTTGGAGATTCCTGTTCTTATTTTTGCCTGCTCAAGCAGAAGAGCTCACTCTGGCTGTCACAATTGATCAACCTTCCACCACATAGTCCGACCTCTCATGCATCCGACCGGGCATGGTGAGGATGGGTTGACGACGAGCTTGCTGCCGCGCGGATCGGTGCTGGAAGTTCGGCACACCGGCGGTCACGAACTGAGGGCGGACTGCCGTTCGACGCACAGGCCCACGACCGCCCTGCCCCTACGAGGCCGTACGCCGCATCTGGCGGGGCACGAGGCCCGGACCCTGCGGCAGCCCCGGAAACACCTCCCCCATGACGTGGCGACTGCGGGGGCCGCCCTCTTCCGGATCGCTGCCCAACGGACCGTCTGCCGAGTCGCGACCCGACCCCTCCCCCGGTCCCGGCCCAACCCCGTCCGGGCCGGCGGCGGCGCACCGCGACGCGGTGCGCCGGTGGCGCACAGAGCCGGGCAGCGGTGCACCGTCCTCGGCGAGCAGACGGACGATGACGGCCACCGAACGCCGGTAGCCCCACGCCAGCAACCGAAGGCTCGCTCCGGCCTCGCACCAAACCCTCAGCCGCCGGGCGAGCCGTTGCCGGCCACCCGACGCTCCCCGCCGGCTCTCACAGCACGGACAATCCCTTGCCATGTCCAGCCCCGTCCGGAGATCCCCGCGGTTCCGCGGTCCGGGCGGCTGATCCGAACCGGCTTCCTGGTCGTCCCTCACGAGGTCACCAGACCTCAGTAGGGCATCGGCATGCCGGACGGTGTCCGCAGGTCCTGTGGAGGCCGCGGAGCCGGACGCCGGATTCGACGCTGCAGTACCTGACGCATGGAAACCACCACCTGAGGTTGATCGGACTTCCATGGTCGAAAGGGGCGATCCTGCGTGCCTGAGTAAGCGCTACTCAGTCACCCAGCACACCCGCCGAGTGACGCTCTGGAGCTACGGCGACTGTGTAAACGGGTGCGGGTGCGCAGGGAGCCGCCGCACCAATGGGCGAGGGCCGTACCCGCCGGCGGGTACGGCCCTCGCCCATCAGCTGAGATCTGTTCACGGGGGACGAGTCGGATCAGTCTCCGCCTCGGGGTGGACGCAGCGGACGGATCACGACCATGACCCGGCGCGACTCCTAGTAATGGCCCGCCGCGGCGGGGCTGCCGGTGAGCTGCAGGGTGCTGTCCAACTGCTGCCAGGTGCCTGACGGTCCGTCTCCGATGCGGTACCACTGCCACAGGGTGTTGTCGGTGGCGCGGGCATAGACATTGACCCGGGAACCCACCTGGGCAGCCGTCGGCGCGCCGACGCTCGCGCGGCCGAGGTCGTACCAGGAGGACGACCAGCCACCGGGGGCGGTCCAGCTGAGCTGGCCGACGTTACCTGTGGAGGCCAGCTTGGCGAAAACCTCGATCTGGCCGGGGCCGCCGCTGACCGCGGTCGGCGACGAAGCCAGCGCTCCACCGCGGCTGGTCCAGCCCGTCCACTCGCCGCTGACGTAGCTCTTCTGCCACAGCGCGTTGTCGTTGCCGCGGGCGAAGACGTCGATGCGGTTGAGCGATGCCACCGCGGCCGGGGCGCCGACGATGGTGCCGCTCCCGGTGGGAGTACTGGGGCCGGCGTGGGCGACCGAGCTGGTCGTCCACTTGACGTCGTACCAGTACGCCGGCTTGTCATCCGCGCCGGGCGTCTGCTGGAAGGTCCGCTGGTACATCCGACCGTCGGTGCCGCGGGCGAACACGTCGATGCGGTCCCGACCCAGGCTCGCCGCGGTCGGGCTCGACGTCAGCACCATTCCGGGGAAGCTGGACCAGTTGCCCCATGCTCCGTTTTTGTAGGTGTTCGTCCACAGCGTGTCGTTCGCGCCCCGGACGAACACGTCCGTGCCTCCGGCAGTCGAGACCACGGCGGGCTCGCCCTTGATGGTGCCGGGGCCGGTCGAACCCGCGGTGCCCAGCGCCAGGGTCTGCCACGCGGACCAGGAGGTGCCGTTCCAGTTCTTCTGACTCACGCCCGTCGCGGTCGGGACGAAGAGCGTTTCCGGCCGCTGGTCAGTGGCGCCGGTCAGCTTGAGCATCACGGACTGGTGGGGGGCGAGGGTGAACGGCTTCGAACCCGTCGGGCTGAGGGTTCCCAGGCTCTGACCGGTGTAGAGGTTCTGCACCGCCGGCGTGCCGTCGAGGCCGAGGTCCTTCGTGGTGAACGAGTGGGTCTTCGAGCTGCTGCTGGTGTTCAGGAGCAGGACGGCCCGGGTGCCCCGGGCCGACAGTCGCTTGGACCAGACCTGAACGGATCCGTCGTCCAGGACCTTCTCCCCCTGGCGGTTGGCGCTGTCCTGGGCAACCCCGATCACGGACTCGTTGCCGATGATCGCCGCACTCGCCGCGGTGAGGTCGGTGAGGTCGGTCGCCAACACGAGCGGCGCACCTTGGATGGACCACATCCCGAAGTAGGACTGCTGCTCGTCCGGGGACAGACCGTACAGCGTGCTCGATGTTCCATGGGTCTGCTGCTTCCCGGTGGCCGGGTCATTGCCGAACCCGGGCCCGATCATCAGGTAGTCCGGGTCGTTGTACTGGCCGGCGGCGTGATTGCTGGGGTGGTCGTTCAACTTGAAGTTCTCGTTGACCTGGCCCCAGTTGACCCAGGTCGACCCGCCGTTGGACGTCGTCCCGTAGCCGACATTGCCCGAGAGGTCGCGACCGGTCCGCCAGCTGCGACCTGCGGCACCGCCCCACATCCACGGGCCGTCCGGGGAGGCTGCGCCCCACTGGCAGATGTCCAGCGCCATCGGGTGCTTGACGCCGGCGGAGGTCTTGGCGTCGGCCATGAGGCTGCCCCACGCCTTGTAGTTGTCCCTGACCGTGGGGTAGCTGGACGGCATGCCGCCGCAGTGGTCCAGCTTCAAGAAGTCGAAACCCCAGTCCGCGAACGTGGTCACGTCCTGGGCCTCGTGACCGGCACTGCCGTCCATGCCTCCGCAGCCCGTGGCGCCCGTGTCCGTGTACATGCCGGCCTGCAGGCCGAGGTCGTGGATGTAGTCGGTGAGGTCCTTCATGGTGTTCAACGCACGCGCGGCAACGGTGGTGCCGTTGGACAGCGTGATCGCCTTGGTATGTGCGCCTGTCAGGAAGCCGGCATTGGGGACGAAGACGCCGTTTGCGTCGCGTCCCTTGCCGCCTCCGGACCCCCAGCCGTCGTCGATGCCGACGTTGCGGTAGCCGAGGTCGGCCAGGCTCTTGTGCCGGCCCGAGCCGTTGAGCGGGAGGTTCGCGTTCGGTGTCGCCATCCCGGCCGCCTGGTCGGCGATGATCTTGGCGGAGATCGCCTTCCCGTAGAAGAACCAGGAGTTCCAGCCCATGTGCGGCTTCGTCGCACCGTACACACCGGGCGGCACCAACGCCTCGGCAGGAGTCGGATCGCTGACGGCCGTCACCACCAGCGATCCCCCAAGGACCACTGCGGCGCTCACGGCCACGCTGGTGACGCGCCTTCCGAGCGAACGGGTTGTTCTTGCCCGGCGGACCGCCGGTACCGAGTCGGCCACTAGGACCTCCCAATTCATGTCGAGTGTCTGCGGGAGACCGCAGCACGCACGGGTTCCGGTGATGGCAGAAGCCCGGTTCCAGACAGAACTCATGTCCGTGTACGACGCCGTGGGCCGACCGTCCGACCGGGACGCGTTGCGGCTGCGGTGGTTGCGCGGGCAGGCCGGCCACGCGCTCGCGGCGCGGGCACCGCTTCTGGATGCCCCCTGCACCGCCGGCCTGGGTGTCCGGAAGGACTCGGCCCGTGTGCGACGGCGGGCAGGCGGGGGCGGTCCACCGCGTGCCCGCCGCCCGTGTGTGCCGCCGTTCCGCACCTGTAGCGGGCGGGGAACGGCGACTCCCTCGGTGACGGTGATGCGTCAGGAGGTGAAGGACCACCGCTGATCCGTGCCACTGCCACACGTCGTCAGGGTCAGCCGCGTGCCGTTCGCCGTGGCCGATCCCACCGGCGCCAGGCACTTGCCCCCGCTGCGGATCGATCCCTCGGCCCCGAGGGACCACTTCTGTCCGGCACTCGTGTTGCACGTCTGCACGGTGACTTCCGTGGCGGCACCGCCATCGAGACAGACGCCGTTCAGACCGGTCAGCCGCCCGTCCGACTGGAACGACCACGTCTGGTTGCCGCCGCCGTGGCAGCTGTACAGCGTGGGCTTCGTCCCGGGTGTGGTGCTGCTGCCCGGCAGGTCGGCGCAACTGCCGGAAGCGGCGTTGATCAGTTGCGTGTTGCTCGGCAGCGGTGCCGCCGTGCCCGTGGCGGAGAGTTCGCCGAGGCTCGTCCAGGGGCCGCGGCTGCCCGCTTCGCTGAGCGCCTTGAGTTTCAGGTAGCGGCCGGTCTTCGGAGTCAGGTGCAGGGAGGTGCTTCCGGCGATGTCCGCAAGGGTGCCGGTCGCAACCGGGGAACCCCAGTCGGCCGTGCTGTCGGATACGTACACCTCGTACCGGCCGATCCGGCCGTTCACTCCCCCGTCCTGACGCGGCTGGTGGGAGAGGCCGTCCACGGTGTACCGCTTGCCGAGGTCGATCCGGAGCTCGTGGGGCAGCGCCGTGGGGGTGCCGGAGGACCAGGCGGTGTGCCACAGCGAGGCGGGGTTGCCGTCGATCGCGTTGCCCGCGGGCTGGGAGGCTTCCTGACTGTCGGCCGTGGCGGTCCAGTTCGTCTTCGAAATCTGAGGGGAGACCGGGATCGCGCCGGCGGTCGGGAGGGTGGTCCCGGTCGCCTTGACGGTGAACGCGCCGGACTTGCTGCCGGACTTGATCCACAGGATGCCGCCGCGGTCGGTCGCGTCGAAGTACCAGCCGGTGGTCGCGGCGTTGTAGGCGCTCTTGGAGCTCTGCTGTGCCAGCGCCGTGCTGCCGACGGTGACACCGGTGGGCGCCTTCGCAGTGTGGACGCTGAACTCATAGCCGCGCGAGGCGGGCTTTCCGGTGTAGGAACCGGTGGCGGCCCCCACGGAGACGGTGACGTCGCCGGACCCGGAGGCCGGGGCTGTGACATCCACCTTCTGCTCGGCGAAGGCGCCACCCTCGTGCGCGCGGGTGATGCCGTCGTCCTCGTAGAGGGTGAAGGAGGAGTTGCCACGTGGGTGAATGTCGTAGGTGAGCGTCGAGACGCTCTTTTCGCCCGTGTAGTTCATCTTCGGCCACATCGGGACGATGGCGCCGCCCTTGACGAACAGGGGGAGCGTGTCGAGCGGGGCGCTGTAGCCGTTGATCCAGCCCGGCCCCGTGTAGGTCTTGCCCGTCCAGTAGTCGGTCCAGGTGCCCGCCGGGAGGTAGATGCCGTTGCGCACGTCGGTGTCGGAGACGACCGGGGCGACGAGGAAGGAGTCACCCGCCATGAACTGACCGCTGGTCTCGTTGCCGCGGGCCACGGGGTCGTTCGGGTACTCGAGCACCATGGCCCGGGTGCTGGGGACACCGGTCTCGTGCGCGACGCGGCTCATGCTGTACAGGTACGGCATGAGGCGCATCTTCAGCTGTAGGTACTTGCGGTTGATCGACAGGTACGGCTCCGCGAAGCGCCAGGGCTGCTTGTCCTGGTAACCGGCCTCGGGGTTGGTGAGGCCCCAGCCGGACATCGTCATGAACGCCGGCGTGAACGACTTCCACTGCAGGTCCCGGACGTACGTCTTGGGGCTGCCGCCGTAGATACCGTCCACGTCACCGGTCGCGTAGTTGAGACCGGACAGGCCGGCGCCCGTGATGGCGGGCACGTGCCAGCGCATGTCGTCCCAGGTGCCGCTGGTGTCGCCTGTCCAGACGACCGCGTTGCGTTGGGTGCCGGCCCAGCCGTCGACCGTCCACACGAAACGGCGCGCGTCGGAGTTCTTCTCGATGCCGTCGACGGCCTGCTGGACTCCGTTGAACGCCGACTTGTAGCCGCCGCCGATCCAGGCGACGTCCGTCTTGACACCCCGACTGCCGGAGACCCCGACCTCGTCCTTGATGTTCGCGAGGCCGGTGGAAGTCCACAGGCCGGTCTTGAAGCCCTTCTCGCCGAGCGCCTTCACGGTGTCGGCAAGGTCCGTGTAGCCGCAGCCGTATCCGTCGTTGGGCAGGAACCAGCCCGACGGCATGTCGGCGGCGCGGGCGTCCGAGGCGTATCCGACGACGTCCCTGGTCGTCTGGTGTTCGGCACGTGTGTGATCACCCCGGTAGTCGGGGTTGGACGCGTTCCAGCAGTCGGCGTTGCCGAGCTCGAAGCCCCAGTGGGGGGCCATGAACGGCTTGCCGCTGACATCGGTGTAGTCGTCGAGGACGCCCTTGAGCGAGGTGTCGACGAAATACCAGGCGTCGAACCGGTTCTCGTTGTGGGTGAACGCCCCGGGAGAGCGGAAATCGTACGCGCCGGGCGCCCAGGTGTTGCGCATGACGCCGTAACCCTTGGTGGACATGTAGAACGGCGCCGGGCTGGCGTTGTCGTTCTCGTTCCACTTGTTGTCGACCGCGACCGGGACGGTCTTGCCGCGCAGCGCCCACTCGCCGAGCCGCAGACCCGTGCCGTAGAACTGCTCGTCCGCACCCTGCGCGAGGTGCTGCGTGGTCTTCCCGCTGTCCCAACTGGTGGGCGCTGTCTCCTGCCACACCAGCGTGGTGTTGTCCGCCCGGTAGACGGAGAATTTCAGCGGCGCCTTGTTGACCCGGATCGAAAGTTCCGGAGTGGTGATCCGGTAGTACGAGCCCGCATCGCTGTAGCTCGTCGTCACGGGTCCGAAGTCCGTCTTGACCGCGAGGGCGCTCCCGGCAGGATCGTTCGTGAACGAACCATCAGGTGCGAGCCATATGCGGAAGATGTCACTGCGGGCAAAGGAGATGCGTGCCTTGGCGCCCGAGGACGTCGTGGCGGTGAACGTGGAACCCGACTGACTGAAATCCGTCACCGAACCGGCCGTCTCGACGGCCGCCGTGGCGACTCCCACGGTCCCCGCGGTCGCCATCCCGGCGCCGGCGAGGACCATTGCGATCGCGGTGGCTGTGAATCTCCTGCGGGGTGGGCGTACGCCCGGGTTCGACCCGTATCTCATCGAGGCTCCCTGAGACGGTCCGGGGTACGCGGGGCGCGAGGCCGGACTCTTAGTAGGTTGGCCCGCAATGTACGCGAGACGAAAGCCACATGAAAAGAGATGCGCAGTTACGGTTGATTACAAACATGATTGAGCAGTCATGCTGCATGGACCGTGTCACCTGAGGCCTGGTCAGCCATTGTCGGAGCGCAGGAGGTGGTCGGGCCGAGCAAGCACGTCCGTACGGCGCAGCACCTCACGCGTGACACCCAGCTTCTTCAGTGTCCGGGCCACATGGTGCTCGACCGTTCTGACGGACAGGACCAGCGCCCGGGCGATGTCCTGGTTGGCCGCACCGTCCGCGAGAAGGTGGGCAACCTGCTTCTCCCGGGGTGAGAGGTCGAGGCCGTATCCCCGGCGGCCGGGAGAGGAAGGCCGCCACAGACCGAGATCTCTCAACTTTCCCTCGCAGCGGGCGGTGTCGGCCGTGGCCCCCAGGGCCGCGTACGTGTCGGCCGCCTGCGCGAGCTCGCCGCCGGCGGCTTCGCGGTCCCGCGTACTCATCGCCTCGGCCAGAAGCTCGGCCGCGTTTGCGGCGGCGTAGGGCCGCGTCATGTCCTCGTAGACCGACCGGGCACGGCCGAAGCGGAGCGCTGCCCCCTCCAGATCGCCGTCCTGCCGCAGGATCATGCCACGAGTGAGGGCGAACACGGCCGCAACCGCCGGCGAGTCCGTACCCCGGGTGTCCTCCTCCACCGCGTCGACCAGTCGCTCGGCGGCCTCGCGGTGGCCGCTCTCGAGAGCGGCTCTGACCGCCACGAGCAGCAGCCCGTTGGCCCATGCCCGCGGAGCCGTGGGCGGGGGGTCCAGGACCGGGGCGACGACCGCCCACGCCGCCTCCGCATCGCCTTGGGCGAGGTGGACCTGCGCGATGCCGCTGACAGCCGACACCACCCCGCCTGCCCCGGTGCACCGGCCCTCCAAGGACGCCGCCCGACGGAACTCCTGCAGAGCACGCGCCCATTGGCCTCGGGCAGTGGCGAGGTTTCCCCTGATCCCCGCCGCGGCACGCGTGACCGGAACCATGTCGGGCGCCTCGGCGCCGAGCACGCGGAACCGCTCCTCCAGTCCGTCCCACCGGCCACCCAGCCAGTCAAGAGTCAGCAGAGCGATACGGCTGTTGCACTCCGTCGTCCGGAAGCCGGACCGGGAGCTGAGCACGCGGCACTCCTCCAGCAGACGGGTGCCCCGTCCGTCGAAGCCGCGCTCCACAGCGGCGACGCCGACGTTCTTCAGGGCGCGCAGATGGTGCCCCATGACCTCGCGGTCCTCGACGTCCCTCGGGAGCTGGTCCACGAGGTCCCAGACTTCCGGGTTCCCGTCGAGAGCCATCAGGTCCAGGCTGGTGGCATGCACCGCCGACTTGGCAAGCGCCGACGGAACCTCGAACACCGCGCGTTCGGCCCGCCGCATCCACGCCATGGCCGTCGTGCGGGGCACGTGTGGCTCACCCCGGGCCAGGGACGTCATGGCACGTACGGAGAGGTCGGGCCGGTTCCGCAATTCGTCCACGGCGCGTTCGAGCTCGGCATAGCCCTGCTCGTCGCTCCGCTGATCGATCAGGAACAGTCCGAGGGCGAGTCGGACCTCCCCACGCGCTTCCGGCTCCAGCTCGGGATCCGCGACGATCCGCTGCAGCGCCGTGGCGCCCGCGGCGTAGTCGACGCTGTAATCGGCGATGCGTGCCAGGTTCAGCGCGACGCGTGAGCGGACATCGGGGCTCACGTCCGACTGCCTGAGAATGTCATGGTTGAGGGCGATGGCCACTCCGTCGTCCCCGAGGGTGAGGGCCTGGCCGGCCGCCGCCTCGGCCTCCCGAAGCCACCTGCGGACGTCGCCGAGAGCTCGGGTGTGGTGAGCGATCTGCACGAGGGGCGGAGTCGGCTGCGCCTCCAGGATTCGCCGAGCGCGCCTGTGAAGGCCGTCGCGCACCGGCCCGATGATGTCGCGGTAGACGGCCTGCTGGGCCAAGGCGTGGCGGAAGCCGTACAGTGCGGGGCCGGCCTCGCGCAGCAGGGCCGACCGGACCGTCTCAGCGAGGGCCGCGGTGGCCTGATCCAGGTCCATGACTGCCACCTCGGCCAGGGTGCGGAAGTCAGAGGGGACGGAAAGGACCGCGGCGGCCTGGACGAGGGCGATCGCCGGCTCCGACAGGCGCGCCATGCGCATGTGCACCGCCTCCTGAAGCGCTCGGGGCACCTCCGCGCTCTCCAGCAGCGCAAGCTCGTCGTGCGCGTCCGCCTCCTCGTCCTGCGTCCGGCGCTCCGCCACCCGGCCTGTCAGGCTGAGAAGGTCCTCCTCCACGACGAGCGGCAGCCCCGCACTGCGCTCGTGGACCGAACGCGCCAGCCTCGAGGTGGCCCTCGCGCCGAGAACGGCGCCGACGAGTTCGCATACGTCTCGCTCGGTGAGAACATCGAGACGGATCTCCGCCCCGTTGGTCCCGGGCGGTCGCCGGTAGGGGGCGCCCAGGACCGGAGTGGCCCGGGGCAGGTCCTCGCTGCGGTAGGTGAACACGAGCGTCAGGCCCGGCGGCGGGTCACGTGTCAGCCACAGCAGGAGCTCCCGTGTGGTCTCGTCGGCCCAGTGCATGTCCTCGACCACGAGTACCGCCGGGCAGAGGGCTTCCAGGAGGTTGCGGAGGCCCCCCAGGATCTGGAGCCGCGCGACACGGGGGTCCGCCGACGTATGCGGTTCCGGCGGAAGGCGGTCGGCCAATCCGGGGAGCAGCGGCGCGAGCGCGCCGGTCTGGGGGCTGAGCCGAGCCACGTCGGGGAGCCATTCGGCTGCTGCCGACAACGCCTCGAGTACCGGGCCGAACGGAATCGGCTCCCGCAGCGGGTGGCACCGGCCGACGAGCACGCGTAGGCCACGGTCGCAGAGCGCACGCGTCGCTTCCTGGACCAGGCGGGTCTTGCCGACCCCTGCCTCACCCTCCACGAAGACGACCGCCGTCGGACGCGAGAGCACGGAAGCCAGCAGGGACAGCTCACGCTCCCTGCCTACCATCGGGTAACCGTGCTGCGCGGTTTCGTCCCCTGTGGACCTGTCCACGGACCTTCCGATCATGATGAGTACCTTTTCGCAGGGTCTGCTCGGACGCCGCCACGGGCCCAGTCGCTGACGGGCGCCTCAGGTCGTGCCTCCACACTCGCCCGGCCGGGTTCCCTGCACAGCCGTGGTACTACCTGTTCTCTACCTACACGTGCGTCCGGGCAGTACTCATGCCGGTGGCGCCGACTTGAATCCGACCGGGGCGGACCCCACCGCCCGCCCTCGGCGTCTCCGAAGGCGGGGCGGCTGGACGGAATGGTGGAGGGGACGGCTTCCGTCGCGGCGGCCTCCCCTGGAGCATCCGGGCCGAAATAGCAACCTTTACGAACCCGTCACGGGCGCGAGGTCACGTGTCCGAGCGAGCCGGCGACGTACGGGGTGAGGAGCACGTTCGGGCAGGTCGAACACGGGTGAGCCACCCGGCGGAGCATCCGGCGTGGAGGCGTCGAGGACCGCATTGAGGCGGCCGGCCCTCAGCTCCTCGACCAGGGCCTTCTGGTCCCGCAGCGAGCCGCGCGAGGTGCTCCTGAGGTTGCGCTCCGGTGTGAACGTTGGCCCGCGCCCGCCCGAGTGACACTACGTGCTCCACTTACGGGTACCGAACAGGTAGTACTACGGCTGTGCGCCACACCCGGACCGGCAAATCTGGATACACCACCCGATATGCACAATCCCGGGAGTCCAAATGTCCACCGCAGCCGTCCAGCTCCAGCCTCGGTCCACCTCTGTGGACGCCGATCAGCGCCCTGAGCTGAGTCTCACCATCGACCACGTCGCGGGCATCAGCGCCCTGCGCCGGCGTGTCGTCGAGACCCTCGAGGCCCTCGGCTGCACCGAGGACCTGGTCGACACGGCCGCACTGCTGGCGACCGAGCTGCTCAGCAACGGACTGACGCACGCCGACACCGGCAGCGCGCCCCGCGCGGTCCGCCTGGACATGTACTGGAGCGGCTACGACCTGACCATCGCCGTGACCGACGCGGACCCGCGGCCGCCGGTCGCCAGGACCTCCGACGGCGACGAAGAGCACGGACGCGGCCTCGCACTCGTGGACGCACTGGCAACCTGCTGGGGCAGCATTCCCCTCCCGAACGGGAAGACCGTCTGGTGCCTCCTCAGGTGACGACGACGGCCCGTCCCGGCCCCGCGTTCCTTCGGACCCCGCCGATACCCACCCGGCGGGGTCCCTTGTCGAGGGGGTAGTCGTTGGTGTTGATCCAGCGGTCGTTGACCCTCCGGACGACGCCATGACGTCGCCCGCTGAGCTCCACGGCGGCCGAGGGCGATGCCGTACGCGGTGCCGTACTTCTCGGAGCGCGGCAACGGGTCCGCCACGCCCTTGGCATCACCGGCGTCGCCGCCTCCGCCGAGTCGGACATCATCGACGCGGCTGCCACACGGATCAGAGCGGAACTCGGCGAGGCGACAGTGGCCCGCGGCTTCGCCCACGATCTCAACGGAGCGCTCGACTACGCGCTCGGCATCAAGGAGGAACCCGCACCTGCCACCGAGACGGGCAGCGCACAGGAGGAGGCCCCCACCGTCGCGCTGACCCCACGGGAAGAACAGGTCGCAGCACTGGTGGCACAGGGCATGTCGAACAAGCAGATCGCCGCGCAGCTCGTGGTTTCCCCACGGACCGTGGAAGGGCACGTCGAGCACATCCTCGCCAAGCTCGGCTTCACCTCCCGTGCCCACATCGCCGCCTGGAACGTCAGACAGACAGGGCCGCTGAGGCGGGGACCGCAGACGGCCCGCTGGAGACCAGCGGACCGTCGTCGCGGTGGAGTGTCCCGTCAGTAGGCGGCCTGGGTGACGTTGTACATGCCGTTGGAGCTGATGACTCGGGCGAGGTAGGCCCAGGCGGCGTGGTGGGAGACCCACTCTTCCCGGCCGGGGTAGTTGTCCTCGCCTGCGCTGGTGTAGGTGCGTCGGTCCGCGGACCTTTCCTGCATCTTCTGGACCTTGTTGAGGTGCTGGGCAGCCCAGGTGGCGCCCTTGACGCTGGCGAGGCCGTCTTCCTTGAAGCTGTCGGCGAAGACGTCCATGGTGGCGAACTGCATGCGCCGGGAGGTGCCCCAGTCGTTGCCCATGGGGTAGTAGATGTCGCTGTTGTCGGTCGGGTTGGTGTTGGTGCCCGCGTAGATCTTCCCGCCGGGCGCCCTGAACGTCTTGCCCGCCATCTTGGGGTCGGTGTAGGGCATAGTGCCGGCGGGGAAGTTGAGGTCGACGAGGGCGTCGTACATGCGGTCGTAGCTGCGGCGTACCGCGTAGGGGGTGTCCTGCTTGGACAGGCCCAGGGTGAGCGCGCCGCTGAGGTTGATCGCGAACGACTCCATGTAGTCGGGGTGGACGAGGTCGTGGTTGACGACGGTGCCGTCCTGGTTGACGTTGGAGCCGGCCATGCTGCCCAGCTGGAAGCCGTTGACGGACTTCCACGCGTCCACGCCGGTGCCGACGTCCGAGGGCCGCGAGTTGGCCTTGAGCGAGAGCGCGACGACCTGCTTCATCCACGTCGTCTTGTTGGCGTGGTCGGGCATCATGGATGCGGCCAGGGCGAGGACGGTGTTGTTCCAGGCGACTTCCTCGGCCTTGGTGTCGCCGGGGGAGGCGTAGGTGCCGTCGGCGTTGCGGTAGTAGCCGGGCTGGTAGTTGTTGTAGCGGTTGGCCTCGTACTCCACCATCTTGCGGACATTCTCTCGGTCCGTGGTGGACAGCTTGTCCCACATGAGCCAGCCGGCGGTGCCGGCGAAGGCCGTCCAGTGCGCGCTCTGCCAGTGGTCACCCCAGCCGGTGCTGCCGAGGTTGACCTTGTGCCGGTAGGCCAGCGAGCTGATCAGCTTGACGGTCATCGCCTCTGCCGCCGCCTTGGTCACCCCGGTCTGGGTCGGGGAGTACACGCCCATGCTCAGCGCGGTCGCCAGACCGAATACCTGCGCGGCCCCCGGGCGGATGTTGTTCTCACCGGTGCCGCCGAAGTCCAGGTAGGCGCCCGTCTGCGCGTCGTAGTTCTTCGTGGTGTCCCACCAAGTGGTCACCGCGAACTTGTTGCTGTTGCGCAGGACCGTGACCACCTGGTTGGAGACGGCGTCGGTGGGCTGGGTCAGCGAGGAGAAATCGATCGGGACGACGCTACTGGTCGCTGCGCTGGCGGGACTGGCCAGGAGCACTGTGCTTGCGCCCGCCGGCAACGCCGTTGCGGCCAGGCACAGTCCGATGACGCTCAACGCGCCCCGGTTGATGTTGCGACGGCTGATTCCGGACATGGCGGCTCCTTGATGGGTGTGGCAGGGGTGTGGTGCAGGACCTTCCGGGGTGATGCGCCGGCGAGGGGAAGCCCGTTCGAGGGGCCGCCACCGATACGCGGCGGAGGGGCGGCGACCCCGTCGATGGTGGGGTACTGGACGTTCTCGGTGATCGGCATACCGGGGACCAGGGCCCGTTCCTGGTGGAGGGTCTGCCGGCCTTCGTGCCCTACGGCTACTCCGGTGGCCAGGACTGTAAATCCAATTGTTTTATCTAGTCAACACCCCGGTAAAAAATGGCTGCATCAGCGACGAACAAGGGAGGGATCGCACCTTGATGGAACCGTCCGCGTGGCACAGGAAGACGGCCCACGGCCGCGCCGGTCAGGGCGGGAAGGCGGCCGCGGGCCGTCGCTCAGGGGCGCCGTCGTCAGACGGCGGGCGGTGGGGCTACCGAAACCCGGGCATCCGGGACCACGGCCGGACGTGCGGTTCGCCAGGGCTGTCGCCGGCCCCGAATGGAGGCCTCATCCTTCGCCTGATCCGTCGGCCCGTATGGACCAAGGAAAGCGAGAGGAGGGCGGAGGCCCACCACGACCGAGCAGACCGAGCGACCTGACGGTGGTCGGGAGCATGAGGACGGTTCATGGCGACTCCCTGCAGTGAGGCCCCCTGTCCGACCTGAAGAACGGACCGGACATGTCCCACAGAAGCGCCTTGTCGCCAGCGGAACAATACGGGCCTGTACCTATTCATCCGCGACGGATCCGACGACTGCGTGGGAGCGGCCGAGGAGCTCGAGGCAATGAACTGATCACCGCCGGAAGCGGGAACCCGGTGCTATGCTCGCTGATCGACGGGAGCTCCAACCCGACCGCGCGGGCGCCGATATGGCGTGGCGCGAACGTCCACCCCAGCGACGTGCGCGGTCATCCACGAGCGTGCAAGGTCACCATTGCGGCTGGCGATGGCCTCGTAGACCGCCCGGTGCTGTTCCAAGATGCGGGTCACCCACGCCCTCCCTTTGGGTCCGACTCAGCGACGCGGCGAGGCCTACGGAGAGCTCCACCACCTCACCACTGTTCGCCCGCCCGATCATCGCCATCGTGCCCGTCACCATCCTGTTCGCGCTCATCGAGCGCAAGGTCGTCTCCTACTTGGCGGCCGTATCCGTCGAGTAGCACCACGAGCTGCCCGCCTCCTCCACATCCGGCGGCGAGGCGGGCAATTCTGCCGTCAGTTCCCTCACACAAGAAGGTGGTAACACCGTGCCGAGGCACCGCCATGTCCTGACAGCGGCCACTACCGCTCTGCTTCTCTCCGTCTCCACGGCAGGCTGCGCCGACAAGCACGTCGAGGGAGTCACCTTGCGGTTGGTGGTGGCCGACTACGAGGTGAGGGGCCAGTCCGACAACACCGAGCAGTACTGGAACGATCTGATCACCGCGTTCGAGGCCGCGCATCCCGACATCAAGGTCAAGGTGGACGTCGAGCCCTGGGACTACGTGGACGGCAAGGTCGCCGCCATGGCCAAGGCGGGCCAAGCACCGGACCTGGCGCAGCTGAAGTCGTACGCCGACTTCGCAGAGCGAGGCGATCTCTACTCCGTCGACAGCCTGGTCTCCATCCCCGTGCAGTCGAACTTCGTGCATTCGCTCGCCGTCGCGGGAGAACGCGACAGGACCCAGTACGCCATGCCGTTCACGGCCTCGACCAGGCTCCTCTTCTACAACAAGGATCTGTTCGCAAAAGCAGGCATCAGCAACCCCCCGAAGACCTGGGACGAGCTGAAGGCGGCGGCGCAGAAGCTGAACAGCCGCACCCGTGTCCCGTACCCGATAGCCGTGCCGCTGGGACCCGAGGAGGCCCACATCGAGGCGATGGCCTGGATGCTGGGAGGCGAAGGCGGATACACCAACTTCACTGGGTCGTATGCGATCAGTTCGAAGAACAACCTCAACAGCTTGACATGGCTGAAGGAGAACCTCGTCACGGAGGGGCTCACCGGCCCCGTCCCGGTGAACAAGCTCAACCGCAGGGACGCCTACGCGGCGTTCCTGCGTGGCGAGGCGGGCATGGTCAACGGGCACCCGTCCTTGCTGCAGGCTGCGAAGGCTGCAGGGATCAGAGTCGGTGTAGTACCTGTGCCGAGTCACAGCGGCAAGAGCATTCCGGCACCGGCGGTGGTCGACTGGATGATGGGGTTCAAGCGGAACGGGCACCGCAAGGAACTGGGCACGTTCCTCAACTTCGTCTTCAAGGACAAGAACGTTTGGGAATTCGCAACTCGCAACAATCTGCTGCCCGTCACCGTGTCGGTGACCGAGCAGATGAAAGCGGATGCCGAGCACGAAGACCTGGGGAGGTTCCTGGAGGAGCTGCCGGCCTCGGAACTGCCCCCCGTCGGCAAGAGCTCATGGGCCGTGGTGAGTGACAGCATCAAGCGAAACATAGGCACTGCGATGACCTCCGGCGGCAGTCCCGCCACCACCCTGGACGTAATAGCCAACGACGCCAAGAAGGCCGAGGGGCAGCCGCGTTAGGCGACGGACGGCAATCGGACCCGAGGACGACTCGTCCGGCAGAGCGGTTCTCGCCCCTGCGCCGGCACACTTCAGGCCTGAGGGAGATGGGAGCCGAGCGGGATGGGAGAGCACAAGGCAACCACGTCGTAGACGTCGGTGTCAGGGGCGAGAGCAGCAGGCACTGCTGGACAATGCGCCACTGAAGGACGTACCGCCGTGACTGCGGCCGCCCCGAGTGGAGTGACCACACGCCGCTCTGCAAGCACGGTGCCCGCCGGGTCGGCGACCGTCACAAAGAGCTCGTGGGGGCCGATGTCGACGCCCGTCACGTGCCCGCATTCCACGGGAACCGAGCGCGCCGCGGGGCGGCCGGCGCCGCTGTCCTCGGTTACCAGGAACTCCACCACCCAGGCACCCGCCAGCGCAGCCAGCGCTCGGAACACCGCGGGGCTGGACACACCGGCACCTCGACTAGGCCGCCGCGATCATGAGCTTCGGCGCCCTACGCCACCATCAAATCGGGCAAAACGTTATATCCACACCTGCAACAACACACCAGCAGCGGCCGGCCACCGGGCCGAGCACCTTTTGACGTTCCTCCAGGGCCGACCTACAGTTCCGAATATGGCCACTGCCGTGCAGACCCGCTGGGGTGACGCCGGCCTGCCGGTCGAGTTGACGAGCTTCGTGGGGCGGCGACAGGAGATCGGCGCGGTCAAGGCCGCGCTGTCCGAGGCCCGGGTGGTAACCCTGACGGGCGTCGGCGGCATCGGCAAGACACGGCTGGCGACGCGTGTGGCGACAGGACTGCGTCGGGCGTTCTCGGACGGGGTGCGCTTCCTCGACCTCTCCTCGGTGTCGGATCGGTCAGCACTGGGATCCGCCGTGGTGGAGACCCTGGAGATCCACGACCAGTCGGACCGTGATCCGACAGAGATCATCACCGAGTTCCTGCGCGAGCGGCAGATGCTGCTGGTCTTCGACAACTGCGAGCAGGTCGTCGAAGAGTGCGCGGCCCTCATCAACGCCGTCATCCGGCAGGCTCCGCAGGTACGGGTGCTGGCGACGAGCCGCGAACGGCTGTGGCTCACCGGTGAGCACGTGTGGCGGGTGCCACCGCTGTCCGTCCCGGCCGCGGATCCGGAGCCCGGTGAGGACTTCGCCCGCAGCTCCACCGGGCCCCCGCAGTACCCGGCGCTGGTGCTGTTCGCGGAGCGAGCCGCCGCAGTCGGTGGGGCCGCCCTGGCCCGGGACGACTGGCCCGACGTGGCTCGGCTGTGCCGACGGCTGGACGGCCTGCCGCTGGCCATCGAGCTGGCCGCGGTCCAAACCCGGATGTTCACACCGGGACAGCTCGTGCGGGGCTTCGAGGAGCGGCTGGGCTCTCTGGGCACCTCCGACCGCACGGCGCCGGCCCGGCATCGCAGCCTTGAGGCGGCGATCGACTGGAGCTATGAGCTCTGCTCGCCGCAGGAGCGGCTGCTGTGGGCACGTGCCTCGGTCTTCGCCGGCTGGTTCGACCTCGACGCGGCCGAGGGAGTCTGCTCCGGCGAGGACGTCCCGCCCGAGGCGGTCATGGTGCTGGTCGCCGGGCTGCTGGACAAGTCCGTCCTCGTCCAAGAGGAGCATCTCGGGCAGGCGCAGTACCGGCTGCTGGAGACCCTGGCCCACTACGGACGCACCCGGCTGCGCGCCACGGGCCAGGAAGCGGAACTGGTCCGACGCCACCGCGACTGGTACCTCCAGCTCGCCGAGCAGATGGCAGCGCAGTGGTACGGCCCCGACCAGCTGTCGTGGTCACGCCGTCTGCGCCGCGACTACCGCAACCTGCGCGCCGCCATGGAGCACTGCCTCTCCACGCAGGGGGAGGAACACGCCGGACTCAGGTTCACCGCCGCCCTCCTGCAGTACTGGCACGGCAGCGGCCAAATGGCCGAGGGGCGGGCGTGGCTGGAGCGTGCCCTGACCGCAAGCACGGAGCCGAGCCCTGCACGCGTCATGTCCCTGCGGAACCTGGCCTCGATCTGCGCCAGCCAGCAGGACCTCGCCGCTGCGGAGGCGGCCTGGGAGGAAGGCCTGGCGCTGGCGCGCACGCTGCACGATCCGCTGCTGACCGCACGTGCTCTCGCTGTCGGGGCGGAGCTCGCGGTACACCGCGGCGATTTTGTCGCGGCGATCGCCCACGCGAGGGAGGCCCTTTCCTGCCCGGAGTACGCCGGAGCTCCCGAGCGCGCAGCCTCGCACAGCATGCTGGCCGTCGCGCATGCGTTGCTCGGCAACTACGACGAGGCGGTCTCCGCCTTCGAGCAGACGCAGCGCTGCAATATCGAGTTCGGTGAGCGTTTCGCCCTGTCCTGGACGCTGATCAGTCGGGCCGTCGCGGAGTACGGCGCCGGTGAGAACACCTCCGCGATCACGTACACGCGCGAAGCCATCAGAATCGCGCACGAGTTCAACAACCCGCTTGGTCTGTCGGCGGCCCTAGTGGTCCTGTTGTGCTCAACAGCGGCTGACGGCGATCTCGCACGCGCTGCCGTCCTGCTCGGCGCACGCCGACGCATCTCCCGCGTGTTCGGCATTTCCGAGTTCGTCAGCGACGCCGAGTCCGCCCTCGTCGACACCGCCACCTCGCAGATCAGGCAGGGACTCGGCGAGACCCCGTTCGAGGCGGGGGGGGCCCGCGGCTTCGCCTTCGACCTCGACACCGCGGTCGACTACGCACTCGGCGCCGAGGAGGAGCCCGTGCCGGCAGCCGAGGCGAGCGCCGCACCGGCCGAGCCCAATCCGCTGACCGCGCGCGAACAGCAAGTCGCGGAGCTGGTCGCGCAGGGCATGTCCAACAAGCAGATCGCCGCGAAGCTGGTGATCTCCCCGCGCACGGTCGAAGGGCACGTCGACCACGTCCTCACCAAGCTCGGCTTGACCTCCCGTGCCCACGTCGCCGCCTGGGCCACCCGACACGGCAAGAGCTGATCGCGGGGCGCCCCGAGGTCGACGTTGCCCTGGTCCGATCGCTCCGACGCGGACGGTCAGATGAGTGTGGTGGCGACGTTGATCATGGCCGCTTGAACGTGAGGCTCCACATTCCCGGGCATCACGCAGAGCCACAGGTCAGTTCCCTGCGGGCGGGGTCAAAAGGCAACAGCAGGTCTGCGGTGGGCCACCGGCTGCAGGCATCCCCCACCGGCCGCCAGGGCGCGGAGGAGCCTGAGACCCCTGACCGGGCACGCCCCTACCCGACCGAGGGGCGTCCAGGTAGGGAGTAGGTAGTCCTACGGATGTGTGCGGCGCGGGTACCGGGGAGCGTGTAGGCATTGCCCACGCTTCAGGGAGTTCCGATGACCACAGCAGCCGCTTCCTTCCTGCCCTTCGGTCCCCTGCGCATCCCCGATCCCGCGCCCTTTGGCCGCGGGCGGCCCTGCTCGCGGCCAAAGGGGCCGAACGACATACCGAAAGGTAAAAGCCGAGGTGAGGGACGCGGGGCCCCGGCCTTGCCGGAGCCCCGCGGGACGCTCGCCGGAGGAACTGAATCGTTCCGCCCTATCGCGCCGGCGCCGGACCGCGCGCACATCAGGTCAGTGCGTCGGCCGTCTGCCGCGTCGCGGCGCCCGTCATCGGCACACCACCGTGTCGGCCTGCGACGCGAGCCATGCGGTGCGTGCGGCGCCGAGCAGGCCGCCGTGCCGTCCCATCGCGAACGGTTCCACGGTCACGCGCCGCACGAAGCTCAGAGTGGCCGACTGTGCCAGGTGCTGCCGCAGGGGTTCGAACAGCACCGGGCCCGCGGCCGCCACCCCACCGCCGATCACGACCCGGTCGACGTCACACAGCGTCGCGGTGTCGATGATTCCGCGCGCCAGAGCTCGGGTGCCGCGGTCGAACGCAGCCACGGCCACGACCTGGCCGTCTGCCGCGTCTGCAGCGAGGGCACGGGCGTCGGATCCGGTCCAGCCCTGCTCGCGGGCCCAGCGGACCATGGACGGGCCACTGGCGTACGTCTCGACGCAGCCGGTCGCACCGCACACACAGGGCGGGCCGGCCGGGTCGACCACCACGTGGCCGATGTGGCCGGCGTTGCCGCTGGGACCCGGGTACGCCATCCCGTTGAGCACGAGGCCTCCTCCGATGCCGGTGGACACGACGATGCCGAGCATCGCGACCGCCCCCTGTCCGGCGCCGAGCCAGTGCTCGCCCAGCGCGGCGGCGATGGCGTCACCCACGAGGCCCACCTGCACACCGGGCACGATGTCGCCGACCAGGCTCACCAGCGGGAAGTCCCGCCAGGCCGGGATGTTCACCGGACTCACCGTGCCGCGCGGCGGATCCACCGGCCCTGCGCACGCCAGTCCCACGGCCCGGGGTATCGCGCCGTCCAGCACTGATGTGAGCAGGTGCCGCAGCGCGTCGTCGAGCAAGGGACCGGTGGCGGGTGTGGGGACCTCGGCGTGCCGGTACACCCGGCCCTTCGCGTCTACGAGGCCCGCGCTGATCTTCGTGCCCCCGATGTCCACCGCGAGCACGGCTTCCTGGTCCATGGAGGGTCCTTTCTGTTGCGGCCAGTCCGAGCTGACGCGTTCAGTCCGAGAGGAGTGCCGACAGGTGCGGCGAATAAGTGGTGTGGAGGACGAGCGCCGCGGCGCCCACTACAGCAGCATCGGCGCCCAGCGGGGACAACGTCACATCCACTACGCGAATGTGACGGGACATCACCCTGGTGGAGACGGCTTCCCTGGCCGCTTCGACATAGAGATCTCCGACCTGACGGATGCCGTGGCCGCCGAAGACGACCAGGTCGACGTCGGTCACATTGACGACGTTCACCACCGCGGTGGCGAGGTGCTGCGCAGCTTGACCAAAGACGGCGGTGGCCAGCGGGTCACCGGCGGCCAACGCGTCACGGACGGCCGCACGGTCGACCGAGGCGGGATCGGCTCGGAAGCGCTCGGCCAGCGAACTCCCCACGCCCGCGAGGAGCCTGCGATGCGTCTCGACGACGATCGCGGCCGGGCTCACCAGGGTCTCCAGGCAGCCCCGGTTCCCGCAGTAGCACTGCAGACCGTCCGGCACGACGGAGATGTGACCGAACTCCGCGGCGTTGAACGACCCGCCACGGTGGACTTGGTGATTGAGGATCAGTCCGCCACCGATGCCGGTACCGATGAAGAAGTACGCGAAGTTCGCGGCGCTTCGTCCGGCGCCCGCCCACCGTTCGCCGATCGCCGCGGCGCTGGAGTCGTTGTCCAGGGTCACGGCCAGACCGGTGGCTTTGCCGAGCATCTGCTTGATCGGGACCCTGGCCCAGTGTGCCAGTTGTGGCGGCGCGACCACCATGCCGTGTTCCTGGTCGATCGGGCCGGGGCTGGCCAGCCCGAGGCCGAGGACGCGCTCACGGGGCACAGCCGCCTCCGTCAGCACTTCCTCGACCAGGTCCGCCATCGCGGCCACGACTTCAGCCGGCTCCGCGCCCGCCGGTGTCGGGACCCGCTTCGTGACCAGCGGCCTGCCGAGCAGGTCCACCACGACACACGCGAGTTCGGTCGGATCGAAGTGCACGCCCACGGCGCTGCCCGCGTCGGCGTTGATCCGCAGGGTGGTGCGAGGCTTGCCGGCGCTGCTCACCCGGCTCGCCCCGTCCTCGCGCACGGTCCCCTCGTCGAGCAACCGTCGGACGATCCCGGACACGGTCTGCGGGGTCAGGCCGGTCTTCTGGGCGATCTCCAGCCTGCTGGTGCCATCGGCCCTCTGGATCTGCTCCAGCACTACCGCCTGGTTGTAACGCCCGACTTTGGGCAAATTCGTTCCCGCTCGCCGCATGGAGGCCTCCCTGATCTGCCGCTGACGACATTGTGCACCAGGGCGTTGACTAAGTAAAACAATTGGATTTACAGTCTCGCCACACGCAACACCCCGCAGCACATGAGGTCCAAGCAGTGGATGTGTCACCCCACTCACTGCGGTCCGGATGCGGGAGAGGATCTGGGAGAAAACGATGCCAACATCACCCTTTGTCTCGCTGGGACCGGTTCGGTCCCGTCCCAGCCAGCGGCGCGGAGCGGAGCTCCTGTCATGAGCGCCGCCCCGGCCTTGCTCGAGATGCGCTCGATCACCAAGTCCTTCCCGGGCGTGACTGCCCTAGCTGGGGTCGACCTGATCGTGCGCGCAGGCGAGATCCACGCGATCTGCGGGGAGAACGGCGCCGGGAAGTCGACGCTGATGAAGGTGCTCAGCGGGGTGCATCAGCACGGCACCTATGGCGGCGAGATCTTCTACGGCGGCGACGAGGTCCGCTTCAGAGGCATCCGGGCTAGCGAAGACGCCGGCATCGTCATCATCCACCAGGAACTGGCATTGGTGCCCGGCATGTCGATCACCGAGAACATCTTCCTCGGCAACGAGCCGCGCAAGCGCGGGGCCATCGACTGGAAAGTCGCCCAGCGCCGCGCCCTGGAACTCATGGAGCAGGTGGGCCTCAAAGAGGACCCCGACACGCTCATCATGGACATCGGCGTCGGCAAGCAGCAGCTCGTCGAGATCGCCAAGGCGTTCGCGAAGGACGTGAAACTGCTGATCCTCGACGAGCCGACCGCCGCGCTCAACGAGGCCGACTCCCGGCACCTTCTCGACCTGCTGCGCGAGTTCAAGCGGCAGGGCATCACCTCGATCATCATCTCGCACAAGCTCAACGAGATCGAGGCGATCGCCGACTCCATCACGATCCTGCGCGACGGCCGGACCATCGAGACGCTCGACGTGCGGGCCGACGGGGTCAACGAGGCCCGGATCGTTCGGGGCATGGTGGGACGCGAGCTCAGCAGCCGCTTCCCCGACCACACGCCCGACATCGGCGAGGTGCTCTTCGAGGTCCGCGACTGGACGGTGCGCCACCCGATCTCCACCGAGCGACTGGTGTGCAAGGGGTCCAACTTCACCGTGCGTCGCGGCGAGGTCGTCGGCTTCGCAGGTCTGATGGGGTCTGGTCGCTCCGAGCTCGCGATGAGCCTGTTCGGCCGGTCCTACGGGGTGTGGCTGGGAGGCCGCATCTACAAGAACGGCGTGGAGATACAGGTGAAGTCGGTCTCCGACGCCATCAAGCACGGTCTGGCATACGTCAGCGAGGATCGCAAGGCGATCGGTCTCAACCTCCTCGACGACATCAAGACCTCCGTCGTGGCGGCCAAGCCCGCCAAGGTCGCGCGGCGTGGTGTGATCGACCAGGTCGCCGAGTACCGCACAGCCGAGGAGTACCGCCGCGATCTGCGGATCAAGACACCCACGGTCGATGAGGGCGTCGCCAAGCTCTCCGGCGGCAACCAGCAGAAGGTTGTCCTGGCCAAGTGGATGTTCACCGACCCGGACCTGCTGATCCTCGACGAGCCGACACGCGGTATCGACGTCGGCGCGAAGTTCGAGATCTACGGGATCATCCAGCGGCTCGCCGCGCAGGGCCGGGGAGTCGTTGTCATCTCCTCGGAACTCCCCGAGCTGATCGGTCTGTGCGACCGCATCTACACGATGTTCGAGGGGACCATCACGGGCGAGGTAGCACGCGCCGATGTCGACCCCGAACGCCTGATGACCCAGATGACCACTACCAAGAAGATGCCGGTGTCATGAGCGGATTCCAAGAAGTCAAGAAGAACCTCTTCGGAGGCAGCACCTCCGTCAGCCGGCAGTTCGGCATGATCTTCACCCTGGTGGCGATCATCCTCCTGTTCCAGGTCCTGACCAACGGGCTCACGCTGACATCGGGCAACCTCATCGCGGTCGTCAGTCAGTACTCCTACATCCTCATCCTCGCCATCGGGATGCTGATGGTGATCGTCGCGGGGCACATCGACCTCTCGGTCGGCTCCATCGCGGCGTTCACCGGGATCGTGGTCGCCAAGTCGATGCAGCACTTCGACCTGCCGTGGCCGCTGGCGATCCTGCTCGGCCTGGTGGTCGGCGCGGCCATCGGGGCCTGGCAGGGATTCTGGGTGGCCTATGTCGGCGTCCCGGCGTTCATCGTCACGCTGGCGGGCATGCTGGTGTTCCGTGGCGGCAATCAGTTCATCGGCAACGCCGACACCGTCCCGGTCCCCGAGGGCTTCCGTGAGATCGGCGCGGGCTACCTGCCCGAGGTCGGCCCCAGCACCGGCTACAACAACCTGACACTGTTGCTGGGCATCATCGCCTGTGTCGCCGTGGTGTGGCGGGAGTCGCGTGCCCGGAGCACTCGGCGAGAGATGGGCACACAGAACGCGCCCCTGTGGATCTCCGGCGTACGCCTGGCCCTGATGGTGGGCGTCATCGTCTTCGCCACGCTGCGCTTCGCCGGCGGTCGCGTGGGGACGAGCCTGCCGGTGTCGGGCATCATCCTGATCGTCCTGGTGCTGGCCTACTCCTTCTACACCCGCAACACCGTCGGCGGCCGGAGCATCTACGCGGTGGGCGGCAACGCACGCGCGGCCGAGCTGTCCGGAGTGAAGCTCAAGCGCGTCAACTTCCTCGTCATGACGAACATGGGCATCCTCTCCGCCCTGGCCGGCATGATCTTCGTGGCCCGCTCGGCGGCTTCCGGTCCACAGGACGGGCTGAGCTGGGAACTCGACGCGATCGCGGCGGTGTTCATCGGCGGGGCGGCGGTCTCCGGCGGCCTGGGCACCATCGGCGGCTCGATCGTCGGCGGCCTGGTCATGGCGCTGCTCAACAACGGGCTGCAGCTCATGGGGGTCGGCGTCGACCTGGTGCAGATCATCAAGGGCCTCGTGCTGCTGCTCGCCGTCGCACTCGACGTCTACAACAAGAGCCAGGGCCGCTTCTCGGTCATCGGCTCCCTCACACGTCCGTTCCGCCGCCAGGGGTCATCGCCCACGGCCGAACGGCCTGATTCACCCAGCGACAGCGACCGGACCCCCGTCCGCCCGCTGACGCACCGCAAGACCTCCGTCTAGGCGGACACCTCCCGCTGGACTCACCTCCCGCGATAGCCCACGAAAAAGGAATTCACCATGCGCAACCTCTTCATGAAGGCAGTCGCGGTCGGTGCCGTGACCATGCTGGCGCTCGGCGCCACCGCCTGTTCCAACGAGCGCGACGGCCAGGGGGGCGGTGCGGCCTCCGCCAAGGGCTTCGCGGCCGACTCCCTCATCGGTGTGGCGATGCCGTCCAAGACCTCGGAGAACTGGGTCCTCGCCGGTGACCTGTTCGTCAACGGGCTCAAGGAGGCGGGCTTCAAGGCCGACGTCCAGTACGCGGGGGCCTCGACCACCGTCGCCGACCAGCAGGCCCAGATATCCGCCATGGTCACCAAGGGCGCGAAGGTCATCGTGATCGGCGCGACCGACGCCGCGCAGCTCGCGACCCAGGTGAAGCAGGCCAAGGAGTCGGGTGCGACCGTCATCGCCTACGACCGGCTCATCACCAACACCGCGGACGTGGACTACTACATCGCGTACGACAACTTCGAGGTCGGCCAGCTGCAGGGCAAGGCGCTGCTGGAGGGCATGAAGGCCAAGAAGCCGAAGGGGCCGTGGACCATCGAGCTGTTCTCCGGCTCGCCGGACGACAACAACTCCGCGGTGTTCTTCAACGGTGCGATGGACGTCCTCAAGCCGCTCATCGAGAAGGGCGACGTCGTGGTCGGCTCCGGCCAGACCACGGTCAAGCAGACCGCCATCCAGGGCTGGAAGGCCGAGAACGCCCAGCAGCGCATGGACTCCCTGCTGACCTCCACCTACAACGGCGGCAAGACCCTCGACGGCGTCCTCTCGCCGAACGACACCCTCGCCCGCGCGATCCTCACCTCGATCAAGGGCGCCGGCAAGCCGCTGCCGGTCGTCACCGGCCAGGACTCCGAGGTCGAGTCGGTCAAGTCCATCGTGGCCGGTCAGCAGTACTCCACGATCAACAAGGACACCCGCAAGCTGGTCGCGGAGACCATCAACATGGTCAAGGCGCTGCAGGAGGGCGCTGCGCCGCAGGTCAATGACACCAAGTCGTACAACAACGGTGTCAAGGTCGTCCCGGCCTACCTGCTTCCGCCGGTGATCGTGACCAAGGCCAACGCGGCCGAGGCCTACGCCAACGACCCCAAGCTGGCCGCACTCACCAAGTAACCGCACCAAGGTCGCGCGCGCCGGTACCGCCGGCGCGCGCGTCGCCGTATGCCGGCTCGGAGGTCCCTACGGGCAGGTGTCCGCGGGCACACCGACGGCGCGCCTACGCCTCCCCCGGCGACACCAGGGCCGGAGACCACCCGGAACACCGTCGTCGCCCTGGGCCACAGGCCGGCGTCGCCGGGCTCGGTCCTCTCCGCCTCATCGCACCGCACCTCCTCGCGTTGCTGAGCCCCCTCGTGGAAAGCTGAAACCTTCGATGGACCTCCTCGACAACACCGTCCGCCCCTACCCCTGGGGCTCCACAACCGCTATCGCGGATCTTGTCGGCGCCGCCCCCACCGGCGAGCCGCAGGCCGAGATATGGATGGGTTCCCACCCCGGCGCTCCGTCCCTGACGGCACGCGGACCTCTCAACGAGGTCATCGACGCCGATCCCGTACGCGAACTGGGCGCCGCGGCCGTCGGTACATTCGGTCCGCGCTTGCCCTTTCTCCTCAAGGTCCTCGCCGCCGGCGCCCCGCTCTCCCTTCAGGTACACCCCGACCTCGCCCGGGCACAGGCCGGATTCGCCGCAGAGGAAGCCGCCGCGGTCCCCATCGACGCACCCCACCGCAACTACAAGGATGCCAATCACAAGCCCGAACTGATCTGTGCCCTCACTCCGTTCACCGGTCTGTGTGGCTTCCGTACGTCCGTCGAGGCCGCCAACACCATCGGCGCGCTCGGCGTCGACTCCCTCAAGCCCTACGTCGACGTGCTGCGCACTCACCCGGAAGACGCGGCGCTGCGCGAGGTCATGACGGCCCTTCTCACCGCCGACCGCGAGCAGATGGCGCACACGGTCGCCGAGGCCGCGGCAGCCGCCGCCCGCCTCGGCGGCCCCCATGCCCAGTACGCCGCCCTCGCCCACCACTACCCGAGCGACCCCGGCGTCATCGCCGCCATGTTGCTCAACCAGGTCCAACTCCAGCCCGGAGACGCCCTCTTTCTCGGCGCGGGCGTCCCACACGCCTACCTCGACGGCCTCGGCGTCGAGATCATGGCCAACTCGGACAACGTGCTGCGCTGCGGGCTCACGCCCAAGCACGTCGACGTCCCGGAGCTGCTGAAGGTCGTGCACTTCGAATCGAACGAACCGGCCGTCCTGCGCCCCCGGTCCTTGGCGTCGGGCGAGGAGATCTACGACACCCCCGTCGATGAGTTCCGGCTCTCCCGCTTCGTACGGTCGGAAAACGACGCGCCCACCGACCTCACCGCCCCCACGCCTCAGATCCTGCTCGCCGTCGCAGGTCGGCCCAAGGCGGGCGGAGTGGCCCTCTCCCCCGGCAAGTCGGTCTTCGTACCGGCCGGCGAGACGAACCACCTCTCCGGCACGGGCACGGTCTTTCGTGCCACCGTCGTGGCCTGATGCGACGCTGTCCGACCAGCTGCTGAGCGCTCTCGATTTCCCCCGCGTTTCGATTCCCGTGCGCTGAGAATGCAAAGCGGCCAAAGCCGAACCACTGAGCACGAGAACGTCGGCGGCTTCCTGCGAGGTCGGACTCACGTAACGATGACGTGCTCCACGCGGAACTGGTCCGGCTACGCGAGCCGCTGAAGCTCGCCGAAGGCACCCTCTGTACGGGGAGTGGAGCACCTGCGCGGAGCCGAGCACGTCGCGATCCTCGGCCGCACCGAAGGACGACCGCCACCCGAGCATCCACCGAGTCGGGGTGATGTCCTCCGTGTTGCGGACTTCAGCGCTCCCCTCGGCGCCAAGACCGACGTCAGCAGCGACGACCTCGCAGCCCTCTGGTGTGCCTTCACCCTCACGGCACGTCGAGATCCAAGACGCCGACCTCCCCGCCGGCATCCGCCCCCACCCGCCTCATCGGGTGACCAGCCAGAGCCACGACTCGCCACCCGGCGCGACCTGTCTGCGCGGGGTGGCCGTCGCCCAACGCAGCTGCCGGTTCACAACGCCCGCCTGACATCCCTGCGGAAGCAGGCCGAGAGTCCGTGGCCCTGGTGTACGGCGTCCTGGCGGCAACCACCCACCAGTGCAGGGCTGATCGCCGCGGACCAGACCAGGGAGCCGAGTCGGCTCCGGGTGGCGATTCTGCGGGCGACATCTCGTGAGGTCGAGCTGGCTTCCGAGGTAGTGATGGATACGGAGGGGCAGAGGCGGGCGAGTTCGATTGCCACCTTCCCGACACCGGCGTGCCGAGATCGCGGGCCACGTGGACAGCGAAGCCGAGGGTCGGCGAGCTTGTCGAACCCGGTCGCGCAGGACCCGGGTCGGTGTCGTGCGCGGGATGCCGGTGCCGGCTCGCGAAACGCAGGTCGAGTCGAGGACCTGACCGAAGGCGGTGGCGTCGTTGACGTCGCCGGGCGTGAGCACTCTCGACACGGGCAGGCAGGAATGGCCCTCAGGGCGGCGTCCGGCAGCGATTCGAGCGAATCCACCGCGGAAGATCCCGTCCCGATTGCGCCGAGCGCGATGCCCTCACGGACATCGTGATGTCAGCGGGTGGCTGACGGACCGCACGGGTCGCCGCGGGATGCGGAGAGGAGAACTCCCCACCTCCGCATCCCGCGGGGAACCTCAGGCGTGGATCTGCATGCTGTACAGCGAGTAGCCGTAGGCGGTGCCGCGGGTGATGCCCTTCATCCGGACGTACCTGGCGATGGCGGCCGGGAAGGTGAGGGTGTCGAGGCCGGCGCTGGTCCGGCCGCGTCGCTGGGCCACGGTGGTCCAGGTGGCGCCGTCGTTCGACGTCTGGATGTCGTAGTCCTTGCCATAGGCGCCTTCCCAGTTCAGGCGGGCCGAGGTGAAGGTCTTGGCGCTGCCGAGATCGACCTGGAGCCACTGGTTGTCACTGTAGGCGCTGGCCCAGCGGGTGGTCTCGAAGCCGTCGACGGCGTTGGCGGCACCGAGCGTGCTCACCTCGGACGACGAAGCGGTCGCCGATCGCCCCTGCGCGAGGTCACCAGGGGTGACCTGGCGGGTGATCGTGTCGGGCAGGTAGACCGTGCCCGGGCCCTGGCCGACCGTTGCCACCTTGGCGAGGAAGGCCGCGTAGTCGGTACCGCCTGCCGTGGGAGACCACATCTTCTGGGCGAGCGCTGCGAAACTCTTCTCGATCAGGCCGTGGACCTGCAGTTCGGTGTAGTCCACCCACGTCTGGTCGTTCCAGACCGCGGGCATCGCGCCGAGCAGGTTCGGGTCCTGCGCGGTGAGGTTGTTGGTGCCGCCGAAGATGTGGGGTGCCCAGCTGTTGAAGATGTAGCTGCCGTCGAGGCCCTGGCCGTGGCAGTAGTTCGCGAACGGCACCACGTAGAGCAGACCGTCCTTGGCCGCGAGCCCTGCGAACGCAGGGTTGGTGCTTGCGAGCCGGAACGCGGCCGGGGTCTTGGCGTAGTCGTTGTCGTAGTGGCTGGCGAACCCGTTGTCGTTGAGGTGGATCTGCAGGGTGTTCATCTTCAGCCAGCCCATCCAGCGCAGCTGGGCCTGGATGTACTCGGGCGTGAAGAACCGGCGCCCGACGTCGAGCATGAACCCGCGCACGGCGTAGTCCGGGTAGTCGACCGCGCTGCCTACCGGCAGGCTGACATGGTCTGGTGAGGCGACGACTGCCTGCAGCAGGCTGCGTGAGCCGTAGTAGGCACCCTTGTCACTCCCGCCGACGATCTCGACCTTGGTACCGACGCTGAGCCTGTAGGCCTCAGGCCGCAACTGCGGCTTGGCCGACCCGAAGTCGGCCTGGGAGTCCACGCGCAGGGCGATGTCACCGGCCGCAGCCGTCCCGATCACGACAGGGGGATGCAGCGTGGTCATCGCAGCCACGTCAGCTGCCACCTGACCGGCCAGGTCCTTCAGGCCGGCCGACGCTCCTACCGGCACGACGACCCTGCTGCCGGACGACAGGACGAGCCGCCCCGTTCCGCCCGTCCAGTTCTGCAGTGCGGGCACCACGCCCGGCGGCGCCGAGTTCGCCTGCTCCTCTGCGGCGCTGACGGCAGGCACCAAGGCCACCAGGACTACACCGGCCAGGAGCGACTGCGACAAACGCGCGCGCCATTTGGTACCCATCCGGAACCTCCTGTTTGAGAACGACTGAGTAACGTCACTGTGATTGCGGCTTGTCGGGCCCGGAGAGGGGAGGCCAGGCTGGACCCGGTCCTCACCCCCTGGCCGAGGCGGGATGCAGGCGGAGCGCTCCCGTGCCGCCCTCGTCGCGGCCGGGCGAACTCGCCCTGGCACCGCGATCCGGCACGGGTCCGCTTCTCGGTCAGGACCTGACGCAGGCGAAGTGAGCGGCCGTGGTCGATGTCGATCACACGGTTCGCCGGCCGTCGGCATGGACAGGGAGACGGTTGGCATCCGCCGGCGGCAGGGTGGCCCTTGCGACGCTCCTCCTGGAGGGCCGGGCAGGAAGCGTGGGCATGGCGGCAGTCAGCAGTTTCTGGCCGTGCGGCAGCGCCGTTCGTCTCATGATGGGGTTCCTCGCGACGGGCCGAACGGGTCGGTGAGGCAGACGTCGGACCCATGCCGCACAGGCGGTTCGCCACTCGCTGCGGACGTGTCCGAGGCGTTCATGATGTGTGCGGCCGCGAGCCGGTGTCAACAGTGGTCTAGACATGTATTTTGAATGAATCTTGCGGAATACTGGGCGGCCCAACCAGGCCGAGCGGCCGTGGCAGACAACGCGCGGCGGTGGACTGTCCGAGCCGTCTGGGCGACTCGGTCGCTGTCAACCGAGCGGGGCCGCAGGGGACTTCTGCAGCGGGTCCGCGAGGTCTGGTCGGGACGCCACAGAGGTATCCGCGGAGCTCTCGACCGAGAGTAGCGGCGCATCTACGCTCCACGCCGCATAGGCACCCCATGTTCGATGGGCCCGAAACGATGAACCTAGGACAACATCCCAGGTAATGCCGATGAATGGATTTCGAGCTAATCGCAAACTGGCGATTTAAGGTCCGCCCATTTGACGCCAAGACGCCCGGGACTGACGGAAAGAAGTGGCGAGATGTGGACCAATCTACGTCGATTGACCGCCGGCGTAAGCCTGCTGGCGCTTTTGCTGTCCGGTGCGGGACTCGGGGCGAGCACGTCCGCCTCGGGCGCGACAGCGGTGAGTCTGTACGCGTCCCCGACTGGATCCGGCTCCGTGTGCTCCCAGTCCGCGCCGTGTTCCCTGACCGGGGCGCAGAGCGCGGTGCGGGCGAAGCTGGCGGCAACCCCGGGCGCGGATGTGACCGTTCTGATCGGGGACGGAACCTACCAACTGGGCACCACATGGAAATTCGGTCCGGCGGACTCCGGCACCGCCGGACACCCCGTGGTGTGGAGGGCGGCTGCGGGTGCCCGTCCGGTGGTCTCCGGCGCGACGACGGTCACCGGGTGGACGCAGGTCGGCACCTCCGGTGTCTGGTCGGCGCCGGTGCCCGCGGGCAGTGAGACCAGGCAGCTGTACGTCGACGGCAAGTCGGCGAAGATCTCCCAGGCGAGCAGGGCCGATCTGGGCTTCAACAGCGTGTGGACCGGTACGTCGACGGGGTACACGATCAGTGGCGACAGCGCCGCGACGGCCTGGTTCGGCGCTCTGACAGCCGCTCAGGTCTCCGGCGTCGAATTCACCTATCCCGGTGGCAACGGGCAGTGGACGGACTCCCGGTGCCGGGTCGCGAGCTTTACGGCGTCAACCGGTGCGCTGAACATGACGCAGCCCTGCTGGGAGAGCACCACCTCGCGATCGGGGTTCTCGAACGCCAGCGGCTTGCTGCCATCGATGTCGAGAAACAACAAGCCGACCATGGTGCAGAACGCCAAGTCGCTGCTGAGCGCGGGGGAATGGTACCTCGACTCGGCGGCGAGCAGGCTCTACTACCAGCCCCTGGCCGGTCAGCAGATGAGCTCGCTCGACGTCAAGCTCCCCAAGCTGGAATCGCTGTTGCAGGGCGCCGGGACGCTGGCCAAACCACTGCACGACGTCACCTTCCAGGGCCTTCAGTTCTCCTATGCCACGTGGAACGCGCCGTCCGGCCCGGGCGGATTCTCCGACGTCCAGAGCAACCTGCGGATGTCGCTCGGCAGGAACCAAGGCCTCTGTACCTTCTCCTCACCTGCCGGAACCTGCCCGTTCGGCGCGCTGACGCAGCCCCTGGGCAACGTGGCCTTCACGGCGTCGAACAACGTCACTTTGAAGGGGAACAGGTTCACGGCGCTCGGCGGCGCCGGGCTGAGCGTCATGTACGGGTCGAGGAACACCCTCATTCAAGGAAACGAGTTCACCGACATCGCCTCCACCGCGATCATTCTCGGCTGCACCTACGATCCGACGCCCACCGATCCGACCCACGCCGACGGGATCAGGAAGAACTGCACGCCCGACTCGGCCGCCGTGAGTGGTGACACAATCGGTGAGAACGAGATCCTCACCGGGACCACGGTGTCGGACAACATCATCCACAGGATCGGGATCGACTACGCCTCCGCGTGCGGGATAACGCTGCTGTTCTCCCGCGGTACCACGATCACCCACAACAACCTCTACGACCTGCCGTACACCGGCATCACCGCAGGTGTGATCCAGGGCCACGTCGATGACGCGAACCACCCGCAGAACTCGACCAACATCAACGCCGACAACACGATCAGCAACAACCTCATCCACCACTACCTGTCCGTCCGGCACGACGGGGGCGCGGTGTACGTGGAGGGCCACCAGGCCAAGTACCACTACAAGCCCGACGGGACCATCGACCCGGTCCAGACCCTCGCGCACGGTCTGCAAGTCCCCGGCAACGTCGCCTACGGCAGCCCCGCCGCGAACTTCACCTACTACGACGACGCGGGCGCCGAGTGGGTCAACTGGAAGGGCAACGTCGGCTTCGCCGGCGGCGCCGCGTCCCAAGGCGGATGCTCGCCGACCGGCCACCTGTGGATCACCGACAACTACTTCTCCAACAAGATCCAGTACTACCCATGCGGCCAGCCGATCGACACCCACGCGAGCGGCAACACGACCATTCCGACGGCCCCTGGCCCCACGGACATCCCCAGCACCATGCTGTCGGGCGCCGGTGTCCGGGAGGCGAACTCCACCTTCGCGGGCACCGCGGAACCGAGGATCACCTACGTCTCGCCGACTGGCGGTGCCACGCAGGTGCTGGTCGCAGGCGAGGGCTTCAACTCCGCGACCACGGTGTACGTGAAGAACATCCCGGCAAGCGGTGTCACGCGCCTGTCCACCGGATTCCTCCTCGTACCGGTCCCGGCCGGCACCACCGCCGGTCAGATCGCGGTCGGCGCCCGCGTCGACGACACCGACGCCGACATCACGTACAGCGGGTTCAGCCTCTCGTCCAACCGAACTCAAGGCGACTACCACAACGACGTCCACTACGCCACCGCCAACGGCTCGACCGCGACCTACACCTTCACCGCCACGGGCATCCAGGTATACGGAGAGGAGAACACCGATCAGGGTGACATCGGCGTCAGCATCGACGGTGGTCCACAGCAGCGGGTCAGCACCAGTGACACGCAACGCCGTAGCAACGTCAGCGTGTTCGCCACGGGCGGGCTCGATGAGGGCACGCACAAGATCGTCGTGACGAAGCTGTCCGGCTCGTACGCGGTGCTGGACGGATTCACCCCCACCCACGCTTTGCCCGACCTCGCGGGCCGCGTCGACGACACCGATCCCGCCATCGCCTACAGCGGTTTCTCGACTGACAGCAACCGCGGATTCGGCGACTACAACGACAACATCCACTACGCTTCGGCGAACGGGTCGACCGCGACCTACAAGTTCACCGGCACGACCGTCGCGGTCTATGGCGAGAAGTACACGGACCAGGGCGACATCGGCATCACCATCGACGGTGGAACGCAGAAGGTCGTGAGTACCGTGCCCGCCGACGGAGTGCGAAAAGCCAACGTCGTCCTCTACTCGGCGGCGGGTCTCACGAACGCCGAGCACACCATCGTCGTGACCAAGCTGTCCGGCTCGTACACGACGCTCGACGGCTTCTCGACCACCGGCTGAGCCGACGAGCAGCTCACAGCGCAGCCGGTCACATGGCCTTGGGTTCCAGACAGTGTCTGACAAATGATCACGGACTGGTTTCGGGGCCAGGAAGACTTCGGCGCTGTGGCGGTCGGCGAGCTTGTCGAACCCGGTCGCGATCGCGTGGAACGGCTTGAGACGTGCGAAGCGCCGCTCGACCACGTTGCCGTCGCGGTAGACCTCCTTGTCGAAGGCGGGCGGCCGGCCTGCGAGGCGCCCTCGGCGCCGGCGGTTGGCCGCCTGGTCGCGGCGTTCGGAGATCGCGACGGCGATGGCCGACGCCGCGGAAGGTGCCGGATCGCCCGGCTGGAGTGGGCCTCGGACTGGGAGCCGACCCCAGGTCCAGTATCCCAGGAGCTTCCAGCCGGCGACGGTACGACGCCTGCGAGAGAAGGCACGGTGGCACCACGAGTGCCACCGCGTCTCCCTGCACCGTGTTCCCGGAACTCAGTCCGCGAAGTAGTCGGGGTAACGGGCCCGGAAGACCGGGGCATCCTCCAGGGCCCTGCGGGCGTGCCTGCTGATGTGAGTGTGGCCGTGTACCGCGTCGCCGGTTTCGAGCGCGTTCACGATCGCCGTGTGCTCATGGATGAGGACCTGGACCGTTTCGGGGTCGGGGAGGCTGAGGCGTCGGAAGCGGTCCAGGTGCATCTTTATCGGCTGCATCAGCTGCCACGCGCCGAGGTAGCCGCTGATCTCGAAGATCTGCCGGTGAAGCGCCTCATCGGCGGCGAAGAAACCGTCGAGATCATGGGCCTCGTGACAGCGTTCCTGCTCGGCGAGAAGGGCACGCAGTTCGCTGACGTCCCGCTCCGGCTTCTCGCAGGCCACGGCGAACGCGGCCAGCTCCAGACTCTCGCGGACGAAACACGCCTGTTCCACGTCATACAGCCGGATCGGCTCCACCCGGGTGCCCACCTGCGGCACGACCGAAACCAGCCCCGTCTCCGCGAGGCGCGCGATGGCCTCGCGCAGCGGCGTACGACTGACCTGCAACTGCTCGGCCAGATCCGTCTCCGACAACGACGCACCCGGCTCGATCCGCAGGTCACGAATGGCCGCCGCCAGCTCCTTGTACACACGGTCGGAGGTTCGCTGGCGCGTCCTGGGACGCTCGATCGACGCCAGCGCCGACACTGCGTTCACACCACTACGCTCCGTCTTCACGTCTCTCATCATCGCACGCCATGTATCCAAGTATCCCGCCAGGGGTTGAGGGCGTCCGACGGGTCAGGACGCGGCCCCCAGGGGGTGCCTTTCCGATCATCGGATCGTTGGTCGGGTCGTGAGGGATGAGGAGATTCCTGACCCCGCTTAGGCAGTGATCGCACCGTTGCTCCACCTGCGGGCCGAGCTCGTGGCCGGTGGCGAGATCACCGCCAGGTCCTCCAGGGCATCGCGTTCGAGTTCCGCACCGGCCTGCCCTGGAGGGACCTGCCCGAACTGTTCGGTCCCTGGCAGACCATCCACGGACGGGTTCGCCCGCTGGGCCGCCGGCGGCACCTTCGACCGTCCTGTCAGCGGCCCAGCCGCGGGCGGACGTGGACTGGCTGGTCGCGATCGACTCCACGATCGTCCGCGCCCACCAGCATGCGGCCGCTGAAAGGGGCTCGAGGAACGCGGCCTCGGTCGCTCCCGCGGCGGGCGGATCAGCAAACTCCGCCTCGCCTGCGACGGCCGAAGCCGACCCCTGGCCTTCCTCGTCACCGTCGGCAACCGCAACGACTGCACCCAGACCGAAGCCGGCATCAGCAAGATCCGCGCCCCTGGGCGGGGGCCGGGCAGACCCCGCACCCGGCCTGACCATGTGGTCGCAGACATGGGGTACTCGGCCCGCGCGTTCCGGGCCTGCCTGCGACGGCGCGGGATCAGAACGACGGTCCCCGAACGCGCCGACCAGCTCGTCGGCCGCAGAGGGCACCGGGAACGACCCTGCGCCTTCGACAGGGCCACCTACCGGCGCCGCAACGTCGTCGAGCTGCTTCCACCGCCTCAAGCAATGGCGCGGCATCGCCACCCGCTACGACATACACCCCGACCGCTACCTCGCCGCGATGGCCCTCGCCAGCACCCTCACTTGGCTCGACCATTGATCGACAAGAGCCCATAGGACCTGTCCGGCAAATGATCTTGGGCGGCGAACCGCTCATAGACTCTCTGCCACGGCCCATAGCGTTCCTGCAGGTCACGCCGCGGCGCACCAGTCCGCGACCGCCACGACACCCTGTTGATCACCTGCCGGCGATCCCGCCACGGACGCCCTCGTCCATCAACCCCCGGCAGCAGAGGCGCTCTCCGTGCCCATGCCGCATCCGTCAGCTCACCACGACCCACCACAAGATCAACTATCAGACGACACCAGGGCCCGCCGGCCGCGACCGGGCATCACGTCGCCATGATCCAGAACGGCCTGCACACGCCCGAGGCGCTCCCGCAGCATCCGGACGTCACCGAGGCGATCGTCCGGGAGCGACGCCTCCACGACCCCTCCGTCCGCCTCTCCGACCCCCTCGCCGAAGCCCTCTTCGACCCCGATCTCATCGAGGTCGGCGCCTCCGGGCGGCGGTGGACGCATGCGGAGATGGTGGCCGCCCTGCCCACGCTCCACGGCGGCGCCGAGAACAGCACCCCCATCACCGCAGAGCACTTCGAGGGCACGCTCCTCGCCCCCGGCATCGTCCACCTCACCTACGAGACCCGCATCGCGGACCGGCACGCCCGCCATTCGTCGATCTGGCGCCGCGACGCCGCCGGGGAGTACCGGCTCTACTACCACCAGGCCACGCCGGTGCCGGACGAAACGGCCTGGCCGTAGGGTCCGACCTTGGGCCTGTCTGCCACCTCCCGTCAGGTTCGGCTCGCCCGGCCTGATCCGACACGATTTGTCAGACAGAACCCAGAGGGCTGCCGCGTCCAGACTGGCCCCAGCTTCTCGTGATCGCCAGAGAACCCACGCGTGCGCGTCCGGAGCTTTCCACTGGATTCTCCGGAGCAAATCGCGCGTCAGTCGAGGCCGAGGGCGTTGAGGACGCCCTGGAGATAGCCGATCGCGTGGGCGCGGCCGCGGCTGCAGTATGCGTCGGAGGAGATGTCGAGCCAGGTGTCGGGGTCGCCGACCATGGCCGGTACATGGTCGTCGATGATGAAGCCGTCGAATCCCACGTCGTGGAGGCGGCGTATGACACGGGCGGGGTTGTAGTTGCCCTCGCCGAGGAAGCACTCGCGGAAGGACGGGACGCTTCCCTGGACGTCCCGGAAATGGACGTAGTGGATCGCGCCGAGCGGACCGAGCGTATCGATGACCTCGTTGATGGCGTCTTCGCCGCCCATCTCGGAGACGGTGCCGAGGCAGAAGTCCAGTCCCCAGGCCCGGCTTCCCTTCGCCTGTTCTCGCGCTGCGGCCAGCGAGGCCGGCGAGTTGAAGATGCGCGCCGCGCCGCCCAAAGGCTCGTCCACCGGCGGGTCGTCCGGGTGCAGTGCCAGCCGTACCCCGGCTTCCTCGGCGACCGGCAGGACGGCGTCGAGAAAGTACTGGTGGTTGGCCCACATCTGCTCGGCCGATATGGGATCTGCCAGCGGCTCGGTGGGCGAGAGGCGATAGGAGGCGAGCGCGTTGCCGGCGCCGATGTCGGCCAGGTCAAAGGAGGTGACCTTGGCGCCGCCGCGGCCGGCCACGTCCATGTCGGTGCGCCACACGAACGTCGGAAGCCAGTTGTAGCCGAGCATGTCTATGCCTACCGCGCCCATGTTCCGGATGGTCGTGCGGTAGTTCTCGATCTGTTCGTCCCGCCCGGGAAGGCCCCGCTGGACTTTCCAGAAGTGGGCCAGGGGGACGTTCTCCAGGCCGTCGATCCGCAGCCCGTCGGCGTCGCAGCGATCACGCAGCGCCCGCAGCTCCTCCAGGCTCCAGTAACCCGCCTCGCCGGGCAGCAGGTTGGGGGTGTGGAACTGGACGCCGGTGAGGCCGAGTTGATGGGCGAAGGTCGCTGTCCTGTCGTCGTAGACATCGATGTGACCGAGGGAGAGCCTCAGCGTCATGCTCGTACCGCCTTCTGGGTCTGCCGGCCGAGGCCGTCGATTTCGACCTCGACGAGGTCGCCTTCGGTGAGATAGGGGAACCGGCCGGAGAGCGCGACGCCCTCGGGTGTGCCGGTGTTGACGATGTCGCCGGGCTCCAGGACCGTTACCTGGCTGAGCAGGTGAATCAGCGTGGCAACGTCGAAGATCATGTCTGACGTCGAGGAGGACTGCCGGGGCTCGCCGTTGACCCAGGACCGCAGCCCGAGCGCCTGGGGGTCGGGAACCTCGTCGGGAGTCAGTAGCCAGGGACCCAATGGGTTGAACGTCTCGCAGCTCTTGCCCTTCGACCACTGGCCACCGCTGGTCTCCAGCTGGAGCCGGCGCTCCGAGAGGTCGTTGGAGACGGTGTAGCCGCCGATGCAGACGAGCGCCTCCTCGGGCGACTCCAGGTAGCGGGCCTTCCGGCCTATCACTACGGCAAGTTCGACCTCCCAGTCGGTCCGGTCCGATCCGCGCGGGAGCAGGAGGTCGTCGTGCGGGCCGACTACCGTGTTGGGGGCCTTGTAGAACACCACCGGGTGCTCCGGCGGCAGCACTCCGGACTCTGCGGCGTGGGCGGTGTAGTTCAGGCCGACGCACAGCACGACGCCCGGGCGGGCGACGGGCGGGCCGATGCGCCGACCGGTGACGTCGATGAGCGGCAGATCGCCCGCCTCGAGCGCGGCGCGGGCGCGGTCCACTCCGCCGCCGCCCAGGAAGACGCCGTCGATGTCTGCGGTGACGGAGCGAAGGCAGTGGTACGCGCCGTCCGGGGTGGCCACGACCGGCGTCTCGGCGCCGGGCGGGCCCACACGTAGGAATCTCATGATGACCCTTTCCGCGAGGGAGGCAATGCGGGCCCCATGCGGAGCCCGCCGTCAGTGGCCGGTACCGCCGCCTGTTCGGCTCGTCCGGCGCTCATTCGGCGAAGTACCCGGGGTGGCGGCCCTGGAGGCCGGGGGCGGTATCCAGGACCCTGCGGGCGTGCCTGCTGATGTGGGTGGGTCCGTGTACCGCGTCGCCGGCTTCGAGCGCGTCCACGATCGCCGTGTGCTCGTCGATGAGGACCTGGACTGTTTCGGGGTCGGGGAGGCTGAGGCGTCGGAAGCGGTCCAGGTGCATCTTCATGGGCTGCATCAGCTGCCACGCGCCGAGGTAGCCGCTGATCTCGAAGATCTGCCGGTGAAGCGCCTCATCGGCGGCGAAGAAACCGTCGAGGTCGTGGGCCTCGTGACAGCGTTCCTGCTCGGCGAGAAGGGCGCGCAGTTCGCTGACGTCCCGCTCCGGCTTCTCGCAGGCCGCGGCGAACGCGGCCAGCTCCAGGCTCTCGCGGACGAAGCGAGCCTGCTCCACGTCATGGAGCCGGATCGGCTCCACCCGGGTGCCGACCTGCGGCACGACCGAAACCAGACCGCCGTCGACAAGCCGCGCGATGGCCTCGCGCAGCGGCGTACGGCTGACCTGCAACTGCTCAGCCAGATCCGTCTCCGACAACGACGCACCCGGCTCGACCCGCAGGTCACGGATGGCCGCGGCCAGCTCCCTGTACACACGGTCCGAGGTTCGCTGACGCTTAGGGGGACTACCCACGGATGCGAGGGCCGGTGGGCTGCGCGAGAGGTTTCGACTCGATTTCACGAAAGTGATCCTTGCATACTGGAAAACTTGTATGCAAGTATCCGCGTTACCGCCAGGCTGTCTCCGGGTTACGAGCAGATGCACCTGGAGCTTCTTGCGGAAAGCAGCTGAGTCGCCAACGAGAGAGGAAGACTCGTGCTGACGCATCAGTCGAATACGACACCATCCCCCGGCACCTCCGGCCCGAACGTCCCCGTGCTCTCGGCCACCGGGATCTCCAAGCGCTTCGGCCACGTCACGGCACTGACCGACGTGTCCCTGGAGGTGGCCCCCGGCGAGGTCGTGGCCCTGATGGGCGACAACGGCGCGGGTAAGTCCACGCTGATCAAGATCCTGTCGGGCGCCCTCACTCCGGACAGCGGCGAGCTGCGCGTGCGAGGTGGACAGGTCCACTTCGCCAACCCCTCGGACGCTCGCGCCGCCGGCATCGAGACCGTCTACCAGGACCTCGCGCTGGCCGACGACCTATCCGCCCCCGCCAACCTGTTCCTGGGCCGTGAGCGCCGCAAGGCGGGACTGCTGGGCCGTGTGGGCGTTCTCGACAACAAGCGGATGCGGACCGAGACGGAGGACTATCTGCGAACCCTCGGCGCCCGCGTTCCGGACTACCAGGCTCCGGTGCGGATGTTCTCCGGCGGCCAGCGCCAGACGGTGGCAATCGCCCGGGCCGGGATCTGGGCCCGTGAGCTGGTCATCATGGACGAACCCACCGCCGCGCTGGGCCTCGTCCAGACCGAGCAGGTCGCCCAGCTGATCAAGCGCACTCGGGACCGGGGCATCGCCGTCATCGTCATCAGCCACAGCGTGCCGTTCGTGACCGACGTGGCCGACCGAATCGTCGTACTCCGTCTGGGCACCACCGCCGCCACGCTGTCGCCCGCCACCACCTCGCACGACGAGATCGTCGCCGCCATCACCGGCGCGGCTACCGGAACCTCGACCGACTCGCAGGGAAGCACGCCATGACTCCCCATCTACCCACCCCCACCATCGGCACGGACGCGTCCGGTCCGGACCTGGCGAACCGTGTTCGTCGCACAGCCGCCGCACTGACGAGCAACTGGGTCTTCCTGGCGCTGGTCATCCTCGTTCTGGCCTTCTCGGTTCAGGCCGGCGCAACGTTCTTCAATGTGGACAACTTCCGCAACATCCTGTTCAACGCCTCTGGCACGATGCTCCTTGCCGTCGGCACCGCCTACCTCATCATCGGAGGTCAACTCGACCTGTCGGTGGGATCCGTCCTGGTCTTCAGCCAGGTCATCGCCGCCAAGGTGATCGTCGCGGTCAGCGGGTCCGCGACGGACGGATACCCCAACGCCGGAGCCGCCATCGCGCTCGGCCTCGTCGTTGCCGTGGCCGTTGGCGCGGCGTGGGGTCTGTTCAACGGAATCCTCGTCACCCGGCTGAAGATTCCCTCGTTCATCATCACGCTCGGCACCCTCGGCATGGGGCTCGGCCTGGCACAGGTCATCACCAAGGGCACCGACGTCACCGGGCTGCCGCCGCAGATGGTCACCAGCATCGGCATGCGCCAGGTGCTCGGGCTGCCGCTGCCCGTGTGGATCGCCGGCATCATCGCTGTCGTGGCTGGACTCATCCTTGCCAGAACACAGTTCGGCCGCTATACCTACGCCATCGGCTCCAACCCCGAGGGTGCGCGCCGCAGCGGTATCAAGGTGACCCGGCACCAGATCGTGCTCTTCACGTTCATGGGTGCCCTCGCCGGCCTGGCCGGCGTGCTCGACGTGGCTCGGTTCACCACCAGCGCCGTCAGTGGCCACAGTGCCGACAACCTCGTCGCGATCGCTGCCGTGATCATCGGCGGAGCGAGCCTCTTCGGCGGGCGCGGCACCGTATTCGGCACCGCCGTCGGCGTCATGATCCCCGCCGTCCTCAACAACGGCCTGGTCATCGTCAACGTCCAGCCGTTCTGGCAGACCGTCGCCATCGGCGCGATCCTCATCATCGCGGTCGCCGTCGACGACATCAAGCGCCGCAAGCAGCTACGGGCCTCCTGAACCACCGTCGTATCCCCGCTGTCACCGGCATCCCCCTCCCCGTACCCGTGAACAGAACGGACCGCACCATGTTCCACAAGACCACCCGGGTCGCACTCGCGGTCACGGCCGCAGCCGCTGCTCTCGCCCTTTCGGCGTGCTCCTCGACCACCGGCTCCGGCGGCCAGGAGACCACCGGCGGCAAGCACCGCACCATTGCTTTCATCCCCGGCTGTACGTGTGACCCGTACTACTCCACCGAGATCAAGGGCTTCGAGGACGCGGCCAGGAAGGCCGGCGTCACCCCGATCGTCCAGGGCGCAGCCAACTTCCAGGCGTCCGAGCAGATCCCCGTCCTCCAGGCCGTCATTCAGAAGAAGCCCGACGCGATCGTCATCGATCCCACCGATGCCACCGCGCTCGCCGCCCCGATCGCCGCGGCCGTCGCCCAGGGCATCCCGGTCATGACCACCGGCAACAACGTCAACAGCGACAAGATCTTCACCGCCGTCGCGGCCAGCTCCACCATGGGCGGCAAGCTCGGCGCAGAGGAACTCATCAAGCAGAAGCCCCAGGGCGGCAAGGTGGTGTTCGTCCACATCAAGCCCGGGATCAGCTCCATCGACGACCGTGAGAAGGGCTTCCGGGAGGCATTCGCCGGTAAGTCCGGGTACAAGGTGCTGCCCAACCTGTACGCCGGCAACGACTCCGCCACGCAGGCCGCCGGCCTCGTCCAGGCCGCCATCACCGCCAACCCCGATCTGGTCGCCGTCTTCGCCTCCAACGTCATCACCGCCGAGGGCGCCGCCAACGCCGTCAAGGCAGCCGGCAAGACCGGCAAGATCGCGGTACTCGGCTACGACGCCAGCCCGAACGAGGTCACCGAACTCAAGGCGGGCACACTCACCGCACTCGTCTCACAGAACCCTTACCAGATAGGCCAGTTGGCCATCGAAAACTCCGTCAAGTACCTCGACGGCGACCACAGCATGCCCAAGGACCAGCCGCTCACTCCCCTGGTGATCACCAAGGACAACCTCGACGAGCCGGCCTCGCAGACCGCGCTCTACAAGTAGTGCGGCTTCCCTGAACGTCCCGGGTCGTCCGCCCCCGGCGGCCCCCGGGACACCTCCCCCTAAGACCCGACCCGACAAGGACGCGAGACTCATGGAACTGGACGGCAAATCCGCGCTGGTCACCGGCGGATCCAGCGGCATCGGCCTTGCCGCGGCCAAGCTCCTGGCCGCCCGTGGTGCGCGGGTGGTGTGCGCATCCGTCGCACCTCCCGAGGGCGAAGTCGACGGCGCGATCACCTACGTCGAGACCGACGTCACCGACGAACCATCGGTCGCCGCCGCCGTCGATCACGCCGTCCGGCACCACGGCGGAATCGACATCCTCGTCGCCTGCGCCGGCATCCAGCGCTACGGCACCGCCGCCGACACCCCGCGCACGACCTGGCAGGAGGTGATGGCCGTCAACGTCGAGGGAGCCTTCCTCGCCGCCAAGCACGCCCTGCCCGCTCTGCGCGCCTCCGCGGCAGGTTCGATCGTGCTCGTCTCGTCCGTCCAGGCCTTCGTCACCCAGAGGAACGTCGCCGCGTACACCGCCAGCAAAGGCGCGCTCAACGCTTTCGCCCGCTCCCTCGCCGTCGACGAGGCATCCTTCGGCGTACGCGCCAACACCGTCTGCCCGGGTTCCGTCGACACCCCCATGCTGCGAGCCGCCGCGGCCAGGTTCGCCGGCAGCCCGGAGGAGGCGGACGCACTCGTCGCCACCTGGGGCCGCAGCCACCCGCTCGGGCGGGTAGCCCGTCCCGAGGAGGTCGCCGAGGCCATCGCCTTCCTCGCGAGCGAGCGCGCCTCCTTCATCACCGGGATCGCGCTGCCTGTGGACGGCGGCCTGCTCGCCCAAGTGGCCGTCGCGCTTCCCGACTGATCCTCGCCAAAGCCAACCGACCACCGGAGCAGCGATGTCGGACATCCACATCACCGTCGCCGTCCCGGGGACCGCCCGGGTGGGCGAAGGGCCGTTCTGGGATCCGGCCACCAGCGAACTCACCTGGGTCGACATCCTCGGCGGTGCCATCCACACGTCCGACCCCATCCAGCCGGACCCGCGTACCACCACTTTGCCGACCTTCGTCGGCGCCGCCGTCCCCAAACGCTCCGGCGGTTTCGTCGCGGCCACAACGGAGGGCTTCACGGACATCCGCCAGGACGGCAGCTGGACCACCCGCCGTACCGTCCTACAGGCCGGTCGCCGAATGAACGACGCCAAGTGCGACCCGGCCGGCAGGCTGTGGGCCGGCAGCTGCGACCTGGAATTCGCCACCGCACGTGGTGATCTGCACGTTCTGGACACCGACTGGACCGTCCATCAGGTCCTGAGCGACCTGACCCAGCCCAACGGGCTCGGCTGGAGCCCCGACGGCCGAACCTTCTACCTGATCGACACGGTTGCCCGCGAGGTCAACGCCTTCAGCCTCCTGCCCGGCCGGCTTGCACCCGGCAACCGTCGCAGTCTCGCACTCTTCCCCCAAGGCGACGGAGAACCGGACGGGATGGCGATCGACGCCGAAGGCTGCCTGTGGATCGCCATGTGGGGCGGCGGCCGGCTCGTCCGCCTCGACCCCGAGGGCCGCCTCCTGAAGGAAATCCCCGTGCCCGTCGCCCAGCCCTCCTCCTGCGCCTTCGGCGGCCCCGGACTCGACGTCCTGTACGTCACCACCGCCAGAGAGGGCCTCGGACCCCACCCTGCCGGTCCCGCAGGATCCGTCCTGGCCGTCCACGGTCTCGGCGTACGCGGCCTGCCCGTCAACCGATTCGGAGCCTGACCGGCCATGACATCCTCTCTGTGGCTGCACAACGACCACCTTTCCGTGGAGGTCCGTCCCGACAAGGGCGCCGACATCACCTCGATCACCGAACGCGCCACCGGAATCGACATCCTCTTCCGCACCCCTTGGGGACGCAGCGACCTCGCCGACGCACCCGTCACGGGCGACAGCCGAACCGACTGGCTCGCCCGGTACGGCGGCGGCTGGCAGCAGCTGGTCCCCAACGCGGGCGACGAGCGCACCGTCGACGGCGCCCGCCTCGGCTACCACGGCGAGGCAGCGATCGTGCCCTGGTCGGTGATCGACGCCGACGACTCCCGGATCCAGCTGGCCACCGACCTCATCACCGCCCCGCTCCGGCTCACCCGCACCCTGCGTCTGGACGGCCCCGCACTGAACGTCCGCGACACCGTGCACAACACCGCCGACCAGCCAGTGCCCGTCATGTGGGTCCAACACCCGGGATTCGGCGCCCCCTTCATCGACGAGCACTGCATCATCACCACCCCCGCCCGCACCGTTCTCACCGACGCCGAACAGCCGGGCAATCTGCTGCCACCGGACACCAGCGCCGCCTTTCCGCTCGTCACCACCGCCGACGGCGCAACCGTCGACCTCCGGCACGTCCCCGGCCCGAGCAGTGGACGGTCCGTCTTCGCCTGCCTCACGGACTTCGACGCCGGCTGGTTCACCATCGACAGCCCCACCGCCGGCTTCGGCATCCGACTCGCCTGGGACACCACCCCGTTCCCGCACGCCTGGCTGTGGCAGGAGTGCCACGCAAGCCCGGGATTCCCCTGGTTTCGACGCGCCTACGTCGTCGCCATCGAACCCGCCAACGTCCTGCCCGGCGGCCCTTCCCCGGGCTGCCCCACCCGCGGCAGGGCCCCCCTCCTGCCGGCCGACAGCAGCTGGACCAGCGACATCGTTCTCAGCATCACCGATCTCCCCTGAGGCCAGGGGCCCGCTCGCAACAGACCGGGCTCCGGCACCGGACGGAACACGGAAGGACCCCAGACCCATGGCGTACGTCGGCACCGAACCAGCAGTCGACAACCCGCAAGCAGTGTGCCTAGGCGAGACCATGGCCGTCCTGCTGCCCGGACACCCCGGCCCCACCGAATCCGTCGAAGAGTTCCGGATCGCCGTGGGCGGCGCCGAGTCCAACGTCGCCTGCGGCCTCGCCGGTCACGGGATCCCCACCGCCTGGGTCAGCCGCGTCGGCGACGACGGCTTCGGCCGGCGCATCACCAGCGAACTCGCCTCACACGGGGTCGACATCTCGGCCGTTGCCGTCGATCCCGTACGTCCGACCGGCCTCTACCTCAAAGAAACGCACCCGCACAGCCGGATGCGCTACTACCGTGCCGGCTCCGCCGCTTCCGCCCTCGGCCTCGGCACTCTCACCGACCCCGCTGTCACCCAACTCCTGTCCGGCGCCAGGCTGCTGCACCTCTCGGGGATCACCCCCGCACTCTCTGCCGATTGCTTCGCACTGGTCCGCGCCCTGCTCGGTTCCCGCCGCCCCGGCCTCACCGTCAGTTTCGACCTCAACTGGCGGCCCGGCCTGTGGCGCGACCGAGACCCGGACGTCCTCCTCGAACTCGCCAACGCCGCCGATCTCCTCCTCCTCGGAGCCGATGAGGCCGAAGCCGCCTTCGGCCTCGTCGGCCACACCGCCATCCGGGCAGCGTTCCCCGCCCCCGCGACCGTGGTTGTCAAGAACTCCGAGCACCAGGTCGTCGCGCTCCACTCGGACGGCACCGCCGTCAGCGAACCTGCTCTCGCCGTCGAGGTCGTCGAACCCACCGGCGCGGGTGACGCGTTCGCCGCCGGCTATCTCGCCGCGACCCTGCGCGGCCTGGACCAGCGATCCCGCCTGCGTCTGGGGCACCTCACCGCCGCAACCGCCCTCACCACCCGCGGCGATCACGGCACCCCGCACTCCGCGGAGCTCACCACCGCTCTACTCGCCGCCACGCCCGACGAATGGGCCGCGACCCGGGTCACCGCCGCAGTGGTCCACTCCCCCGCGCTGCCCCGACCGCGCACCTCCACCCGCCCCACGCCGACCCAGTCCGGGAGCACCAGACCATGACCACGCCCGAGTCCTTTCCGGCGGAGCTCACCGCCGACCCGGTCATCGCCGTCATCCGCGCACCCCACATCGCAGACGCACCCGCTCTGTGCGCAGCTCTCGCCCAAGGCGGCATCCGCCACGTGGAGTTCACCTTCACCACCCCGGACGTCACCCGCCACCTCGCCCAAGCCGCCGCCACCAGCGCCCACGTCGGCGTCGGCACCGTCCTCACCCGCCGCCAGGCCGAACTCGCCGTCCAAGCCGGCGCCCGGTTCCTCGTCACACCCGGATGCCGCCCCGAAGTAGCCGAAGTCGCCCACGAAGCGGGGATTCCCGCTGTCCTCGGCGCCCTCACTCCCACCGAAGTGGCCCAGGCCGTCGACCTCGGCGCAGCCGCCGTGAAGATCTTCCCTGCCAGCGGGTTCGGCCCCCGTTACCTCAAGGACCTTCACGGCCCCTACCCGGGCATCCCCCTCATCGCCTCCGGCGGCGTCAACGCCGCCAACGCCGGCGAATACCTCGCCCACGGAGCCCTCGCCGTCTGTGCCGGATCCGAGGTCGTCCCGCCGGTAGCCGTCGCCGAGGGCAACTGGGACGAGATCACGCGCCGCACCGCGGCGTTCATGAGCTCCCTGGCCCGATAGCCCTCATGCGCCGGGCGTGGGCCGGTGCGTTCGGGCAAAGGTCCGCACGCACCGCATTCCTCGCGTCGAGGGCCGACACCACGCTGTGCCGTCACCGCACCGCGCTGCACAGGCTCAGGGCGTTCTCATCACCTTGGGCGCCGCCCGAGTCAAACCCGACTGTTCACACCTGCTCGCCGCCGGACGCCGGCAGCCCCCGCCGACCGATCCGCATCTCCAGCACAAAACCCGGGATGGTCCCCGTCTCATCGCTCTGCCCGAATCGATCAAGGAGCCGCTCATGTCAGACATCAGTCGTCGACAGTTCAGCCGAGGCGCGCTGGGCGCCATCGGGCTGCGTGTGGTCGCGGCAGCCGTGCCCGCGGGCGCGGGCTCGCTGCTGCTGACCGGCCCGGCCGACGCCGCGTCCACCGCCGTCGTCCCGATCGACTTCGCCTCGCTGGTGAAGCCCACGGACGCGATCACCAACCGCGTTGCCACGATCCTGCGCAACACCAACCAGTTCGCGGTCACCACGTGGTGGAACACCACGAAGAACTATGACGCGCAGACCGGCGCCTACCTGAACTTCGGCGGTACTGCCGAGAGCATCATCCGCCCACCCGCTGCCCAGGCGTTCGGTCTGGCCACGGCCCTGAGCCTGGGTGTGTACTCCGCGACACAGACCGGCGTGACCCTCGCCAACGCCCAGGCAATGGCGGTCAGACTGATCGGCTCCCTGGCCTACCGGCACCGGGTCAACCTGGGCAGCACCGGCTGGGGCAGCGTCTGGCAGAGCGCGCACTGGGCGGCATTCGCGGGCACCGCAGGCTGGCTCCTCTGGGACAAGCTCTCCACCACCGACCGCGAGTACGTCCGCAAGATGGTCGAGTACGAAGCCAACCGCTTCAACACCTGGCAGCCCGCCTACTACCGCAACGTCGACGGCACCTACGCCTCCCCCGGCGACACCCAGGCCGAATCGGTCGCCTGGAACAACACCGTCGTCGCCCTGGCGGCGTCCATGATGCCCAACCACGCCAACAAGACGACATGGATGAAGCAGGTCGTCGCACTGTCGCTCAAGGCCAACTCACGGCCCGACGACGTCGGCACCGGACCGAGCTCCGGCAAGACCATCAACGGCTTCAGGCTCGGCAGCATGACCGGCACCAACGTCAACCAGGACGGCACTGTCGTCAACCACGACAGGATCCATCCCGACTACATGGAGTCGTTCGCGATCAATCTCAGCGGCGCACTCACCCTGGCCCTGTCCAAACAGGACACGCCCTACGCCGTACGCCGCAGCTACAACAACATGTACGCGGCACTGGTCGACCACAACTTCCCCGCGGGCACCATGCCTTACACCGACCCCAAGCTCGTAACCCAGACCATCCGGACACCGGGCGGGAAGATCTACGCGGGCACCACCACCAACCCGGACGACACCAGCGACATCTACTATCCGATGGGCAACGACTGGGGAACCGGTCATCGGATGAACTACGCCACCATGGACGTCTTCGCCGACAGCTTCAAGGAAGACGACCTGGCCAGCGTGAAGGGCGCCACCTGGGCGACTCAGCACCTGACCAAGGTCCAGAAGCAGCAAGAGCGATCCACGGACCGCCGCACGTTCATCAGCTCCAGCGAGTTCAACTACAACGGGGCGGAGGAGTGGGTCTCCCACCACGCCGCCTGGGCCTACCTCGCCAGAGTCGTCACTGCCAGCGGCAGGTACAAGATCACTTCGGCCAGCTACTAGTCGCCGACAGTCAGGACCTCCTGGGCCTCTGCTCCGGTGGTCGCCGCATCGCAACACCCCAGCCCAGCGGGCGATGGGCGTCAAGATCCGAGAGACAACAGAGAGGCATGCCGGATCGTCGGCATCAACGAGAGGGCCAGGTGCCCGTGAGGGCCCGCCGTTCGGCGTGGCCCGGCTCGGCGATGGCCTGCATGAGAGCCATTCACTCCCGTTTTACATGTCAAATGCATGTATCTATTCAGACAGGCCATGATCATGCATTTTCGTATGGAATAGGGTCTTCCGCTTCTTGTGTCCGGCCAGTTAGATCACCTCCTACGTGGTGACCGGACGGCCTCGCCTTCTTCGCCGAACAGCCGAGGAGCGATCCCCGCCAGCCGGTTGCCGTATGTCCCGCACACCAACCCCGGGACGGTCCCTTACCACTGCTCCGTCCCCATCGATCAAGGAGTCGCCATGTCTGACCTCAGTCGTCGGCAGTTCGGCCGGGGCGCGTTGGGCGCCATCGGTTTGCGTGTGGTCGCGGCAGCCGTGCCCGCGGGTGCAGGCTCACTGCTGTTGGCCGGCCCGGCCAGTGCCGCCGCTGCCGACGTCGTCGCGATCGATTTCACCGGACTGGTCAAGCCCACGGACACGATCACCAACAGCGTCGCCACGGTGCTGCGCAACTCCAACCAGTTCGCGGTGACCACCTGGTGGAACACGACGAAGAACTTCGACGCGCAGACCGGCGCGTACCTGGACTTCGGCGGCAACGGTGAGAACAACATCCGGCCGGGGGCTGCCCAGGCTTTCGGTCTGGCGACGGCGCTGAGCCTGGGCGTGTACTCCGCGACGCAGACCGGGGTCACCCAGGCGGCGGCGGAGTCGATGACCACGAAGCTGATCCGGTCGCTGGCCTACCGACACAAGGCCAACCTGGCCGGCGGCTGGGGCGACGCAGGTCAGTCCGCGCACTGGGCGGCATTCGCTGGGACCGCGGGCTGGCTCCTGTGGGCCAAGCTGTCCACCACGGACCGCGAGTACGTCCGCAAGATGGTGGAGTACGAGGCCAACCGCTTCAACACCTGGCAGCCCGACTACTACCGCAGGGTCGACGGCACCTACATCTGGCCCGGCGACACTCAGTCCGAGACCATCGCCTGGAACAACTCCTTGATCGCTCTGGCTGCCTCGATGATGCCCAACCACCCCAACAAGGCGACGTGGATGAAGCAGGTCGTCGCGCTGTCACTCAAGGCCAACTCCCGGCCCTCGGACGTCGGTACCGGCCCGGACGCGTGGAAGACCGTCAACGGCTTCAAACTCGGCAGCATGACGGGCACCAACATCAACCAGGACTGCACCGTCGTCAACCACAACCTCGTCCACCCCGACTACATGGAGTCCTTCGCGATCAACCTCAGCGGCGCACTCACCCTGGCCCTGTCCAAGCAGGACACCCCCTACGCCGTGCGCCGCAGCTACGACCGCATGTACGCCGCCCTGGTCGACCTCAACCTACCTGCCGGGACCATGCCTTACTCCGACCCGAACATGGCGGGCAAGACGTTCAGGGCGCCCGGCGGGAAGATCTACGCGGGCACCAGCACCAACCCGACCGACAACAGCGACATCTACTACCCCATGGGCAACGACTGGGGCAACTCCCGCCGCATGCACTTCGCCACCATGGACGTCTTCGCCGACAGCTTCAAGGAAGACGCATACGCCAGCGTGAAGGGAGCCACCTGGGCAGTGCCCCACCTCACCAAGGTCCAGAAGATGCAGGAACGATCCACCGACCGACGCACCTACATCGGCGCAGGCGAAGACTACTACCCCGGCCGGGAGGAATGGGTCTCCCACCACGCCGCCTGGGCCTACCTCGCCAGAGTCGTGGCCGCCAGCGGTAGGTACAGGATCACTCAAGCCGTGTACTAGAGGTCCGCCTCCAAACGGATCTTGCCCCGAGCAGGAATGACGCGAGACCTCCGCTTCGTACGAAGTGGCGGTCTCGTCCTCTCCGGTTGCGATTCCACAGAAGCCTATGAGGCGGTTGAAGCAGCGCTGGACGATGTTGCGTGGACGGTAGATCTGCCGGTCGAATGCCGGTGGCCGCGCACCGCGGCGGCCGCGGTCGTGCCGGCGCCGCCGCTGGTGACCTTCTCCGGGATACCGTGCGCGATACCGCGTCTGCACAGGTAGACGTGGAAGCCACGGCAAGACCGGTGAGGTGAATCTGCTCGCCCCGAAGTCTGTCGTACCGGGCGGGGCCCTGACCGGGCCGGGTGGTGCGCCACTCGGGCGCGAGGATGGCACAAACCCGCGGTTCTTCCGCAGCCACCCAGCCAGTGGCAATCCGCCGCCACAAGCTGCCTCCGCTGGGGGAACGAGGCCTCGTTGGTGAGAGACTGAGCCGCGCCCACCCCTGCCGTCACCTCGTACGCCTGAGGAGCCCCCTCTGGCACATGAGCACTTCCCCCCAAACCCCCGAACGTCCGCCGTTGCTCGCCCAACCGTTGTGGAACACCGTCGAGGTGTTCTTGCCCAGCGCACCGCCGTACGTCGGAATGTCGCGTCGGATCACGGCCGGCGCCATCGAGCGTTGGGACGGCATCCCCCGGAGGTGGCGGCCGACACGGTCCTCATCGTGTCGGAGCTGATGACGAATGCCGTCCAGCACGGGGCGCAACGAGCGGAGTGCCAGAGAGCGAGATCGGCCGGCGCCGAATGGCAGTCGTCCTTCGGGATGGCCGAGAATCGCGGCCCCTGCGGCTGCTGGAGAACGCCGGACCACACCGACAATCTGGCGCCAATCCTGCGCGGCTGATGTCCGTACGGCCTCAACCCCCAGCCTCCGCCAATCCATCCACCCCGCACACCCTCAAAGGCCTGGCTTGAACCCTCGCAGGGGCGGCGTGCACCAAGATCCGGACTATTCCCGGACCAGTCGCGTCCAACAAGCCGTAGGCACCGCAGTTTTCGCTGGTCAGCGTGTGCGCGACGGCTGTACCACCAGCAGACGAAGAACCTGCTGGTCAGCTACTCGCCGAAGAAGCTGGGCTCCTTCTGAGCACACCCAACAGCCTCTGACACGGAGGCCACAGAACCCGCCACACCGCCGACGCACCCCTCACACCGGAGCCGCCGCGTGGCCATCTCGCCTCGCACACCGCCGGCACCCCGCCGCGCTCCCAGACCTCCCGCACGAAAACCTCGCCAGCTAACGGGCCATCGTGCAGCGCACCAAGGAGGACGAACTTCCCCCTCATCGCGGAACTACTCGACCGGCACGACGCCCGCACGAATAGCAGGATGATTGGTGCCTGACATGGAAGTTCAGGGGCGGAAAGTCGTCTCCGCCCCCGGCTCACACAGGTTCTCAGGGAAGAATCGGAACTGGAGTACCGGAACACGGCTACCGGAACAGGCCTACCGGTCCGGGCTGCGCTTCAGAGGAATCTGCAGGAGAAAGGTCTCGCGTCCCTGTCGACGTGACTCGAGTTGTCGGCTCCTTCGGGCTGCCTCAAGCTGGCGGCACGTGATGGGAGCTGGTGCCGCATGGGTCTCGGCGAAAGCGACGAGGGAGAACTCGGCCCGGAAGAGCTGATGGGGCTGGCCGGTCTGCTCAGGGCCTGGCGCCTCGCTGCGGGGCTGAAGGAGGGACGCGGTCGCGCGATCCCTCAGGCAGAGGTGGCGCACGCCATCGGCATGTCCGAGAAGTGGTACGGGCAGCTGGAACGGGGCGCGGTTCCCCGCCTCCCGCATGACGCGGTCGAGAAGCTAGCCTCCGTGTTTCGCTTCGCGTCGGCTGATCTGGGGTGATCTCCAGGTTGAAGGTCGCGGGACTGCCGTCGGACGTTGGGCATGGAGAGGGCCCGGCGCGATGGCCGGGTGCTCCTGGGTCCTGGGGTCGTGGGTGGTCAGGGGCTGCTTGGTCTGTCAGGTGGCCGGTCGGGGTAGTGCCACCAGGCGGTTGAACGCCACGGTTAGTTCGTGGCGCCAGGGCCAGGTGGCGGCGATCCGCAGGTATAGGCGGCGGGCTCCGCGCGTGATCCGGGCGGCAGCGTGCAGGAGGCGGTAGCGGAGCTTCTTGGGTTCGGCGGTGGCCAACTCGCCGTCCAGCAGCAGGGTTCGCGCCCAGGCCAGCAGGTCGATGGCGGTCAGGGACAGCTCCAGCCAGGCCTGGTTGATGGCGAAGTGGCGGGAGGGGAAGCGGCCGAAGCCGGTGGTCTTGCCGCAGCGGATGTGGTCCTCGACCCGGGCGTGAGCCCGGTGGCGGACCTCCAGGTACTGGATGGAGCCGCCGCCGGTGACGGGTGTGTCGGTGAGGAAGACGTGGTGGCGCATGCCTTCGTCCTGGTCGAACAGGGACAGCTGGGCGCCTGGGTGGGGACGCTCGCGGCGGACGATGATGCGGGTGCCGTCCGGGTATCCGGTGAGGTCGACCAGGTCGGTCAGCTCGGCGACCTCGGCGCCGACGCGAAGGGCGCCGTCCTGTTCCAGTGCGGGGTGCCAGACCTGGTCGGGCAGGGCCCGGATGGCTTTGCGGATCTGTTCGGTGACGGCGTGTCCGACGGAGAAGGTGGCCCGGATGCCTCGCTGTCGCAGGGCACGTAGGTGGGCGAGGAAGGCTTTCGCGCTGCCCGCGCTGTCGGCGCGGATGAGGACCGGGGTGCCGTGGCGGTGGGCTTCGGGGATCTGGGCGAGGGCTTGATCGAGGACGGTGATGTGGTCGGCTGCGGTGTTCGCTCCGGCGTTGCCCGGCCGCAGGATGCCGGCGAGGGCCTCGCCGGTGTTGACTAGGAAGCAGAGCATCGGGTGGTAGCCGAAGCCGCGTCTGTAGGTGGCAGCGGACTGTTCCTTCTCGGAGTGGCAGGTGACCAGGGTGGCGTCGATGTCCAGGACCAGGCCTGGTAGTTCACGTCCTCCGGCGTGTGATGCGGGTGTGTGGTGTCCGGTCTCGTCCGCTTGCAGCCAGGCGATCTCGCGGGCCTGGGCCCGGGCTGCCCGTAGTGCGTTCAGGGCTGCGGTGTCGATGCCGGCCAGCACTCGCCAGGCGGTCGGGGTGGAGGCGACGGGGCCGAACACGTCGCGCTGGTCGCGCAGCGCGGCCAGGTCCCGGATCGCCTCGCCTCCGTCGGCGAGCATCACCGCCAGGTCCACCGCGACGCGGCCGGGGTCGTGCCCGGTCCCGCGCGGTCGCAGCCGGTGCAGAGCGTCGCTGAAGGCGCTGGTCAGCGAGGTAGCGTCGGCCAGATCCGCGAGCAGGCGCGAGCCGGCGTGGTTGACCACCCCGTGCCCGTCGGCGCTGACGACGAGTTTGGGGCGTGGCCGTGCAGTGCGCACGCAGAAATCGCCTTCCTAGCGGTACGACCGGGATGTTGGGCAATCCTCATCGTTGCAGCTCAGAAGGCAATCTCGCTTTTCCGATCATGTTTTGGACGCGACCCACGAGGACACGCGCAGGCTGATGACGGCGTGCGTTCACCGCTGCTCACATCACCTAGTGTGAGATGAGCGGTACGTTAAGTTGTTTCGTGAGCCGCTTCGGGCACCGAAGACCAGGCCGCGTTACGGATTGCCGGCGACCGGGCACGCATGCGTCCGGCTGCCGGCATGCGGACCCGTGGACAAGCCCGACGTGCCGACCGGCACGTCGCCCAGGCGTAGGAGAGCCCGATCATGAGCAGCGTGCACGAGTCAAAGACGCTGCGGCGGGACGTGTCCCCGCTGGAGCTCTTCTACGACCTCGTCTTCGTCTTTGCCGTCTCCCAGCTCTCCCACCATCTCCTGGAGCACCTCACCTGGCGGGGCGCCGCCGAGACGGCCGTCCTCCTGGTCGCCGTCGTCGGCACCTGGGTCTTCACCAGTTACGAGGCGACTCTCCTGGGCATCGACCGTCGGGTCACGCGGTGGATGGTCGTCGTGGTCATGGGTATCGGCCTGTTCGCGAACTCCGCGATCCCCCACGCCTTCCAGGACCGTGCCTGGGCCTTCGTGACAGCCCTGCTGTTCGTCCTGTTGTCGGCGGGTACCGTGACGGCTCTGGCCGCGCGCACGGAAGTCCAGCGCGAGCACTACCGCCGCACCCTGGTCTGGATGGCGGCCGCCGCCCCGCTATGGATCGTCGGGGCCGCCGTCGACAGCGGGCCCCGCCTGTGGTGGTGGGCCGCCGCCGCGCTCATCGACCTCTCCGGTACCTGGCTCGCCCACCCGCTGCCCGGCCGCACGTTCAGGAGCCGGGAATTCCCCCTCGACGTGCCCCACATGCTCGAACGCCTTCGGCTGTTCCTCATCATCCTGCTCGGCGAGACCGTCCTCACCGCCGGCCGCGCGATGTCCGACGCCCCCGTCGACGCGCCCAGCATGCTGGCAACCGCAGGTGTCTTCACCGCGCTGGTGTGCCTGTGGGCCACATACTTCGGCGGCGGCGAGGAGGTCGTCACCACCTTCGTCGCCCACACCACGGACCCGGTGGGGGCCGTCCGGCTGGGTGTGAACAGCGCCTACGTGCTCATGGCCGCGCTGGTCGCCTTCGCCGTCGGCAGCGAACTGACCATCGCCCATCCGCTCGGCCACGGCTCGGCGACCCTCGCTCTGCTCCTGTTCGGCGGACCCGCGTTCTACCTCGCCACCGCGGCCTGGTTCTACCGCACCACCACGGGTGGCGCCTGGATCGAACGCCTGGTCGCCTGCGTCGCCCTCGCCGCCGGAGGCGTCGCGGCCGTGTGGCTGCCCCCGCTTGCCTCCCTCGCCCTCCTCGACGCCATCCTCATCGTGACCGCCACAGTCCTCGCACGGGCCCACCGCAAGCTGACGCTCTCGTTGCGGGGCGCCCCCGCAACCTGAGCTTGATCACGGTCCGGCGCCGAACGCGAGTCGACTTTGATCTGTGTTACCGCAGCTCAGCGGGGTTGTACCGGCCCGCGCGGCCGCAGCCGGTGCAGAGCGTCACTGAAGGCGCTGGTCAGCGAGGTGGCGTCGGCCAGATCTGCGAGCAGGCGCGAGCTCGCGAATCCTCAGCATCGGCGCTGACGACGAGTTTGGGGTGTGACCGGGCAGCGTGCACACGGAAAGTGCCGTCCTACTGGTACGGCTGGGACCTTAGACAAGCCTCATCGTTGCAGCTCAGAAGGCACTTTCGCCCTTCCGATCATGATCCGGGCACGACCCCGGATGAAACGCGCAGGCTAACCGCAGGCCCGTAGTTCTCTCCATGCTCGGAGCACCGGTGACCACCTGCCTGAGTAGTTGATACTCAGGTGCTCAGTGCGCCGGGCGTCACTCTCCGTAGCAGGCGGGCGCGCGGGCCGCCGGGACCGGCAGGGTCGCCGGGCCGGCGCTCCTACCGGTGCGCTGCGACCGTGTCCCCGCGCTGGGCGGGCAGCCCTACCGGGGCGACCGCTCCTGGCCGTGGGTCACCACGTGCCGGTGGTGACCCACGGTCGGTGTCAGGCCCGGACCTGGAACGAGTAGAGCGAGTAGCCGTAGCCGGTGCCGCGGGCGATGCCCTTCATCCGGACGTACCGGCCGGTGGCGGCCGGGAAGGTGAGGGTGTCCACACCAGCGCTCGTCCGACCGCGGCGCTGGGCGACGGTGGTCCACGTGGTGCCGTCGGCCGATGTCTGGATGTCGTAGTCCTTCCCGTAGGCGCCTTCCCAGTTCAGGCGGACCGAGCTGAACGTCCTGGCACTGCCGAGGTCGACCTGGAGCCACTGGTTGTCGCTGTAAGCGCTCGCCCAGCGGGTCGCGTCGAGACCGTCCACCGCGTTGGCCCCGGGGAAGTTCGCCGTCTCGGTGGACGACGCGATCGCCCGTCGCCCTTGCGCGAGGTCGTCGCTGATCACCTCGAACGCGTAGAGCGAGTAGCCGAACGTAGTGCCGCGGGCGATGCCCTTCATCCGGACGTACCGGCCGGTGGCGGCCGGGAAGGTGAGGGTGTCCACACCAGCGCTCGTCCGACCGCGGCGCTGGGCGACGGTGGTCCACGTGGTGCCGTCGGCCGATGTCTGGATGTCGTAGTCCTTCCCGTAGGCGCCTTCCCAGTTCAGGCGGACCGAGCTGAACGTCCTGGCACTGCCGAGGTCGACCTGGAGCCACTGGTTGTCGCTGTAAGCGCTCGCCCAGCGGGTCGCGTCGAAGCCGTCCACCGTATTGGCCGCGCCGAGTCCGCTCGTCTCGGCCGACGACGCCGTCGCCGGCCGGCCGATGGCGAGGTCGCCGGGGGTGCGGTTGGGCGTGATGGTGTCGGGAAGGTAGCTGGTGCCCGGGCCTTGGCCGACCGTTGCCGCCTTGGCGAGGAAGGCCGCGTAGTCGGTCCCGCCGGCCGTGGGTGACCACATCTTCTGGGCGAGTGCGGCGAAGCTCTTCTCGATCAGCCCATGGACCTGCAGTTCGGTGTAGGTCAACAAGGTCTTGTCGTTCCAGACCGCGGGCATCGCGCCCAGCAGGTTCGGGTCCTGTGCTTCGAGGTTGTTGGTGCCGCCGAAGATGTTGGGCGCCCAGCTCTTGAAGATGTAGCTGCCGTCGAGCCCCTGGCCGTGGTAGTAGTTCGCGAACGGCACCACATAGAGCAGACCGTCGTTGGAGTTGATCACCTTGTAGCCGTCGGCGATGGCGGACTTGGGCGAGTACCAGCCGTTGTTCCAGCTGTTGATCACCATGTCCTTGTCGTAGCCCGCGCCGCCCCCGGACATCTGGGTGAAGCTGCCCCACGCGTTGACGCTCTTGCCGAGGGACCGTACATACGGTGCGATGGTGTTGACGTAGGTCCTGTACTCGGCCGCCTTCGACGTGGGGTACTCGTCGATGCCGATGTGGACGCTGGGGCCGCGGAACCACGGCGTGAACTCGGCGAACACGCTCTTCATGAACTCGGTGGTGGCGGGCTTGCTCAGGTCGAGGTGGTCCGATTTGCCGTTGTTGAGCCCCAGCTCGGGCTTGAAGTGGATGAACGCCAGCGAGTGCGCGGGCGAGTCGATCTCCGGGATGATCGTGACCGCATTCTTCGCCGCCGTGGTCTCGAAGCCGTCCCAGTCGGCGCGCGAGTAGGACCCGTCCTTTGCCGCGAGCCCCGCGAACTTCGGGTTGGTGCTCGCGAGCCGGAACGCGGCCTGAGTCTTCGCGTAGTCGTTGTCGTAGTCCGAGGCGAACCCGTTGTCGTTGAGGTGGATCTGCAGGGTGTTCATCTTCAGCCAGCCCATCCAGCGCAGCTGGGCCTGAATGTACTCGGGCGTGAAGAACCGGCGCCCGACATCGAGCATGAACCCGCGCACGGCGTAGTCCGGGTAGTCGACCGCGGAGCCCACCGGGAGGCTCGACCGGTCCGGTGAGGCGAGGACGGCCTGCAGCAGGCTGCGCGAGCCGTAGTAGGCGCCCTTGTCGCTCCCGCCGACGATCTCGGCCTTGGTACCGACGGTGAGCCGGTACGCCTCGGGCCGCAACTGCGACTTGGCTGCCCCGAAGTCGGCCTTCGCGTCGACGCGGAGGGCGATGTCACCGTCCGCGGCTGTCCCGGTCACGACAGGGGGATGCAGCGTGGTCATCTCCGCCACGTCGGACGCCACCTGGTTGGCCAGCTCCTTCAACCCGGCCGACGCCCCCGTCGGCACGACGACCCGGCTCCCGGCCGACAACACGAGCCGCCCTGTTCCCCCCGTCCACTGCTGCAGCGCGGGCACCACGCCCGGCGGCGCCGAGTTCACCTCCGCCTGCGTCGCCCCCTGCGCAAGGGCCAACCCCATGGCAGGCACCAACCCCACAACGACCGCTCCGACAAGCAACAGCCGCGACAGACGTGCGCGACAAAAGGTTCTCATTTCGGTCCTCCGTGTCAGGACAAAGGGGGAATACACACCCATACTCACCAACGCTGCCGGCCCGAAAGTCGCCCCTCAAGGGCACGGCACCACGCCATCACACCAGTGGTCTAAACCACTTGTGTGGAGATGCTCCAGCACCACCACTCCCCCGTCAACCCTCCAAACGGCACCAATGCGCAACCGCCGCGACCCGCCTCGTGGTCGGTCCGTCTACAGGGAGCTGAACCTGTCGCCGTCGACGTACTTCGCCCGCTACAAGCGCCCGAAGTCCGCCTGCCAGTTCCGCGACGGACAGCTCATGCCCGTGATCGATGGGGATGCGCTGAGTGGTGACGGCAACGAGCCAGGAGCCAGAGGCCCTGTGGATCACTCCACAGGGCCTCTGAACTGTTGTGCACTCGGCAGGATTCGATCCTGCGACCTGCTGAGCCCCTGTCAGGTGATCGTGAACGGGCGCGTGAACGAGTGCTTCGCGCCCGCGCTGTCGGTCACCGTGAGCCAGGCCGTGTACGTTCCCGGCGCAGCGTAGGTGTGAGTGGTGCTGTAGCTGTGCACACCCGCGCTGTTGTCACCGAAGGACCACACCTTGTCGACGATCGTCCGCCCCGGGGGCGGCGTGACCGTCGCGGAGAAGTTCATCGTCCGCGCCGTCGTCGTCGAAGCGGTGACGGTGGCCGTTCCGCCCGCGCCGGACTCCTGCTTGACGCCCCGGCCGTTGAACCGCAGCCAGTCCAGCGACAGCAGGTCGCCCGTCGCGTTCGGGTTGTTGACGACCAGGTACAGGTCGAACGTCCGGTTCGGGTTGGTCAGCGGCACCGTGGGCGAGACCAGTTGGTCGTAGCTTCCGGTGTTCGGAATGGCCACCGATCCGAGCAGTTGGCCCGTGGGCGAGTCGGCACGGAATTCGACGGTGGCCCCGGCCGCCCCGCACGACGCGCCGAGCGTGACCGAGTTGATCAGCTGAAGGTTCTGCGGGGAGAACTTGATCCAGTCACCGTGGTCGAGGTCGCCGACCCGGACACCACCGTGCGCGGTGGTCCGGTTGAGGCTCACCGCACCGCTGGTGGCGTCGAAGTGCTCAGCCTCCATGAACCTCGGCCGCAGCTCCACCTCGGTGGAGCCGGCCAGGGCCGGGACGGCGCCGTTCAGCGCGCCGCCGTCGGTGTACTGCCCGCTGACCACGGCGTAGAGGTTCTGGCCCTCCCCGTGGCCGTCAGCACCGCTCGGGTCGGTGAGCAGCGTGCCGCTGCACCCGGTGTAGGTGTCCAGCGGGTGGGCGTGCGAGTCGTGCCCGAGCTTGGTCTGGACTATCACACGGGAGCAGTCGATGGTGCCGTCCTCGGGATCGGTGACCGTCACCGTGTACGGAATCCGATCGCCCCATTCATAGATGCCGCCGTCCGGAATGTTGATCTTCACCGTGGGCCGGGTGTTGCCGACGACGATGTCCTTGAGGGCAGAGTTCGATCCGGCCGCGTTGGTGACCGTCAGCTTCGCGGTCTTCTTGCCCGTCGTGCTGTAGGCGAAGGTCGGGTTGGCCGCGGTCGAGTCGACCGTGCCGTTGTTGTCGAAGTCCCACTTGTAAGTGAGGTTCGTCCCGGTGGACCCGCTGCTGGAGAAGGCCACCGTCAGCGGCGCCTTCCCGCTGTCCTTGTCGACCATGATGTTCGCGACCGGCGTCGGCCCGTTGGGGGTGTAGTCGATCCGGTAGATGCCCGAGCCCTCGTTGCTGCCGCCGCGGCCCGAGCCGGCGCCCTCGCCGAAGTCGATGACGTACAGCGCACCATCGGGGCCGAACTCGGCCTCGAACGGCTGGGTCCACGTCATGTCACCGAAGATCCCGTTGATCGACAACAGGTCGCCGACCTTCGTAGGCGCGAACTTCGAGTTGGAGAACGTCTGCGCGGTTTTGTGGACGGACAGCGACTTCCACCACTTGCGCGTCAGCTCGTAGGTGATCCACTTCCCGTCGAAGTACTCGGGAAACTTGTTGAGGTTGGTGTTGCCCGGGTCGTAGGCGTAGACCGGACCGCTCATCGGGCCACCGCCGCCGGTACCCAGCTCGGGGAACTCGGCGGAGGCGGAGTACGCGTACCACACCAGCGGCGGCTTGGACGCCGGCAGGTTCTTCAGGCCGGTGTTGTTCGGGGATTCGTTGACCGGGGCCGCGCAGTCGAACTTCGCACCGGAGGTGTTGGTGGCGAAGTCGTAGTCGTTGAACGGCGTGTTGTTCCCGACGCAGTATGGCCAGCCGTAGTTGCCTGCGGAGGTGATCCGGTCGAACTCGACGGTGCCCTCGGGACCGCGGGTCGCGTTGGCGCTGCCCGCGTCCGGGCCGTAGTCGCCCACCAGCACGGCGTTGGTCTGCGAGTCGACGGTGATGCGGAACGGGTTGCGGAAGCCCATCGCGTAGATCTCGGGCTTGGTCTTCGCGGTGCCCGGAGCGAACAGGTTGCCCGCCGGGATGGTGTAGGTGCCGTCGGCCTTCGGCTTGATGCGAAGGATCTTGCCGCGCAGGTCGTTGGTGTTGCCCGAGGTGGCCTGCGCGTCGAACGCGGCACGGCCCGGCCGTTCGTCGATCGGGGTGTAGCCCGAGGACTGGAACGGGTCGGTGTTGTCACCGATCGCGGCGTACAGATGGCCCGACTTGTCCATGGCGAGCGAGCCGGCCAGGTGCGAGGCCGCCCGGCTGCCGCTGGGCGCGAAGACCGGGATGGTCAGCAGTCGCTTCTCCGAGGAGAGGGCGACCGATGTGCCCGATACGGTGAACCGCGACAGGTTGAACTGTGACTCGGTCTTGTCGGACCACAGGATGTATAACCACTTGTTGGTGGCGAAGTCCTTGTCCAGGGTCAGACCGACCAGCCCGCCGGACTGGCTGGTCTGCTCGGCGGTGTAGTCGAAGTCCAGCAGGGTGGTGACGGCCAGGGTGCTCTGGTCGATGACCTTCAGGGCGCCGGTGCGCTCGATGTAGAAGACCCGCTTGTCGGGCGCCACGGCCAGCTCGAACGGGTCCGACAGGCTCTCGGTGATCAGCGGGACGCGTGTGAAGGAGCTCTTCTTCGAGGCGCTGCAGTCACCCTCGACGGCGCCGGCGGCCCACTCGATGCCGTACCGCAGGTGTTCCAGGAACGCCGGCTCGCTGAACGCCGAGGCCGAGTGGCCGCCGGCCGTGTACCAGGACCGGCCGCCGTCGTAGTTCTGGCACCACGAGTACGCGTGGTCGACGCCCTCGTCCAGCTTGTCGTCGCCGTCACGCACCTTGATCTGGGCGAGCGTATGCACGTTCCCCGTCGGGTTCGTGCGCCAGTTGTACCACTCCTCGCTGCGCTCCCAGAGCTCCGGCAGGTTCTTCGTCGACGGGTGGGCGCGGTCGAGGACCTTGATGCGGCCAGGTCCGGTGCCGCCGGTAGCGTTGTAGTCGGGGTGGAAGTCGAAGATGGTGCCGACGAGACCGGCGTACCAGTCCCAGTTCCGCTCACTCGCGGTCGCGGCGTGCAGGCCGGTCCAGCCGCCCCCGTTGCGAATGAACTTCTGGAACGCCGCGCGCTGGTTCGCGTCGAGCAGCGCCGGCGAGGTCTCGTTGGAGTTCGTGTTGTTGAACACGATGACGTCGAAACGCGCCAGGTTCTCGTCGGTGAACTTGGCGGCGTCCGTCGTGGACTCGACCTCGAAGTCGTGGTCGGTGCCCATCTTCTCGATCGCGGCTATACCCGCGCCGATCGAGTCGTGGGTGAAGAACGTGGTCTTGGAGAAGACCAGCACCCTGAATCGTGGTTCGTGAGCGGCGGACGGCACCGCGGTCACGAGGACGGACAGGACGGCAGCGACAATCGCCGCCACCCATCGGATATGTTTCATCGGCGCTCCAAATCATGCTGGACTGCCAGGGGAAACGCGCAGGCTCATTGCGCAAAAATGCGGCTTGCGGAACTCTTTCGGTCATTTCCAATCACTTCTTGCGACCGAGGTCACCCTACGCCTGGGCCGCGCGGTCGAAGTTGGGGTGTCGTATACACGACACCGCCACATGCCTTCGCATGCGGCAGGCTCGCGAGGGGTTCCGTCGGACCGGACCTACGGACAAACCCGAGCAGGAACCGAGGCGGCACAGGACGGATACCATCCGACGGAATGGGCTTTCCGCGCCGACTTCGCCGCTGGGCCCGTGCCGCCCGCTCAAGGAGTCCGCGCATGAACCGGCCGCAGCGCCATCCGGTCACCCTCGCTGACGTCGCCGCCGAGGCGGGTGTCTCGCTGGCGACCGCCTCGCGCGCGCTGCACCCGGGAGCCCGTCGGGTCAGGGAGAATCTCAAGGCCAAGGTCCGGGACGCCGCGCGCAGGCTCAACTACTCCACGAACGTTCAGGCACAGGCAGTCGCGAGCGGAACCAGCAAGGAGATCGGCCTGCTCGTCCACGACATCGCCGACCCGTACTTCTCCGCCATCGCCGCCGGTGTCATGCGGGCCGCGGACGCACACGGCCTCCTCGTCACGCTCGGCAACACGGCATGCAGTCCGGAACGCGAGATCGACCACTTCACCGCGCTGCGCAGCAGGCGCTGCCGGGCCGTCATCCTCGCCGGCAGCCGCGTCGCCGATGCAAAGCTCAACGATGCCCTGCGGGCGGAAGTCGACGCCTACCATGCAGCGGGAGGCCGCGTCGTGATCATCGGCCAGCACCGGCTGCCGGTCGACACCGTCGTCCTGGAGAACCGTGCCGGCGCCCGGCGGCTCGCCCAGGCGCTGGGCGACCTCGGCCACCGCCGGTTCGGCGTGGTGGGCGGTCCCGCGGATCTGCTCACCACCCGCCACCGTCTCCAGGGCTTCCGGGAAGGGCTGGCCCACGTACCCGGTGCCTCCGTCGAAGCAGTCGTCCACGGTGACTTCACCCGCGACGGGGGTCACGAGTCCATGGGGCAGCTCCTCGCGCAGAACCTCACCCTCGACTGCGTCTTCGCGGCGACCGACATCATGGCCGTCGGCGCGATGGCGAAGTGCCGGGATCTCGGCATCGCCGTCCCCGATGACATCGCCTTCGCGGGCTTCGACGACATCAGCACCCTGCGGGACGTCACCCCCGCACTGACCACGGTGCGGCTGCCGCTGGAACACATCGGGGAGACCGCGGTCGATCTCGTGGTCACCGCGGAGCCCCACGCGGCCCCCCGCCTGCGGCGGGTCAAAGGCGAGGTCGTCGTCCGGGCGAGCACGCCACCACGTGACCGGCGCTGACGCAGAGCCATCTACGGCGGGCGCCCGCACTCACAGGCATGGGTCTGCCCGGCCGGCCGTAGCGACCGGCGCACCTTCTCGCGAGAGGAAGACGGTAGGCGCTGTCCCACGCGTAGGAACGCCTCCCCCGCATGTCCCGAGCGTGTCGTCGAGTCAACCACGGGGTGCACGTTGACTGCGATCGCACCCCTCTCTAGCCTTGTATCCGGACAAGGGAAAGGGCTTTCCACACTCTGTGGGCCTGCATCTTGTCGGTTCAAGGGGCACGACGTCACCTCGGGCCGCGGTACGGCCCTGAGCGCCGCCCTGCGGCAACAACCCATCCGTCACACCGGTCCCCTCCGGACCGCCTCACACCCTTGAGGACACCATGGCGAGACTCACGGTTGAAACCCAGGTTCTGCGCCACCCGCTCCCTCCAGGACCTGACGGTGCCGCTTCCGCCTGCGCTGGCGAAGTGACCGAGGAGACGCGACATCTTCTGGCATTGATGGCGACGGGCGCCACGGACCGGGCCATCGCCAGGATGCTGGGCGTCAGCGAACGGACCGTCCTCAGAAGGATCACCCGCGTGCAGCAGCACCTCGGTGCTCAATCCCGGTTCCAGCTGGGGCTTCTCATCCATGTTCTGCAATGGGTTCCCACATCGGGCCCTCCGGCTCGGCCGGCCGAGCGCGTGACCCGCACGGCTGACGCCTGAAGTTCTCCTGTGGACAAGTCCGTTCGTCCGTCGCCTGCCGGACTTCGGCGCCGGCGTCACCGTCGCCGTGATGTGTGGGAGAGCACTGGTGGCCGCCACCCCGCAGGATGGCATCCAGCGCTCTCAACGGGAAAGACAGGACAGCAGGAACTGCTTGACTTCGGTGGCGTGGAAGCGCGCGCGGGCCTGGTCGGGAGCGGAGCACAGCAGGACGGGAGCGTCTTCGGCATTCACGGGGAGGCGGCCGTGGCTGCCGCGGACGCATCCGGGGTCGGTCGGCACGACGGACATGGTGCCGCGGATGCCGAGCTTCAGCTTGGCCAGGGCAACGGCGGCGCGTGCCATGACGAGTGGATCACCAGGGTCGAAGAACAGCTCCGCCGGGTCGTACCCCGGCTTGCGGTGGATGTCCACGCCGCGGGCGAAGTCCGGGGCGTGCCCGTCGTCCAGCCAGTAGTAGTACGTGAACCAGCTGTCGGGGGCGGCAATGGCGACGAGCTCGCCGGACCGGGCGTGGTCGAGGCCGTGTTCGGCCTGTCCCGAGCGGTCCAGGACCTCCTCGATGCCGTCGAGCTCGCGGAGCACCTCGTGTACGCGCGGCACGTCCGCCGGGTCGGCCACGTAGACGTGGGCGATCTGGTGGTCCGCGGTGGCGAACGCCCGGGAGGTCCACGGGTCGAGGTACTCCATGCCCTGCTGCACGTGCACGTTGAGCAGCCCCGCCCGGCGCAGGGCCCGGTTGATGTCGACGGGGCGGCGCACCTCGGTGATGCCGTACTCGCTCAGGGCCACGACCGTCGCGCCCCGGGCGAGGGTCTCGTCGAGGAAGGGGCCCAGGACCTCGTCGAGGTCACGGGCGGCCTTCCGCGCCTGTGCCGAGTCCGGGCCGTGGCGTTGCAGGTCGTAGTCGAGGTGCGGTACGTAGACGAGCGTGAGGTCCGGGTCATACCGGTCGACGACCCGCCGGGCGGCGTCGACGATCCACCGCGTGGACGCGAGACCGGCCCTGGGTCCCCAGTAGTCGAACAGCGGGAAGACGCCCAGTTCGGCCGTCAGGGCGTCCCGGAGTTCCGGCGGGTTCGTGTAGCAGTCGGGGGACTTGCGGCCGTCGTAGTGGTACACCGGACGCGGGGTGATGGTGACGTCCACGTCGGCGCCCATCGCGTACCACCAGCAGATGTTGGCCACCGTCAGGTCGGGCCGGGTCCGCCGGGCGGTCTGCCAGAGCTTCTCGCCGCCGACCAGTCGGTTGTGCTGGCGCCAGAACGCGACCTCGCCCATGTCCCGGTCGTACCAGCCGTTGCCGACGATCCCGTGCCCGGACGGCAGTTCGCCGGTCAGGAAGGTGGACTGTACCGAGCAGGTGACCGCGGGAAGGACCGTCTCCAGCTCGGCGCTGAAGCCGGCGTCGGCGACCGCACTCAGGCGGGGCATGTCAGCGAGCGCGCGCGGGGTGAGCCCGACGACATCGAGGACCACGACACTCATCACGAACTCCTTTTCACGGCGGAGAGGGGCGCCTCGGTGAGGCCCAGGGTGAGCAGCTCCCGGCGGGTCCAGTCGAGTTCGGCGGCGATGCCCGCGGCCAGTTCCTTCGCGGTGCGCGGCGGGGAGGGCAGAACCGACCAGGTGTACGTCTCGACCTCCAGGTGCGTGGTGCCGGGCCGGTCGGTGGCGAGCAACGCGGCGAGGGCTCGCAGCAGTACCGGCCGTGTGCTGGTCAGCGGCGGCTCGGGGTCGGCGTGCAGGGGGACGTGGAAGTGGGAGCGCCAGGGTGCGTCGCGGTCCATCGCCAGAGGACCGGCCAGCGCCTGGGGCAGGTCGTCGACCCCGGTGCGAGGTACCCCGGCTCGCCGGGTCTGGTGGAGGAACCGGGGTTCGGTGAAAGCGGCCAGCGCCCGGCGGACGTCCGGGTCGGCCGGCCGTTCGGCGTGCAGGGCACAGGACAGCTGCGCCTTGACGACGCCCAACCCGGCCCGGTCCAGCTCCCGCAGGGCCGCGTATGGGTCCTCGAAGGCGACGGCGAGATGGCACACGTCGAGGCAGACGCCGAAATACTCCGGGTCCAGATGGCTCAGATGATGGGCGGCCTGGCCGGTCGTCTCCACGACACAGCCGGGCTCCGGCTCCAGAGCGACCCTGATCGTGCGGCCGGTGTGGTGGCGGATGCCCTCGAGCCTGCGCCCGAGTTCGTCCAGGTTCCGCAGGGCCCGAAGATGGCGCTCCGGGGTCCAGTCGGCGCGCCAGCCGAACGGGAGGGTGGAGATGGAACCGGTCGGGACGTCGTCGGGCAACAGCAGGGCGAGCACCCGCGCGAGGTCGGCCGTGAGCTCCAGCCGCAGCTGCGAGGACCAGTCGGGCCGGTAGACCGCGCCCTTGACCACCGGCTCGTGGAAGCCTTGGTAGGGGAAGCCGTTGAGGGTGACCACCTCCAGCCCGCGCCGGTCGAGTTCGGCGCGGAACCGGAGCGTGGCACCGGGATCACCGGCCAGGACGGAGGCGACGGGCTGAGCGAGCCACAGGCCGACTCCCAGCCGGTCCGCTGCCAGCTGCTCCCGGACGGGGACCGCGTAGGTGTCGAGCTGGTCCAGGATCCCGGCGAGGTCTTCGGCAGGGTGCACGTTGGTGCAGTAGCCGAGGTGGACATCCTCGCCACTGCCGTGACGGAACCTCATCAGTTGCCGCCCCTGCGTACGGAGTTGCCGGCGTACTCCGAGGTGTCCGACGGGCAGCCCCCCTCGGACACGCCCTCCAGCGTGAGCCGCCCGCTCTGTGCGTAGAACTCCACCGGGTTGCGCCAGAGCACCTGGTCAACGTCGTTCTCGGTGAAGCCGGCGGCGCGCATGGCGGAGGCGGTGACGAAGGTCAGCAGCGGGTCGCTGTGACCCCAGTCGGCAGCCGAGTTGACCAGCACGCGGGAGGTGCCGTGATCCTGGAGGATGCGCACCATGCGGTCCGGGGTCATCTTGGTGTCGGGGTAGATGGAGAAGCCCATCCAGCAGCCGGAGTCGGCGACGAGCGGCGCGGTCACCTCGTTGAGGTGGTCGACCAGGACCCTGCCGGGTCCGATGCCGGACGCATTCACGAGCTCGAGGGTGCGGGCGGTTCCCACGGCCTTGTCGCGGTGCGGGGTGTGCACCAGGGCCGGGAGGCCGAACTCCTTGGCGAGGCCGAGCTGGACCGTGAACGCCCGCTCCTCGGCTTCGGTCATCGAGTCGAAGCCGATCTCGCCGACTGCCACGACACGGTCCTTGAGCAGGTACCGGGGCAACTCGTCGAGGACCGGCGCGCACCGCTCGTCGTTGGCTTCCTTGGGGTTGAGGGCGAGGGCACAGAAGTGCTGGATCCCGTACTGGGCGGCGCGGTACGGCTCCCAGCCCAACAGGGCGTCGAAGTAGTCGATGAAGCTGCCGACCGATGTGCGGGGCTGGCCGAGCCAGAACGCCGGCTCGACGAGGGCCCGTACGCCGGCCGCGTGCATCGCCCGGTAGTCGTCGGTCGTCCGGGAGGTCATGTGGATGTGGGGGTCGAAGATGCGCATGGCGCGGGCTCCTGTCATACGGGGAGGTCCTGATCGAGCTGCAGCTGCCGGCGAACATCGTCGGGGACGCGCCGCCCGGCGGCGATGCGTTCGGCAGCGAAGGCCGCGAACATGCGGTCCAGTTCGGGATCGCGGCGGCGGGCCAGGCCCGCCACGGCGTCCAAGGGCACGCCGAGGAACACGCACTTCAGCACGGCCTGCCGCCACTGCTCCTGGTCGAGGCGGCGGGCGGCGTACGGTCCGGCCGCCGCGGTGACGAGCCGGGCGTCGTTGGTCCGCAGTGCGTCCTCGACCAGGCCCTTGGCATGCGCCCCGATCCGTCCGGCCCGGTCGAGCAGGGGCAGGGCGCGCAGCACGGCGGTCCGCTCGGCCGTGTCCCCTCGCTCGTACAGCTCCTTGAGGACGGCGGCGAGTTCGGCTCCGGCGCCGGGCAGGGCTTGGAGCAGTTGGATCCGCGTCGCCTCGCCGAGTCCGGGGTCGGGGCCGACGCTCCGCGCGGCCACCGGGAAGAGCCGGGTGATCGCTGCAGAGTCGGACTCCAGCTGATCGAGTGCCTTGATCGTCCACGGCGGTGCGGAAGCCGCGCGCAGGGCGTCCAGCGAGTGCAACGCGGTCTGCGGGGCACTGTGCGAGTGGCGGGGCAGCTCTACGGCCACGAGTCCGCGGTAGCCGGTCTCCGTCAGTGCCTGCAGCACCGAGGGGAAGTCGACCTCGCCCTCGCCGAACTGCAGGTGTTCGTGGACGCCGCGCCGCATGTCCTCGATCTGGACGTTGACCAACCAGGGGGCGGCGCGCCGGACACAGTCGGCCGGGCTGTCGTCCTCCAGGCAGCGGCAGTGCCCGACGTCCAGGGTGAGGCCGAAGGCGTGCGGGCCGCCGAGCGCGTTCCGGAGGCGCTCGTAGCCGTCCAGGTCGGCGACCAGCATGCCCGGCTCGGGTTCGAATCCGAGCCGTACGCCGGACTGCCGCGCCACCTCGGTCAGGGCGGCGCAGCCGTCGACGAGCAGCTCCCACGCCTCCTCCCCGGGCATTCCCGGGTCGGGTATCCCGCTCCACAGCGACACCGCCTCGGCCCCCAGTTCCGAGGCGATGTGCACGGCACGGGTGAGGAAGTCCAGGCGGTGGGCGCGCCGTTCGGGCTCCGGGTCCAGCAGGGTGGGTGCGTGCTTGTGCCACGGGTCGAGGAGGTAGCGGCCGCCGGTCTCCACTACCGCGCCGAGGCCGAGCGCGGAGAGCTTGCGGTGCACCCGGGTCAGCTGCCGGGCGAGGCCGGGAGCGTACGGGTCGAGGTGGCCGTGGTCCAGGGTGAGTGCCACCCCGGAGTACCCCAGCCCGGCGATGACCTCCAGGGCGTCGTCGAGACGGTGGTTGGCGAAGCCGTTGGTGCCGTAGCCGAAGCGCAGCGCGGTCATGTCGGGGACACCTTTCGCGACAGCCGCCGGGCCAGCGGGAACGCGGCCATCAGCGGCAGGGCGGCGCCCACGTTGCCCGCGCGTGCGGTCAGCGCCGCCTGGAGCGGGATCAGGGCGTGGATGCCGGAAGCGACCGCCCGCCGGAGGCGGGGAGGATCCGGGCGGGCGGTCGCGGCCAGCTGTGCCGGGCCCCCTGCAGCGAGGTAGGCGGCCAACAGCACGGTCGATGCGGCACGGTGGACGGGTTCCGTGCCGCTTGCGGGGAAGGCGGAGGTGACCAGCGCCAGGGCGGTGGAGGCCCCCAGGGCCGCTGCGGGCAGCCCCGCAGTCGCCCCCTCGACCTCCCGCCGGCTCACCAAGGTGAGTGTGTAGGTGTGGCAGCCGATCGTGAGGGCCGCGGGCAGCGCGCTGCGCCACTGGTCGGGGCCCGCGCCCATGAGTACGTCGAGCCCGCGGGCGGCCGCCATGGCGGCCGGCCCGAACGGGGTCTCCTTGACGGCCAGGTCGTACGCCCACACGGTGGCGGCGAGCGGCACGGCGATGCCAAGGTGCCGCCGCCCCCCTGCCGCCGCGGCCAATGCCAGGCCGGCGCCGGTGAGTGCGGCGGCGGCGCCCAGTGCGGTACCGGGGCTGATCCGGCCGGAGGGAAGGGGGCGGCCGGGCCGCTCCTCGGCGTCGACCTCCCGATCGGCCCAGTCGTTCAGCGCCATTCCGGCCCAGTACAGGCAGACGGAGGCCGCCGCGAGCCCGGCGGTTTCGGCGCCGAGCGGCCGGCCGGCGGCAGTGGCCCCGGCCAGGGTGTCGCCCGGGACGGTGAGCGCTGCGGGGGCACGAACCAGTTCCAGCAGGGCGCGCAGGCCGGTCATCGGACGACTCCGGCGTACCAGGCGCGGAGCTCTTCGAACTGGATGACGAGCCGGTGGTCGGGAGCGATGCGGTCGTGCGCGATCGGGTCCTTGAAGAAGAAGCCGAGCTGTCGCTGCGGTCCGGAGGCGCCCGCCTGGCGGGCCCGGGCGAGGAACCGGACGAGGTCGAGGACGAGGGGTGCGGCCAGGGCCGAGTCCCAGCCCTGCCAGGTGAACTGCAGGGTCATCGGCGCGCCGAGGAAGCCCTGGAAGTCGACGTGGTCCCAGGCGGTCTTCCGCTCCCCCATGCTCGGCACGTTGTCGATGTGGGTGAGTCCTTCCACCCGCTCGCCGAGCAGGGCGTCGAGACCGCTGCGCTTGGAGGCGTTCTTGCTGGCCGCGGCGGCCGGGTCGGCGAGGGTGGCGCCGTCTCCGCCGCCGAGCAGGTTCGTACCGGACCAGGACCGCACACGCAGGGCGCGGTGGGCGAACGCTGGCGCGAGTGCGGTGCGGATCAGGGTTTCGCCGGTCTTGGCGTCGCAGCCCGCGTAGGGCAGGCCCTGCGCTTCGGCGAGCCGGCGCAGCGCGGGCAGCCGCATTCCCGGCGAGGGGGTGAAGCCGACGTGGCCGCATCCGGCGCGCAGGGCGGCGTAGGCGTAGAGGGAGCTCGGCGGGAGCTCTGCGTCTCCGGAGGCCAGAGCCTGCTCCAGTGTGTCGAGCTTCTCGTGGGCGGGACGGGGGACGGGCAGGGGTTCCGTCGAGGAGACGTCGACGACCACGACCTGGCCGAGCCGGTGGCGTTGCCGGAAGGAGGTCAGGTCATCGATGAGGGAGGCCGCGGTTTCGGCTTGCGTGGGGCCTCCCGGTCCGCCGGTCGTACCGGTCCTGATCTCCGCGTCGGCCGCCTGGAGCGCGTCGGCGACGAGGGGGAGGAGTGTGGCGGGGAAGACGCCGGCCTCGGCCAGCTGCTCGGCCCGCTTGGAGAGCGGGGTGTCCGTGACGTCGTGTCCGCCGAACACCAGGTCCTCCAGGGCGGGCAGGCCGCTGTGGGCGAACTCCGCCAGCTGGGAGACCATGCCGGTAGGGGGGACGAATCCGCCGCTGACCGCGGCGGCGCCGACGACTGCGGTCGTGGCGACCGAACCGCGGGCTCCGACGAGCCATACGCCGGTCCGGCCGGTGTTCCGGGAGGGGGTGTCACTCATGGCCGTCTCCTTCTGCGGACTGGCTTGCGAATGCGGCGTCGAAGGCGGTGGCCGGGGGGGCTATGCGGGACAGCTCCTGCAGGAAACCAAGTGCTTCGGCGGCGCCGGTCAGGCGGTCCATGCCGGCGTCCTCCCATTCCACGGAGAGTGGGCCGCGGTATCCGATGGTGTTCAGCGCGCGGATGCAGTCCTCCCAGGGGACGTCTCCGTGGCCGGTGGAGACGAAATCCCAGCCGCGGCGCGGGTCCCCCCAGGGCAGGTGAGAGGAGAGCCGGCCGCGGCGGCCGTCGCGGGCGCGGACCCGGGTGTCCTTGCAGTCGGCGTGGTAGATCCGGTCGCCGAACTCCAGGATGAAGTCCACCGGATCGATGTCCTGCCAGATCATGTGGGACGGGTCCCAGTTCAGCCCGAAGGACCAGCGGTGGCCGATGGCCTCCAGGGTGCGCCGAGTCGTCCAGAAGTCGTAGGCGATCTCGCTGGGATGGACCTCCAGCGCGAACCGTACGCCCTGCTCCTCGAACACGTCGAGGATGGGGTGCCAGCGTTCGGCGAAGTCGCGGTAGCCGTCCTCGATGGCGGCGGGCGGGACGGGAGGGAACATCGCGACGGTATGCCAGATCGACGAACCGGTGAAACCCACCACCGTGTCGACGCCGAGCAGGGCGGCGGCTCTGGCCGTGTCCTGCATCTCGCGGGCCGCGTTCCGGCGGACCTGTTCCGGGTTCTCGTCCCAGAGCCGGGCGGGCAGGATCAGCTGGTGGCGGGTGTCGATGGGGTGGTCGCAGACGGCCTGGCCCACGAGGTGGTTGGAGATGGCCCAGACGTCCAATCCGTACTGGGCCAGGACCGCCCGCTTGCTCACCACGTAGTCGGGTTCCGCAAGGGCGCGGTCGACTGCGAAGTGGTCGCCCCAGCAAGCGATTTCGAGGCCGTCGTACCCCCATTGGGAGGCGAGCCGGCACACCTCCTCGAAGGGGAGGTCCGCCCATTGGCCGGTGAACAGGGTGATCGGACGATTCATCGACGGGGTTCCAGTTCTGGCGCGCGGGCCGGAGCGTGTGTGCGGTGCGGGTGCGGCGCGGGGAGCGCATAGACCGGGGCCCGGCGCCCGAGTGTGCGGGCGCCGGGGCGGTGAGGTCCGGGGGCCGCCCCAGGCGCTGGGGTGCGGAGGCGCCGGGACGGCCGGTCGGGTGTGTCAGCCCACCTGGGTGAGCTTCCACTTCTGGTTCGATCCGGTGTGGCAGGCCCACTGGATCAGCTGCTCGTCATTCGCGGTGGACTGGTTCGGAACGTCCACGCACTTGCCGCTGGCCACCGAGACGATCCGGTAGGTGTCGGTGCCGACGGACTCCAGCTTCCACTTCTGGTTCGCGCCGGTGTGACAGGCCCACTGGATCAGCTTCGCGCCGTCGGCGCTGGACTGGCCGTAGACGTCCAGGCACTTGCCGCTGTGCTGCGCGGTCAGGGTGAATGTGCCGTTGCCGGCGTCCGTCAGCTTCCACTTCTGGTTGGTGCTGCCGGTGGCGGTGTACTGGACGACCGCGGCGCCGTCCGTGGCGGAGCTCCTGCTCACATCGACGGCCTTGCTGTTTCCGGCGTTCGTCAGGGTGTACGTCTTCCCGGCCTGCGGGCCGGTGGACGAGCTGTCGCCCGCGCGGAGGAAGGTGAGCGCGTCCAGGTCGAACCCGCTCCCGGTGCGGCCCTTGAAGACGGCGTACACGGTCTGGGTGCCGCCCGGGTCGGTCACGGCGACGGGCGGCAGTGTCTGGTAGGTGTCCCATCCACCGGTGCTCGTCACCGGGACGGTGGCGATGAGCGTGCCCGTGGGCGAGCCCGCGCGCAGTTCGACGGAGCCGCCGGAGGCGGCGGGCGAAGACGCCCGCACCGACACCGACGTGACGCCGGACAGGTTCAGCGGCGAGAAGGAGATCCAGTCGCCGTTGGAGATGTCCCCGATGCGCTTGCCGCCCTCGGCGCCGCTCTGCTCGACGATGCGCACGCCGGACTGAGCAGTGAAGTACTCGGCCTGCTTGTGCCGGGGCTGCAGGGTGGCGGTGGTGGTGCCCTGCAGGCCTCCCTTGTCGGTGTAGTCGGCGGAGAGGACGTAGAACGTGTTCGCGTCCGCATCGTGACCGGAGGCGGTCGTCTGGATCTCGCCCGAGCACCCGGTGAACTGGCCGGTGTCGTGGCTGTGGCTGTCGTGTCCCAGCGCCGCGGTCACGACGACCTTCGAGCAGTCGACGGTGCCGTCCTCGGGGTCGGTGACCTTCACCGTGTACTTGATCTTGTCGCCGAACGCGATGACCCCGCCGTTGCCGGGCGCGGTGAACGTGACCTTGGGACGGGTGTTGCCGACGACCACGGGCACGCTGGTGGTGCCGGTCTTCCCGCCGGCGTCCTTCACCGTCAGCCGCGCGGTGTAGTCGCCGTTGGCGGTGTAGGTGTGGGTGGGGTTCTGAGCTGTGGAGCTGGACCCGTCGCCGAAGTTCCACGAGTAGGTGAGCGCGTCACCGTCCGGGTCGGCGGAGCCGGCGGCGGAGAAGGTGACCTGGAGCGGTCCCTGGCCGGAGTCCGGGGTGGCGGATGCCTTGGCGACCGGGGTGCGGTTGCCGGCGACGTATTCGATCCGGTAGATGCCGTCGTCGGTGTTGGCGTGGCCGTAGCCGAGGCCCCATTCAGCGAGGTACATCGCTCCGTCGGGGCCGAACTTCATGTCGATGGCCGCGTGCGGGGCGATCTGCGCGACCAGCGGGTTGATCTTCAGCAGGCCGCCGTTGGCGTCGAGGCGGAACTCCTTGACGGTGTTGCGGCTCCACTCGTAGAAGAACGGCGTCTTGTCGTAGTACTGGGGGAACTTGCGCTCCGAGGTGCTGGCCGCGTCGTAGTGGTAGAAGGGGCCGCCCATCGGGGCACCGCCGCCGCCGGTCGCTATCTCGGGGAACTCCTTGGATTCGTGGTAGTTGTACCAGACCGTCGCCGGCTTGGCCGCGGGCAGCTTGGTCAGGCCGGTGTTGTTCGGCGAGTCGTTCACGGGGGCCGCGCAGTCGAACTTCGCCCCCGAAGTGCGGGTGGTGAAGTCGTAGTTGTTGAACGGCGTGTTGTTGCCCGTGCAGTACGGCCACCCGTAGAAGCCCGGCGTCTTGATCAGGTTCCACTCGACCGTGCCCTCGGGGCCGCGGTCGGGGTTGGCCGCGTGCGAGTCGGGACCGTAGTCGCCGAGGGAGATCCAGCCGGTGTCCTTGTCGACCGCGAACCGGAACCCGTTGCGGAAGCCCATGGCGTAGATCTCGGGCCGGGTCTTGGCGGTGCCGGGGGCGAACAGGTTGCCCGACGGGATGGTGTAGGTGCCGTCGGCCTCGGGGTGGATCCGCAGGAGCTTGCCGCGAAGGTCATTGGTGTTGGCAGAGCTGCGCTGAGCGTCGTAGTGCTCGCGGCCCTGCCGTTCGTCGATCGGCGAGAAGCCGTCCGAGGCGAACGGGTTGGTGTCGTCGCCCGTCCCGATGTACAGGTTGCCGCCGGGGCCGAAGGCGAGGTAGCCGCCGGTGTGGCCGGGCTCGTCGACGGTGCGGTAGGCCGGCACCTCGATGAGCTTCTTCTCACTGGTCATGTCCAGCGTGTCGTTCGCGTTGACCTTGAACCGGGAGACCCGGTTGACCTCGGCCGTGCCGGCGGGCGAGTAGTTGAGGTAGATGAAGCGGTTGGTGGCGAAATTCGGGTCCAGTGCGAGACCGATGCCGCCGTCCTCACCGCCGTCGTAGACGTCCAGGATGCCCGCGGTGTGCGTCTCCGTCTCGCCCTCGTGTTCGTGGATGACGTGCACGGACCCGGAGCGAGAGATGTAGAAGACCTTGCCGTCGGATGCCACGTCCAGCTCCATGGGCTGGTCGGGCGCGCCGTCGAGCGTCACCTTCTGGAAGCGGCTGGAGACGGTACCGCCGCAGTCTCCGGCCTCCGCGCCCGCGGCCCACTTCACGCCGCCGAGCAGGTGCTTCTTGAAGTTCGCGTCGGAGTACGAGGACGCTTCGTGGCCCATCGCAGTGGCCCAGACCTTGCCGGTCTCGGCGACACGGCACCAGGAGATCGGGTGGTCGGCGCCCATCTTGGAGCCGCCCGCGTCGTAGGTGGTCTCGTCCGCGGTGACGAGCACGTGGACGTTGCCACGCGCGTTCTTGTCGAAGTTGTACCACTCCTCGGAGCGCACCCACTTCTCCGGGAGGCCCTTGGTGGACGGGTGCACCCGGTCGGCGACCTTGGCGGTTCCCTGCTGGATGGTGGAGTGCGCCGTCATGTGCGCGCCGCCCATGACGGTGTCGTCCCACCAGGGGAACTGAGAGTCGATGTTCATGTCCGTGGCGTTGTGGACGGCGACGACGCCGCGGCCGCTACGGACGTACTTCTGCATGCCCTGGCGCTGTGCGTCGTTGTCCCAGACCATCCCGGAGGTCTGGAACATGATGACGGCGTCGTATGTGTTCAGCGTCGACGAAGTGAAGATCGAGGAGTCCTCGCTCTTGTCGAGCTGGAAGTTGTTGTCCTTGGCGAGCTGCTCGAACATCGTGGTGCCGGCGGAGATGGAGCCGTGCCGGAAGGCACCGGCAGCCGTCTTGGTGAACAGCAGCACCTTGAACGCCGGTGCGGCGAAGGCCTGTTGGGCTGGTATCTGGACGAGAAGCAGCGCCAACAGCGTCCCGGTGAGTACCGAGAGCGCGCGGCTCAGGCGTGAGCGATGCACTGGAAGTCTCCCTGGTAGGGGGCGGAAAGTCAGCCTCAGAGGGTTCGAAGGAACGCCAGGCCGTCCTTGGCCAGGGCGTCCTGGGTCACGGCCAGCGGCCGCCACACGGAGGCGGCGGTCGCGATCGTCGCGTTGTCCGGGGTGAAGGACTCGATGACCAGCGGGCCTCGGTAGCCGGCCTCGTCGACGGCCAGGGCGAAACCCGGCCAGTCGAAGTGGTCGGCTCCGGGAGCTCCGCGGTCCGTCCCGCACACCTGGAGATGTGCGATCCGGGATCCGGCGTCCCGGATCGCCTGCAGCGGGCTCCTTTCCTCGATGTTGAGGTGATAGGTGTCGAGGGCGAGCCCGCATTCCTCGGGCAACGCCTCCAGGGCCTGCTCAACGGTGTTGATCAGGCTCGTCTCGTAGCGGTTGAGCGGCTCCACGCCGATCCGCACCCCCCGGTCGGCGGCGTAGGCCACCACCGGCTTGAGGTTCTCGCTCAGTTCGGCGTAGGCGGACCTGCGCTCGTCGCCGTTGAGCTTCCAGGTCCGTCCGACCGAGGCGTACGCCGGCCCGCTGATGGCGGGGGCGCCCAGGGTCACCGCGACGTCTACGCAGTGCCGCAGGTAGTCCTGGGTCTCGCGGACCACCTCGGCGGGCGCGGCGACCAGTTCCCGGCCCGGCGGCATGACGAGCACCACGGAGGCGGCCAGGCCCAGCCGGGCCAGCAGGTCCGCGGCCCGGGCCGGGTCCCAGTCGCCCGGCTGCTCCACCGGGAGCTCGATGACGTCGAACCCCCACTCGGCGATGCGAGGGGCGAGCCGTTCCACTCCCCCGTCGGTCAGCGGTGAGGCCCAGACCCAGGTGTTGACCCCGAGGGAACGCATCTACTTCCCGCCCCACTTCTGCGGGTATCCGGGCATGTCCTCGCAGCCGCAAAGCGCGTAGTGCAGGGGCGGCAGTCCGGGCTTGAGGTACTGGTCGAGGTTGTCCTGGGTGACCTTGGGCTGGGGCAGGTTCCAGACCTTCGGCACGCTCTCGCCCTTGAGGATCTTCAGTGCCGCGATGACCGGGGTGCGCCACTGGTAGGTGGGGTAGGTCGGCGCGACGGCCGTCAGGCCGGCGTCCTTCCACTTCTGCAGGAAGTCCTGCTGGTCCTCCCCGTTGATCGGCGGGACGGGCAGGCCGGCGTCCTCGAAGGCCTCCACGGCGGCGACGGAGTTGGCGCCCGCGTCCATCCAGACCCCGTCGATCTTGCCGAAGCGCTGGATGTAGTCGCTGACCACAGCCTTGGTCTTGGCGGCATCACCGTCGGTGAACTCCACGCCGACGACGTCGAGTTCGCTCTTGTCGAGGGCTTCCTTGGCGGCGGACCAGCGGGTCTCCAGGACGTCCACGCCGGGCAGGATGCGCAGGGCGAGGATCTTTCCGCCGGGCTTGACCTTGTCGATCAGGAACTCGGCCGCGTCGGCGCCGAAGGCGTACCCGCCGATGGGCTTGATGAAGGTGACGGGGCAGTCCGTCTGCACGCCCCGGTCGAAGACGATCACGGGGATCTTGGAACAGGCTCCCTTGACCGCGGGGGTGAGCGTGGCGGTGGTGTTGGGTGAGACGATCAGGGCGTCGCAGCCCTTCGCCTGCAGTTCGGCGATGTCGGAGATCTGCTTGTCGTCCTTGCCCTCGGCGTCGAGGACGGTGAACTTCGCGATCTCCTTGTGGAGCGCGACCTCGGCCTGCATCGTCTTCCAACCGACCTGCCGCCAGGGGTTGTTCACCGCGGCATTGGAGAAGCACAGGTTGTACGGGCCCGCCTTCTTGTGGGCGGAAGTGTCGATCGGCTGCGGGTCGATGGCCTGCTCCCACGGCTTGTCGGCGGGGCCGGTGGGCTGCTTCGCGCGCATCGCGAGCTGGGCATCGTAGTCGGCCTGGACGAAGAACTTCGACTGCGCGCCGGTCTTCGACTTGCCGGCCTCCTTGCCGCCCGTGGCCGCCGGGCCTCCGGGGCTGTCGGTGGAACAGCCGGCCAGGGGGATGAGAGCGGCGAGTACGGCGCCTGCGACGAAGCGTCGGGGGGTGGGCGGCATGACTATCCCTTCGAGGGGGCGGGGGTGGGTGCGGCGGGTGTGGTACGGGTGGGTACCGCCCAGGAAGGCAGGCGTACGGAGCCCAGGGCCACGGCGGCGATGAGGATGACGCCCTGCACGGTGGCTTCCAGCGCGCCCGAGATGCCGTACAGGTTGAGCAGGGTGAACAGTGCCTCCAGCGTGAAGGCGCCCGCCATGGCTGCGACGACCGAGCCACGGCCGCCGCCGAGCACGACCCCGCCGAGCACGACCGCGGTGACGGCCTGGAACTCCAGGCCCTGGCCGACCTGGGCGGAGACGCCGGCGAACCCGCCGAGCAGGATCGCGCAGACGGCCGCCGAAAGCCCGGACAGGGCGAAGGCGACGGTCTTGACCCGCAGCACGCGCACGCCCGAAAGGGCGGCGGCCCGCGGATTGTCGCCGGTGGCGACGAGGGTACGGCCGAAGTCGGCGCGCATCGCCACGACAACGGCGGCCGTGACCGCCAGCAGGATCAGGACGGACCACGGTACGGTCCCGAGGCTGCCGCGCCCGAAGGTACGGAACTGCTCGGTCACCGCGCCCCGCGGGGCACCGCCGGTCCACAGGAAGACAGCACCGGCGAGCACCAGCATCATGCCGAGGGTGGCGATGAACGACGGTACCCGCAGGACGGTCGTCACCAGGCCGTTGACGAGGCCGACGAAGGTTCCGAGGACGAGCAGGAGGAGCAGCACGGGCCAGGTGGCACCCGGGTCCCCGTCGATCAGCGCGGCGGCGACGACGACCTCGGCGGTGACGAGCGAGCCGACCGACAGGTCGAACTCGCCGGAGACGACGACGAAGTACTGGCCGGCGGCAAGGATCGCCAACGGGGCGGCTCGCTTGACGAAGGCGAGGAAGCCCGGGAGTTCGAGGAAGTACGGGTTCGCCACCGCGATGGCGATGAGCAGCGCGGCGAGGACCGCGAAGACGGGCAGGTTGCGCCTCACTGGGAACGCCTCCGTCGGGCATAGATCGCCAGGGCGGCGACGAGAACGATGCCGCGTACGACGTCCTTGGCGAAGGAGTTGACTTCGAGCTGGTTGAAGACGCTGTCCAGCACGGCCAGGAGCAGGACGCCTCCGACGGTGCCCGCCACGCCGCCCCGGCCGCCGGCGAGAGCGGTGCCGCCGAGGACGACGGCGGCGATGGACTCCAGGTCGTAGCCGCCGTCCGTGCCGACTGTGGGCGCTCCGGCACCGAGCCGGGCTGCCAGCAGCAGGCCGGCCACCCCCGCGAAGAGCGAGCAGAGCACGTGGGCGGTGATGATGACGCGGTCGGTGCGCACGCCCGACAGCCGGGCGACGTCGGGGTCCCCGCCGACGGCGTGGATCCGGTAGCCGAGGGTGGTGCGGCGCAGCAGGAACCAGGCCGCCACCGCGATCGCGGCCCACAGCAGGGCTGAGACGGGGACCGGGCCGATGCGGTCGTAGCCCAGTCGCTGGAAGGATTCGGGCACCGCCCCCGCGGGTCCGTCGTACCGCTGGTCCAGGATGCCCTTGATGATCAGGGCGATGCCCAGGGTGGCGATGAAGGCGTGGACCTTCAGCCGGGTGATGACCAGCCCGTTGACCAGGCCGGTGAGGGCGCTGACGGCCAGCACGGCGCCGATCGCCGGCAGCACGCCGTAGCCGGCCATGGTCTCCGCGGCGACCAGGGAGACGAGGCTGATGAGGAAGGCCACCGACAGGTCCAGGGACCCGGCGAGGATCACGAGGGTCTGGCCGACGGCCACGATGCCGAGCGCCGCCGACCGCTGGAGGATCCCGACGGTGTTGACCTGGCTGAAGAACTGGCCGTCGTCGACCAGGAAGAGGCCCCAGGCCAGCAAGGTCAGGAGTGTCAGTGCCAGGTAGACCGGCCGGGCCGGGCTGTCGGAGCCCAGGTCACGGAAGGCGGCCGCCTTCGGTACGGGGATGCGCAGTTGTTGGGTCATGATGCGGCTGCCAGTTCCATCACGGCTTCTTCCGAAGCGCCTGCGGGGAGGTGACCGGCGATCCTTCCGTCCCGCAGGACGACGATGCGGTCGCTCATTCCGATGAGTTCGGGGAGCTCGGAGGAGATCATCAGGACGGCCATGCCGCGTTCGGCGAGTTCTCGTACAAGCTCGTGGATGGCCGCCTTCGCGCCGACGTCGACGCCGCGGGTCGGTTCGTCGAAGAGCAGCACGTCTGGGGCGACGGTCAACCACTTGGCGAGGACGACCTTCTGCTGGTTGCCGCCGGAGAGGTAACGCACCTCCTGTTCAGGGCGGGGCGGGGCGAGACGTACCCGGGCCAGCAGGTCCAGGACCGCCGATCCGGTACGGCCCCGGCGGGCCCTGGCGACGAGGAGTGCGTTGTCGCGGACCGACTGGTGCAGGGCAAGCCCCTCGGACTTGCGGTCCTCGGTGACGAGGCCGATGCCGAGGGCGATGGCCTGCTGTACCGAGCCGGGCCGCCGCGGGGTCATCTCGCCCCGGGTGAACGGCGCGGCGCCGAACAGTGCCTTGGCCAGTTCGGTGCGGCCCGCCCCCTGCAGACCGGCCACGCCGACGATCTCCCCCGCGCGGAGGTCGAGGTCGATGCCGTCGAGCGTGTCGTTGCCGCCGCCGCGGACGGAGATCAGCGTGGCACCGGGCGGCCGCACGGCGCGCGGAGGGTAGTAGTCGGTCAGCTCGCGGCCGACCATCAGGCGGACCAGGTCGGCGGTGGTGAGCTCGTCGGTGGCCCTGGTGGTGACCTTCCGGCCGTCCTTGAGGACGGTGACCCGGTCGGAGAGGTCGAAGATCTCGCGCAGCCGGTGGGAGACGTAGAGGACGGCGATGCCGCGGTCACGCAGCCGGCGGACGATGCCGTAGAGGAGTTCGACCTCATGCTCGGCGAGTGCGGCGGTGGGTTCGTCCATGACCACGATCCGGGCGTCCACCGAGAGCGCCTTGACGATCTCGACGACCTGCTGCTGGGCCAGCGACAGGCGGCGTACGAGGTCACGCGGTCCGAAGGAGTCCTCGCCGAGCGAGACGAGCAGCTCGGCGGTGGCCGCCTCCATGGCATCCCGGTCGACGAGTCCGCGGCGGGCGGGCTCGCGGCCGAGGAAGACGTTCTCGGCGACGGTCCGTTCCGGCAGCAGGGTCAGTTCCTGGTAGATGATCGACACTCCGGCCCGCTGGGCGTCCAGGGGGTGGCCGAAGTTCACAGCGCGGCCGTCGATCTCCACCGTTCCCTCGTCGGGCGCGTGCACCCCGGCGAGGACCTTCATCAGGGTGGACTTCCCGGCACCGTTCTCCCCGATGAGCGCGTGCACCTCGCCCGCCGCCACGTCCAGGTCGATGTCGCTGAGGACCCGGGCGCCGGGGAAACTCTTGCCGATGCCGGTCATCCTCAGCATGTGACCCACCTGTCGGTTCGAGCGGACTCCAGCACGGCGTCGGTGATGACGGCGGCCCGCGCACCGTGGGCGAAGGTCGGCAGTCCGTCACGGTGTTCGCCGCGCACCGCGGCGTAGGTGTCGGCGACGAACGCGTCGAAGCAGTCGTGGAACCCCTGGGGGTGGCCGGCCGGGAGCGGGGAGTAGGCGCGGGCGGATTCCGAGAGGGTCAGCGGATCCCGTACGAGGGCGCGGGAGCCGGTCCGCGCGCCGAACCACAGCTGCTCGGGGTTCTCCTGGTCGAAGGCGAGGCTGCCGGTGGTTCCGGAGATCTCCAGGAAGAGCCGGTTCTTGCGTCCGGGCGAGACCTGACTGACGGTGAGCGAGCCGAGGGCCCCGGAGGCGGTGGCGAACTGCACGGTGGCGATGTCCTCGGTGAGGACACGCGCGCCCGCCCTGTTGCTGACCACCACGGCGGTCTGGGCACAGACCTTGGCGATCCGTTCTCCGGTGACGAACTCCGCCAGGTCGCACCAGTGCGAGCCGATGTCGCCCACGGTCCGGCCGGGCCCCCCGAGTGCGGGGTCGACGCGCCAATTACTGTCGCTCGACTCCAGCAGCCAGTCCTGCAGGTAGCTGCCCTGAATCAGGCTGACCCTGCCGATCTCGGCGAGCCTGGCACGGGCCTCGCGGACCATCGCGTGGAAGCGGTACACGAACGGAACGGTGGCGACGAGCCCGGTCTCAGCGGCGCGTTCGGCCATCAGCGTCGCCGTCGCCGCGTCGATCGCGAGCGGCTTCTCGCAGACGACGGCCAGGCCGGCGTCGAGCGCCTTCAGCGCGAGGGGGGCGTGCAGGTGGTTCGGGGTGCAGACGTGCACCACGTCGACGGAGCCGGACTCGATGAGCTCCTCGGCCGAGCCGAAGGCGCGGTCCGCACCCAGGAGTCGGGCGCCCTCGGCCGCGGCTTCCGCGTCTGCTGCGGCGACGCCCACGAGTCGTGCGCCCGCCTGCCTGATGGCCCTGGCATGCACGCGACCGATGAAGCCAGTTCCGATGATCCCCACTCTGACTTCCGATTTTTGGCGTCGTATATCTGACATGGTTCGGGATCGTAGGGAGGACTTATGTCGAGCGTCAAGCAAAAGTGCAGGGGTCAGATACAATTGCCCGCGTGGCACAGTCCGCTGTGACCGATGCCGTCGACGATGAGGAGACATCGAGTGACCACGGAGGCAGCAGGCGCAGGCGCACTTCTGGCGATCCTGCGTGACGGCCACGCCCGTACCCGCACCGACCTCGGGCAGCTGACCGGCCTCGCCAGGTCGACGGTGTCGCAGCGCCTGGACTCGCTGCTCGAACAGCAGTGGATCACCCCGGCCGGAGAAGCAATCTCCTCGGGCGGACGGCCCGCCGTGGCCTTCACCTTCAACGGCGCGGCACGTCTGGTGCTCGCCGCCGACCTCGGCGCCACCCACGCGCGGATCGCACTCACGGACCTCAACGCCCATGTACTGGCAGAGCTCAGCCGGGACATACGGATCGACGAGGGTCCCGAGCAGGTACTGCCATGGCTCGTCGAAGCGTCCGGGACACTTCTCGCGGAATGCGGCCGCACGGCCGCCGAGTTGTGCGGTGTCGGCATCGGACTTCCGGGACCGGTGGAGCACAGCACCGGAAGGCCGGTCAACCCGCCGATCATGCCCGGCTGGGACGGCTTCGACGTGACGGGGTGGCTCGGCTCCCGACTCGGCGTGCCCGTCCTGGTCGACAACGACGTGAACATCATGGCTCTCGGGGAGCACTGGGCAGCGGACCACGAGGTCGAACACCTCCTCTTCGTCAAGGTCGGTACCGGCATCGGGTGCGGAATCGTCACGGAGAACCGGCTCCACCGGGGCGCTCAGGGAGCGGCCGGCGACATCGGCCACATCCAGGTGGCGGCTGCCGCGGACCAGCTCTGCCGGTGCGGCAACACGGGCTGCCTGGAAGCCATCGCCGGTGGTGCGGCCCTCGCGGCGCGGCTGACCGCAGCGGGCGAGAACGCCACCGACGGCCGGGACGTGGTTCAACTGGTCCGCGCGGGGAGTCCGTTGGCCGTTCAGCTGGTCCGCCAGGCGGGGCGGGACATCGGGGAGGTCCTCGCCTCCTTGGTCAATTTCTTCAATCCCGACACGATCGTCGTCGGCGGGGATCTCGCAGATGTCGGCGAGCACCTCCTGGCTGGCATCCGCGAGACCGTCTACAGCCGCTCACTGCCCCTGGCCACACAGCACCTGACCATGCGGGGGCGCGTGCTCGGCGACCAGGCCGGTGTCATCGGCGCGTCCGTCATGGTGATCGAGGACGTCCTCGCCCCGGCTGCGGTGGACCGCTCGGTGGCGGCGGACTGAGCAGGCCGCGAACGGTACGGCGGCGCGTACGGGGCCGGTTCACATGGACGTCGGCGAGGCCGACGGGGAGTGCGGACGATACGCCAAGCACCACGACAGGCACACAGACGCGATGCAGGCGGACGTGGACGGGGAGGGGCCACGGGAACCTCGGGTTGTCTGAAATTTCACCAAGAGAACACAATCGCACCCCGCCTCATCGGCATGCGGATGCAACAATCAACCACCATCGTGTTGATTCACGCGTGAAGTGCGGGTGTTACACGCAAGTTTGCGCATGAGGAAGGGAAGCGTCAATACACCGATCACCGACCGGACATGGCCCAGCTCGCGTGCGGGAACGGTCGGCGCACCGGGCAGGCCTGACAGGTTGCTATCGGGACCGGGAGTCGAACGCGCAGCCGTCCGGGGCGACTTACGACGGCGTCCTTCGGCCCGCTGCCCGGCAGGGTGCTCGTCGGGCGGCAGGCCGAGGCGGACCGCCGTCCGCTACGCGTTCGTCGGCCGACGCCGAGGACATGCCCACGGCACCCCGGCTGCGGCCACCCGACCGCGCGGGCGCCACGCCCAGACGGCGAGCCGCCGGCCGCAGCCGGGGTGCGCGAGAGATCTCAGAGCGGCAATTCCACCCCGACCTCGGTCAGCAGACGGTGGATGAGGGCGTGGCTCCGGCGGTGGCTCCAGGCCAGCTCCCCGACGGTGGCTCCGTCCTCGTACAGGGTCCTCAACTCCTGCGCGAACCGCTGGCGTTCAGCACCCTTGAGCAAGCGTTGGTCGAGCCTGGACACTGGGGACGACTCCGGCATCAGCCGGACCACTGGCTGGCAGTCGGGGCACGGCCGCGCCGCACCGCCGGGACCTCTCGGCAGCACACCCCAACTCTCGCAGCTCGGGCAGCCGTCGGCCGCATCCAGGTCCGGCCGGAAGTCCACGGCCCGCCACGGTCCGGCCGACCTGGCCAGGTCGGCTGCTTGTCTCTTGCTCATGGCATGTCCTCATTCGTGCGATCCGCCGGCCGTCAGGACGGCCGGCGCCTTCCGAACGGCGTCCGCAGCTCCGGCGGAGGCACCGGGATCGGACACGGGACTCGTCGTACAGGAATCTGACGCATCACCATCACCACCTGATGTCGAGGGATACCTCCCATCCTTGAACTGGGCCTTTGCCCGCACCTGAGTAGTCGCTACTCAGATGGGGGCGAGCTCTCCAGGGCACCGCTGCTCGCCCGGACAGTCGGGAACGCTCCCGCGGCCCGGCCTCATCAACCCCGGGTCACATGGACGCCTCAGCGGACGTCCTCGCCGTCCAGCGCGGCGGCGAGTTCGCTGCGGTTGGACACCCCGAGCTTGGTGTAGACCGTGTGGAGGTGGTTGTCGACCGTGCGGATCGACAGATGGAGCGCCTCGGCGATCTCCCGGCTCGCGATGCCACGCGCCGCCAGCCGGGCGATGTCCCATTGTCGGGACGTGAGCCGGGAGGCGGTCTCCGCCACGGCGAGCAGGGGCGTGCGGACCCCTTCGCAGGCACGGGCCAGAGCGCCGGACCGCTGGGCGGCGGCAGCGGCACGGCGGCCCTGGCCGGCGGCCCGCAGGGCGGCCGAGGCCGCCGCGGCGGCCTCGGCCGCCGGCAGGTCGATGCCCAGAGCGTGCAGCTCGTCGGCGGACGCCAGCAACAGGTCGGGGTCGGCGGCGTCCAGCGCCGCCGCGAAGCGCGCCTGGGACGCGACCAGGGGGCCGTCGCAGGACTCGGCCAGCTCGGCGAGCCGCGCGGCAACGTCCCCCGGAGCGCCCAGCCGAGCGATGTCGGTGAGCACGAGGGCCTCGGACGGATACGTACCCGCGGCCCTGGCACGGTTTGCTGCCGCGGCCAGCACCGTGCGGGCACCGGACAGGTCGCCGCGAGCCGCCCGTAGCCAGGCCGCGCCCAGGCTCTCCCAGCCCGCCCCGAAGAAGTGGGGGTGCCCCGCGGCCTCCCCGACCGCGCGCTCGGCCGCATCCAGGTCGCCCAGCAACGCGGCGGCCGCACCCAGACCACTCATGGCCGAGCCGCTGACCCTGCTGCTGTAGGCCTTGCCGAGGGCCACGGCCTCGGCGTACCAGCGGCGCGCGCCGGCCGGGCGGCCGGCGATCCACGCGATCGAACCGAGGACCCATGCCAGGAAGCACCTGGCGACCGGGATGTCGGCCCCCGTGACGTCGGCGTATGTCGTCTCGGCCATCTCTCGGGCCTCGTCCAGCCTGCCCTGGACACACAGGGTGAGAGCCAGCGTGATGTCCACATTGGCTCCCACCGTGCTGGGCACTGATTCGTCGGCGATGCGCAGGAACTCCGCCCGCACCTTCGTACCGAAGGCCAGGCCCTCCGCACCCCGCCCGGCCTGCGCCAGGGCGTGCCCCTTGCAGATCGCGTTGACGATCGCCGCCATCAGATCGGGTCCGTCGCTGAGAGACCCGTCCATGTCGTCCAGCAGTTCCAGGGCCCGGGGCACGTCGCCCGCGAGCGCGTACATCGCCCCCTCGCAGTGACGCAGGGTCGTACGGCCGGCGTTACTGATGATGTGGGGACTCACCGCGGCGATATGGGCCTTGGGGTCGAGGACGGGATCGGGGGACAGCAGCAGGCTGGTGGTCCGGGCAGGGAGGAACGCGAGGGCATGCCGCTCACTCTGCAGCCGGGCCTCGGCGGCCGCGAGGGCCAGCTCGGCCTCGCGCGAGCGGCCGAGTTCCAGCAGTGCCCCGATCAGCATCAGTCGTGACATCGTTGTGTGCGATTGGTCAGGCATGGCTTCTAGCAGGGTGCGGACCTGGCCGTAGTCGCGGGCGTAGCGGGCCAGCAGGGCTGCTTGGACCAGCTGGCCCGGGTCGGCGCTGCCGGTGGCGGCCAGCTGCCACTCCACGATCCTGCGCGGATCGTCCCGCCATCGTTCGCCGCGCTCCTGGGCCCTGCGAATCTGGGCGTTCAGGAGTCCCCGCCGCCGGTCTTCGGGCACCGCCGCTCGCAGTACCTCGCCGTACAGCGGATGCGCCAGCCGGACGGTGGTCCGCCGTCTCTCGGCCGTGACCGAGATCAGGTCCACGGCTTCGAGGTGTGCGAGCTCCCCCGGCCCCGCCTCCGCCTGGACGTCCTCCAGCAGGAGCGGCTCGCACAGCGCCAGCAGTTCCAGTGCGGGCCGGGCGGTCTCGCGGGCCGGGGCGAGCCGGGCCTCGATGAGAGGGGCAAGTCCCTGGGTTCCCACGCTCCGTTCCTCGGAGAGCTGCCAGATTTCGCCGTCGAAGGCCAGCGATCCGTCCTCGATGGCAGCGAGCACGAGTTCGCGCAGGTACAGGGCGTTTCCGTCCGAGGCGGTGGCCAGCCGGTGGACGGCGCGGCCGGCGACCGGTCCGCCCAGCGCCGCCTCCAGCACCGCCGCCGTCTGCGTCGTGTCGAACACCGACAGATCGATGCGATGCACCGCATCGCCCCTGGACAAGGCGGTCACCGCGTCGGAGACCGCCTCACCGGTCCGAATCGTCGCGATCAGCCGCATGAGGCCTGCGTCCATCAGTTGGCGCAACAGGACGGCGGAGGCCCCGTCCAACAGGTGGAGGTCGTCCACCAGCAGCACCCGCCCCCGGGACCCCGCCCCGCCCGGCCGGACGTCGGCAAGGCTGCTCGCGACCTGGGCGAACCCGGCGACCGGGTCGCTCATGTCCACCCCGGAGGGAATGAGGTGAGCGATCGCGGCCAGCGGCACATGGGCGGCAGCAGCGGTGGCGGTCGCGCGGCCCACAGTGAACCCCGCAGCCTCCGCCCGGTCCAGACAGGAACCGGCCAGCCTCGTCTTGCCCACCCCGGCCGGACCCCAGACCGTCACGGCCTGCAGATCCGGTGAGTTCCAGACCTGGTCGAAGGCCGCGAGTTCAGCGTCCCGCCCGACGAACGGCCAGCGGGACGCCAGGTCCGATACGACCACCAGAGCCTCCCGCGGTACGAAAGCCTACGGAAGCAACGCCCTTCCACAGCCACATTCGCACAGGGTCGAACAGTGCGTCGACCTTGGCGGGAGGCAGTTCACCCGGGCGGCTCCCGGCGTCATCCGAGTCAGCGGCAACGTACGGGGAATCCCTCGCAGGCCGCTCGGTGGAGGCGGCTCCTGCCCAACCGGCTCTTGCCGACCCCCGCCGGTCCGTGTGAGGCGACAAGCTTGCGCTCCGGCCGCAGATGCGCCTGAGCAAGCGGAAGCTGCTGCCGGTCCTGGACCAGCGCGGAGTGCCTGATCAATCGCCGCTTTGCTCCTTGAGCAGGGCGGCGAGTTCCCGGCGCGTGGAGACGCCCAGTTTGGTGTAGATCGTTTGCAGGTGGTTGTCCACGGTACGGGTCGACAGGCGCAGCGACGCCGCGATCTCCTTGCTGGCAATGCCCTTGGCCGCCAGATGAGCGATGTCCTGCTGCCGGGGGGTGAGCTGGACGGGCGCATTCGCCGCGGCGAGGAGGGGGGTGCGGGCCCCCTCGCAGCCGCGGGCCAGGACCGCGGACTGCTGGGCGGACGCCGTTGCCCGCCGACCCTCACCGCCTCGGCGCAGCGCGGCCGCCGCGGCGGCTGCGGCTTCGGCAGCCATCAGATCCATGCCCAGGGCATGCAGCTCGTCGGCCGATGCCAGCAACAGGTCGGGGTTGGCTGCGTGCAGTGCGGCTGCGAGACGCGCCTGAGCCGCGACCAACGGGCCGTCGCAGGATTCGGCCAGCTCGGCGAGCCGCGCGGCCACGTCCCCTGGAGCGCCCAGCCGGGCGATGTCGGTGAGGACGAGCGCTTCGAACGGAAGCAGACCGGCGGCCCTGGTCCTGTCAGCCGCCTCTGCGAGCGCCGTGCGGGCACCGGGCAGGTCACCCCGGGCGACGCACAGCCAGGCGACGCCCAAGGCGTCCCAGCCCGCGCCGAAGAGGTGGCGGTGGTCCCCGGCCTCGCCGAGCGCGCGCTCGGCCGCATCGACGTCGCCCAGCAGCGCGGCGGCCGCCGCCAGGCCGCGCATGGCCGGACGGATCATCCTGATGTCGTAGGCCTTGCTGAGGGCCGCGGTCTCGGCGTACCACCGCCGTGCCTCGGCAGGATGGCCGGCCAGCCAGGCGACCGACCCGAAGACCCAGGCCAGGAAGCACCTCACCACAGGGATGGCGGCCCGGTTGACCTCGGCATAGGCGGTCTTAGCCACCTCGCGGGCCTCGGCCAGCCGGCCCTCGGTGCACAAGGCGACCGCCACCATGTTCTCCACCGTGGCCCCCACCGTCTTGGGAATGGACTCGCCGCTGATCCGCAGGAACTCCGCCCGCAAGCGGGCGCCGAGGACCAGCGCCTGCTCCCCGCGGCCGACCTGGGTCAGGGCGTGGCCCCTTGTGACCGCGGCGAACATCGTGAGCAACGGGTTGGGACTGCCGTCGAGGGACCCGTCCATGTCGTCGGTCAGTTGCAGGGCCCGGGGCACGTCGCCCGCAAGCACGTACATCGCCCCCTCGCAGTGACGCAGGGCCGTGCGCCCGGCGTCACTGGTGATGTGGGGACTCACGGCGGCGATGTACCCGGTGGGGTCCAGGACGGGGTCTCCCGACAGCGCCATGCCGTTGGCGCGGATCAGGAGGACGGCCAGGGCCTGTCGCTCACTGCGCACATCGGCCTCGGCCGCGGCGAGGACCTGGTCCGCGTCGCGCGGGCGGCCGAGTTCCAGCAGTGCCTCGATCAGCATCAGCCGGGACCTGGCCGTGTGCCCTTCCTCGGGCATCGCCTCCAGCAGGGCCCGTACCTGAACGTAGTCGCGGGCGTACCGGGCCAGCAGGGCGGCCTGGACCAGCTGGGCCGGATCGGCGCTGCCGGTGGCGGCCAGCTGCCACTCCACGATCCTCCGAGGATCACCCTGCCACCGCTCGCCGCGGTCCTGGGCCCGGCGGATCTGGGCTTCCAGGAGGTCCCGCCGCCGAAGGGTCGGAATCACCGCTCGCAGTACGTCGCCGTACAGCGGATGCGCCAGCCGGACGGTGCTTCGTGGATGTTCCGCGGTGACCGAGATCAGATTCGCGGCTTCGAGCTGTGCGAATTCCCCCGGCCCCGCCTCCGCCTGGACGTCTTCCAGTGAGAGGGGCTCGCAGAGGGCCAGCAGTTCAAGCGCGGGCCGGGCGGTCTCGGGTGCCGCTGCGAGTCGGGCCTCGACCAGATGGGCCAGGGCCTGGGTGCCCACGCTCCGCTCTTCGGAGAGCTGCCAGATCTCGCCGTCGAAGGCCAGCGATCCGTTCTGGACCGCGCCCAGCACCAGCTCGCGGAGGTACAGGGCGTTTCCGTCCGAGGCGGTGGCCAGCCGGTGGACGGCGCGGCCGGCGACCGGTCCGCCCAGCGCCGCCTCCAGCACCGCCGCCGTCTGCGTCGTGTCGAACACCGACAGATCGATGCGATGCACCATGTCGCCCGCGGAGAGCTCGGTCACCGCGTCGGAGATCGGCTCGCCTGTGCGGACGGTGCCGATCAGCCGTACGAGCCCGGCGACCGTCAGCTGCCTCAGGAGAACCGCGGAGGCGACGTCCAGCAGGTGGAGGTCGTCCACCAGCAGCACCCGCCCCCGGGACCCCGCCCCGCCCGGCCGGACGTCGGCAAGGCTGCTCGCGACCTGGGCGAACCCGGCGACCGGGTCGCTCATGTCCACCCCGGAGGGAATGAGGTGAGCGATCGCGGCCAGCGGCACATGGGCGGCAGCAGCGGTGGCGGTCGCGCGGCCCACGGTGAACCCCGCAGCCTCCGCCCGGTCCAGACAGGAACCGGCCAGCCTCGTCTTGCCCACTCCGGCCGGACCCCAGATCACCACGGCCCGGAGACCGGCCGAACTCCAGGCCTGGTCGAAGGCCGCAAGTTCAGCGTCCCGCCCGACGAGCGGCCAGCGAGACGCACGTTCCGGTCCGACCACCACAGCCTCCGCGGCACGACGACATGACCGACAGGATTATTCCTTCCGATTCCAGGTCAATTGGCGGACAGACCTCGGCCACGCCGGTGGCGTTTCCACTGGACGGAGTAGTTCCGGACGAAAGCGCTGCCTTCCGTCACCGCGTGCACCTCGACCCGCCCGGGCGCCTCCGGACCCAGGCCAGAGCCCACGGAGTCACATCCGGCACGCTCGCCCTGGCCTTCGGGCTCGCGGCCGTGCAGCGGGTCGCGACGTCCTGCCAGTGGACGTTCAAGCTGTTCGACGTCGGGCCCCCGTGGTCAACGGCCACGAGCTTCAGGTCACCAAACTTCCCCCACCACCCCCTCCGAACGGCGCAGACCATTGATCGTGGTGGCCTGCACCCTGGGGGCCCTCGCTCTGGCGCCTGACGGCACCGAACACAGGGTTCGCAGGGGCCAGGCTGACTCGACGACGGATCAGAAGCCGGTCGCGGAGCCCGCGCAGCGGCCCCCGGCCGCCGTCAGGGGCCGGGGGCTTCTGCCGGGCCGTGAGTTCGGCAGGCGATCGCCGCCGCCGTCCCCCGGCATCGCCGGTCGTCACGACCGCGTCAGTCGTGCGCGCTGCTCGCACCGAGCAGATCCCGGATCTCCGCGGCCAGGCCGTGGAACACGTCGGTCGCCAGGGTGGCTCCATAAGCCCGCTCGCGCGGCAGCTCGACCGGGAGCGTGCGAACGATCCGGCCCGGTCGAGGGCTCATGACTTCGATGCGGGTGCCGAGGTAGATCGCCTCGGCGATCGAGTGCGTGACGAGCACGACGGTGACACCGGTCTCGCGCCAGATCCGGTTCAGCTCGATGTTCATGGTCTCGCGGGTGAGCGCGTCCAGGGCACCGAACGGCTCATCCATCAGCAGGACGGGCGGCTCGTGCAGCAGCGCGCGGCACAGCGCCGCACGCTGTTGCATGCCGCCGGACAGCTCGTGCGGGAGTGCGTCCTCGAATCCCCGGAGCCCGGTCATCTCGATCAGGTAGTCGGCCCGCCGCTCGGCCTGGGCCCGGTCCATCCCGCGGATCTCGGCCTGGAGGAGGATGTTCTTGCGCACGCCGCGCCACTCCAGCAGGGCTGACCGCTGGAACGCGAACCCGACGTCACGCTGCGGGCCGTCCACCTGCGTGCCCAGTAGTTCAACCGAGCCGACCGTGGGGCGGACCAGTCCGGCGATGATCTTGAGTAGTGTCGATTTGCCGCAGCCGGAAGGACCGACGATGCTGATGAACTCGCCGGGCTGGATACTCAGCGACACGTCGGCCAGCGCCGTCGTCTGGGCACGCTTGGTGGAGAAGTGGCAGGTCAGGTCGCGAACGGCGATCGCAGGAAGCTTGGTGGGTGCGTGCATCAGCGCACCGCCTTGGCGAGCGAGGCGTCCCAGTAGTCGGCAGCCGGACCCGCCTTCTTCAATCCCGCCTTGTCCTTCAGCAGCTTGATCATGTCTGTCCACTGCTGCACGGTGTTGACCCCGGGCGCACCCGCCTTTTCGAGCTGCAGCAGCGGGACGGCCTTGTCCAGCTGCTTGCGCATCACGTCCTCCGGGGGTGCCATATCTGCCTTGCCTCCCATGGCCTTGACCGCCGCGGCCGGATCCTTGACTGCCTCCGTCCAGGACGTCTGGACCGCCCGTACCATCTTCTGGACCAGGTCCTTGTCCGAGGCGATGGTCTTCTCGTTGACCACGAGGCCGGTGCCCAGCAGGTTCAGGCCGGTGTCGGCGAAGAGCATCACGTCGACCGGCTTGCCGCTCTTGGCTTCGATCGTCGGGGCCTGGTCGTGGAAGAAGCCCATGATGGCGTCGACCTTGCCCTCGCTCAGGGCCGCGATCTTGCCAGCCGCGTCGACGTTGACCAGTTGCACGTCGCCGGGCTTGAGGCCGTTGAGTTCCAGCCAGGCCGGGAACGTCGCCCACATCGCGTCGCCGGCGGTGCCTGCGACCTTCTTTCCCTTCAGGTCAGCGGGGGCCTTGATGTTCCGGCCGGCGAAGAACTCCAGCGACGCCGGCCCCTTCTGCAGGAACACGCCGGCGGACTTCACGGGCATGCCGCTGTCTATCGCGTGCAGCAGTGGAGAGGTGTCCGCCCAGCCGAAGTCGGTGTGGCCCTGGCCGACCGCCTTGATGGTGTTGCCGGACCCGGTGCCGGTGTTGATCGTGAGCTCGATGCCCTCGGCTGCGAAGTAGCCCTTCTCCAGACCGTAGTAGAGCGGGGCGTGCTCGCCGTAGGGGGACCAGTTGAGCGTGAGAGAGACCTTGCGCTTGCCGTCCGCGGTGCTCTGCGGCCCGCTCGCGCCGCCGCACGCGGTCAGCGTGGTGGCGGCGACGAGCCCGGCCGCCAGGGCGGCGAGCGGACGGCGCGAACGAAGATGGTGCTGCGTCATGGGAGTGGCCTTCGGTACAGGGGGATCAGGAGGTCGTGAGTGCCGCGCCGTCACGGCGGCTGGCGTGCCAGGGGATGAGGAGGGACTCCGCGAGCTCGATCACGACGAAGAGCACGATGCCGATGGCCGACATCAGGAACAGGTCGGCGAACAGCAGCGGCGCGTCCAGGTTGCCGCTGGAGGCGAGCAGGACGTATCCCAGGCCTTCCTGGGCGCCGACGAACTCACCTACGACGGCGCCGACCACGGCCAGTGTCACCGCGACCTTCAGACCCGCCATCACGTGCGGCAGTGCTCCGGGCAGCCGGAACTTGAGGAAGGTCTGCCATTTACTGGCGCCCATCGTCGCGGAAAGCTCCAGCAGCTCAGGGTTGATCGACCGCAGGCCCGCCACGCTCGACACGACGACGGGGAAGAACGCGATCAGCACGGCGAGCACGATCTTCGGAGTCACCCCGAACCCGAACCACACTACGAGGATCGGGGCGATCGCGATCTTGGGAATCACCTGGGCGAAGAGGATGACCGGGTAGATGGCCCGCTCCAGCGTCTTCGAGTACACGATCAGCACTGCGGTCCCCACCCCGATGACGGCGGCCAGAACGAAGCCGATCAACGTCTCGTACGTGGTCACCCACGTGTGGCCCATCAGCTCGGACCGCTGGTCCACGAGGACGTCCAGCACGTCACCCGGCGGCGGGATCAGGTACGGCGCCACCATCTCCTGCCAGGCCACGAACCACCAGACGATCAGGAGCACGCCCAGGAGCAACGCCGGCCTCCAGGAGGCTTCGGCGACACGGGCTACTCGGGCCGCGGAGTCGGGCCGGGCCGGGGGCCGCTTGCCCACCGGCCCGGCACCCGGATTCCCGGGAGCGGCCCCGACGGGGTGCGACGGTTGCGCGGACTCTGGAGTGTGGGTCGCGGCCACAGCGGGCAACCCAGTCTGATGCGGTGAGGAGGGCCTCATCGTTCAACCTCTTCGTCGTCACTGCGGAGCAAGATGGCCGCGCGTCAGGACCGCGGCGGGACACCTTGCACGTACACGTCAAGAAGGCCGCACATTCCGTGCCTGCGGCGGCCGGTCGGTTCCGCCAGCGCACGGACCACGGCCGCCGGAAGGTGCTCGCCGCTGCCCCGCTCCAGGGCCTCCAGATAGCCCGCAGTCGCGGCGGCGGCGCGCTGGGCACCGTCACGCCATCGCTGCCGCCACTCGGGGATGCGGGGACGGACCAGGTTCACCGCGTCGGCATGGAACTGATCGAGCGCTGTCGGCCCGTCGGTCGCGTACGCGGCCCGCAGAGCCGTGAATCCCTCGATCGCGAGATCGCGGCGGCGCATCGCCGACGCCAGGCGGGTCTCGCCCGTACCGGTCAGCGTCGCCGCGACCGCGTAGGCTGCCGGGTCGGCCAAGTGCGGCTGCGGAAAAGTGAGAACGGCGTCTCCGGCCTCCGGGAGCCCGCTGTTCGACATGAGGACGAGAATCGTCAGTTCGTCTTCGTTGACCAGGCGGTGGATGGTGCCCGGGTCAAACCACACGACCGCACCCGGCTCCAGCCGGGTGTCGGTGCTGCCGCGGGAGTTCAGCGTCTGGACCACTCCGCGACCCGAAAGGACGTAGTACCCCTCGGAACAGGCGAGGTGCATGTGGGGCGACCCGCCGACCAGACCGTCGGCCGCCGGGGCCCCGTCGTACACCCGGAGCTTTGAAATCCCCACCCCGCCCGGAAGCTGATCACTCATCTCAGTTCCCCTTACGGAAAGGGCTTTCCCTAGCGAGCAGCAAGGCTAGGGCGGACCGCGACCGGCGTCAATGGACCAGTCACAGGGAGTATCCGGCCCGTTCTCCTGGTGACAGGCGCGTCCCTCCCGGAGCGTGTGTCGCCGGCGCGTCAACGGCAGGCCGCTGGGCAGTCGGACAAGGGCCGCCGATGACCGCCCAGCCCGCAAGGATCCCGGCACCCGGTCCGTCCGGCGGCCGGAGCGCGCTCCGGGCAACGGCCGCCGGACTCCAAGCCCCGATCCCTCGCGGTCCGTTGTGTGGGGATGCAGCCTCCGGACGCGTCGCAGTGCCGTGGCTGGCGAGGTACGCACAGCGCACCGGAGGGCCGAGCACGACGACCCCGATGCTCGTACGACCGCGCTCGCGCCCCGGGTCATCCTCCTCCACCGGTGGGTGGGACGGGACACTCCTCGTCGTGCAGCGGCGCCGCCTGCCTGACGGGCGGTCAGGCGTGCCGAGGTCCAGGCCCCGGCGTTGCCGTTGAAGCAGCAGTTCGATTCAACGCCGGAGCCTCGCTTGCAGGTCGGGGCAGCTTGATCCTTCTCCGAGTGGCAGGTGTACGGCGTGACGTCGAGACCCAGGACCAGCCCGGGCAGTGCACCTCCCCCAGACTGGGCTGCGGTTGACCCTCGTCCTCGCCCCGCCCAGGCCCGCGGCCAGGCCACCTCCCGGGCCTGGGCGCGGGCTGATCGCAGCCGGTCCGGTACCCGTTCGTCGATGGCCGCCGGCAGTCGCCAGGCCGTCGGCGTGGAGGCGACCGGGCCGAGCACCTCGCGCTGGTCCCGCTGGACGGCAGCTGGGCAGATAGATCGGATGCCTCTTTCTGCCGCCACGCTAGGCTGGGGCGGCCGACGCCCCGGCAGGCGGCGTACGGCACAACTGCGGCCAAGCCGGGCGCGGCCGGCCGAACGCTCGGACACGGGGATGCGTCGTTTGGGCCCACCGGGCTTCGGTAGGCCCAACGGTCGTCCCGAGCCGAGGCCGGACCGCGCTTCGCGCACGGGCCGCGACTGCCCTGCCCCTACGAGGCCGTACGCCGTACCTGACGGGGCACGAGGCCCGGACCTCGCGGCAGCCGCGGAAACACCTCCCCCACGACGGAGCCCTCGCTGGGGCCGTCCTCTTCCGGACGGTTGGCCATCGGACCGTCTGCCGAGTCGCGACCCGGCTCCTCTTCCGGCCTCGACCTCACCCCATCCGGGCCGGCGTCGGCGCGCCGCGACGAGGTACGTCGGTGTTGCGCAGAGCCAGGCAGCGGCGCGCCGGACTCGGAGAGCAGGCGGACGATGACGGCCGCCGAACGCCGGTATCCGCACGCCAGCTCGCGGATGCTCGCTCCGCGCTCGTACAAGGCCCTCAACTGCCGGGCGAACCGCCGGCGTTCCAACCCCCTCGCCCAGCATCCTTCGAGCCTGGACGCCACGCCCTGCGGCATCGGACGGGCCACCGGTCGGCGATCCGGACACGACGTGGCCGGCACCCACGGGCCGCCCGGCGCCGCTCGCCGACTCTCACAGCGCCGACAATCGCCTGCCGCATCCAGGCCCGGCCGGAAGTCCCCGCGGCTCCGCGGTCCGAGCGGCTGCTCCGGACCTGCTTCATGGTTGTCCTTCACGACGTCACCGGCCTTCAGTAGGGCATGGGCTTGCCGGACGGCGTCCGCAGATCCTGTGGAGGCCGCGGAACCGGACGCTGAACTCGACGCTGCAGTACCTGACGCATGGAAACCACCACCTGAGGTTGCTTGGACTTCCATGGTCGAAAGGGACAATTCTTCCCACCTGAGTAAGCGGTACTCAGTCACCCGGCACAGCCGTGGGGTCACACTCCGGAGCTGCTGCGGGCGGGGGTCGGTAGCGGGCAGGTGGGGCCCTGGAAGCCGTGCACAGGCGGGAATGCGGTGTACGCGGATGCGCGACCTTGCAGGCGTCGCCCGGCTCGCCGTGCGAGACCGGCGCGCCCAGTCCCCGGCTTGGTTCCCGGCTCACAATGCCGGGGTCCGTCTGCGTAGTCCGCGGGCGTGCTGGATCGACAAGGCGGCTTGGAGCGGCCAGCTGGGATCGTCGCCGCCGGCGGCCGGCGGCCGCCCCACGGCTCTGCACTCAAGCAGGCTGGGCGGTCGGGAGCATCGAGCCCGCCGAGCGGGGTCAGGCGGCACTCAAGCGAGCGCTGGAAACGCTACGAACCCGGTGCAGAGCACCGACGTCCGGCAGTTCGGTGACCGTGCAGCCGCTCACCACCATGAGGTGCAGGTCCGAGTAGGCGTCCTCGCCGCCCATGCCCCGCGCAGAGCCGGCCGTGATCAGGACGACCCGGAAGATTCCGTCGGACACGCGCGCGAGCAGGCACGAGAGGGCAGGGCGTTCGTCGTCGACCGTGCGGATGACGTCTTCGAAGAAGACCGGCGCCGGCAGCTCGAGCCCGGATGCGAATTCTCGGAGCTCGTGGCGTTGCTCCTCAAGTACCTGACAGCCTGCGGAGGCGCACAGATAGGCGGCAACCGGACCGTTCTCACGATTGATGTACCTGCTGAGGGGTGTGCCCATTTCCTCGGCTCCTCGGTACGCAGTGGGGGATGCGGGGGCTCCCGCTCGACATCGATCCGCAAGGAAATGCGGTTTGAAGAACCTGGTCGAGCTTTCATGCCAAATTCGGGCTCGCCCGGACGTCAGGCACTACTTCTACGCGCACGGTACATGAAATCGGCGCAAATCAGACCCATGGACCCACGCAAATAATTCTCTCCTCGGACCCGTCAGGATTCCCTGGGTCGGCGTCGCACTGCCTGCCGGATCTGCACGGATGACCAAAGCGGATGACCAAAGGGGGTCCGGGTGGACCGGAAACTGACGAGGGGGAGGCAGCTCCGGCCCACCCGGAGTCTGTGCCGGTTCGGCAAGGGAGTCTTGGGGAAACTCACCGAATCTGGACGGCATTCGGATCACCTAGGTGACGGCCATTGCACAGATACCGTCAGGTTCGCCGAAGCAATTCCATGGGCGGGATGGGTTGCAATTTCATCGCAACCACTGGTGAGAGTTTGCACTGAATTCCAGACGGCGTCAATGGTCTGCTCCACCAACATTCCCCTTAGATCGTCAAAAACTTCAGGAACCCACGCGTACCATCAATTCTCAATAACATTGCCACAGGTGCTCAGGCTGACGAATGGCCGCCACGGAGCCGGCTTACACGTACGACGCAGAGGAGGCCAGACGGTGCCGACGGGCGCCCTCTGGTCGGAGATGTCATCGCGATCACATCCTCTCCGGTGTACGGCGGGTCCTGCTCCGTGCTTCCAGGAAACGCCCCGGAGGTCCTGAGTCCCTGAGCAATCACTACTCAAACCGCCGCGGTCTCCCTGAACCAGCTGGCCAGCCCAGCCGGATCCATCCTCTGCGCACCCGTCAACGCCTCAGCCCCTGCCGCCCGCTCCTACCAACCGGAATGAAGCGCAGCGCCGAGTGACGGGATCGCTCCCCCGCGTCATGGACGTGCGCTACGCACTCCGCGTACCAGTCGTACGGCACGAAGCAGTCAGCAGTACGGCTGTGCAAGGCACACGGGCTGACCTGACCCCACAGCGACCCGGTCCGCGGACCGCGGCCTCAGAGCACGCTCACGCTGACCGGGCACTCCCCCGCCGGCGGATCGTGCCCTCGGCCTGCTGGGGCGAGAGTGTCCAGTCGTGCGTTTCATGCACCCTCTTTGATTGAGAATACGCGAAGGGAGCATTTTCTGAGCATGTGTTGACACACTACTGTGCCCCCCGTCAGAGTCGTGCCGCAAACGAGCCCGAGTCTGCATCGAGGAGCGTCATGCCCAAATTCCCTGCCGTGTCACGCCGTTCGCTCATGGGAGGAGCGGTCGCCACTGGAGCGGCCATGGCCATCGGCTCGACGGCACCGGCCGTCTCCGCAGTGCCGTCGGCCTCCGCTCCGCGGCGCCGACCGGGGCAGAAGACCATGGTCAACGTCCGCTATGACGCGTACAGCACGGTCCGTGTCGGAGTGATCGGGCTCGGCAACCGTGGTGCCGGCATGAGCCTCGGCTAGGCCGCCGTACCCGGATGCACCGTGACCGCCGTGTGCGACATCCGCCCCGACCGTGTCAAGCGGACCGCCGATCAGCTCGTCGCCAACGGCGAGCCCCGGCCCGCCGAACTCGGTGGCTCCGACGCCTCGTTCGAGGAACTGCTGAAACGCGACGACGTCGACCTCGTCTACATCGCCACGCCCTGGGAGTTCCACTACCCGCAGGGCAAGGCCGCGCTCCTCGCCGGCAAGCACGTCATCGTCGAACTGCCCATCGCCACCGAACTCGACGAACTGTGGGACCTCGTCGACACCTGCGAGCGCACCCGTCGACATCTGATGCTCGCGGAGAACTGCAGCTACGGCCGGAACGAACTCGCGATGCTGAAGATGGCCCACGAAGGCCTCTTCGGCGACATCACCAACGGCCACGGCGGCTACCTGCACGACCTGCGCGCCCTGCTCTTCTCCGACACCTACTACACCGACTCCTGGCGCCGGCTCTGGCACACGCGCAGCACCGCCAGCTTCTACGCGATGCACGGTCTCGGTCCCATCGCCGCCGCCATGGACATCAACCGCGGCGACCGCATGACGAAGCTGCGCGCCACCGCCACGGAGCCCAAGGGCCTCGCCGACTACCGCGCCCGGTTCGTCGACCGGTCGCACCCGTCGTGGAAGGAGACGTACATCAACGGCGACCTCGTGACGTGTCTGATCGACACGGCACAGGGCCGGGTCATACGCGCCGAGCACGACGTCAGCTCCCCCCGCCCCTACAGCCGGATCAACACCCTCGCCGGCACCCGCGGCATCTTCGAGGACTACGCCGGTGTCATCTCGTCCGGCGGCGGGCGCATCTACGTCGAGCCCGACCACAGCGGCCACACCTGGCGGGACTTCGCCTCCTACCGCAAAGAGTTCGATCACTGGCTCTGGAAGAAGATCGGCGACGACGCGGCCAACAACGGCGGCCACGGCGGCATGGACTACGTCTTGCAGTGGCGCACCGTCCAGCTGATGCGGACCGGGCAGGTCCCCGACATCGACGTCTACGACTCGGCGAGCTGGTGCGCGCCCATCCCGCTCAGCGTCGCCTCCCTCGCCGCCGGCGGACGCCCGGTCGCCTTCCCGGACTTCACCCGGGGCGACTGGGTCAAACTGCGCACGGGCCTCGACTCCCGCGCCTCCGAGATGCCGCCCGCCACATAACAGCATGAGGGTCAGGATGTAGGCACCACCGTGGTCGGCATGGACCGTCCCGACCTCAAGCCCCTCGGTGCCTACGGCGAATTCGACCCGAACTCCCGCGGCCGGCCCACCTTCGGTGCAGATCCTGGCGAGCAGGGCCGCCCCCACGCACCCCGCCCGGTCGCCGACCGCGGCGGGGTCCTGGTCGCGCGCGGTCTGGAACGTCAGCCGTCCGGCGAGCGCACCCGCAGGGGTGCGAGGCGAGCCTTGCCTGCGTCGTCCAGTTCGCCATCGATGACCAGTCGTCCGGGGGCGTATGGGTGAGCCCTGTCGGGATCGCGTCGACCAGGTCTTCCACGGTCTACGCGACGGTCGCGCGCGACGGGATCACCTGCGTCGGCCGGTGATACAGCTCGCCGGCGCTGACTCGCCGGCACCGAGGTACGGCAGAGCGGCTGGGCGGGGGCTGGCGGCGACGTGCGGCATGCCTGCGACGGCCTCCTCGCCGCCTGCACCGCGGGAACGGAGTGCACGTCCCCGCCACGGTCTCGTTCTCGGTGACCGGGACCATCGAGACCACGAGGTCTTGGTCGCGGGCACGAAGGCCTGGACGGAGACGCTTGTCCGTGGTCACGAACCCGCTGAGTTCTTCGTGGATCCGGGCTTCCGGTAGACCGTGGTGCCCCGCCCGCTCGGTGACACCCGTGTCCACCTTCATGAGTCAACGAACCCGTCTGGGGCGATGCTCGGCCGCCCGTCGAAGAACGACTGCGGGACCGACCGACTGGCAGACCATGTCCAAGCCGCCGAGGGAAATTCCGCCACCCCGCCCCGACTGCCAACCGGCCATAGATGGCACGGCCCACAGCCGCGGCGGCGGCCGACCCTGCGGCGACGACGGTGGAGCGGGAGAGGGAACCTCTGCCCGCCCCCCTGTCAGCCGTTCACGGAATCGACTTCGGTGCTGCACTTCCGTTGCGGGTATCAGTTCGGCTACAACACCGGGACTGGGTAATCCTGCGGACTTCGCGGTTCAGGCCGAAGGACGTCCGGTCTCAGGACCAACAGGCCTTGTCCCCGGCGCTGTTCTTGTTCAGCCAGAGGCTGAGGTAGCTGAGGCCGTAGATGACGCCGATGCGCTGTTCCTTGCCGAAGTAGCTGTTCTCGCTGCCGTTGGCGTAGGTGTGGCCGTCCGTGAAGCGGGCCTGCAGGGCGATCTGCGCGTCGTTGTGCAGCTTCTCCCAGGTCGACGCCTTGGTGGCGACAAGGCCGTCCTGGCCGTGCATCGAGACCAGGGCGTCGAAGCCGCCGAAGTAGCCGGCGAAGGTGCTGCCCCAGTCGTTGCCTTCCGGGTAGAAGATGTTGGAGGACCCGGGCTGGTAGATGGTGTTGGTGCCACCGGAGGAGGTCGGGTAGCGCTTGTCGACGAGGGCGTCGTAGACGTAGTTGGTGTTGTGCAGGGCGGCGACCGGGGCGCACTTCTTCGCCAGTCCCGCCGTGGCGGCCTCGTTGAGTCCCTGGTCCAGGATCATGTAGATCGGGTGCAGGAGGCCGTGGTTCGTGACGGTGCCTTCATCGCTGATGTTGGTGCCCTTCAGCCAGGTGGACATCTGGATGCCGTTGATGCTGGCCGGGTTGGTCAGGTCGGCCGGGCGGGCGGTGGCGGACAGCAGCAGCTGCTTGTGCCGGGTGCTCCAGGCGGCGGCCTGAGGGTGGTTGGGCATCATGGCTGCGGTGAGGCCCAGCAGGGCGGCGCTCCACTGGTTTTCCTCGACCTTGCTGTCGCCGGGTTCGGCCGAGGTCCCGTCCTTGCGGAGGCCGTACAGCTCTTTGCCGCTGGTGCCGATCAGGAAGGTGTCGTTGCCCGTAGTGAGCCGGTTGGCCTCGGCGACCAGCATGTTCACGACCTTGTCGCGGTCGGTGACCGAGAGCTTGTCCCACATCAGCCAGGCGGCCATGCCGTCGTAGTAGGCCCACAGCGCGGTCTGCCAGCCGGAGCCCCAGGCAGTGGCGCTGTTGGTGTTGTTGGCCTTGTGGCGGGCGGCGACGGTACGGATCAGGTTGATGTCGCGGGTAGTGGCATTGGCCGCACTCAGGTTGACCGGGTTGTACACGCCCAGCTTCAGCGCGATGGCGGCCGAGAGCGCGGTCATGGCGGGCAGGCGGACGGCCTGTTCAGCGTTCCCACCCAGGTTCAGGTAGCCGTCGGCCTCGTAGGCCGTGTACTTGGACGCGTACGCCGGGCCGATCAGGTAGCGGGATTCGTTGGCCAGGATGGTCTTCATCCGCTGGCCCATCGCATCGGTGCCCGCGTAGGTGCCGAACGAGCTCCAGTCGATCGCCTTGACCTGGTCCGCGGGCGAGGCGCCGTGGGCAGTGGAGACCTGCAGCGTTGTTGCCATTATCGCGCCGACCGCCATCGTGGTGAGATACCGAGCAGGTCTTGTGAGCTTCATGAGTGCTCCTGTATGTGTGCGAGTCCGGCGTCATGCCGACGGGAGATTCCCCGGGCGGGCGCTCCGCGGTGCCGTCCCGTGCGGCTCACCGGGTCAGCCCGGCGGGATGGCTGCGGTACCGTCGCCGAGCGGCAGGCTGACGGATGGCGATTAGTATCGAACCGTTCGATACTCGCGGGGCATACTGTGGGGTGGTCTAGGCCACCTGTCAAGAGGTAGGGGAAGAGCAGTGACGATCGCGCCCACGGCGACCGGGCCTCATGTGCTGCGGCGCATCAACGCCACCGCGGTGCTCGACGCCCTGCGGTCCACCGACGGCATGACCGCACGGGTGGCCGCCCTGGTCGCCGCCACCGGCCTGTCCCGACCCGCGGTGTCCCGGGCGCTGGCCGCGCTGGCCGACGTCGGAGCGGTGGAGTTCCTGGTCACCGAGGACAACGGTGTGGGCCGCCCCGCGCAGCGAGCCCGGTTCCGCGCCGAATGCGGACACGTGGCGGGCATCGACCTCGGCCCCCACAAACTGCTGGTGACACTTGCCGACCTGGCGGGCACCGTGTGCGCCGAGCGACGTGTGGCCACCCCGTACGGGGTGGCCGGCCCCGAAGCGGCCGGACTGCTGCGGACGGCGCTGGCGGAGGTCGCGGCGGACGCGGGCCTGGAGCCGACGGCGCTGTGGGCGGTCACCGTGGGCACTCCCGGCGTGGTCGACGTCGAACGCGGTGAGGTCGTGCTCGCACCGAGCATCCCAGGCTGGGCGGGCCTGCCGCTGCTGGCCGAGCTGCGGGACTGGCTGGGCTGCCCGGTGCTGGTCGAGAACGACGTCAACCTGGCCGTGGCGGCGGAGCGCTGGCGCGGCCCGGCCGAGGACAACCTGCTCTACGTCCACTGGGGGGAGCGGATAGGGTCGGGCATCGTCATCGACGGCAAGCCCCACCGTGGCGCGTCCTCGGCAGCTGGTGAGCTCGGTTTCGTCGACCTCGCAACCCCCTTGGACGAAGAGCCGGCGCCGGTCGTCGAGGGACTAGGCCCCTTCGAGCGGCTGGTCGGGGCACGAGCGATCCTGGCACTGGCCACGGAACGCTGCACCGGGCCACTGCGCGAGACCCTCCGCTCCAGCGGCGACGTGGCCGTCCTGTTCGAGGCCGCGGCAATCGGCGACGAGGAGGCCGTCTCGGTGGTGCGAACCGTGGCCCGCCGGTTCGCGCGCGGCCTGGCGACGCACCTGCTGGCTCTTGACCCCGAGTGCGTGGTCGTCGGCGGCGGCGTGTCGGGCGCGGGTGACGTGCTCTTCGACGCCGTCCGCACCGAACTGGCGCGGATGCTGCTGACGCCGGTCGAGCTCCGTATCTCCGCACTGCGTGAGAAGGGCGTGGTTCTCGGCGCGATCCGTATGTCGCTGGACACTGCGGAGCAGCGCCTGGCCGGCATGCTCTGACCGTCCACGGACGACCGGGCGGCGGACCCTCGAGTAGGACCGTGCCCGCGTCACACTTCGTTGCACAGGAGTTCCGACTCCTCTCCCTGCTCCCTCTGGGCGCCAACCGTCGCTCGCCGCCGAGGCCACCACGACGAGCGGTCGCAGGATCATGACAGGCCTACCCTCGTGGTCGGGTGAGCGAGCCGTTCACCGGTCGGCGGCTCACCTCCGGAGGGCGAGGACCTGTTCTCGGTGAGACGGTCACCGCAGATCTACGCCGGCGCTATCGGGCGACCACCACCTAGCGCCCGAGTTCGGCCTCTGCCGCGGCATCGGCTATTTGACCCAGTGCCTTGGCTGGACTGCCACCGGGCGTCATCGCACTGCCGAGGTTCCGCTTGACGCTGTCGCTCACCAACGCCCATGAAGTCTTGCCGACGGGGGGCAGCTCCGAGGCAGGCAGCTCATCCAGAAACTTCCTCAGGTCCTTGTTGCGGTCATCTGCCCTCATCTGCTCGGTTACCGAAACAGTGACGGGCAGCAGGTTGTTGAGCGTTGCGAACTCCCTCACGTTCTCGTCGCTGAAGACGAAGTTGAGGAACTTGCCGAGTTCCTCACGGTGCCCGTTCCGCTTGAAGGCCATGATCCAGTCGACGGCCGCCGGCGCCCGTGGGGCTTTGGCGTCCCGTCCGGGCACAGCTACCGTGCCGACCTTAATCCCTTCCTTCTGCGCATCCTGCAGCAAGGAGGGAAATCCGTTTACCATGCCCACCTCGCCGCGCAGGAACGCCGCGTACGCCTCCTTGCGGTTGAGCCGCCCCGGTGGAACGGGACCGGTGAGCCCCTCCTCGACGAGGTTCTCCTTCACCCAGTTCAGGCTTTCGATGTTCTCCTTCGAGTTGATCGTGTAGGACCCGTTGAGGCCGGTGTAACCGCCTCCGCCCCCCAGCATCCAGGACATCGTCTCCATCTGGGCCTCCTCGGGTCCCAGCGGCACCGCCATCGGGCACGGGACCTCAGTACGGTCCCTCAGTCGCCGCGCCACGGCCTTCAGCTCGTCCCAGGTCGCCGGGGGCCGGCCGACGCCCGCCTCTGCGAACAGCTCCTCGTTGTAGAAGAGGAGCCTGGTCGAGGCCGCGAACGGCATACCGTACTGAATTCGTCTCTGCTCTCCCGCTTCGGCGAGCGGCCGAACGAAGTTCGCCTGCACGGGGATCGAGAGCAATGCGTCGGCAGCGTAGAGCTCGCCCTGTTCGGCGTAGTCGGCGTACGCCCCGATCTGCGCCAGGTCAGGCGCTTCGCCCGCCTCCACCATGTCGGCGACCTTGCCGTCTATGGAGTCCCAGGACACGACCTCCACCTGGACCGTGATGTCGGGATGCGCGGACTCGAACGTGGAGATCAGATCACCCCAGTACTGCTCGGTGCTGTCCGACTGGCCCCCCACCTCGTAGTCGGCGGCCACCAGCCGCAAGACGACTTGATTCCCGTGGTTGTCGGCGCAGCCTGCCAACGAGGCGGAGAAAATGAGAGCGGTAGTGGCCGCAGTCAGGACATGGCGGTGCCTCGGCACGGCATATACCCCTTCTTCTGCGCGGGAGCTGATGACAGAACTGCCCGCTCGCCTGCCGCCGGATGTCAGGCGAGCAGGCAGCGGGGCAGCTCGTGTACTACTTGACGGATCCGGCAGTCAGTCCGGAGACGACCTTGCGCTCGATGAGCGCGAACAGGATGACGACGGGCACGATGGCGATGACCGAGCCGGCGAAGAGGTAGTTCCACTGGACGGTGTAATTGCCGATGAAGCTGTTGATGCCGACCGTGAGGGGCTGGCTCTCCGGGATGGTGGAGAGCGTCAGGCCCATCACGAACTCGTTCCATGCGGCGATGAAGGTGAAGATCATCGCGGTGACGACACCCGGCATCGCGAGCGGCAGGGTGATCCGCAGGAGGGCGCCTCCCCGGCCGAGGCCATCGATCATGGCCGACTCTTCGAGGGCCTCGGGGATGGAGGAGAAGTATGCGGTGAGGATCCAGATCGCGAAGGCCAGGTTGAAGGCGGCGTTGCAGAGGATCAGGGTCCACACGGAGTTGAGCATGTCGAGCTGGTAGAACTCGCGATAGAGCCCGACCAGCAGCGACGTCGGCTGGAACATCTGGGTGACCAGCACCAGAAGCAGGAACAGTTTGCGGCCGCGGAACTTCATGCGCGCGGTGTAGTACGCGGCGGGAATCGCGACCAGCAGGACGAGCAGGGTGGAGCCCCCGGCGACGAGCAGCGTGACACGGAGGTTGTCCCCGAGGTGTGACTCCCGCCAGACATTGACGAAGTTGGCCCACTCGAACTCGCTCGGCAGATAGGTGGGGTCGCGCAGTTCGTGCGCCGGCCGAAGGGCGGTGATGACCATCTCCGCGTACGGCAGCAGGAACACGCCCGCCAGCAGCCAGGCCGCCGCCGCGATCAGCAGGGTGCGCGGGCTGCGCGTCCGACGGCGCTGGGGGGTGGCGGCGTCCTTGCCCGTGGGTACGGGGGTGGAGACTGCGGGGGGCGAGGGGGTGAGGGTGTGCTGGGTCATCGGCTCTCCTCCTGGTTCCAGCGGCTGGCCTTGAGGAAGAGGGCGACCATGACCACGACGAGGGCGAAGTTGACGACGGACATCGCCGCGGACTGGCCGATGTCGGAGTTCTTGAGCTGGTACATGAACACGGTGGTGGTGGCGGTGTCGCTGTCCGGACCGCCGCGGGTCATGCTCCAGATGATGGGAAACGAGTTGAAGACGTTGATCAGGTTGATGACCATGCCGACGAGCAGCGCCGGCCGCAGCAGCGGGAGGGTGATCCGCAGGTAGGTCTGCCAGGCGTTGGTGCCGTCGACCTTGGCGGCCTCGTAGACCTCGGCGGGGATGGTCTGCAGCCCGGCGAGCAGGGTGTAGGTCGTGAACGGCAGTGAGACGAAGACGGCGACGAACATCATCCAAGGCCAGGCCGTGGACGGGTCGCCCAGCCAGTCCTGGGGACCTTCGATGAGGCCGAGGTCCGTCATCGCGGTGTTGAGCACGCCGGCGGTCTGGTTGAGCATCCATTTGAAACCGATGGCGGTCATCACCACGGAGGCGGCCCATGGCGCGATCAGTGACCAGCGGGTCACGCGGCGACCGGGGAACTTCTGGTTGAACAGCTGGGCCAGCGCCAGTGAGATCAGCATCGTGGCGGTGACCACGACCAGCGTCCACACCACGGTCGCCGCGACGACCGAGGGCAACGACGGCTCCTCGAACAGCTGCTTGTACTTGTCGAATCCGGCCGAGCCGCGAACGAACCCGCTGCTGCTGATTCTCAGGAACGACGTCCGGACCATTTCGTAGACGGGCCAGAGCACGACCACCACGATGAGCAGGACGGCAGGACCGATCCAGGGCAGCGGGCCGAGGCGGGCCAGGCCGCCCCGGCCCTTGCGGGCGGGGCGGGCGGCAGCGGATGCTTTGGGGGACACGAGGGGTGCCTTCCGTGACGGTGCGGTGCGGAGGGCTACTTGTCGGCGACCGCGGTCTCGGCCTTCTTCTGCAGCTCGGCCAGCACCTTCGCCGGGTCGTTCACGGCGGTGCCGCCGCTCTTCTTGATCTCTGCGGAGACCGTGTCCCAGGTGGTGTCGCCCAGCGGGTAGAAGACCGCGTTCGGCAGGACGGCGAAGAACGGCTCCAGGTCCTTGTGCTTGCCGTTGGCGGTCATCTCCTGGAGCGTGTCCTTGGTGACCGGCATCAGGTTGTACATCTCGTCGAACTTCAGCGTGTTCTCCTTCGAGTACGCGAAGTCGAGGAATTTGCGGACCTCTTCCTTGTGTCCGCCGTCCTTGAAGGCCATCATCCAGTCGGCCACGCCGAGGGTGGACTTCAGCGCCCCCGCCTTGCCGGGGATCGGCGCGACACCGTAGTCGACCTTGCCGTCCTTGGACATCTGAATCAGGGAGGGGTGCCCGTTGAGCATCGCTGTCTTGCCAGCCGCGAAGTCGGCGAACGCCGTCTTGCGGTCGGTGGTGGCGGGGTTGGCGTAGGTCAGGCCGGGCTCGACGAGATTCGACTTCAGCCAGGAGAAGGCTTCGATGTTCGCCTTGCTGTCGAGCGTGTACTTGCCCGCCTCGTCCGTGTAGCCCCCGCCGTTGCCGAGTTCCCAGATCAGCGACTCGCCCTGGGCCTCCTCGGGGCCGAGGGGTAGCGCGTACGGAGTGACGCCCGGCACCTTGGCCTTGATCTTCGCCGCGACGGACACGAGTTCGTCCCAGCTCTTGGGCGCCTCCGTGATGCCGGCCTTGGCGAACACGTCCTTGTTGTAGAACAAGGCGCGGGCGGAGGAGACGAACGGGATACCGTACTGCGTGCCGTCGACCTCGCCGGCCTTGGCGAAGCTGTCGATGACGTTCGCCCGGGTGCGCTCGGACAGCACCTCGTCCGCCTTGTACAGCAGGTCGTCCGCGACCTTGTCGGCGTAGCCGCCCGTCTGGAGGACGTCCGGCACGTTCCCGCTCTGGATCATCGTCTTGACCTGGGCGTCGATGTCGTTCCAGTTGATCACCTGGACATCGACCTTGATCTTGGGGTTGGCGGCGGTGAAGCGCTCCGCCACGTCCTTCCAGTAGGCCGTCGAACTGTTCGACGCCTTGTCGCCGTAGTCGGCGGCGACGAGCTTCAGGGTCACATCGCCGTTCTCCGAGCCGCCCCCGCCGTTGCCGCCGCCGCACGCCGTGAGGGTGAGCACGCCGAGCGTGCAGGCCGCCACGAACAACCGCTTGTTCATCATCAGTACCGCCTTGTGTCTTCCGGCCGTCGACGCGACGCAGCCAGTGGGGTCTGGGAACAGGAGAAGGCTCGGAGGATGCGCGAAGCTAGGCAGCATTCGGCGCTTTCACTCACTAACGAGCACCTGTCGTGAGCAAAGTAAACACGACGACCGCCCCGGCACCAAGGTCCGTTATGAGAACGACGCCGAACCCAGCTGGCGGGCATGCTCCGTCCGCTTCGCAGGACTCCGCTGAGCGAGGGGGAAACACCTTGAAGCGGGCACCGCTTCGCTCGCACCGACCGCCAAGAGGGAAGTAGCGCTAGCACCGTGAGCTGCGCCTCGATGCGGTTCGGCCAGGAGGAGTTGGTCGGGGTGCAGGCGGCCTCGACGCTGTGCGCCGCCGCCCAGGCGCCGACCCGCCGACACTCCAGGGGGCGAACAGGTGCCGCACTCCGCCGTAGCGGTTGTACGCGCCCGTCGCCGGCGGCATGGCCCACGATCGGGGTCCTTGTGCCGGCCAGCGCACGACTCCGGGCCTCCACCGGGCGGCCGCATGGCCCGACCGGTGGAGGCCGGCTGCACTCTCGGACCCCGGATACAGGTCGGCGCCGGTAGGGGCATACCCGTACCGGCGCCGCGCCGCTGCGTCGCGCCCAGCGGCGCGGCGCACGGAGTCAGACGGTGACCACCTCGATGCCCGCCTCGGTGAGCCGTGAAGCCATGTCCGGAGCGAGATCGGCGTCGGTGACGATGACGTCGATCCGGTTCAGGTCACAGATCCTCGCGAAGGCACGCTTGCCCACCTTGGAGGAGTCCGTAGCCAGGACCACCTTGCGGGCGCGCTCCGTGAACAGCCGGCTGATGCCTGCCTCGTCCTCCTGCATCGTCATGACCCCCAACTGCGGGTCGATGCCGTCGACGCCGAGCACGACCACGTCGAGAACCACGTCATTCAGCACCCCTGCCGCCAGGGGGCCGACCAGCTCATAGGTCTGCGGCCGGGCCACACCGCCGGTCACCACGATCTTGAACTGCGGTCGAACCGCCAGCTCGCCGGCGATGTTCAGCGCGTTGGTGACGACGGTGTACATCGGGCCGGAAGGGGCCTCACCCGCCTCGGCCGGGCCTGTGCCCGCCCGGAGAACGAGCGCCCTCGCCACCTCCGTGGTGGTCGTGCCTCCGTTGAGGCCGACGACGTCCCCCACGCTCAGCAGGTCCGCCACCGCGTTGGCGATCCGCTGCTTCTCGGCGGCTCGGCGGGAGGACTTGTACCGAAGGGGGAGCTCGTACGAGACGCCGTGCCCGATCGCGCCGCCCCGGGTGCGGACCAGTAGCCGCTGCTCGGCAAGCTCGTCGAGGTCCCTGCGGATCGTGGCGGCCGACACCGCCACGGCCGCGGCTGCCTCCTCCACGTCCAGCTTGCCCTCGACGGCCAACAACTCGAGCAACTTGCTCCACCGCGCCTGCTTGGACATCCGCTGCACCCCTCCTTGCCCTTGGGACTTCCATCGGACGCACGGGTCCCGCTGCTCCGCCCTGAGGAATCACGGCAGGCAGCCGAAGCATGCGCGAAGTTGATCGTAGCGCCGCAGCATCGAGCACCGGCGGCGACAAGTGTTTTTCTGCACGCCAGACAAGTACGAGGCGTCCCGCTCTGGACCCAAGGGGCCTCCACAGTGGATACTGCGAACATGAGAACTGAATGATTTCGCTTGCTTGGGTCCTTCGGCACGCACAATCGATCATCCAGAATGGTTCGACAGCAATGGACATCAGCACGTCACTCACCTCGGCTACGCTCGTCGGTTCGGGAGCACGCGTATCTGACCAGGGTCGTACCCCGGACTGTGTGATCGCTCTGGACGTCGGGGGAACCGGCATGAAGGGCGCGGTCCTGGACCGCTCCATGAAGACGATCGCGTCACTGCGCCGTCCGACGCCACGCGGCGACGGACCGGACGCGGTGATCGACGGCATCAGCGACACGCTTCTCGATCTGGAAAGGCTGGCCGCGGAGCAGAGTTTGACGGCGCATGACGCGGGAGTTGTGATTCCGGGCATCGTCGACGAGCGTCGGCAGAGGGCCGTCTGGTCGGCCAACATCGGCTGGCGCGACGTCCCGCTCGCCGCCGTTCTCACCGCTCGTACGGGGCTGTCCGTGACGCTGGGCCACGACGTCCGGGCGGGCGGCATGGGCGAGTGTGTCCTCGGCGCGGCACGCGGTGCGCAGAACGTGCTCTTCGTGGCGATCGGCACGGGTATCGCCGCCGCCCTCGTCTGCGACGGCCAACCGGTCCACTCGGGTGGATTCGCCGGCGAACTCGGCCATGTGGTGGTCCGCGGCGGCACCGATTGTGCCTGCGGCGGGACGGGCTGCCTGGAGACCGTCGCGTCCGCCAGCGCCGTCGCGACGGCGTACACAGCGCGCTCCGGACATCCAGTGGCCGGCGCGGCGGAAGTGGCTGCGCTGGTCGAGGCCGGTGACCCTGCGGCCCAGGCCGTATGGAACAGGGCCACCGAAGGACTAACGGAGGCGCTGGCCACTGTCACGACGCTGGTCGCCCCCGAGCTGATCGTCCTCGGCGGAGGTCTCACCGAAGCTGACCGACTCCTACTGGATCCCGTACGCGACGGGCTGGCCGCACGACTCACCTTCCAACGCGTTCCGATGCTCGTGCGCGCCGAGTTCGGGGACCGCGCCGGGTGTCTGGGCGCCGGCCTGGCCGCATGGCAGGCCGCCGGTCACCGCATTCCCACCACCCCACCGACAGGAGCATCCGCCTCGTGATCGTCACGGTCACCCTCAACGCCGCCCTCGACGTCACGTGGGACGTCGCCGAACTGCGCCCCCGGACGTCCCACCGTGTCCACACGACACACGAGCGGGCGGGCGGCAAGGGAATCAACGTCGCCCGGGTACTCGCATTCCTCGGGCACTCGCCGGTCGCCACCGGGCTCGCGGGCGGGCCCACCGGTCGCGCGATACGCGACGAGCTGCGCACCGCGGGGATACGTGACGCGTTCACGGCCGTGGCGGGCGACTCCCGGCGAACCCTTGCCGTGGTCTCGCGCGACGACGGCGACGCCACCGTCTTCAACGGGCTGGGGCCGCAGGTGGCACCAGCCGAGTGGGAAGCCTTCTCACGTCACTACGCCTCGTTGATACGGGGCGCGAGGGTGGTGGTCCTGAGCGGCAGCACGCCTCCAGGACTGCCGCAGGACGCATACGCGCAACTCATCCGCGGGGCGGCCGCCGAGGGGGCGGTGACTGTGCTCGACACCTCCGGCCCCGCTCTGGTGGCTGCCCTGGAAGCCGGTCCCGACGTGATCAAGCCCAATGCGGCAGAGATCAGGGAGGTGACGGGATGCGACGACTCCGCGGCGGCCGCCGCGGAGCTGCGCGCCCGGGGAGCCCGAACGGTCGTGGTGTCGGCGGGTCCGGACGGCCTCCACGCGATCACGCCGGAGGGCACGTGGCGTGCGACGCCTCCCGAGCAGCTGTCCGGCAACCCGACCGGCGCGGGCGACGCGTGTGTCGCCGCGATCGCGTCGGGCCTGGCGGCCTGTGCGCCGTGGCCGGACATCCTGCGCGAGGCAGTCGCACTGTCGGCCGCCGCCGTGCCGTGCGCCGTCGCCGGTGACATCGACGCCGCCGTCTATCTGCGCTTCCGCCGAGAGGTTCGTGTGGACGAGGTTCGCCCCCGATATCCACGCAACTGTTCAGAGTTGCTTGAAAATGAAGCATTTCAAACATAAATTGAAGCAGCTGGTGATCGCAACAGAGCATCCGTCTCCAGCATTCCTTCTCCACTCCTACAAACCCAAGGAATCTCGTGACCACTTTCGAGACCTCCCGGACTTCGGTTGAGATCGCGTCCCAGCCGGAGAGTTGGAGGCGTGCGGGCGAGTCCGTCGCCTCCTTCGCAGAAGTCCTGCCGCGCCGGGGCGAGCGAGTCGCAGTCGTCGGTTGCGGCACCTCGTGGTTCATGGCACTCGCCTACGCGCAGCTTCGGGAGAGCGGCGGCCACGGCGAGACCGACGCCTACGCCGCGTCCGAGTTCCCGGCAGGCCGGGCCTATGACCGCATCATCGCCATCACCCGCTCCGGCACCACCACCGAAGTCCTCGACCTCCTGACGCAGGTCAAGGGCACCATCGCCACCGGCGCGATCACCGCCGACCCCGAAACCCCCGTCATGACGGTTGCCGACACCGTCGCCGTGCTCGACTTCGCCGACGAGCAGTCCGTGGTCCAGACCAGGTTCGCCACCACGGTCCTGGCCCTGCTGCGCGCCCACCTCGAAGCCGAGGACGCTCTGCCGGTCGGGGTACGCCTGCTGGCACAGGCCGTCCAGGACGCCGAGCGCGCCGTCACCGAGCCGCTCGACGCCACCATCTGCGGCGCCGACCAGTTCACCTTCCTCGGCACCGGCTGGACCTACGGCCTCGCACTCGAAGCCGGCCTCAAGATGCGCGAGGCCGCAGGTGCCTGGACCGAGGCCTACCCGGCCATGGAGTACCGCCACGGCCCCATCAGCATCACCGGCCCCGGGCGCGTCGCCTGGCTCTTCGGCCCCGAACCGCGCGGCCTGGCCGAAGACATCGCTCGCGTCGGCGGCACCTACACCAGCGCCTCCGGCGACCAGGCCGACGCCCTCGACCCGCTCGCCGACCTCATCCGGGCCCAGCGCCTCGCCGTCCACCTCGCCGAAGCCCGAGGTTACGATCCTGACCGCCCCCGCAACCTCACCCGCTCCGTCATCCTCACGACCAGCGACGCCTGACAACTGTTCCGTGCTTCGGCAGGGCCGGCATCGCACCAGCCACCGGCCCTGTACCGGTGCGCGCCGGTGGCCCACTCCGCCTCAGTCGTCACACCCGTCCGGCCGGTTGCGGGGACACCGAAACGTCCACGTCACCGGCCGTTCCCTCATCACCACTCAGTGGAGAGCACCCATGCCCCTGACCCGCACCGACGACATCATCGGACCCGCAAGGGACGCCAACACAGGTGTCGGCGCGTTCAACGTCGTCCAGCTCGAACACGCGGAGGCCATCGTCGCCGGAGCCGAGCTCGCCGGACTCCCGGTCATCCTGCAGATCAGCGAGAACACCGCCCGCTACCACGGCTCCCTCGCTCCGATCGCTCTCGCCTCGCTCGCCGTCGCTGGTGCCGCCGCCGTTCCAGTGGCCGTCCACCTCGACCACGCCGAATCCGCGAAGCTCGTCCAGGAAGGCGTGGACCTCGGTTTCACCTCGGTCATGTTCGACGCCTCGAAGCTGCCCTACAACGCGAACGTCGCAGCCACCCGTATGATCACCGACCACTGCCACCGCCACGACGTGTGGGTCGAGGCCGAACTCGGTGAAGTCGGCGGCAAGGACGGTGCCCACGCCCCCGGTGTCCGCACGGACCCCGACGAGGCCCGCGCATTCGCCGCAGCCACCGCCGTGGACGCCCTGGCCGTCGCCGTGGGCAGCTCGCACGCCATGCTCACCCGCGACGCCGAACTCGACCTCGACCTCATCGCACGGCTCAAGTCCGCACTCGACGTCCCCCTCGTGCTCCACGGCTCCTCGGGCGTCGACGACTCCGATCTCGCGAAGGCTGTCGCGGCCGGAATGACCAAGGTCAACATCTCCACCCACCTCAACAAGCTGTTCACCCGTACGGTGCGCGAGCGGCTGCAGGCGTCCCCCGAGGCCGCCGACCCACGCAAGTACCTGGGCCCCGCCCGCGACACCGTGGCCGCCGAAGTCGCTCGGCTGCTGAACGTGTTGGCCGGCCGCTGACGGGTCTCGGCACCTCATGGCGAGGGCCCGGCTGACACCGCAGCCGGGCCCTCGCCTCGTGTGAGCAAGGCGGTCCATAGCGACTCTCGCGCGGTGAGATCGCCTGTCCGAGCTTGGGTTGAGACCGGCTCTGTCCACACAGCGTGCGAGTCGTGAGCGGAACAGTGCGGGGCCATCCTTCTTTCTCGACGAGGGTCCCGTAGGTAGGCAGTCGTAGGAATATTCCTGCCGGAACCGAGCGACGTGATGCCGGCTCAGGACGCCCTCCAGCAAACCGGGATCACCGCCGACCCGTGTTCTGTGCCCACGCGCGGTGGAGCACCCCGGGTCCAGTCGCGTGGCGACGGCGGGCAGGCGGGTTCCGTACACCGCGTGCCCGCCGCCGGTACGTGCCGGCGGCTCCCCTCACCCATCGCGGGTCGGGAGAGCCGCCGGATTCCTTCGGTGACGTATCAGGAGGTGAAGGACCACCTCTGATCGGTGCCGTTGTCACAGGTCGCCAGGGTCAGCCGCGTGCCGTTCGCCGTGGCCGAACCCACCGGCGCCAGACACCTGCCCCCGCTACGGATCGAGGCCTCGGGCCCGAGAGACCACTTCTGTCCCGCGCTCGCGTTGCACGTCTGCACGGTGACGTCCGTAGCGACCTCGCCGTCGAGGCAGGCGCCGTTCAGGCCGCTCAGCCGCCCGTCGGAGTGGAGGGTCCACGTCTGGTTGCCGCCGCCGTGACAGCTGTACAGCGTGGGCTTGGTACCGGGCGTCGTGCTGCTGCCCGGCAGGTCGATGCAGCTCTTGGAGGCGGCGTTGACCAGTTGTGTGTTGTTCGGCAGCGGTGCCGCGGTCCCGGTGGCGGAGAGCTCGCCGATGCTGGTCCACGGTCCACGGCCGCCCGCTTCGCTGAGAGCCTTGAGCTTCAGGTAGCGACCGGTCTTCTGAGTCAGTGGCATGGTGGTGCTTCCGGCGATGTCCGACAGTGAGCCGGTCGCCACCGGGGTTCCCCAGTCGGCCGTTGTCTCCGAGACGTACACCTCGTACCGCCCGATCCGGCCATTGACGCCCCCGCCCTGCCTGGGCAGATGGGTGAGGCTGTCCACGGTGTACCGCTTGCCGAGGTCGATCCGGATCTCGTGGGGCAGCGCAGCGGGAGTGCCGGACGACCATGCGGTGTGCCACAGCGTAGCGGGGTTGCCGTCGATCGCGTTGCCGGCGGGCTGGGAGGCTTCCTGGCTGTCGGCCGTAGCGACCCAGTCCGCCTTGGGGATCTGCGGGGAGACCGGGATCGCGCCGGCGGTCGGGAGGGTGGTCCCGGTCGCCTTGACCGTGAACGCGCCGGACTTGCTGCCGGACTTGATCCAGAGGACGCCACCGCGATCGGCCGCGTCGAAGTACCACCCGGTGGAGGCCGCGTCGTAGGCGCTCTTGGAGCCGTGGTTCGTCAGCGCCGTGGTGCCGACGGTGACGCCGGTGGGCGCCTTCGCCGTGTGGACGCTGAACGCGTAGTCGCGAGAGGCGAGCTTGCCGTCGTAGGTGCCGTTGGCCGTCCCCACCGAGATGGTGACGTCGCCGGATCCGGACGTCGGGGCAGTGACGTCGACCTTCTGCTTGGCGAAGTTACCGGTCTCGTGCTTGCGCGTGATGCCGTCGTCCTCGTAGAGGGTGAAGGAGGAGTTTCCGCGCGGGTGAATGTCGTACGTGAGCGTGGAGACGGCTTTCTCACCCGTGTAGTTCATCTTCGGCCACATCGGGACGATGGCGCCGCCCTTGACGAACAGGGGCAGGGTGTCGAGCGGGGCGTTATAGCCGTTGATCCAGCCCGGCCCCGTGTAGGTCTTGCCCGTCCAGTAGTCGGTCCAGGTGCCCGCCGGGAGGTAGATGCCGTTGCGCACGTCGGTGTCGGAGACGACCGGGGCCACGAGGAAGGAGTCACCCGCCATGAACTGACCGCTGGTCTCGTTGCCGCGGGCCACGGGGTCGTTCGGGTACTCGAGCACCATGGCCCGGGTGCTGGGGACACCGGTCTCGTGCGCGACGCGGCTCATGCTGTACAGGTACGGCATGAGGCGCATCTTCAGCTGTAGGTACTTGCGGTTGATCGACAGGTACGGCTCCGCGAAGCGCCAGGGCTGCTTGTCCTGGTAACCGGCCTCGGGGTTGGTGAGGCCCCAGCCGGACATCGTCATGAACGCCGGCGTGAACGACTTCCACTGCAGGTCCCGGACGTACGTCTTGGGGCTGCCGCCGTAGATACCGTCCACGTCACCGGTCGCGTAGTTGAGACCCGAGAGCCCGGCGCCCGCGATGGCGGGCACGTGCCAGCGCATGTCGTCCCAGGTGCCGCTGGTGTCGCCGGTCCAGACGACCGCGTTGCGCTGGGTACCGGCCCAGCCGTCGACCGTCCACACGAACCGGCGCCCGTCGGAGTTCTTCTCGATACCGTCGACGGCCTGCTGGACACCCTGGAACACCTTCTTGTACCCACCACCGATCCAGGCGACATCCGTCTTGACGCCGCGGCTACCGGAGACCCCGACCTCGTCCTTGATGTTCGCGAGGCCGGTAGAAGTCCACAGGCCGGTCTTGAAACCCTTCTCGTCCAGCGCCTTCACAGTGTCCGTGAGGTCCGTGTAGCCACAGCCGTAGCCGCCGTTCGGCAAAAACCAGCCTGACGGCATGTCGGCGGCACGGGCGTCCGTCGCGTATCCGACGACGTCCTTGGTCGTCTGGTGACGGGCCCGCTGGTGATCACCCTGGTAGTCGGGGTTGGACGCGTTCCAGCAGTCGGCGTTGCCCAGTTCGAAACCCCACTGGGGAGCCATGAACGGCTTGCCGGTCACGTCGGTGTAGTCGTCGAGGACGCCCTTGAGCGAGGTGTCGACGAAGTACCAGGCGTCGAAGCGGTTCTCGTTGTGGGTGAACGCCCCGGGCGAGCCGAAGTCGTACGAGCCTGGCGCCCAGGTGTTGCGCATGACGCCGTAGCCCTTGGTCGACATGTAGAACGGCGCCGGGCTGGCGTTGTTGTTCTCGTTCCACTTGTTGTCGACCGCGACCGGGACGGTCTTGCCGCGCAGCGCCCACTCGCCGAGCCGCAGACCCGTGCCGTAGAACTGCTCGTCGGCGCCCTGGGCGAGGTGCTGCGTGGTCTTCCCACCGTCCCAACTGGTGGGCGCGGTCTCCTGCCACACCAGCGTGCTGTTGTCCGCCCGGTAGACGGAGAACTTCAGCGGCGCCTTATTGACCCGGATGGAAAGCTCCGGAGTGGTGATCCGGTAGTACGAGCCCGCGTCACTGTAACTCGTCGCCGCAGCCCCGAAGTCGGTCTTGATCGCGAGGTCGCTCCCGGCAGGGTCGTCGGTGAACAGGCCGTCGGGCGCCAGCCAGACCCTGAAGATGTCGGAGCGGGCGAAGGAGATGCGGGCCTTGGCACCCGATGACGTCGTAGCGGTGAACGTGGAACCGGACTGGCTGAGACCTGTCACCGATCCCGCCGTGTCGGCGGCAGCCGCGTTTCCGACGGGTCCCGCGGTGGCGAGGCCGGCGCCGACGACGACCGTTACGAGTGCGGTGGCTATGAATCTCCGGCGCCCCGGGCGCCTGCCCGGGTCTGAGCCGAGTCTCATCGAGACTCCCTGCGACGGTCCGGGGTACGCGGAGCGCAGGGCCGGACTTCAGATGGGGGGTTGGCGCGCAATGTACTCCAGGCGACGGCAAGTTGAAAAGATGTGCTGCTTAATGCCTCATGTCGAGCAATATCAAACATGAATGTTGCTCAAGTCGGTGCAACCGATCCAGGAACCCAGCACTGCGTGCCCATAGCCGAGGCGACAAAACACCCAGACAGCAGTCCTCGGTGCAGCAGTGGTCGCAAGTGCCGATGCGAATCTTCGGCTCGCGGGGCGTCCACGGCGCCCATCAGATCTCCAGATCGGGCACTTCGAGGCGGCGGCCCTCGCCGGCGGAGAGGGGACCGAGTTCGGCGAGTCGGACGCCCTTGGCGCCCTCCAGCAGGTCCCAGTGGGACGGCGCGCCGACGGCGACGCGCTTCAGGAAGAGCTCCCACTGGATCTGAAGCCGTTGTCGAACTCGCCGTTGTCCCGTCGACTGGAACTCCACGAGCTCGTCGCGGTCGACCCCGACGGCCCACGAGGAGTTGATCTGGGCGGTGATCCCGCCCTCCAGCTCGAAGATGCCGTACGCGGCGTCGTCGGCGGTCGCCGTGTAGCGCCGGCCCTGTTCGTCGAACCACTCGGGGATGTGGGTGGTGGTTTGGGCGTAGCCGGAGCGGACCGGGGCGACGACGTTGTCCAGCACTTACCACCAGTGCGGGATCATGCCGCCGCCGTCCTCGGCGCGGTAGTTCCACGACGGGCGCTGGGCGTCCTGCCAGTCGCCCTCGCCAGTAGCCGAACTCTCCGCGGACCGACAGGATGCGGCCGAGGAAGCCGCCGTCGACCAGCCGCTTCAGCTTGAGCAGGCCCGGCAGGAACAGCTTGTCCTGCACGGCGCCGTTGCATACCCCGGCCTCACGGGCCACGCGGTCCAACTCCATTGCCACGTCCGGGATTCGGCAGTCGGGTTCTCGGTGCAGACTTGCTTGCCGGCGGCGATCTCTGGGCGGACCGCCTGCTCGCGGGCGGTAGTGACCTGGGCGTCCAAGTAGATCTCGGCGAGCGGGTGGGCGGGCGCCTCGTCGAGCGAAGTGGTCCAGTGGGCGAGCCCGTTGCGGTCGGCGAGATCTTGAGCTTGTGCGCGTCGCGGCCGACCAGGATCGGTTCGGGCCGCACCACCTCGCCGTCACCGAGGGCGAGACCGCCCTGCTCTCGGATGGCCAGGATCGACCGGACCAGGTACTGGAGGTGGCCCATCCGGCCTGTGGCGCCGTTCATCACGACGCAGATCACACCTACGGGACGTGGATGGTCTCCCCTTGCTGTTCACTGAAGGGAGTCAGGCTGTGCGGTGGATGTTCTGGCGGAGCACCGGGTGCGCGAAGGGCAGGCCCGCCGTGTAGCGGGCGAGTTCGCCCGCCGCGGCGGCGGCCATACGGTGCAGCTCGGTGCCGAGGGAGCCGGCGACGTGAGGTGTGAGGAGCACGTTCGGCAGGTTGTACAGGGGCGAATCGGCGGGCAGCACGTCAGGCGTGGTGACGTCGAGGACCGCGTTGAGGCGGCCGTCCACCAGCTCCTCGACCAGGGCGTCCTGGTCGATCAGCGAGCCGCGCGCGGTGTTGACCAGGGTCGCACCGTCGGGCATGAGGGTGAGCAGCCGACGGCTGATCAGGTGCCGGGTGGCGGGGAGTTCGGGCGCGTGGACGCTCACCACGTCACTCACTGCGCACAGCTCGTCGATCGCCACCGACCGGGCACCGAGCTCCGCAGCCTCCTTGGCGTCCACGTAGGGGTCGTGGAGCAGGAGTTCGATGTCGAACGGGCGGAGCAGTTCGAGTACCCGGCGGCCGATCTGGGAGGCGCCGACGATACCGACGGTGCGGTGGTAGTTGCCGATGCCTGGGTTGGCGTAGGCCCAGTCGTACGGGGCACGACGGTCGCGATACTCGGTGGCGAGGCGCAGAACCTGTTTGTTGGCCAACAGGATGGCCGCGACGGTGTACTCGGCCACCGGCAGGGCGTTGGCCCAGGCCGCCGAGGTGACCTGGATGCCACGCTGCCAGCAGGCGTCGGTGATGTGGTGCTTGACCGATCCTGCGGCGTGGATGACGGCGCGCAGGCTGGGCGCGGAGGCCAGGACGGTCTCGTCGATGGGCGGGCAACCCCAGCTGCTGATGATGACCTCGGCGTCGGCGAGGGCCGCGACGGCTTCGGGGGTCGTGAAGTCGTCGACGACGACGGAGGGGTCGAGCGCGGCGAGGCTGGTGAGCCTGGCCATCGTGCCGGAGTCGATCAGGCTGGGCGCCAGCCGGGGGTGCATGGCGAGGACGGCTCGGGGCCGCGAGCGTTCGGGAGCCGCCGGTTCGGCGGTTTCGGCGGGCGCGGTCGGAGGGGTGGTCACTCGATTCTCCTGGATGTGTTCGTGATGGCCTGGTGGCTTTACTTGACGCTGCCCGCGGTGAGGCCGGCCTTCCAGTGCCGCTGCAGGGCGACGAAGGCGACCACCAGGGGGATGACGGCGAGCAGCGAGCCGGTGACGACCAGGGGGTAGTACTCAGGGAAGGCACGGGTTTCCGTGTTCCAGGTGTAGAGGCCGAGGCTGAGCGGGAAGAGCTCGTTGTCGGAGAGCATCACCAGGGGCAGGAAGAAGTTGTTCCAGATGGAGGTGAACTGGAAGAGGAACACCGTGACGTAGCCGGGCATCACCATGCGCAGGCCCACCGACCAGAAGGTGCGCAGCTCGCCGGCGCCGTCCATGCGGGCGGCTTCGAGGACTTCACCGGGGATGTAGCCGGCGCAGAACACCCGGGAGAGATAGACCCCGAAGGGGGCGACCAGCGAGGGGAGGAACACCGCCCAGAAGGTGTTGACCACGCCGACCTTGGAGGCGATCAGGTACATCGGCAGCGCGAGTGCGGTGGTGGGCACCATCACGCCGACCAGTACCAGGCCGAACAGCGCCTCCTTGCCGCGGAAGGCGTATACCTCGAAGGCGTAACCGGCGCAGACGCACACGAACGCGCAGAGGAGGGCGCCTATTCCGGCGTAGAGCAGGGAGTTGACGTACCAGTTGAAATAGACACCGCCGTCGGCGGTGGCGACGTTGTGCAGGTTCTGGGCGAGGTTGAAGTGTTCGGGGGTGAGGGCGCGCCCACCGAGGAGGTCGCCGGTCTTCTTGGCAGCGGCGGTGAGCAGCCAGCCGAGCGGCAGCAGGGTGTACGCGGTGGCCAGCGCCAGCGCGCCGTTGACCGCGATCTTCGAGAGGTACAGCGGCCGCCGTGCCGGCCGGTGCGGCGCGTGCGCGGACGCGGCCCCGTGGGCGCGGTCCCGCTTGGGGCGGGTGAGGATGGTGGTCATGCGGTGGCCTCCGCTCGACGGTCGGACCGGCCACGGGTGAGCCGGGTGACGACGAAGGACAGGGTGGCGGCTACGAGGGCCAGCAGGACGGAGGCGGCTGCGGCGAGGCCGTAGTCGCCCCGCTCGAAGGCGGCGGCGTAGGCGTACATATTGGGAGTCCAGGTGCTGATCACGCCCGGGGCCGTGCCGTGCAGGATCATCGGCTCGGTGAACAGCTGGAGCGAGCCGATCATCGTGAACATCCCGACCATGGAGATCGAGGCCCGGATCAGCGGGATCTTGACGCTGAACGCGGTGCGCAGCGGCCCGGCGCCGTCGACCACTGCGGCCTCCAGGACCTCGCGGGGGATGGCCTGCAGCGCAGCGTAGAAGATCACCATGTTGTAGCCGGTCCACTCCCAGACCGCGATGTTGACCACGGCGGGCAGCGGGTGGCCGAGCGCGTCGGCCTGCGCGCCGACGGAGTTCAGCGCCTCGATGACCGGGCTGATGCCGGGGGTGTAGAGGTACATCCAGATCAGCGCGGCGATGATGCCGGGCACGGCGTGCGGCAGGAACAGGGCCAGCTGGAAGAAGCGGCGGGCTCGGGCGAGCGCGGAGTCCAGCAGCAGGGCCAGCAGCAGCGAGAGGCCGATCATCACCGGGATGTAGAGCAGGCAGTACTGGGCGGTGGTCCAGAAGCCGGCCAGGAAGGCGTCGTCGGTCAGTGCCCGGGTGTAGTTGCCGAGGCCGGTGAAGACCGACTGGGAGCCGCCGAAGCCGAGGCCCGAGCGCTTCTCGCTGAACAGGCTCAGGTAGGCCGCGTAGCCGATCGGGATCAGCGTGCAGGCCGTGAAGAGCAGCAGGAACGGGGCGAGCAGGAGGGCAGGTGCCCCGTGCCTCCCGCGCCGCCTGACGGCGGCGGCGCGGGAGGTCGGCGTACGCGTCGCGGGGTGCGTCACTCGGCGACCTTGAGTCCGCGGTTCTTCAGCTCGGCGACCGTGGCCCGCTGGCCGGCGTCGATGGCCGCCTCGATGGTGCCGCCGTTGGTCAGCTTGCCGAACGAGTCCTTGATCGCGCTGTTGGTGGCACCCATCGCCGGGCCCCACTGCCAGCCCTGCTTGATGGACTTGCCTCCGTCGATGAAGACCGAGTAGATGTCCTGGCCACCGTAGAAGTCGGTGCCGAAGGCGGCCTTGGCGACCGGTACGAGCGCCGGCGCGGCGGGGAACATCGACGAGGTGCCCGAGGCGATACGCGCCTTTATGCCCTCGGGGGTGGTGGTGGCCCAGGTGGCGAACTCGACGGCGGCCTTGGCCTTCTTGCTGTCCTTGGAGACGGCGAACACGCTGCCGCCGAGCATGCCGCTGGCGGGCTGTCCGTCCCAGGTCGGGATCGGGGCCACGGCCCACTTGCCGCTGGTGTCCGGCACGGTGCCCGTCAGTACGCCGCCTCCCCAGGAGGCGCCGAGGTAGGCGGCGGTCTCGCCCTTCTGCAGGGAGGCCGTCCACTGCTGGCTGAACGACGGCTGCACCCGGACCAGGTCCTCGTCGATCATCTTCTGCCAGTACTCGGAGACCTTGCCGGTCGCCGGGTTCTTCAGGTTCACCTTCCAGGTGTCACCGGCGGCGGTGAACCACTGTGCCCCGGCCTGCCAGGACATCGCCTCGAAAACGCCCGGGTCATCGGGGAAGAAGGTGCCGATCCGGGCCTTCGGGTCCGCCTTCTTGAGCTTCTGGGCGGCCGCGCGGTACTCGTCCCAGGTCTTCGGCGGGGAGGTGATGCGGGCCTTCTCGAAGAGGTCCTTGCGGTAGAAGAACGCCTGCGGGGCCGCGTCGATCGGCAGCGCCCAGTTGGAGCCGCCGAGGGTGGACAGCTCGACGGCCTGCGGCAGGTACTTCGCCTTCAGGTCGTCGGAGACGAGCTTGGTGATGTCCTGCACGGCGCCCTGGCTGACGAAGTCGGGCAGGGCGCCGTACTCGGTGTTGAAGAGGTCGGGGGCGTTGCCCGCCTTCACCGCGTTGGAGATCTTGGCGTAGCCCCCGGCGTTGCCGGAGGGGATCGCCTCGAACTTCACCTGGACGTCCTTGTGCGAGGCGTTGAACGCGTCGACGACCTCCTGGGTGCCCTTGGCCCAGCCCCAGAAGGTGATCGTGACCGGCTTGCCGTCCTCGGCGGGGGCGGCGCTGTCGGCGCTCTCGCAGGCCGTTACGAGCGCCATGGAGACCGCGGCGGCGGTGAAGGTGGCGGCGACGCGCGCTCTGCGACGGCGTACGGAGGAAAGGGTGACGGACATGGGCGCGGCTCCTGTGGAGGGGGCGATGTGCCGGAAGCTGCCGACGGTCGAGCGGTGGACCGTCGGCGGGGTGCGGCCATCCTGCGACCGCCTTCGATCGGAGTCAAGAGGATTAGATCAAATGATCTGATGTGATCCCATCGTGACCAACTGAACTCTCTCACTCCCTTGATGCTCATGGATAAGCTCGGAAGCCGATCGAGCGCGCTCGGGATCATTCGGTCGGTACTCCCGGCGGACGGACCCGGGCCACCCACGATCCGATCACTCTCCCAGCCCAGGAGCACCCGCATGCCCCCGCTCGCGCTTCCCCCCGAAGACCGGACCCTCAGCCCCTGCACCGGCTGGACCAGGGCCCACTGGGAGGCCGTCGCCGACGGCCTGCTCGCTGCCGCCGGAGAGCACGCGGGCCCCGAGTGCGCGCTGATCAACCTCCCGGGCGACCGGCCCAGCCTGTCCGGACGGCGCTCAGACGGACTGGAGGGCTACGCGCGCACCTTCCTGCTCGCGGCCTTCCGGGTCGCCGGGGCCGATGGCGAGGACCCTCGCGGACTGCTACCGAGGTACGCCGCCGGACTGGCAGCGGGCAGCCGCACCCCGACCACCGAGCGGGACCTCGTCGACGGGGACCACGTCTCCTGGCCTCTGATCACCGACCGCGGCCAGGCACTGGTGGAGGCCGCCTCCATCGCCGTGGGTCTACGCCTCACCCGTCGGTGGCTCTGGGACCGCCTGGACGGGCAGACCCGCGACCAGGTGCGCGCCTGGCTAGCCCCGGCCCTGCATGTCACCCACGTGGACAACAACTGGTGGCTCTTCCCCGCGATGGTCGGCGCCTTCCTGGCCGAGACGGGCGGCCCTGCCGGGGCCGACCCGGACGCGGACGGCGCCGCCCTTCGCGCGGTCGAGCAAGGCCTGGCGAAGATCGAGCAGTGGCACCGCGGCGGCGGCTGGTACACCGACGGCCGCCCCCGCGCCTTCGATCACTACAACGGCTGGGCCTTCCACCTCTACCCCGTCCTGCACGCCCACCTCTCCGGCGACGGGAAGCTGCTCGACACCCACGGCCGGCGGCTCGCCTCCTTTCTCGGCAGCTACGCCAGGACCTTCGGCACGGACGGCGCTCCCGTCCACCAGGGCCGCTCGCTCATCTACCGCTTCGCCGCGACGGCACCCCTGTGGGCCGGATCCCTCAGCGGCCACACGCCGCTGACCCCCGGCACCACCCGCCGCCTCGCCTCCGGCGCCCTGCGCTATTTCCTCGACGGCGGCGCCCTCGACGCGGACGGCCTGCTGACCCTCGGCTGGTTCGGGCCGTACCCGCCAATGGTCCAGTCGTATTCCGGCCCGGCCTCGCCCTATTGGGCGAGCAAGGGGTTCCTCGGACTCCTGCTGCCGGCCGACCATCCGGTGTGGACCGCCGTCGAAGAACCCGGCCCGGCCGAGACCGCGGACGCCGTCGTCGCGCTGCCGCAGCCCGGCTGGCTGATCCAGTCAACCGCCGCGGACGGGCTGGTCCGGCTGCACAACCACGGCAGCGACGACCAACCTGACGACCAGGTACTGCCCGACAGCCCGCTGTACGCCCGGCTCGCTCACTCCACTGCCACCGGGCCGGTCTTCGACGGGCCCCCGGACAACCACTTCGGCCTGGTCGTCGGCGGCGAGCTGAGCGAGCGAGGCCGGATCCAACCCCTCGGAACCGGCGGCGGCTGGGCCGCCTCCGCCCACTGTCCCCGGATCGGCGGCGTCGAACTGGACGGAGTCACCATCACCTCTCTCGTCCTCGCCTCGGGCGCCGACGAGGTCCACATCCACCTGGTCACCGGGGCCGAACCCGGCACCGAGGTACGGCAGAGTGGCTGGGCCCCGGCCGGTGGCGACGTGCACAGCGCCTCCGACCACCTCCGCGCCACCGCCACCAGGCCGGGGTGCACGCCCCTGGCCTCGACGCTCCAGTGCCTCCAGGGCTTCACCGAGGCCGCCTGCCACCCGCTTCCGACCGGGACTGCCTTCGGGCCCCAAGGCGCGGTCCCGGTGCTCACCGGTCGCACGCCGACCCACGGCCCCGCGCTCCTCATCGCCGCCTCGCGGCTCTCCGGGCCCACCCCCCACCCGTTCCAAGCTGCTCACGTGACAACCGAGGGCCGGACGGTACGTGTGCTCTGGCCGGATGGCAGTGAGCACCACGCGGTCCTCGGACCGACCGAGGTCACCGTCACCGCCATCCCTCAGAAGGGCTGACCTTCATGCCGATAGCCTTCTCCACGCTCGGACTTCCCGGCTTGCCACTCACCGAGGTCCTGCGGCTGGCCGCCGACCACGGCTGGCACGGGCTGGAACTGCGGTGCACGCCCGGCGAGCCGATCCACCCGGCGATGGACGCCGCCGAACGGCGGGCGGCGGCCAGAGCCATATCCACCGCGGGCATCGTCCCACTGGCCCTGGCCGGATACGCCGGCGTCGCGGCCCCGGGCGACGACCGCCCGATCCTCGCCGACCTCCGCGACCAGCTCCGGCTGGCCGCCGACCTCGGCGCCGCGTATCTCCGGGTCTTCGCGCGTGGTGGCGACGGCCCCACGGCCGAGGCGGACGCGCGGGCGGTCCGCCGCCTGGCGGCCGTCGCCGATACCGCCCACTCCCTGGGCGTCCGGGCTCTGCTGGAGACCCACGACTCGCACCGGGGCGGAAGCGACGTGGCCCGGGTGCTCGACGTGGTGGATCACCCGTCCGTCGGAGCGCTCTGGGACGTCATGCACACCGATCTGGCGGGCGAGTCACCCAGGGAGTCGTTCACGGCACTGGGGCCACGCCTCGGCTACGTGCAAGTCAAGGACATCGCCAGTCCGGACGACCTCACGCCGCTGCCGCTCGGTGCCGGCGTGCTACAGCTCGACGCGTGCCTGCGTCTGCTGCCGCCCGGCTGCTGGGTGTCCTGGGAGTACGAGGCGGCGTGGTTCCCCTCGGCCGCGCCGCTGCCGGGACTGCTCGCGGCCGGGAGGCGCTTCCTCGTCCCGCTGTGCGGCTGATCCGACGGCACCCCCTGCCGGTCCGGCCGAATCCCCGTACCGCGGCTACCCGGCCTCCTCGCCGATACCGCCGCCGCACGACGTGCGGACCTTCAGTTCGGGCAACAGCTGAATGTGGTGCACGGGCAGCTCGTACCCACCGTTCAGACGGCGCAGCAACAGCTCCAGCGCCGTGGCGCCTACCGCCCGCTTGGGCGGGGCGACCGCGGTCAGCGGCGACGCGGCGAGGGCCGCGAACACGTCGTCGTACGAGATCAGCGCCAGATCGTCCGGCACCCGCAGACCCCCGGCGCGCAGCAACGGCGCCACCTGGATGGCCTCCTGGTCGTTGTGCACCAGGACGGCGCGAACACCCTGGCCGACAGCCTCGGAGATCCGCGCCGCCACGCCCGCCGACTCCAGCGTCGGACGATGGATGTCGATGACAGGATGCGGCTGAAGCCCGAGCAGCCGAACGCCCTCCGCATAGCCGACGCGCACCTGGTGGGCCGTCCAGGTGTCCTCGCGGGCGACCAGCAGGACCGATGCGTGGCCCAGCCCGCGCAGGTGACGCAGGGCCAGCACGGCGCCGTGCCGGTGGTCCGAGCCGACGGAGTCCAACTCGGCGGCGGCACTGTCCGGGGTGGCGAGCCGCTCGACCAGGACGGCCGGCACTGGCAGCTCACGGACCCACGCCGCCTCGGCGGAACCGTTGGCCGGGTGCCAGTTGGGGGTGAGCAGCAGGCCGTCGGCCCCGGCGTCCAGGAGCTGCGTGATTTGGGCTCGGTCGTCCGCCGATTCGTACGGGGCTATGCCGAGCACCAGCCTGGCGCCGGCCGAGGCCGCCGCCGCGCGAGCCCCCTCGATCACCTCGTCGAAGTACGAGCCGACGGTGGGGACGAGCATGCCCACGACCCGCTCGCGCGCCGTGTGGGTTGCCGAAGAATCTGCCTCGTCGGCCAGCGAGACCGAACCGTGTGAGCGTCGGATCAGCCCGCTCTCGGCGAGCGCCGCGACATCTCGCCGCGCGGTGACCGCAGCAGTGCCGATCCGCTCGGCCAGCTCGATGACGCGGATCGTACCCGCTTCCCGGACGACTTTCAGGATGCGGGCGCGCCGCTGCTCCGCGGTGATGATCATGGTTGGACGCCTCCCCCCGGAGACACCGAGACCGACGGTGCACTCGTGTATGCAATTACTATCACTCGGTCACCGCCCCATCTCCCCCACGCTGAGGATCCGGGCGGAGAGCCGCCGTCCAGCCGGCCGAGCTCGGCCCGGCTGGACGCCCTGCTGGCCACCGCTCGCACCACTCCCAACGGTCGCCCCCCGACTGCCTGAGCCCCGCAGGAACCCCGGAAGGTCTGCTACAGGCAAGGCCGTCGGAGCCGGAGGCGCTGTCACCCTGCCAAGCCATGGCCCCCGCGCGTGTGCCGGAACTCGTCGGCTCGGCACCCCGGAGGGGTCACGGAAAGATGCTCCAGCACTTCGATCGAATGATACAAATTGATCCAGACACAAATTGATCCAGACATTGGTACCGCGTGTCGCGGTCGAGCAAGGACAGGGAGGGAAGCCATGACGATCACGGCCGAGGAACGCCGGGCCCGGATCCTTGACGCCGTACGGGAACTCGGCGCGGTTCGCGTGGTGGATCTGGCCGAACGGCTCGGTTTCCCTGCGGTCACCGTGCGCCGGGATGTTGCGGCGCTCGCCGACATGGGGCTGGTGCGCCGATCGCACGGGGCGGTCTCGGTGCCGGTCAGTGAAGGCTCCGACAAGCCCACGGGGCGTTCCCGGGGCGTCGGCATGCTCGTCCCCACGGTCGGCTCCTACTTCGACGAGGTGATCGCAGGCGCGCGCTCGGCCGCTGCGGCCAGCGGCACCCGTCTGGTGCTGGGGGTCGCCGCGTACGGGACCTCGGGTGACCGTGCGCAGGTGGAGCAGTTGGTGCAGTCCGATGTCGACGGCCTGTTGCTCACCCCGGACTGGATGGTGGACAGCGACAGCGAGGACGGCGCCTGGCTCTGCGACCTGCCGGTGCCCACCGTTCTCGTCGAGCGCCGCGCAGCCGCCGGTAGTGCCTGCGCCAAGCTGGACGGAGTCTCTTCCGACCATCGGCACGGCGTCCTGCTGGCCCTGCGCCACCTGGCCACACTCGGCCACAGTTCGGTGCTGCTGGCAGCCCGCACGGACAGCTGGACGGCGCACCAGGTGCGTGCGGGGTACGAGGAGTGCGTCCACCGGCTGGGTCTCGAGCCCCAGCCGGTGATCGACATCCGCCGGCCCGGGGCCGACAGCGACGCGGTCGCTGCGCAGATCGCCGAAGCCGCCGCCGCGGGTGTTCGGGCCGTGCTGGTGCACAACGACCGGGACGCCATCCAGCTCGCGCCGCTGCTCCGCGCGCGTGGTCTGGAGGTGCCCGACGATGTCGCCCTGATCTCGTACGACGACGTGTTCGCGGCCCTGGCGGCACCGCCGCTGACCGCCGTCTCGCCTCCGAAGCGCGCGGTGGGCGCGGCAGCGGTGGACCTCCTGCTACGCCGCCTCGAGAGCGGCTCGTCGCTGCCCACGCACCACGTCGAACTGCTGCCGGAACTGAAGATCCGTGCCTCCTCCGACAGCGCACGCTGACAGCTCGTCACACCGGCCAGGCAGGACGGTCACCTCCGGTCGTCCGAAGTCCTACGCGTGCCGAGACCGGCGTCACCAGGAGCACCGCGCCGACCCTGGGAACCGCCGCGCCCACCGGAATGGGCGCCCAGGCGCGGTCTGGACCACGCTCGGACGCCCAAGCTCCAGGCAACGGCCGCCACGGGATTCTCCGTCCGCCGGAAGCGGACGAGGAAGGCGCTACCGCTGTGTCACACCATGTTGGAGGCGGGCTCGGTCACGAGGAGAACGGCGGTCTCCCGAACCACATCAGGGAGCCGCTGCTCGTACACCCCACGGGTGGAGCACCGGCACCGGCACGGCGTCGGCGGACATGCCACAACCAGGAAGCAGGCGCACGATCACTTGATCGCCTGAGGTGATAACGCCCTGAAGGTAGATCGATGCAGTGGCGGGATATGCAAGGGCGGGATCGAGCGGTGCTCGGTACGTGCCCATGGGACGGTGCGTGACCTCAGCAGGCCTGTGGGCACGGTGGTTTCGCGGTCCCCCGGCCAGGCACGTGGAGGTTGAGGCACTGACCGGCGTGGCGACCTCCCACGGCTCCGGCTCCCGCCGTCGGCGCCGCTGTCAGGCCCTCTCCGGCAGGCCGTGAGCCGGCACGCCGGCCGGGACGATGCCAGCTGGCGGCGATCGGCCGCTTGCCTGGGACGGCAGTCACGTAGCCGATCCGACGTCGCTCCAGCTCGGTGCTCGGGTGCGGGCCGCCGCCGCAGGCCACGTCGCCAGCGTCCGTAGGCCGCCCCGGCTGGGTGACGCTTGCATCGGTGCACTACCGCATCAGTATCAGAGCCACCCCCTAACGGCCCCGACCGCGCCGCCGATCATCAGAATGCGGAGCACCGCCAGATCGACGTCGTCGATCTGGCGGTGCTCGCGAACCGCGGGAATCGCTCCCACGGCAATGAGGAACGGGTCCGGTCAGACAGTCATGGGCATTGCCCGCACTCAATGGACTGTCGGGGCTCGGGGGACCCGCCCCCGGAGAGGGCGGTCAGGTTACCTTGATGGCGAAGACGCGCACGCTCGGCGCGTTCGGCAGCGTGATCGACGCCAGCGACTTCCCGGACGCGATCGACACCGACTTCGTGTACACACAGAACCCGGTTCCCAGGTCCGCCGGGCCACGGGTGTCATTGCGCCCGAACACCCTGAACGCGACCGTCGCCGGGTAGTTCGTCGCGGGCGCGCAGTTCCAGCTGGGGAAGCCCCACGTCGACGTGCTGGACGTGCCGTCGCTGTAGTTGAGGCGTATGGTCCCACCGGCTTCGCCGCTGCCCGAGGCGCCGAGGAAATTCACGGTCGAACCGTTGTACGCATAGTCGATCGTCTGCCCGAGCGGCTTGACAGAGTCGAAATTCCCGGACGTGGTGTTCGGCCAGGTGTACCCGACGCCGCCGACCGTGACAGTCTGCCCGGCCTTGACGCTGAGCGGCGTTCCGTTCGGCAGCTGGGCGTTGCCTGCCAGCCGGTCGGACGACAGGGTACGACCACTCGCGTCCCAGGTGCCCGCGGTCGGCGCGTCACCGTCGGTGATCGCGGTGGCGTTGCGGGCGACCGAGCCGCCGAGCCCAAAGTTCCACCCGGTGTACGCGGCCGTAGGAGCGACCTTCAGGCGGTACATGGCCGTCGAGCCCGCCGGCACGGTGACGCTGAAGCCGCCGGCCGCGTCGATGGACGACACGTCGGGTCCGAGGATCGTCGAGAGCGTGAACGTCTTCGCGGATGTCCCGATCACCGAGCCCCACGTCGTGGCGGTGACCGGCGCCGTCGCCGAACGGTTCATGATCGCGACGGCGTAGTCGCCGTTGCTCAAAGGCTTGGCGAATACGTCGTACCCGGTGCCCCGGGCCACCCGCTTCGCCGGAACGGCCAACGCGTCCTGTCCCACCGCGATCAGGTCGGCCTTCTTCATGAGGTTCGCCTGCGTGGCCGAGATCGCGCCGCTGGCATTGGAGTTGCGCACGATCGCGACCATGTGGCTGTTCTGCATCGCCCACATCGCATAGCCACCGAGCTTACTGTCGCTCGTCAGGACGGAATCATCGAAGTACAGCCGGTCGGGGTCGAGGAAGTGGCCCTGCTTGCCGTACGAGCGCATCTGCTCGACCATGTCGACGAGCCCGATGGTGCCCGCCCAGCTGGTGGCGCCGACGTCACCACCGATGCGGTAGGCGTGTCCGGCCGGTCCGATGCTGTTCATCATGCGCTGGTACAGCGGCGTGTCGTAGGTGTCGTTCTTCCAGTTCGCGTACGCCGGCGCGGAGATGTTCAGCACCATCGACCGACGCTTGGCGGGGTCGGCGTCCGTCTTGATGGCGTTGATCGCGGCGGCTGCCCGGCGCGCCGACTCGATGGCCGTGTTGATCTCGGTGTCGCTGTCGAGAACGGTGTAGCAGCACTTGTTGCTCGTGTTCGGCTCACCGCAGTAGTCGAGTTTGATGTAATCGGCGCCTACGCTCGCGAGGAACTTGAAGTCCTTCTCGAAGTTGTCGTAGCTGCCCGGAGCGGCGGTCGCACGCCCACCCGAATCGCACATGTACTTGCCACCGCTGGCGTAGACGCCGAAGAACATCCCCTTGCCGTGCAGGTAGTCGCCGACGTCCTTCAGACCGTTGGGATACTTCGTCGGCGACGGGATGAGGTTGCCGGTGGCCGTGTCGCGCCCGTCCTTGCAGTTCGGCACGACGGTGGCATTGGCGTCCCAGTCCGTACAGTCACCCCGCACGGCCCATGTGTCGTCGAACGAGACCGTTTTCCAGCCCAGATCGCGGAGACCGGTGGAGACGGCGTCATCGGCCGTCTTCTTCAAGCTGGCCGCTGTCGTGTTCCGCCAGCCCTCCGAGCGCAGGATCATCCTCGGCGTGGTGGCATAGGAGTGGTCGATGTTCACCGTGTCGCCCGGGACGGGCCGCGACAGCCCGGCCGCCGGTTGCGCCGTCGTTGTGACGACGGTGGCCAGGGTTGCTGTCGCGGTGACCACGGCAGCGGCCAGCCGACGGGCTCGGCGAGGCCCCGCGACACCTCTCCGCTGGTGAGTGGGTGCGTCCATGACTGGGGTCGCGATCACCGCCGCGAGCGAGGCGACGCGCTGGGATGGGGCCACAGGGAGCTCCTTGATGGTCGATGAAGAGTGCGAGGGCGGGTAGAAGCGAGCCCTTCGCAGTCTCGGGTTCCAGGGGAGAGGTTCCGCCGCTGGGGCGCGACTGAGCCGACGGTCGAACTGCGCTGGCTTGGGCGATGTCCAGTCGGCGCAGCTATCCGGCGGTTGTTAGCGTGCATCATGTGACCGCGCCAGATCAGAGTCAAGAGATTCGAATCGAATGACCATAACTCGATCATTTGATCAGCAGGCTTGGGTCGTGACGAGGGACCACAAGGGCGGCTACGGCCGCTTCCGCTTCGACGCCACGGCGGCGCCGAAACCCGGGCCGGGACACGTCATCGCGGTGCAGGTGAACGACGCCGATGTCTCGGGTGTGGCACCGTCGCGCGGCACCTTCACCCGTCTCGGCGGCCTCTACTGCAACAGCCTGTACGCGAGCGACCCGTTGTCGGTACGGATGATGGACTACCCCGCGCCGGGCGTCTCGCTTGAATCTGCGGACCAGCAGCCGGCGTCGACCCGGGCCCTAGCTAGGGGCTGTCTGACAAATGATCACCCGGCGGGTTCGCGGAGCCACAGGATCAGAGCTGCCACGACGACTCCAGCCCGGTAGCGATCGGCGAGCTTGTCGAACCTTGTCGCGATCGCGCGGAACTGCTTGAGACGGGCGAAGCATCGTTCGACCACGTTGCGGGCGCGGTACATGTCCTCGTCGAAGGCGGGTGGGCGACCGCCGTGGGTTCCACGTCGCCGGCGGTTGGCCATCTGGTCGCAGCGTTCGGGGATCGTGGCAACGATGCCCCGGCGCCGCAGCAGGTGGCGTATCGCCCAGCTGGAATACGCTTTGTCGCCCAGCACCCGCGCCGGTGTCGTGCGAGGTCGGCCCGTAACGGCGCGCAGGATGCGGATGCTGTGAAGGACCTGGCCGAAGGCGGTGGCATCGTTGACGTTGCCGGGCGTGAGCACGATGGACAGCGGGAGGCCCCGGCCGTCGACGGCGAGGTGGACCTTGGTAGTCAGCCCGCCCCGGGACCGGCCGAGGGCCTGACGCGCCTGCGAGCGGCCCGGATCTTCTAGTTCGTCCCCGTCTGCGGCCCCTTTTTTGCGGGCGCCGGCCGCGTGCTGGTGGGCCCGGTTGATCGTGGAGTCGACGGAGACGGTCCACTCCACCCGGCCCACCGCGTCGTCGCGGACCTGGACGTGTTCCAGCAGCTTCGCCCAGGTCCCGTCCACTTCCCAGCGAGCGAACCGCTCGTAGACGGTCTGCCAGGGGCCGTACCGCTCGGGCAGATCGCGCCACGGAGCCCCGGTCCGCAGCCGCCACAGCACCCCGTTGACCACCTGCCGGTGATCACGCCACGGACGACCACGCCCATCCACCCGCGGCAACAGGGGCTCTATTCGCTCCCACGCCGCATCCGTCAACTCACCTCGACCTGCCACAAAATCAATGATCAGAGTGCTCGTGCTCGGACTCCCGCGCGGGGTCCGTCACGAAACGGCTCAGCCGGTAGGTGGCCGGCAGCGCCAGGCGCCCGCACAGCGTGTCGATCCGGATCATCGACCCGTCGACTCCTGCCTCCCGAAGACGACACAACCGCGTACGCATCTCCGCCTGGTCCCGAGTCTCAACGACCACTTCCCACTGTCCCGCGTCCGACGCGGTGCGAGCAGCAAGCCGCTGCCGCGCGTCCTCTTGCCGCCGCCTTCTCTTCCCCTGTCCTGGCACCTGCCCAGAATCACTGGCCCGCGTCAGGACGGCAAGGCAATTGGACCGAGCACGCACATCCCCGCTCGGTGATCATTCGCCAGACAGTCCCTAGTGGCGCCAGACCCCTGCGGGGTAAGTCCCAGGAGGTGCCCGCGAACTCTCCGGTGTTGAAGCAGCGCGCCCAGGTAACCACGGTGCCGCCGACTCCCTGTGCGCCCAGCTCAATCTGGAAGGCGTCGACGGACAGGTGCCCCCTCCTGGGCTGGAGCGGAGCTCTGGGCCGTACTGGTTCGCGTAGGCCTCCATGTCCTCGGAAAGATCCGATGGAACTCGGCCGATCAGACGGATTCCTTCGTGCGTGACCCCCTGCGGGCCGAGTCGTCCATCGACCAGCAGGCATGGCCTCCGCCGGTCGGGTGGTGGAGACCTACGAGACCGGGCAGGGCAGACGCCACGTTGTGGAATTCCTACAGGGCCACCGAGATCAGGCCGTAGTCCTCCTCCGGTCTCCTCGGAGCTCAGCATGGACGATCCACCTGCCACACCCCGGCCGTGCCCCTCCGCCTTGACGTGGTCTCCCGCCCAAGCATCCGCTCAGCCGCGAGGGAGCATGCAACTGACTGACGAACCGTCATCAAAGTCAGCATTGAGTCAGCATCCGTCCGACTGAAGCTGACCACAGATAGTCAAACCTGAGAGTCACGACCCGCAGCGGAGGCAGCCAAAGGAAGGCGCGGACACATTCCGCCCCGGAGGCAACCGGAAGCGAATGGCCGCACCGACACACCGCCACGCAGAACCGAAAGTTGCAGATCAGCGCACCCTGCCCCGTGGCTTCAGCGGCGTAGCGGGGAGTTCCGGGGCGTGAAGCGGACCGCCGTCGTAGCCCTTCACCTCACCGAATCGTGAGCCGTTCATCCAGTCCGAACGGGCCTGTCCGATATCCTCGTTCGAACGCCCGATGAAGTTCCACCACATGACGATCTCCTCCTCGCGGTACGAGTGGCGGTTCCTCGCCTGTCCGGGAGTGGTCGTCGTGTGAGGGGCACCGGATGGTCGGGCTGACATCCTGGGGCCATGAATGCTGAGGATCTGTCCCTTCGTCCTCTACTGGTGGTGGACGGGGCCAACGTCGTAGGGTCGGTGCCCGACGGCTGGTGGCGCGATCGGCGTGGGGCCGCCGAGCGGTTGCGTGACCGGCTCGCCGCGGCCGGCGGTCCGGTCGACGGGCCGTTCCCCAGTCCGTACGAGATCGTCCTGGTCGTCGAGGGCCGTGCTCGGGGCGTTGCCTCCGCACCTGACGTGCGGGTCGAGGAGGCTGCCGGCAGTGGCGACGACCTGATCGTCGAACTGGTCCGGAGCGCGAACGGCCGACCGTGCCTGGTGGTCACGGCCGACCGGGAACTGCGCCTGCGCGTACAGGAGGAAGGCGCCCGCTGCACGGGCCCCCGCAGTCTCCCCCCGACGCCAGGTCAAGGGCTTCAGACCACCGCATGACCGTCGAGCTGCGGCTGCGATGAAACCGCAGCTCATGCAGCCTGCTGCCCGCCCACGCGAGGGTGGTCCGGCGGTAGCTGGGTCGCGAACTACTCCCCCGCGCCTGTGAAGATGGGCCAAGAAACTACGCGACCCCACGCGTCACCCGGCCGCTGCACTGCCTGCGTCACTCGCATGTGACGCACCTGGTCGAGTCCGGATACGACCCGTTGTTCTTCTCCTATCGAAGAGTCCTTCGTACTCCATGCATTCCTCAGGCTGCTTCCCAGAGGCCGGCGTCCAGGATCCGGGCGGCCTTGGTGATGCTGCCCGACATCAGATGCCGGTAGGTGCGATACATCTCTTCAATGGACTTGTGCCCCATCCATTCCGCCACGTCGGTGATGGGGATTCCGCTGCCGAGGGCGTTCGAGGCGAAGTAGTGCCGGAAGCCGTACATCCCCACCCCCTCCTCCGGCGGAAGGTTCTTGAAGAGCGCCTTCACCCGGCGCCGCTCCATGCCCTCCGTGAAATAACCGCCCGGGCCGCGCAGCAGGTAGCCCTTTTGCATGGTGCCGTGCTTGGCCGTGTACCGCTCGATCGCCTCCCGCACCGACCGCGGCAGCGGCACCTCCCGGAACTCCCCCACCTTGCGGTGCTTCAGTTTCGCCGGCTTCAGCGTGTTCGAGTGGATCTGCTCGCGCACCCGGTACACGTCCTGCGCCACGACATTGTGGACGTTCACCGCCCGCGCCTCACCATTCCGCAGGCCGCGCCCCGTCATCATGACGATCTCCAGCGCAAGGTCCTCGTCGGCAACCTTCAGCGCCTTTTTCACGTAGCCGAGGGACGGGATGGCGACCGTTGCCCGCACATACTCGGGTTCCTGGACTCCCTTTACCGGGTCGTCCATCATGGCCCCTTGGCGTACGCGTCCCGCAGGATGGTCTTGAGGATCCGGAAGATGTTCACCTGGTTCCCTCGGCCGACCCCGTCGTTCTCCATCTCGTCCAGGAAGCGCTCGACCACCATCGGCGTGACCGAGTTCAGCTTGCGCGATCCAAGGCGGGGGACAACGTACACGTTGATCGAGCTGTCGACGTGCTCACCCGTGGAGTAATCCGTCACCTTGCGCTGCCGGGGCCGCCACTGCTTCGCGTACTCCTCCACGGTCAGCTGACCTAGTTCCCGGCGGGCCGCCGCCACCGACGGCGCCGTCGTCGTCTTCTCCGTGTAGAGCTGTGTGAGGCGTTCGATCGCGTCGTCCTGCGTGCCGTAACCGGACTCCTCACGCTGCCGGCCGAGCGCGTCCCGGAAACGGATCATGTACGGGTGAGGGCAGCGGGTCGGCTTCGCGCAGGCGCAGCCCTTGAAGAAGGGCCCCATGCCGCGGGCGAGCTGTCGGACCATGTGTCGGACCATCCGTTCCAGCCCAAGAAGCGTGCTCAGGCGCCTTGCTGCGGGTCGGAGGTCAGCAAGCGGGGACACAGCGGGGACGCGTGCTGACCGTTTGCTGACCTGAGGGGGGCACATGATGCCCCTGACCTGCGGCGACGCCAAATAGTCAGATCTTGGACTTGAACAGAGTACGCAGCATCGACGCACCTCTAAAATTGGTTTCCCTCACCCTGTTTTTGTAGGTCATAGGATGTTTCCTCAGGCACAACGAGGCGCAGATCCGGGCAGCGTTCCCCAGGTTCTTGGGGACTCAAGCTGACCGCTTGTCGCCTGCCCTTACGCTTCCTCAGCCAGCGGCAGAGGGCTTACCCACCTCCAACCCCATACGGAGGACTCCACAAGTCACGCAGCGCTTCCCTGGAGGTGCTCCTGACCACCGTGCCTCCGATAAGCGCCGACGGAACTGCCGCATCTTCTTATGCCGACGAGGGGAGTCTGTGGAGGGCACAGGGTCCCCGAGCGGGTCGGCGGCAGCGGGCGGAAGGAGCAAGCGGTGGTCGGCCGTGGTTCCGGGCGTTCCAGCCTCGGTGGCCAATTCCTAGTTCCGGGCGTCAGCCAAACGATCACGTGGCGATGAGGTCAGCGTTCACCTTCCAGCGCAGCGTGAAGACCTGGGACGTCGGCCCGGGAGAGGGCGTCGATGATGTCCAGACAACGGCTGCGCATGGAGGGAGGGCTTTGGCGGTACAGCCGCAGGACCGCCGTCACCACGTAGCGGCCGTGAGCCGCATGACGAGTTCGGATGTCGGCCATATCGGCGCCCGTCTGGCCGACGATGTGCTCGCAGGCGTGCAACGCCGCCGGCGGGAGGGGGCCGGTCGCGTCGTGGAGTGCGAAGGCGAGCTCCCCCACGTTGGCGGGGGAAGCCTTGCTGGCGATGAACGCCTGGACAAGCTCGTCGGCCTGGGAGGGAAGCAGGTCGAAGGCGTGCCTCATCACGGCCGATGCGTTGTTGCGGACCTCTTCGTCCTCATCGTCGAGCAGAGGCAGGAGACGTGTGTAGTGGTCGGGGTTGCTGGCGAAGATCCTGGCCGCGCCACGGCGGGCCATGGTGTCCAGCTGCAGCACCGTGGTGGGCAAGCCCGGCGTACCAATTCCTTGGAGCGTCACCACGGCCCAGGTCTGTCCTGCGAGCTCCATCGTCTGCCGTGGACCATGGAGGGCCGCGTCAAGGTGGGGGGCGAATCGTGCGGGGTCGCGGGCCAGAGCTCCGATGAGCAGGCGCTGGGTCGTGTGCGCGTTGTGGACGTTGAGGTCCTGGTGCGTCATCAGCTGGTCCGCGGTGTCCAGCGCGGTCTGCGGATCGTGGTTCATCAAGGCGCGGACGGCTTCGGCGGCGCAAACGCGGACGGCGAGTACGGGGTCGGTGGCGAGTCGGAGGGTGAGGGGTCTGACTTCGGGCAGGTGGCGGGCATCGTGGAAGAGAAGGCTCGCGCACGTGATGGCTGCCTGCCCCCGGGTGGCGTTCAGACCTGCGGTCAGCAGATCGGTGCGGGTGCCTTCTGCGTCCAGGTCGCGGGTGTCCCGCTCGGGGCTGGAGGCCGCCGCGTAGCTCGTGAGGAGGGGAAGCTGGGCGGAGGTGAAGCGGTCGGGCGTGGCCTGGAGCGCACGGCACACCGTGGAGCCTGCCTCTTCGCCGAGAGTCCGGTGGGTGTGGAGGACCAGCTTCTCCCATGTCCCACTGTCCAGATGGGGTGCGGCTGCTTCCACGATCGCGCACAGATACGCCCCGGGCATGTCGGGCCCGAGGGTGAGGGCGAAGGCGGCAAAGCGCGAGGGCTCCTGTCCGGCTCGGGTGCGGAGCGTGCCGGCGAGTTCGCGCGCGCCGCCCTGGGGCGGCCACGACCGCTCGGCCCGGGGCTTGGCGTACTTGTCCAAAGCGCGACGCCATTGTTCGTCAGTCATGTGCGCCGCCGCATGGTCGCTGATCGGAGAAGCGGCCCACGCGGTGACAACCCCCGAAGGCGGGGACGGGGTGGCTCCGGGGAACCTCCGTTCCAGCTCGTCGAGCCTCCGTCGAACCTTGTCGCTGCAACGTACGGGGTCGATCGCCGACAGCAGTTCGTACTGGCCCCAGCCGCAACGGCTGGGGTCTCCCTTCACTCTTCGGCGCTGCTCCGTCGTCGGGTAGTACCCGAGAAGCACTTCGACCAGATGGTCAAGGGTGTCGTCGGTGCAGTCGGCCGTGGCGGCCGCGATGAGTTCACGAGAGGCCCAGCGGGAACTGTCGACCCAGCCCAAATGGAGGTTTCGCTGGTCGCTGCAGAGCCAGTCGAGCGCCTCGTCAGCCGCCCCCAGGGTGGTGTACAGGCGGCAGGTCAGGAAGCGGGCGATCTCCGTTGCCGATCCGCTCAGTCTCGTCAAGGCGTCGGCCGCGGCGGCCGGGTCGGTGGCCGGCAGGGCGCGCAAGGCGGTGTCAAGGGCAGTGAGCAGCTCGGCACCGACGCTGCTGCCGTCCCGTTGTCGGTACAACCAGCGACTGCCTGACCGCCCGTCGAAGGCCTCGTCGGACTCTGCTGTGTGAAGTACGAAGGACAGGATGTTGTCCACGTACGCCTTGGGCGCGGCCTCCGCGATCTGGGACAGGACGGTGGCCGCGGTCTGCGAGTGGGCCGCGAGGTACTCGCCCCCGAACGGCTTGCGGCTGCTGTCGGGAAGCTCCCGGGTCCGTGCCCGGTCCAGGTAGGCGCCGACGAGCCTGGCTACCGGAACGGGGGCGGTCTCGGGGAGGCCGTAGAGCAGCGACCAGAAGTCGCTGTTGTTCGCGATGGGGCCGCGGGCCTCGTCGGCCTGTCCTGTCCGGATCAGGTCGACAGCCAGGTCGACGAGGCCGGGAGCGAGGGACCACTCCATGAGCCTGAGGAGACGCCGTCGCCACTCGGGAGTGGTGCTGATGCGGGGGCGTACCAGCTCTGTTGCCCGCTCTGGCCTGTGCCGCGCCGCGATGAGCAGTTCGGCGAACGCGGCATCGACGGTTTCGGCAGCGGCCAGCCAGCGTTCCCACCTGCCGTCGTGATCCGCGGCATCGAACCAGGCGGGCAGCGCCAGCAACCGGCGCACCTTACGTGCCACCGGGCTCGCGCCCCAGGCGAACGGTTCGATGGCCAGCCAGTCCGCCGGCGTCGCGTCAAGCTGCGCGAGAACGGTGGTGATCACGTCGTGCAGGTGGGAGCGGATCCGGGTGGAGCCGAGCAGCCGTGTCGTGGTCTCACGGAACGGGTCGCGGTCCGTGCCGGCGAGGTGCTCGAGGATCTGGCGGGTCTGTGCCCGTCTGAAGAGGTGCTGTCCGGAGTCGGCCAGGAAGTCGTGGATGTCCCTTCCGGTGGTGAGGAAGGAGCGGGCGAAGAGGTAGTCGAAGTAAGTCTCGTGGAAGAAGCCGATGCGTTCCTCGTCGCCCACCAGGACCCCCTGCGACTTCAAGGCCTCGACATCCTCCAGCGCATAGCTGTCGAGAACAGCGAGGGGCGCTTGCAGGCTCTCCCGTTCGCTCATGAAGGCACACAGAGCGCCGACGATGCCCTGCCAGTCGAAGCGTTCCCTACGGGCTCCGACGCGTCTGCGCACCTCCTTGGTGTAACTGCCGTAGAGCTGCTGCAAAGTTCGGTAGGACACTGCGCGGGCGGCAGGGGGGAGGGTGCTGAAGACCGCCAGGTGCAGAGGGGTGCGCAATAGCTCCAGCGTCACCGGGCTCAGGCTGTCGGGATCGTTCCCACTCGCGGCGAGTACGGCACGCACTGACTCTTCGGTCAGCTCCCCCACTGGGAATCTCGCCGCTCGTGCGTCCGCCGTAATCAGTCTGCTGAGCCTGCCGTCCTGTTCGATGTCGACGGTACGGGCCACCAAGAGCACCTTGATGTTCGGCGCGACCGAGAGTTGAGCGAGTACACCCTCAACGGCCTCGAAAGCATCCGCCATGCGACCGCTGTACAGACTGACAGCGTCCAGCTGGTCGATGACGAAGAGCCCTGGCCTTCCATCGGCGACTCCGGGCAGCAGGATCCCGGGCGAATCCTGCAGATTCATCATGGTGCCGAGATCTCTTGCCGTTCGCACCGACAGATCAGCCTGGTCCATACGAACAGCGGCGATCGGCCACCCCTGGTCTGCGAGGCGTTCCAGTACATCCGCAACAACCGTCGACTTACCCGAGCCCGCCCGTCCCTCGCACAACACGATCTGCGGACCGTTCTCCGCCACCAACCGACCGTACAGCTGGTCGAGGTGAGGACGCGCGGCCAGTCCGAGGATGGGTGCTGTACCACGCACGCGCCGCAGGAACCCGTCCTTGGTGTCCGCCAGGGAATTGAGCGTATTGCTGTCCCCGGCCAACAGCCGGAGTCGAACTCCGTCAAGAGAGAGCAAGTGGTTACGGATCTCGGACCCGGTGAGCCACTTGTGGAGGTTGTCGTCCAGGTATCCGCTCAGCTGCCTGACGATTCCCTCAGGATTCCCTACGAACAGTTGCTCGTAAGTGAGGTGGACCAGTTGGCGCAGGTTCTCCGGCGGGTAGTGCTCCACGTAGGCGGACCGGAGGTACCGCCAGGCGGTCTCCCGGGCTACGGGTCTGCCGTCATCGGCCCAGGTGCCGCACAGGACCGTGAAGTCGCTCCCTTGGGTGTCGGTGAGAATCTCTTCGAACTCGGCGAGGGTGACAGCGGCCCTCGCACGGCCGGCGAGGTCGTGCAGTCTGGGCGCCCCGGTCGAGAGAACGAGTCGCACTTTCCTGCCGCCGGCAAGGTGGCCGGACACGGCCGTGAGAAGGGCTGCCGCGGATTTCAGCGTCCATGGCCCCTTCGAAGCCACGTCCTTCACCTGATCGCACCAGGTCTCCCCCTTGGCCACGAGCTGGAACTCGATGCCCTCACCGGCCTGTCCCGGAGGCTCAAGACGGATCCGCGAGGCCTCTCCGCGCAGAAGGTCCGCAACCTTCAGCGCGGTCCACCAGTCCTCGTATCGGTTACCTGCTTTGTCCGCCGCCCCGCCCGACAGCCCCATCGCGCATCACTTCCCCAGGACGCCGCAACGGACTCCTCACCGCGGAGTCCACGGCCACGAACTGTATTGCCTGCCGGCTCATCCGTGGCCCGTGTTTCGAGCATGCATCCCCACACGGCGACTCGCCATCCAGTCGGTCGCCGCCGAGCCCTAAGGCGCCACACGAAACCTGCCGACAGGGATCGGCCGCTTCCTGCCGCGACGCACCGGTGCACGACCCCACCACCCATGCCGATAATTGCGCCATCATGCACGAATGCAAAGAGCATCCAGCACAAGCCAGACCTGACATGTAGTCAGGGAAGTCAGCAACAGGTCAGCATCAGTACCGCGCGAAACCGCCCCCGGGCGCCATGAACCGCCAAGATCAATAACCGGCCTCACCCATTCTGACCTGCGAAAAGCCTGCTCAGTCACATGCCTGCTAGTCTCACCAGGAGGTATCCGTGAGGATGCTGATCAACGTTCCCGAGACCGTCGTCGCCGACGCGCTGCGCGGAATGGCCGCTGCTCATCCCGAGCTCACCGTCGACGTGGAGCGGCGGATCGTGGTGCGGCGGGACGCGCCCGTGGCGGGGAAGGTCGCGCTGGTGTCCGGGGGCGGGTCCGGGCACGAGCCGTTGCACGGGGGGTTCGTCGGGCCCGGGATGCTGGCGGCGGCGTGTCCCGGGGAGGTGTTCACCTCCCCGGTGCCCGATCAGATGGTGCGGGCCGCGGCCGTCGTCGACAGTGGCGCCGGGGTGCTGTTCGTCGTCAAGAACTACACCGGCGACGTACTGAACTTCGAGATGGCCGCCGAACTCGCCGAGGACGAGGGCATCCAGGTCGCCAAGGTGCTGGTCGACGACGACGTCGCCGTCAAGGACAGCCTGTACACGGCGGGCCGCCGCGGGACCGGCGGCACGCTCTTCGTGGAGAAGATCGCGGGCGCAGCCGCCGAGGAGGGCGCACCCCTTGAGCGCGTGGAGGCGATCGCCCGCCGGGTCAACGAGCGCTCCCGGTCCTTCGGCGTCGCGCTGAGCGCGTGCACCACCCCCGCCAAGGGCAGCCCCACCTTCGACCTCCCGGAGGGCGAACTGGAGCTGGGCATCGGCATCCACGGCGAACCGGGGCGCGAGCGCCGGCCGATGATGACCTCCCGGGAGATCGCGGACTTCGCCGTCGACGCCGTCGTCGAGGACCTCCGCCCGTCGGGCCCTGTCATCGCCCTGGTGAACGGGATGGGCGCCACCCCGCTCCTGGAGCTGTACGGCTTCAACGCGGAGGTGCAACGCGTCCTCGGCGAGCGGGGTGTGCCCGTGGCCCGGACCCTCGTCGGCAACTATGTGACCTCACTCGACATGGCCGGCTGCTCGGTGACCCTGTGCGAGGTGGACGAGGAGCTCCTTCGCCTCTGGGACGCGCCCGTGCAGACGCCCGCGCTGCGCTGGGGCCGGTGAGACGAGGGATGGGAGAGGACAGCGACATGACGGAGACCTCCACCGTGGACTTCGGCGCGGACTTCCTGGTGCGGTGGCTGGCCGCGGTGGCCGAGGCCGTCGACCGGGAGGCGGACCGGCTCACCGAGCTGGACTCGGCGATCGGCGACGCCGACCACGGCACCAACCTCAGGCGCGGGTTCGCCGCCGTGACCGAGACCCTGGCCAAGGAGCCGCCCGCGACGCCGGGCGCGGTGCTCGTCACCGCCGGCCGGCAGCTGATCTCCACCGTGGGCGGCGCGTCGGGGCCGCTGTACGGCACGCTGCTGCGCCGTACCGGCAAGACGCTGGGCGACGAGGAGCGCATCACCCGGCTCCAGTTGGCGGAGGCCCTGGGCTCGGGTGTGGCCGCCGTGTCCCAGCTGGGCGGCGCGCAGGTGGGCGACAAGACGATGCTGGACGCGCTCGTTCCGGCCGTGGAGGGCCTGCGGGGCTCGTTCGGCGCGGCCCGTGCCGCCGCCGAGGAGGGCGCCCTCGCGACCGTACCCCTGCGGGCTCGCAAGGGCAGGGCCAGCTATCTGGGCGAGCGGTCGGTGGGGCACCAGGATCCGGGGGCCACGTCCTCGGCGCTGCTGTTCGCCGCCCTGGAAGAGACCGCGGGGGCGGGGACCGCGCGTACCGAGGGGGCGTCATGAGTGGCGGGACCGGCGCGGGTTCCGTCGGCATCGTGCTCGTCTCGCACAGCGCCGCCGTCGCCGCGGCGGTGGCCGAGCTGGCCCGTGGGCTCGCCGGCGGCGGTGACCTGGCGCCGGTCCTCCCGGCCGGCGGGACGCCGGACGGTGGGCTGGGGACGAGCTCCGAGCTGATCGCGGAGGCGGCGAAGGGCGTCGACCGGGGCGTCGGAGTGGCGATCCTGGTCGATCTGGGGAGCGCGGTGCTCACCGTGAAGGCGCTCCTCGCCGAGGGCGACGAACTGCCCGAGGGCGCGCGCCTGGTGGACGCGCCGTTCGTCGAGGGCGCGGTCGCCGCGCTGGTCACGGCGAGCGCGGGCGGGGACCTCGACGCGGTGGCGGCGGCGGCCTCGGAGGCGTACGCCTATCGCAAGGAGTGACTGCGCGCAGTGAGCGAGGGGCCGCACCGGGTGGCGACCGTGTTGTGATGTACCTGGTCAACGCACTAATGTCGCAGGGCCTTGGTGTACGGGAAACCGGTGCAGTACCGGTGCGGCCCTCGCCACTGTGATCGGGAGGTCCGGCTCCACCCCTGCGGGAAACACCCGCGGGGAAGCCACTGGACCACGACGGGGAATCGTCGTGGTGTGGGAAGGCGGAGTCGGACCGGCATGACCGTCAGCCAGGAGACCGGCCAGGGTGCGTTGTCCATCCACGAGGTGCTGGAGAGGGTCTCCCAACCATGCATATAGCCGAGGGGTATCTGCCCCCTGTGCACGCCGCCGCCTGGGGCGTCGCGTCCGCGCCGTTCGTCGTCCACGGGGTTCGCGCGCTGACCCGCGAGGTGCGGTCGAATCCCGAGTCCACCCTGTTGCTCGGCGCCTCGGGCGCCTTCACTTTCGTTCTGTCGGCACTCAAGTTGCCTTCTGTCACCGGTAGTTGCTCACACCCGACCGGTACGGGTCTGGGCGCGATCCTCTTCCGGCCGCCGATCATGGCGGTCCTGGGGACGATCACCCTGCTCTTCCAGGCCCTGCTGCTCGCCCACGGCGGACTGACCACGCTCGGCGCGAACGCCTTCTCGATGGCGATCGTCGGGCCCTGGGCGGGGTACGGGACGTACGTACTGCTCCGCCGGTTCGGTACGCCCCTGATGGTGGCCGTCTTCTTCGGTGCGTTCGTCGCCGACCTGTCCACGTACTGCGTGACCAGCGTCCAGCTGGCGCTCGCCTTCCCCGACCCGGGCAGCGGGATACCCGGCGCCCTGGCCAAGTTCGGCGGGATCTTCGCCGTGACCCAGATTCCGCTGGCGGTGAGCGAGGGCCTGCTCACGGTGCTCGTGATGCGGCTGCTCACGCAGTCGAGCAAGGGCGACCTGATCCGGCTCGGCGTCCTCGCCGGGCGCAGGACGGACCGACGCGAGGAGGCGGCCGCGCGATGAGCCGGAACGCGAAGATCAACGCCCTGCTGCTGCTCGTCGTCGCGGCGCTGGCGGTCCTGCCGCTCGTGCTGGGGCTCGGGGACCACAAGGAGGAGCCCTTCACCGGGGCGGACGCGGAGGCGGAGACGGCGATCACGGAGCTCCAGCCGGACTACGAACCGTGGTTCAGTCCGCTGTACGAACCGCCGTCCGGAGAGATCGAGTCGGCGCTGTTCGCCCTGCAGGCGGCCCTCGGTGCCGGTGTCCTGGCGTACTACTTCGGTCTGCGGCGCGGCCGTCGGCAGGGGGCGGCCCAGGCGGAGGCTGCCGGGACGGCCGGCACGACACGGGCGGATGACGCTGCTCAGGCGGCCGACGCCGCTGTGACCAAGGCGCCGGAGAACGGCAACGGCCCGGGTTCCGTGTCGGGTGCCGTGTCCGCCGGCGGACAGGACGCGTAGCCGCCGATGTTGCCGATCGACGCGGCGGCGCACAGCAGTCGCTGGCGCCGCCGTCATCCCGCCGAGAAGGCGCTTCTCGGCTTCGGTCTGACGTTGTGCGCGGTGGGTCTGCCGCCGTGGCCGGGTGCTGTTCTCGTGGCGACGGCCACGCTCACGGTGCTGCTCGGGCCGGCCGGTGTGCCGGGCCGGGCGCTGTGGCGGGCGTTCCGGATCCCTCTCGGGTTCTGTGTCACGGGCGCGATTCCGCTGCTCTTCGAGGTGGGCGGCCCCCGGGGGCTCGTGGCCCTCGCGCCGGGCGGTCCGGTGCAGGCGGGCGAGCTGCTCCTGCGGACCGCTTCCGCGTCGCTCGGGGTGCTGTTGTTCGCGTTCACGACGCCGGTGTCGGACGTCCTGCCCCGGCTCGTACGGGCCGGGGTGCCGGCGCCGGTGGTGGACGTGGCGCTCGTGATGTACCGGATCATCTTCCTGCTGCTCGACTCGATGTCCAAGATCCGGCAGGCGCAGGCGGCCCGCCTCGGGCACACCACGCGGGCGGCGACCTGGCGTTCCCTCGCGGGCCTCGGCGCGACCACGTTCGTACGGGCCTTCGACCGGGCACAGCGCCTGCAGTCGGGGCTCGCGGGACGCGGGTACGACGGGACGCTGCGGGTCCTGGTGCCCGCGTGCGCGATCTCCCGCCGCTTCCTGACCGCGTCCGGCGCCCTGCTCGCGGGGCTCGTCGCCCTCACCCTCGTACTGGAAAGGTTCCTTCCGTGACGTCTTCGACGCCCACGACGCCTCCGCCCCCTCCGGCACCCGTCGTGGAGCTGGTGAACGCGGGCTTCGCCTACGAGGACGGGCCCGCGGTCCTGTCCGGTGTGCACTTCGCGGTGGCCGAGGGGCGGGCGGTCGCGTTGCTCGGCCGCAACGGCAGCGGCAAGACGACGCTGCTGCGGCTGCTCAGCGGCGGCCTGCGGTGCGGGAGCGGGTCGCTGCTCCTCGACGGGGTGGAGGTGGCGTACGACCGGAAGGGGCTGACCCGGCTGCGGACCACCGTGCAGCTGGTGGTGCAGGACCCGGACGACCAGCTGTTCGCCGCGTCGGTCGGCCAGGACGTGTCGTTCGGTCCGATGAACCTCGGCCTGCCCGAGGAGGAGGTTCGGCTGCGGGTCCGGGAGGCGCTTGAGGCGCTGGACATCGTGGCGCTCGCGGACCGGCCGACGCATCTGCTGTCGTACGGGCAGCGCAAGCGGGCGGCGATCGCGGGCGCGGTGGCGATGCGTCCCCGGGTCCTGATCATGGACGAGCCGACGGCAGGCCTCGACCCGCACGGGCAGGAGCGGCTGCTCGACGCGCTCCGGAGGCTGCGGGAGTCCGGCACGACCGTGCTGATGGCCACGCACGACGTGGATCTGGCGCTGCGCTGGGCGGACGAGGCGGCGGTGCTCGCTCCTTCGGGACTGCGGACGGGCCCGGTCGCGGAGCTCCTCGCGGACGACGCCCTGCTCGACGAGGCGAGGCTGCGACGCCCCTGGGGCACGGCGGTGGCACGGCTGCTCCGCTCCCAGGGCCTGCTCACCGCGGATGCCGCGGAGCCGCGGACGCCGGAGGAGCTGGACGCCTGGCTGGGGGCGGCCGCGGCGCCGCACGGTGCCGAGTAGCGACACCACGGGCCGCCACCCGCCGCGCTCTGCTCGCCACTCACCGCCGACGCGCTTGCTACCGAGTAGTAGACATCACGTCCCGAACCTTCTGCAACTAGTTGCACAAAGGGGGGAGGTCACCTAGAACTGAGGCTGACGTTCCTGCGCGAGGAGGCGCCCGCATGACCCCGTACCCGCACCTGCTGAGCCCGCTCGACCTCGGGTTCACCACCCTGCCCAACCGGGTGATCATGGGGTCGATGCACGTCGGCCTCGAAGAGACCGAGCACGGCTTCGAGCGCATGGCCGCCTTCTACGCGGAGCGCGCCCGGGGCGGCGTGGGCCTCATCGTCACCGGTGGCATCGCGCCCAACGACGCCGGTCGCCCCTGGGACGGCGGTGCCAAGCTCACCACCACGGACGAGGTCGCCGAGCACCGGCTGATCACCGACGCCGTGCACGAGGCCGGTGGCCGCATCGCGATGCAGATCCTGCACTTCGGCCGGTACGCGTACCACCCCGCCCTCGTCGCGCCCAGCGCGATCAAGGCCCCCATCAGCCCCTTCGTACCGAACGAGCTGACCGACGCCGAGGTCGAGCAGACCGTCGAGGACTACGCCCGCTGCGCCGAGCTGGCCAAGGAGGCCGGGTACGACGGCGTCGAGGTCATGGGCTCCGAGGGCTACCTCATCAACGAGTTCATCGCCGCCGCCACCAACCAGCGCACCGACCGCTGGGGCGGCTCCTACGAGAACCGCGTCCGCTTCCCGCTGGAGATCGTCCGCCGCATCCGCGAGCGCGTCGGCGAGGACTTCATCCTCGTCTACCGGCTCTCCATGCTGGACCTCGTGCCCGGCGGCTCCACCCTGGAGGAGGTCGTCCAGCTCGCCAAGGAGATCGAGGCCGCCGGGGCCACCATCATCAACACCGGTATCGGCTGGCACGAGGCGCGCATCCCCACCATCGCCACCTCCGTGCCGCGCGGCGCCTACACCTGGGTGACGAAGAAGCTGATGGGCGCGGTCTCCGTGCCGCTCGTCACCAGCAACCGCATCAACACCCCCGAGGTCGCCGAGGAGATCCTCGCCGACGGCCGCGCCGACCTGGTCTCGCTGGCCCGCCCCTTCCTCGCCGACCCGGACTTCGTCGCCAAGGCCACGGCCGACCGCGCCGACACGATCAACACCTGCATCGGCTGCAACCAGGCCTGCCTGGACCACACCTTCAACCTGAAGATCACGTCCTGCCTGGTCAACCCGCGCGCGTGCCACGAGACCGAGCTGGTCCTCTCCCCCACCCGCCGCGCCAAGCGGATCGCCGTCGTCGGCGCGGGCCCGGCCGGCCTCTCCTGCGCGGTGTCGGCGGCCGAGCGCGGCCACTCCGTGACCCTGTTCGACGCGGCCGCCGAGATCGGCGGTCAGCTGAACATCGCCAAGAAGGTCCCCGGCAAGGAGGAGTTCGACGAGACGCTGCGCTACTTCCGCGTGCAGCTCGCCGAGCGCGGGGTCGACGTCCGCCTGAACACCCCGGTCGCGGCCGGCGACCTGGACGACTTCGACGAGGTCGTCGTCGCCACCGGCGTCTCCCCCCGCACCCCCGGCATCGCGGGCGTGGACCACCCGAGCGTCCTCAGCTACCTGGACGTGCTGCGGGACGGCGCGCCCGTCGGCGAGCGGGTCGCGATCATCGGCGCGGGCGGCATCGGCTTCGACGTCGCGGAGTTCCTCACGGACGGCGGGGAGGGCGCGAGCCAGGACCCCGAGACGTACTTCCGCCAGTGGGGTGTGGACACCTCGTACGAGAACCGGGGCGGACTGCGCGCGCCCGAGCGCGGCGCGCCGCCGCGCCAGGTGCACCTGCTCCAGCGCAAGGAGTCCAAGGTCGGCGCCGGCCTCGGCAAGACCACGGGGTGGATCCACCGCACCGAGCTGAAGCACCGGGGCGTGGCGATGGTCGCGGGCGTGTCGTACGACCGGATCGACGACGAGGGCCTGCACGTCACCATCGGCGGCGAGCAGCAGCTGCTGCCCGTCGACACGGTCGTGCTCTGCGCGGGCCAGGAGCCGCGCAGGGACCTGTTCGAGGAGCTGGTGGCGGCGGGCCGCGTGGCGCACCTGATCGGCGGCGCGGACGTGGCCGCCGAGCTGGACGCCAAGCGGGCCATCGACCAGGGCACCCGGCTCGCGGCCACCCTGTGATCACCGTGGCCGGCCACTTCTAGGATGCGTCCATGTCCCTCCCGCACGCGATCCTCACCGCGCTGCTCGAAAAGCCGTCCTCCGGCCTCGAACTGACGCGCCGCTTCGACAAGTCGATCGGCTACTTCTGGTCGGCCACGCACCAGCAGATCTACCGCGAGCTGGGCAAGCTGGAGCAGGCGGGGCACATCCGTGCCCTGCCCGCCCCGGTGCCCGTACGGGGGCAGCGCAAGGAGTACGAGGTGCTGCCCGCGGGGCGGGAGGAGCTCGGCACCTGGGTGGCGCGGTCCGAGGACCCGAAACCGATGCGTGCCGCCCTCCTCCTGCGCATGCGGGCGGCCGCGGTGGTGGGCGCGTCGGGCCTCCGCACCGAACTGACCCGCCACCTCGGCCTGCACCGGGAGCAGCTGGACGAGTACCTCGCGATCGAGACCCGCGACTTCCCGACCGAACGCCGTACCTCGGAACCCGACCGGCTGCGCCATCTCGTCCTGCGGGGCGGAATCGAGATGGAACGCTTCTGGGTGGAATGGCTGACGGGCGCGCTGGCGGAACTCGGGACGGAGTGATGTCCGGTGCGGGACCTCGCGGCACCGGCCCTGGTCCACCGCGCAGTCCCTGGGGTGTCCTGCCGATCGGACCTGTCTGATCGGCAGGACACTCTCTAGGCGAACCAGAGGGAGCCGTGCCGGTGCCGTGCGGGAGGTACGTCCACGGTTTCGGCGGCGCTCAGGGTGAGGACTCCGTCCGGGGTGTTCACGAGGCGCAGGAGGAGACCCGCCTGCGTGCGCAGGCGCATCCGCGCCCCGCGTTCCTGCTGGGCGGACCACCGTGCCACGTCGGCGTCCCGGTTGAAGCGGGGCCATCGGTAGACGGCCACGCTGCGGCGGATCGCGCGCGGGCGCGGCCGGCTGCCGCCATGGGTGGCCTCGGAGAGGCAGGCGGCGCTGTAGCGGAGATCGCGCAGGACGAGGGAACGCCAAGGGCCCCCCGGTGCGGTCTCGTTCGCGGGCCAGCGGCGTGAGCCGGGGATGTGGTGTGCGGTGCGTGCCATGGGGCTCCTCGGTCGGCACCGCCAGGGAAGTCCTGGCGGGCTACCTGAAGCCCGTGGGTCCGATGCGGCGTTCACATGCCATGCGCGTCACCCTAGCCGCGGGCCCGTGCGGCCGAAACCGTGCGGCCGTGTCACCCCTTGGCACGTACCGGCGTGGATACTGGACCGTTGAAGTTCCACGACATGAAAGGGCGGGTATGGCCGACGACTTGGGGCACCGTGCGACACGTCACGCGGTGGTCATCGGGGGAAGTCTCGCTGGACTGCTTGCCGCTCGGGTGCTGGCCGAGCACGCGGAGAAGGTGACGGTCGTCGAGCGCGACCGGCTCCCCGAGGGCCAGGAGGCGCGGCCGGGCGTCCCGCAGGGCCGGCATCTGCACGTGCTGATCGCGGGTGGGCAGCGGGCGCTCGACGAGCTGCTGCCGGGGTTCATGGACGAGTTGACCGACCTCGGGGCGCCCAAGGTGGGTGTCCCCGAGGACATGGTCCAGTGGCAGAACGGCAAGTGGTACAGCCGCACGCCCGCGACCGCGCACTTCTACACCGGCTCGCGCCCCCAGCTGGAGTGGCTGGTACGCCGGCGCGTCCTCGCCGACCCCCGGATCGAGCTGGTCGAGGGCACCGAGACGGTGGGGCTCGTCGGCGACTCCTCGCGCGTGCGGGGCGTGCGGCTGCGCGAGCGCGGTGCGGGAGCCGACAAGCAGCCCCGTACGCTGACCGCCGATCTGGTGGTGGACGCGTCCGGGCGGTCCACGAAGGCCGCCGACTGGCTCGCGGGCATCGGCGCGGAGGCCCCGCACGAGGAGACCCTGGACACCGGTCTCGCGTACGGAACCCGCGTCTACCGTTCCCCGGAGGACCAGCCGGGCACCGACGCGACCGGGTACTACATCGTGCCCAACCCCGACCAGGTGTACGGCGGTGTCGTGCTGCCCCTCGGCGACGGGCGTCACCTGGTGACCCTTTCGGGCCTGCGGGGCGACGAACCGCCCACCGACGAGGGCGCGTTCGAGGAGTACGCGAAGCGGCTGCCGCACCCGGTGGTCAGCGACTGGCTCGCTCGGGCCGAGCCCGTGTCCCCGGTGTACGGCTTCCGCAGGACCGCCAACATCCGGCGCCGGTACGACCGTCCGGGGCGCCGCCCGGCCGGATTCCTGGCCACCGGCGACGCACTGTGCGCCTTCAACCCGATCTACGGGCAGGGCATGGCCGTCGCCGCGCTCAGCGCGGTCGCACTGCGCCGGGCGCTCTCCGACACCAAGCGCACCCCGACCACCCGCACCGTGCAGCGCGCGCTGCTCGACGCCTCCCGGCAGGCCTGGGACATCTCGGCGGGCGCCGACAAGAAGATGCCCGGGGCGACCGGTGACGCGGCACGTCCTGGTCCGATGGACAAGGCGGTCGGCTGGTACCTGAGCCGGGTGCAGGCGCGGGCCGCGGGCGACCCGGTCGTAGGCACGCCCTTCCGCGCGGCTCTCACCCTGACCGCCCCGCTGACGAGCCTCTTCGCTCCGTCGGTGGCGCGGGCTGTGCTCTTCGGCCCGGAGGCCGAGACACCCGCGGAGCCGCCGCTGCGAGGCAGCGCCGGGTCGTAACGGCTGCGCGTACGGTCGGGCCGGCGCCGCGCCATGGGGCCCGGGCCGACCGTACGACGACCGCGACTTCCGCCCGCTCCGAGCCAAGCCCGGCACCGGCACCGGCACCGGCACCCGATCAGGCCCTCGGCGACGCCGCCTGTGCCCGTTCAGGCCCCCGGCGCAGCCGCCACCATCCCCGCCGCGATGGCCCCGCCGAGCGCCGCGTAGTCGTCGGCGTTCTGGCCCGCGTAGGCGAGGGCGAAGTCGGCGACGGCTCGGTCGAAGACGTCCGAGCCGCCGAGATAGGCCGCGATCCCGATCCGGTCGCCCGAGCGGGCGTGGGCGCGGGCCAGGGCGCGGCCGCAGAGCGCCGCATAGTCCCGGAGCAGGGCCGGGGACATGCTCTCCACCTCCGCCGAGCCCTTCATGTCGCGCAGCTGGCGCCAGTAGAAGTGGCGTTGTTCGGGGCCGGTCATCCAGCCGAGGAAGATGTCGCTGGCGGCCTGGGTGAGGCGCTGCCCGGAGACGACACGGTGTCCTTGGTGGGTGAACGTACTCGCCGGCAGGTACTCCTCCAGGGCGGACTTCCCGGCCTCCTTGATCTGGAGGATGAGCGGGTCTCCGTCGTCGCGGCCTTCGAGGAGGAGGACGAAGCAGCGGGTGCCGACGCTGCCGACGCCGACGACCTTTCGCGCGGCGTCGACGAAGTGGTAGCGGTCGAGGAGGACACGGCGTTCCTCGGCGAGCGAGCTGCGGTAGTCGTTGAAGATCTTGCCGAAGGTGACCCGGTCGAGGTCCGTGGCCCGTTCCAGGAGCGGCGGGTCGTCGACGATGTGCCGCGCCCCGGTGGCGTCGGTCTCGGTGAGCTTGGTCAGGACCTGGAGGCTGGTGCGGCGGCGGGCGCCGGCGAGCCGGTGCACGAGGCGGGCCCGGTCGTCGCGGCGGACGAGGGGGACCAGGTCGTCGGCGGCGATCCGCTCGTACCAGACGGCGAGCTCGCCGAGTCCGGCGAGCCGGCGCATGGCCGTCCGGTACGCCTCGGTGGCGACGAGGGCCGCGCGGTGGGCCTTGGCCTTGCTGCTGCCGTTCTGGAGGGCGGCGACGGTGATGCTGGCGGCGAGCCGCTTCACGTCCCATTCGAAGGGTCCGGGGAGCGTCTCGTCGAAGTCGTTCACATCGAAGAGGAGCGTCCGTTCGGGTGAGGCGTAGACCCCGAAGTTGAGGAGGTGGGCGTCGCCGCAGAGCTGGACGGTGAGCCCGGTGTGGCGCTGGGCGGCGAGGTCGGCGGCCATGACGGCCGCGGCGCCGCGGAGGAAGGCGAAGGGGGAGGCCGACATCCGGCCGTACCGGAGGGGGACGAGGTCGGGCAGCCGGCCCGCGGACTCGCGCTCCAGCACGTCGATGGGGTCGGGGCGCTGGGAGCTGGGTATCCAGCGGCCGTGGGAGGAGCGGGGGACTCGCTTGCGGGCCGCCCTGCCCCGTGCGGCGCGCTCCGAAGGTGTCGTCATCCGGCCTCGCCCACCTTTCCCGTCGCTGTGGTCTCGCCCCCGTCACCTGGTACCTCATTACAAGGGCCCTCGCTCCTTTCGGCCACTCTGCCGGGCAGCCCTGGCTAAATGGTTTAGACCAATGATAGAAATTGATCACCCACACGGCCCAGGCAATCACGCTGAGCGAAGAGAGGGATTGATCATGGCCGAGCCCGAATCCGAGGCGACGGCAGACGCGCCGCTCTATCTCCGGGTCGCCGCCGCGCTGCGCGAGGACCTCGCCCACCGCCGCATCTCCCCCGGCAGCAGACTTCCTTCGGAACGATCCCTGTCCCAGCGCTACCACGTCAACCGGCAGACGGTACGCAGTGCCCTCCAACTCCTGCGGGACGAAAGGCTCGTGGTCACCGACCGACGCGGCACCTTCGCCGCCGCCGGGTCCGCGGACGCCGGCGAGCCGGTCGTCGCGGCCCTGACCGCCGGCCGGCCGACCTTCCCCGGCGGCCCCCGCGCGGCAGAGGCGCTGGTACGGGCCACGCTCACCTGGGAACCCGCGCCCACACCACTTGCACCGCGGCTCCTGCTCACCCCGGGCGAGCCGACGCTCGTACACCGGCACGTGGTGCACGGGCCGCAAGGAGCGGCGCTCCAGCGGGCGGTGTCGTGGTTCTCCCGGCCGGCGCTCGCGGAGATCCCCCAACTGGCCCGCTACCGGCGGGTCCGGGACCGGCGTCAACAGCCCGACCTGCGACTGCTCTACCACTGGATGCACCAGGCGGGGCTGCGCATCACCCACCGGGAGTCGGTCGGCGTTCCGCCGGGTCCGACCACGACGACGGCCGGCGGCGCGGCCCGGCTGATCGTCCACCGGGTGGTGAGCGATCAGCACGGGCACGCCCTGGAGATCACGGACATCGACTTCTCGGCCCAGTCGGCGGCCTGGACGTACGAGTTCAGCGCCTGACGGTGAGCCGGCTCCTGCCCGGTACGGGGACAGGAGCCGGCCTCACCGGCCTCACCGGGATCACCGGCTCGTCGGGATCACCGGCTCGTCGGGCTCGTCCGGCAGCTCCGGCAGCTCCGGCAGCTCCGGTCAGACGATGCCCTCCGCGATCTCCGCCTCCTCGCGGGCGTTTCCGTACGCCGTAGGCGTCCCGTACGAGCGGCGGGCGACGTACCACCAGACGCTGGCCAGGACGAGCACGACGACCAGTGCGATCACGGCGTAGTTCATGGTGTCGACCGTCACCGGGGACTTCTGCGGCAGACAGAACAGCACGGTCACGATCGCCACCCAGACGACCGCGGTCCAGCCGATCGGCTTGCTCCAGCGGCCCAGGCTCCACGGACCGGGGGTGAAACGGTTCCCGGCGCGCAGGCGCAGATAGATCGGGATGGCGTAGGCGGGCGTGATGCCGATGACGTTGATCGCGGTGACGGCGCCGTAGGCGGTGGCGGAGTACAGCGAGGGAAGCGCGAGCACCGCGGCCACGACCACCGCGAGCCAGACGGCCGGGACCGGCGTCTGGGTGCGGCCGCTGACCTTGCGCCAGATCGCCGAACCCGGCAGGGCGTTGTCACGGCTGAAGGCGAAGACCATGCGGCTGGCGGCGGCCACCTCGGCGTTGCCGCAGAACAGCTGGGCGACGATGACCACGAGGAGCAGGGCGGTGGCGCCGCCGGTGCCGAGCGCGTCCAGGAAGATCTGGGCGGGCGGGACGCCGGTGGCGCTGTTCTGCGTGGCGGTGTAGTCCTGGATGGCGAAGCTCAGCCCGGCGAGCAGGGCGAATCCGGCGAGCCAGGAGACCCAGATGGCCCGGACGATGCCCTTGGAGGCGGCGACGGAGGCGTTCGAGGTCTCCTCGGAGAGGTGGGCCGAGGCGTCGTAGCCGGAGAAGGTGTACTGGGCGAGGAGCAGGCCGATCGCGGCGACGTAGAAGGGGTTGGCCCACCCGGTGTCGTTGACGAACTCGGTGAACACGAAGTCGACGGACTGGTGCCGGTCGGGGACGAACGCGAGGGCTCCGACGATGATCGCCACGCCCGCCAGGTGCCACCAGACGCTGACCGAGTTGAGCACGCTGACCAGGCGGACGCCGAAGAGGTTCAGGACGGCGTGGAGCAGCAGGATCGCGAGGAAGATCAGGAAGGTGGAGCCGGCGGTGGGTTCGAAGCCCCACTGGAGGTTGAGGAAGGCGCCGGTGAAGAGCGCCGCGCCGTAGTCGATGCCCGCGATGGCGCCGAGCAGACCGAGCAGATTCAGCCAGCCGGTGTACCAGCCCCAGCGTCGCCCGCCGAGCCGGTCCGCCATGTAGTAGAGCGCGCCGGAGGTCGGATAGGCGCTCGTGACCTCGGCGAGCGCGAGGCCCACGCACAGCACGAAGAGGCCGACACCGGCCCAGCCCCACAGCATGACGGCGGGGCCGCCCGTGCCCATGCCGAAGCCGTACAGGGTCATGCATCCGGAGAGGACGGAGATGACCGAGAAGCTGATCGCGAAGTTGCCGAAGCCTCCCATCCGGCGGGCGAGGACGGGCTGGTAGCCGAGTTCCCTCAGCCGCGCCTCCTCGTCCTGGGCCGGGGGTGGCGTGCGTATCGCGTCGGTGGGGTCGGGGGCGGTGCGGGACGACATGGGTTCCTCCGGGGACGGGGGGAGCGGGGTCGGGGGGGGATGAACGGTTGGAGAGATGAACCGAGTTGGGGCAGCGGGGGGCGTACGAGGGGCCTTCAGCCGCCGAGACAGCGGGCGCGGGCGCGCAGGAAGACCTCTTCGGCGAGCACGCGGTCGTCCGGGTGAGGGGTTCGGTACGCCCACGGAAGGGTCGTGTAGTACGGGCCGAGCGACTCGAAGACCCGGGCCGCGTCGGGGAAGCGGAGGGCCCCGAAGAGGGCGTGCGCCAGGTGGTTGAGGTCGAGCAGGGAGGCCTCGTCGGTGGCGCAGAAGAGGAACCAGGTGTCGAGGGCGCGCTGGGCTTCGCGTACGGCGTCCTCGGCGACCCAGTGCAGGTCGAGGGCCCGCTCGTGGCCGCGCTCGCGCCGGTAGCGCTCGACGCGCACGTACAGCGGGAGGACGTGCAGGGCGGAGCCGACGGGTGCCGAGGAGGCGGCCCAGTGCGCGTAGTTGACGGCCTCGGAGAGCGGTCCGGGGCGCCGGGCGTACACGAACTGGAGCATGCGGTGGTGCGCCTCGCGGTTGTACGGGTCGCGCTTCTCGGCCTCGGCGAGCAGGCCCCAGGGGCCGGGCGACAGCATGGGGGCCGGTGGGGACAGTCGGTGTTCCTCCATGCGCTGGCGGCCGTCGAGGGCGGCGAGGGCGATCAGACCGACCCAGGGGACGGGGTCGTCGGGGGCCAGGTCGGCGGCCTCCCGGCAGGCGCTCCAGGCCTCCTGCCAGAGTTCCCGGGTACGGGCGTGGCCGGCGCGGTGGGCGCGTACGGCCCGCTCGACGGTGACGCGGCTGTGCATCACGGTGGCGGCGAGGCTTCCGGGCTGTTCTGTCCGCCACATGTGGACGACGTCGGTGCCCGCGGCGACGGCGGCGAGGACCTGGGTGCGGCGGGTCCAGCCGTCCCAGCCCTCCGTCTCGTCGAGGAGCCGGGCCATCGCCACCCAGCGGCCGGTGCGTAAGTCCTGGACGGCGTTGCGCAGGGCGTGGTCGTGGCCCGCGGGGTGGTAGACGGGTCTGAAGCCGTGTCCGGCCATCAGGGGGTGGGGCGTGGTGTGGATGACATGGGTCCTCGGTGGATGGAGGGGGTGGTCAGTCCCCCGGCGGGCGTCCCGGCCGTTGATCGGCGATCACTATAGAGGGCTCTGGACCCGACCGGTCCACTTTCTCTTGTGACAGTAATTATCAAGCCAACGACTGAATTTGACTTACTGTCAGGTACCTCGATCGGACCTGACGTGATCATCCGCGGAGGCTTGACGACGGGCCGCCGCGACGGCACCCTGACCCTTTTCGGTGACCGGATGATCACCGAACGTCCACCGAACAGGAGCGCACGATGACGGGCGGCCCGGTACTCGCCGTCGACCAGGGCACCTCGGGCACCAAGGCCCTCGTCCTCTGCCCCGAGCGCGGAGTCGTCGGCAGCGGTACGGCCCCGGTCCGACCCCGCTATCTGCCGGGCGGCCTGGTCGAGGTCGACCCTCGTGAGCTGTACGACTCCGTGGTCGCCGCCGGGCGCGCGGCACTCGCCGAGGCCGGCACGCCGGTCGTGGCCGTGGGCCTCGCCAACCAGGGGGAGACCGTCCTCGCCTGGGACCCCGCCACCGGCGAGCCGCTCACCGACGCCCTGGTGTGGCAGGACCGCCGAGCGGCCTCCCTCTGCTCCGAACTCGACGCCCACGCGGAGCAGTTGAGACAACTCACCGGACTTCCGCTCGACCCCTACTTCGCCGCGCCGAAGATGGCCTGGATCCGCCGCCACGCCACCGGAGCCGGTGTCGTCACCACCAGCGACGCCTGGCTCGTCCACCGGCTCACCGGCGCCTTCGTCACCGACGCGGCGACCGCCGGACGCACCGGACTCCTCGACCTCGACACGGTCGCCTGGTCGGAGACGGCCCTCGACCTGTACGGCCTGGGCGGCGAACGGCTCCCCCGGGTCGTGGACTGCGACACCCCCGTCGGCACCACCACGGCCTTCGGCCCGCCGCTTCCGCTCACCGGCCTCCTCGTGGACCAGCAGGCCGCGCTGCTCACCCAGAGCGCCGACGACCCGGCCGCCGCCAAGTGCACGTACGGCACCGGGGCCTTCCTGCTCGCCCAGACCGGCGCCGCATCCCGGCGCGCCTCCTCGGGCCTGGTCAGCTGTGTCGCCTGGCGGCTCCGCGGGCAGGTCGCCCACTGCCTGGACGGCCAGGTGTACACCGTCGCCTCGGCCGTGCGCTGGCTCACCGACCTCGGCGTCATCGGCGGCGCGGCGGAGATCGACCCGGTGGGCGGCGGGGTCCCGGACACCGGCGGGGTCACCTTCGTACCCGCGCTCGCGGGGCTCGCCGCGCCCTGGTGGCGGGGAGACGTCCGCGGCTCGCTCACCGGCCTCGGACTCGACACCACGCCGGGCCATCTGGTCCGCGCCCTGTGCGAGGGCATCGCCGCGCAGGTCGTCGAACTCGCCGCGGCCGTCGCGTCGGACCGGGGCGCGCCGCTGACCTCCCTGCGTGCCGACGGCGGGCTCACGCGGTCCGCTCTGCTCATGCAGACCCAGGCGGATCTACTCCAGCTCCCGGTCGAGGTCTCCTCGTTGCCCGACGCGACGGCGCTCGGGGTGGGCGCGGTCGCCCGGCTCGGACACGACCCGGGCCTCACCCTCCGCGAGGCGGTACCGGAGTGGAAGCCGTCGGCCGTCTACGAGCCCCGCATCTCGGGCGACGAGGCGGGCGAGCGCCTGGCGCGGTTCCGCGGCGAGGTGTCGGCCCTGGTGGAGCGGGCGGGCGGCCACGGTGGCGGCTTCGGCACGGAGACCGGCTCCTCCGGGACCGGCTCCGACTCCGGGTCCCGGTCCGACTCCGGGTCCGGCTCCACGTGACCGTCACCCGCACCGGGCCCCTCCCCGGGGACCCCGACGCGGTGTACGACGTCGTGGTCGTCGGTGCGGGGGTCGTGGGCTCCGCGATCGCCCGGGCACTGGCCCGCCACCCCCTGCGGGTCGCACTCGTGGAGGCTGCGAACGACGTCGGCGACGGTACGTCGAAGGCCAACACCGCCATCCTGCACACCGGTTTCGACGCCTTGCCCGGCACCCTGGAAGCGCGGCTCGTACGCGAGGGGTACCGGCTGCTGTCCGCGTACGCGCAGGAGACCGGCATTCCCGTGGAGCCGCTGGGCGCCCTCCTCGTGGCCTGGGACGAGGAGCAGCGCGCCACCCTCCCCCGCCTCGCGGAGAAGGCGGAGCGCAACGGACATCGCACCACCCGACTGCTCACCGCCGCCGAACTCCGCGTGCGAGAGCCTCACTTGGGTCCTGGCGCCCTCGCCGCGCTCGAAGTTCCGGGCGAGTCGGTGGTCTGCCCGTGGACGACCACCCTCGCGTACGCCACGCAGGCGGTCCGCTCCGGGGTCGAGCTGCATCTCAACTGCCGCGTGGAGAAGGTCCGTCCGGGCGATCCGTACCACCGTCTCGTCACCCGGCGCGGGGTGCTGCGGACCCGCCATCTCGTCAACGCCTGCGGGCTCCACGCCGATGCCTTCGACGCGCTGGTCGGCCGCGAGGACTTCACCGTCACTCCGCGCCGGGGCCAGTTGCTGGTCTTCGACAAGTTCGCCCGCGACCTGGTCCGGCACATCCTGCTCCCCGTACCGGGCCCGCTCGGCAAGGGCGTGCTCATCGCGCCGACCGTGTACGGGAACGTCATGCTCGGGCCCACCGCCGAGGACCTGGACGACAAGACCGCCACCGGCACGACGGCGGAAGGGCTCGCCGGGCTCCGCGAGCAGGGCGGCCGCATCCTCCCCGCGCTGCTCGACGAGGAGGTCACGGCCGTCTACGCGGGCCTTCGGGCCGCCACCGGGCAGGAGGACTACCGGATCGCCGCGCACCCGGGTCTCCGGTACGTGACGGTGGGCGGGATCCGTTCCACCGGGCTCACCGCCTCCCTGGCCATCGCCGAGCACGTCCGCGGGCTGCTCGCCGACTGCGGGCTCGACCCGGGGCCCGAACGGCCGCTCGCCCGGCTCCGCATGCCGAACCTCGGCGAGGCCTTCCCCCGCCCGTACCGGGACGCCCGACTCATCGCCCGGGAGCCGGATTTCGGCTCGATCGTCTGTCACTGCGAGCGGGTCACCCGGGGCGAGATCCGGGCCGCGCTCACCTCGACGATCCCGCCGGGAGGCCTCGACGGGCTGCGTCGACGCACCCGCGCGCGTGGCGGCCGCTGCCAGGGCCACTACTGCAGCGCGGAGGTACGGGCTGTGTTCGAGGAGTACGGGGAGGGGGCTCGGTGAACCGCACGGTCGACGTGCTCGTGGTCGGCGCGGGACCCGCCGGGCTCGCCGCGGCCGGTCGCCTCGCGGCGCTGGGCGCCGGACGCGTCGAGGTCCTGGAGCGGGAGCCGGCCGCCGGAGGGGTCCCACGGCACTGCGCCCGACCGGGATTCGGCGCGGACGCCCGGGGCCGCCCCCTCGACGGCCCGGCGTACGCACGCCGTTCGGTGCGGGCGGCGCTGCGGGCCGGGGCCACCGTCCGTACCGGCGTGTCGGCCACCGGCTGGGCGGGGCCTCTGACCCTCGACGTCACCGCCCCGACCGGCCTCGAACGCGTCCGGGCCCGTGCGGTCGTCCTGGCCACCGGGGCCCGCGAACGACCCCGCAGCGCACGGCTCGTTCCCGGATCGCGACCCGCCGGGGTGATGACCACGGGTGAGCTCCAGCGCCTGGTCCTACGGTTCGGGGCGCGCCCTGAGCCCATCGGACGACGGGCGGTGGTCGTCGGTGGTGATCCCGTGGCCCGCAACGCCGTGCGCACGCTCCGCGCCGCCGGGGTGGAGGTGGTGGCCGTCGTCACCGAACGCGCGGCGCGACGCGTGGTGTTCGGGTCCGTCCCGGTGCTCACCGGCGCGGTCGTGACGGAGCTCCTCGGCCGTGGCCGGCTGACCGGGGTCACGGTCCGGGGCGGGGACGGTCGTACGAACCGGCACACGCTGCGGTGCGACACCGTCGTCTTCACCGGGGACTGGATCCCGGACCACGAGCTCGCCCGGGCCGGCGGGTTGCCGCTCGCTCCGGGCACCCGGGGCCCCGCGACGGACGGTGCCTTCCGCACCGCCGTGCCCGGGGTCTTCGCGGTGGGCAACCTTCTGCGCGGCGTGGAGCCGGCGGTGGTGGCCGCCGCCGAGGGGCGGGCGGCGGCAGCGGCCGTACTCGACCTGCTCGCCGGTCACCCCTGGCCCGACGGTGGAGTGCCGGTGCGGGCGGCGGGGCCGCTGCGGTGGGTGACGCCCGGTCTCCTCGGTCCGGTGGCCGCTCCCCTGCTCGTACGGTCGGAGCGCCGGCTCGTGCGACCGGTCCTGACCGTCACCCAGGACGGCGCCCCGCTGCGTCGGGAGAGGGTGAGCGGCTCGCTCGTTCCCTGGCGTTCGGTGCGGCTGGCGCAGTCCTGGACGGACGGGGTGGACCTCGGGGGCGGCCCGGTCGTGGTGGCCGCCGAGGAGTGACGCGCGCGGCGGGGGCGTGCGGGCAGGGGGTGTGCGACTGCCGTGACCGCGCGCGCGGCTGCGACCGGTCGGCCCTTCGGCCAGACTGACCCCCATGTCGGACAAGCGCAGTGCGGGTCTTCTGGTCTTCCGCCGTACGGCGGACGGTGGCGTCGAAGTTCTCATCGGCCATATGGGCGGGCCCCTCTGGGCGTCCCGCGAGGAGGCGGCCTGGTCGATCCCCAAGGGGGAGTACGAGCCGGACGAGGCGCCGGAGGCCGCGGCCGGCCGCGAGTTCCAGGAGGAGCTGGGCCTTCCGGCCCCCGAGGGCACGTGGTGGGACCTCGGCGAGTCCCGCCAGCGCAACGGAAAGCTCGTCACCATCTGGGCCGTGGAGGGCACGCTCGACCCGGCCGAGGTCGTACCGGGCACCTTCACCATGGAATGGCCGCCCCGGTCCGGGGTCCAGGGGGAGTTCCCGGAGATCGACCGGGTGGGCTGGTTCGCCCCGGAGGCGGCTTCTCCGCTGCTCGTGGAGGGTCAGCGGGTCTTCCTGGAGCGGCTCACCGCGCAGCTCGACGGGCAGGGCTGAGGGCGATTGTCAGACCCGTACGAGAGGGTGGTGAGCGCCGAACTGTCGAGAGGGAGCCCGACATGACCACCACGATCACCGCCAGCGAGCGCGCGGCCGCCCAGGCGTACCTGAGGTTGCTCGAATCCACCCAGGCCGTGCTGACCGATCCACAGCTCGCCCCGTACGCGGGGGTGATGCTCACCCATCCGATGGCCGAGGCGGACGAGGCGCTCCGCGCCGCGGGCCTCGCGGGGAACGAGGCCCGGCTGCTGCGACTCGTCTCCTCCCTGCGCTCCTCCCCCGCGACCGCCTGGGGACGGGCCGGGTGAGGGGCCCGCCCGAGAGGGTGCCCGGAGAGTCCCGCCTGGCCTGCGGGCAGACGGCGCTGCTTTCCGGACACGACCTAAGGGCCGTCAGCCGCCCGGACGGACCGGGAGCGCCCTGACGCTGTTGCCGACGAAGCCGGCGTGGCGGTGCAGCTCGGCGTCCGGAACTGCCAGGTCCAGGTCCGGGAAGCGGGTGAAGAGTGCCTCCAGGGCGATGGCCGCCTCCATCCGGGCGAGCGGGGCGCCCAGGCAGTAGTGGGGTCCGTGGCCGAGCGAGAGGTGCTTCACCGTCGTCGTACGTGTGAGGTCGAAGCGGTCTGCGTCCGGGCCGTGGGCCTTCGTGTCCCGGCCCGCCGCCGAGTATCCGGCCAGGACGGGGGTGCCCTGCGGGATGAGAGTGCCGTCGACGGTGAGGTCGCGGGTGGGATAGCGGAACGGGAAGTAGCTGACCGGGCTGTTCCAGCGGAGGGTCTCCTCCACCACGTCCGACCAGGTCGCCCGGCCCGCGGTGACCAGGGCGAGTTGGTCGCGGTGGGCGCAGAGGGCCCGTACCGCGTTGGTCACCAGGTTCATGGTGGTCTCGTGACCCGCGATGATCAGCAGGAGCAGGGTGCCGATCAGCTCGGGCTCGCTCAGCCGGTCGCCGTCCTCGTCCCGGGCGGCGATCAGGGCGCTGGTGAGGTCGTCGCCGGGGGCGGTGGCCTTCTCACCGGCGATGGAGGCGAGGAGTGCGAGGACTTCGCGGTTCGCGGCGACGGCCCGCGCGGGCTCCGTGTCGGTCGCGACGATCAGGCCGGAGAGGTGGTGCAGCCGGTCCTGGTGGGCGGCATCGACACCGAGGAGTTCGCAGATGACGCCGAGTGGCAGCGGCAGCGCGTAGTGACGGCGCAGGTCGGCGACGCCGTCGCCGGTCACGGCCGCCTCGGCGAGTCCGTCGAGGAGCCCGGCGGTGACGGTCTCGACACGCGGGCGGAGTTCCTCGACCCGACGGGCGGTGAAGGCGCTGCTCACCAGGGTGCGCAGACGGCGGTGGTCGGCGCCGTCCGAGGTCGTCATGCCGGGCACGGTGGCGAAGGTCCGCAGCGGCCAGCCTTCGGGTATGCGGCCCTCGGTGAGCGCGGTGAAGTGCTGAGGGCCCTTGGCGACGTCGGGGTGGGAGAGGAAGTCGCGGAGGGCCTCGTGGCCGAGTACCGCCATGCCTTCGATCTCGCCGGGGAGGATCACGGGAGCGACGGCGCCTTCGGCGAGCAGGCGGGCGTTGTCGGCGTGGGGGCAGCCGCCGGACGGGTCCATGCGGTGGGGCCTGCGGCTGCCGGAGGCGTCGTGGTGCGCTGTGTTCACTGGGGGTCTCCTGACTGCGGGGCCCGTGCGGGGCGTGACGGTACGGATCCTGGTGATGCGGGGCCGCGAGGGTGCGGGCCCCAGGGTGCGGGGCATGGACCGGAGGCGCCCGGCCGGGGCGCCGTCCCGTGTGCCCGCCCTCCCCCGGGCTCCGTCCGGGGGACCCCCACCTCCCTGCGGGACGATGGCCCGCACCCGAGGAGGGTGCGCGGGTCGTCGCGTGCGGGGTCAGATCCTACGGTCAACCACGGTCTGCTCGTGCCGGGTTGAGCGGCACATCGCCGTCTCCCGTCTCGGCGGCCCGTCCGCCTCGCCCGAGAAGTTCGGCCAGGCCTCGGCGGGTCGCGGCCACCACGACCCGGTCGGCCGGTTCCAGGACTCGGGCGGGGTCCAGGCGCCAGAGCGGGTCCCGGCCCGCCGGGCCGGGGTACAGGCCGCTTCGGTCCAGGGCGATGACCCGCCATCTGCCCGGGTGGAAGGCCTCGGCCACGGTGCGTCCGTCGAGCAGCGGATGGTCCGCGACGTCCACGGCGGCGAAGAGGAGGACCCGGCGCTCGACCGGCACGGCGCCGAGCACCTGACGGCCCAGCATCGCGCCGGCGAAGGCGGGGGCGGCGAGGTGGGAGACGCTGCGGCTGCGGGTGAGGGCCGCGGGGTGGGCGGTGCGGAGGGTGCGGAAGACGGCGGTGGCGAAGTCGTCGTCGTACAGACGCAGGACGACCCGCAGGTCGGGAGTGACGGCGCGGGCGGAGAGCGCGGCCTCCAGGTTCGTGATGTCGACGCTGGTCAGGGCGAGCAGGGCATGGGCGCGGTCGATGCGGGCGGCCTCCAGGACGCCCTCCTCCGTGACGTCGCCGATGACGGTGGGCACGCGCAGCCGTCTCGCGACGGCGATGCCGCGGGCCTCCGGGTCCGATTCGACGCAGACCACGGGGATGTTCAGCCTGCGTAGCCGGGCGAGGACACGGGTGCCGACCTTGCCGAGGCCGAGGAGGACGACGTGCCCGGAGAGTCCGCGCGGCGGGCGTCGCAGGGTGGTCGCCGTACGGAAGGTGCCGAGGCCCTCGATGAGGGCGGCGACGATCACCGGCAACAGGAGAAGCCCGACGAACCCGGCGAGGATCTGGAGGACCTGACGGCTGGTCGACTCCCCCACCGCCGGGTCACCGATGGCGAAGATGTCCAGCAGCGTCAGATAGGCGGCGTGCAGCGGGTGGTCGCCGGTGGTGAAGGTGGACGCGAGGGCGAGCGCGAGGACGGCGGCCGCCGCGCCCGCCAGGGACCAGCGCAGCCGACGCGAGAAGAGGGAGGCGACGGGCAGGGCGGAGGCGGCCAGGCGGGCGGAGGTCAGGACGGGGCCCGCCGGGGTGACCGCTTCGAGGGTGACGGCGGCGCGGCCGGTGGCGGCGGCCACCGTCCGGTCGTCGGGCAGCAGTCGGGGGCCCGCGTCGCCGCTGCGTTCGGAGCCCTCGCAGCCGGCCGGGTCGCGGGCCGTGGCGGAGAGCAGGGCGAGGGTGCACAGGCCGGGGTCGGGGGCCTCTCCGGCGGCCGGCAGGCGCTCCACGGCGTGCAGCAGCAGGCCCCCGGCCTGGACCACCTTGCTGGTTCCCGCGACGGCGGCCGCGGCGAGACCGGGAGCGGCGGTGTCGACGTCGGAGAGGACCGTGGTGGCGGCGTCGAGCTTCTCGGGGTCGAGGCCCGGTTCGGCGACGGCGGCGGCCTGGTCGAGGAGGGTTTCGAGGTGTTGCCCGAGCTTGCGGTTGTAGAGCCGGATGACCAGGCGCAGCCGGGGGTTGAGGCGGCGGGCGGTGAGCGCGGCCCGGATGTTGGTCTCGTCGTCCTCGTGGACGAGGGCGAGCGCGGCGGCCCGCTCGACCCCGGCGTCGGTCAGCGCCCGGTCGTCGGCCTCGGCCGACTCGACGACCCGCAGGGTGCCGGTGGGATCACCGCCGTCCGCGCCGGTCGCCGCCGGGGCGGGTGGGGCGGTGGTGCCCGTGGTGCGGGTGACGGCGGCCGTGACCCGTCCGAAGAGGGCGAGCGCCCGGCCGGCGCGGGCGCTGGGTGTGCGCGGTGCGTCGGGTCGTGCCGGCACGAGGAGGGTGACCTGCTCGCCGTACACCTCGTGGAGTTCGCCCGCGAGGCGGTGGGCGAGGGCGTCGTCCCCGCAGACGATCATGTGCCCGGCGGGTGTCCGGCGCGGCTGCCGCTCGGTCCGGAAGGCGGGCGCGCCGAAGGGGCCGCCGCCGGTGGTCCCGGGAGACCTGGCGGGGCCGGGGACGGACCGGGAGGCGGGTTCGGCGGGTGGCGCTCCGGCGCTGTCGGCCGGAACGGCGTTGCTCTGGTACGGGTGTGAGGGCACGTCACAAGGATGCCCTGCGCCACCGACAGCGGGCCGGGGAGGCCGTACCACCCGGGCGGGCTCACGACTCGCCGCCGTACGCCACACCCGCTACGCCGGTCGGCGCACTCCGATCTGCGCGTATCACACCTCCTTCCTACGGTGACTGAATGATCGTCACGTCAGCTGTCCGTCATGCCGCCGCCGGTACCGCGGCGGTGCTGTTCGTGCTGTCCGCTCCGGCGGCCACGGCGTCACCCGTCACCTCGGCGTCGACCGCCGCCTCGACCGCGACCACGTCCTCGACGGCGTCCGTCTCCTCGGCCTCCTCGCTCCGGGAGCCCACGCCGCCCGCACGCCAGTACCTCGACCGTGCCCGGCTGGACCGGAAGGGCACACAGGTGCAGCCGCTGCCGGGCGCGCCCGACGTGCCCTCGGTCTCGGCGCTGTCCTGGGTGGTCGCCGACGCGTCCTCCGGCGAGGTCCTCGCCGCGCGCAACGCCCACCGGAAGCTGCCGCCGGCCAGCACCCTCAAGGCGCTGTTCGCCCTCACCGCGCTCCCCGGTCACGCCCCCTCCGAGCAGCACACCGTGGCCGATTCCGAGCTGACCGGGATCGGGGAGGGCAGCAGCCTGGTCGGGGTGAAGGAGGGGTACACGTACAAGGTCTCGGATCTGTGGAACGGTGTGTTCCTCAGCTCCGGGAACGACGCCGTGCACGTCCTGGCCGCGATGAACGGCGGCTGGGAGTCGATGTCCCGGCAGATGCAGGAGAAGGCCAGGTCCCTGGGCGCCCTGGACACCCATGTGGTGTCCCCCGACGGCTACGACGCGCCGGGTCAGGTGTCCTCCGCGTACGACCTCGCGGTGTTCGGCCGGACCGGGCTGCAGGACCCGGCGTTCACCCGGTACTGCTCGACGGCGTACGCGGACTTCCCGGCGGGCTCCTGGTCGTACGGCATCGCCAATACCAACCGGCTGCTGACGGGCGCGGACGGCGTGGCCCGTTACCCGGGGCTCATCGGGATCAAGAACGGCTACACGAGCAACGCGGGCAACACGCTGATCTCGGCGGCCCGGCGCGGCGACCGGACGCTGGTCGTGACGGTGATGAACCCGCAGGGCGGCGGCGGGCTCGCCGTGTACGAGGAGGCGAGGGAGCTCCTCGACTGGGGCTTCGAGGCGGCGGGGCGGGTCCAGCCGGTGGGCTCGCTGCTCCCCGTACCGACGAAGGACGCGGCCGACGCGGGTACCCGGGCCGTGTCCGTGGCCGGTGAGGGCCGTGCCGCGAAGGCCGCCGGTCAGGCGCCCCGGGCCGGAGCGGTGGCGGCGGCCGCGCCCGGCAAGGATCCCGCGCACGAGCCGGGGCCCTCGGGCGCGTCGGTGGGTCTTCCGCTGGCCCTCGTCGGCTCGGCCTGCGCCGCGGCGCTGGCGCTGTGGGGCCGGCGGCGCAGGGCGGCCCACCGGGTGGGCTGATCGAGGCGAGGCGGGCCCCGGCCCATGGACCGCCGGTCGTGCGGCGCCACTGAAGACATCGGACCGGATCGTGCCGGCGACGGTTCGGTGGGCGCCGCACGATCCGGCTTCTAGCCTGCGGGGACGCCGTCCGGGAAGGGCCCTGACGGCCTCACCCGGGGAGTGGTGTGATGACGGACCGGACACTGGCGCGGCGGGTCGCGGAGCGGTTCCGCGAGGTGAACGGCGACCATCCGATGACCGCGGCGGACGACGCGTACGTCACCGGACAGTTCGTCCCTCTGGAGGCGCTGTGCGCCTCGCTCGGCCGGGACGCCGACGAGGCCCGGCGGCTGATGCTGGAGGGGCTGTTGCCGCTGCCGGGCTATCTGCGCTCGGACGGTGCCGAGATGGTGCCGCGCGATCTGTTCCGGCTCGCCGAGGCGGCGGGGAGCTCCGAGCGGCTGCGCGCCTGGTTCACCGCGCACTGGGAGGACCGGGAGCAGGGCGAGGCGGAATGGGCGGCGTATCTGAGCGGGCAGTACGTCTGTCTGCACAGCGTCACCCCGGCGCACATCCGAAGGAAGGACGAGCTGTCGGCCGAGATCGCCGGGGCTCTGGAGACGGCCCCGGCCGAACCGTCTCCGGAATGGCGTGCCGCGCTCCACGCGCGCGTGGACGAGCTCGACGCCCTGGAGCCGGCGTTCACGGCGTACGACCGGCTCCGCTTCGGTGGCCCCACGTCACGCGACACGTGCGTGGACGCGGCACGGGCCCGGTTCCCGAACGGCAGCCCGGCGGCCTGAGCCGGAACCGGGGGCCACCGCTCGGACCGTCAGGAAACCGTCAGGCCCCCACGTACGCCGCCAGGTGCTCCCCCGTGAGCGTCGACCGTCCGGCCACGAGCTCAGCGGGGGTGCCCTCGAAGACGATCTTTCCACCGTCGTGACCGGCGCCGGGGCCGAGGTCGATGATCCAGTCGGCGTGCGCCATGACCGCCTGATGGTGCTCGACGACGATCACCGACTTGCCGGAGTCCACGAGGCGGTCGAGCAGCCCGAGCAGCTGCTCCACATCGGCGAGGTGCAGACCGGTGGTCGGCTCGTCGAGGATGTAGACACCGCCCTTCTCGCCCATGTTCGTGGCCAGCTTGAGCCGCTGGCGCTCGCCGCCGGACAGCGTGGTGAGCGGCTGGCCGAGGCTGAGGTAGCCGAGACCGACGTCCGCGAGCCGGGCGAGGACGCGCTGCGCGGCCGGGGTGCTCGCCTCGCCCGAGCCGAAGAACTCCTCGGCCTCGGTGACCGACATCGCGAGGACCTGGCTGATGTCCCGGCCGCCGAGGAGGTATTCGAGGACCGAGGCCTGGAACCGCTTGCCCTCACAGTCCTCGCAGGTGGAGGCGACGCCGGCCATGATGCCGAGGTCGGTGTAGATGACGCCGGCGCCGTTGCAGGTGGGGCAGGCGCCCTCGGAGTTGGCGCTGAACAGCGCGGGCTTCACACCGTTGGCCTTGGCGAAGGCCTTGCGGATCGGGTCGAGCAGTCCGGTGTACGTGGCCGGGTTGCTGCGGCGCGAGCCGCGGATCGGGGTCTGGTCGATCGACACGATGTCGTCGCTCGCGGGGATCGAGCCGTGCACGAGCGAACTCTTGCCGGAGCCCGCGACGCCGGTGATGACGGTGAGGATCCCGAGCGGGACGTCGACGTCGACGTCGCGCAGGTTGTGGGTCGTCGCGCCCCTGATCTCCAGGGTTCCGGTGGGCTCCCGCACGGTGTCCTTGACGGAGGCCCGGTCGTCGAAGTGGCGGCCGGTCACGGTACCGCCGGTCCGCAGCCCCTCCACCGTCCCCTCGAAGCAGACGGTGCCGCCCGCCGTGCCGGCGCCGGGGCCGAGGTCGACGACGTGGTCGGCGATCGCGATCGTCTCCGGCTTGTGCTCCACGACGAGCACGGTGTTGCCCTTGTCCCGCAGCTGCAGGAGCAGTTCGTTCATCCGCTGGATGTCGTGCGGGTGCAGGCCGACGGTGGGCTCGTCGAAGACATAGGTGACATCGGTGAGCGAGGAGCCGAGGTGCCGGATCATCTTGACGCGCTGCGCCTCGCCGCCCGACAGCGTGCCCGCCGGCCGGTCGAGGGAGAGGTAGCCGAGGCCGATCTCGACGAAGGAGTCGAGGGTCAGCTGGAGCGCGGTGAGCAGCGGCGCGACCGAGGGCTCCTTGAGGGCGCGGACCCAGGTGGCCAGGTCGCTGATCTGCATCGCGCAGGCGTCGGCGATGCTGATCCGCTTGATCTTCGAGGCCCTGGCTCCCTCGGCGAGCCGGGTGCCGTCGCATTCGGGACAGGTGGTGAAGGTGACGGCCCGCTCCACGAACGCGCGGATGTGCGGCTGCATGCCCTCCTTGTCCTTGGCGAGGAACGACTTCTGGATCCGCGGGATCAGCCCCTCGTACGTCATGTTGATGCCCGCGATCTTCATGCGGGTCGGCTCGTGGTGGAGGAAGGCCTGCAGCTCCTTCTTCGTGTACTTGCCGATCGGCTTGGCGGGGTCGACCAGGCCGGACTCGCTGTAGAGGCGGTAGTTCCAGCCGCCCGGGGTGTAGCCGGGGATGGTGAGCGCACCCTCGTCGAGCGACTTGGAGTCGTCGTAGAGCTGGGTGAGGTCGATGTCGGAGACCGAGCCGCGGCCCTCGCAGTTCGGGCACATGCCGCCGGTGCGGTTGAAGGTCGCCTTGACGGTCTTCTTGTTGCCGCGCTCGACGGTGATCGCGCCGCTGGCCTTCACCGAGGGGACGTTGAAGGCGTATGCGCTGGGCGGGCCGATGTGGGGTTTGCCGAGCCGGCTGAAGAGGATGCGGAGCATCGCGTTGGCGTCGGTGGCGGTGCCGACGGTGGAGCGGGGGTCGGCGCCCATCCGCTGCTGGTCGACGATGATCGCGGTGGTCAGGCCGTCGAGCACGTCGACCTCGGGGCGCGTCTGGGTCGGCATGAAGCCCTGGACGAAGGCGCTGTACGTCTCGTTGATCAGTCGCTGCGACTCCGCGGCGATCGTGTCGAAGACGAGGGAGCTCTTGCCCGAGCCGGAGACGCCCGTGAACACCGTGAGCCGGCGCTTCGGGATCTCGATGCTGACGTCCTTGAGGTTGTTCTCCCGCGCGCCGTGCACACGGATCAGATCGTGCCGGTCGGCCGGGTGCGGCTGCTTGTCCGCCCTGGGGGCCTTGCTCATCGTCTCTCCAGCTGTCGCGCGGGGCCGAAAAACGGACCGGCGCGGTGCGTCGTGACCGACGATGGCTGTCTCGCGGGGTCCATGACGGCCACGCTAGCGGCGGCCGGATGACGACGCTTCTCAAATCCTGATCGAGGTTCCGGCGACATAGTGTTCGGCGGCGTGGACGGCCTCGCGGGCGGTGCGTTCTCCCATCAGGACGCACAGGGTGTACGCCGTGTCCTCGAAGCGCCGGCGCGCCGACAGGTCGCACGGCCTGGCCAGCACGGTCCGCTCCAGGGCGCGGTAGTGCCGGAGCAGCCGGTCGACCGTGTTCCTGTCGGGCAGCAGCATGGTGTCCTCCTTCTCCTGAGTCGCTCCATACTCCCGGTCGCGGGCCACGCTCGCGACCTGCACGGACACGCTGTGTGACGACGCCGTGCGGGGGACGCCCCCGGAGTGCGCTTCCGCCGCCCATGGCGGAGGGTCGGAGACATGAACCCGAGCACGATTTCGCGGGTGGTCGTCACCGGCGCCACCGGCAACGTGGGCACCAGTCTGGTACGGCTCCTGGCGCGCGAACCGCGCGTCGGTTCGGTCCTGGGGCTGGCCCGGCGCCGGCCGGGACTCGAACTCCCGGGGGTGGAGTGGGCCGAGGTGGATCTGTCCCGCGAGGGGGACGAGCCCCTGCTCGCGCAGCACGTCGCCGACGCGGACGCCGTGGTGCACCTGGCCTGGCGGTTCGGGCCCACCCACGACCCGGTGGAGACCTGGCGGACCAACGTCCTCGGTTCGGTGCGCGTGTTCGACGCGGTCGCGGCGGCGCGGGTGCCCGTCCTGGTGTACGCCTCCTCGGTGGGGGCGTACTCTCCGGGCCCGGCGGGCGGTGCGCCGGTGTCCGAGGCGTGGCCGACGCACGGCTGGCCGGGGGCCGCGTACACGCGGGAGAAGGCCTATCTGGAGCGGGTCCTGGACACGTTCGAGCGGGACCATCCGATGATCCGGGTGGTCCGGATGCGGCCGGCCTTCCTGTTCAAGGAGGAGTCGGCGAGCGGGCAGCGGCGGATCTTCGCGGGGCGTTTCTTCCCCGGGCAGCTGATGCGGCCCGACCTGCTGCCGCTGCTGCCGGAGTTCGACGGCCTCCGCTTCCAGGTCCTGCACACCGAGGACGCGGCCGCCGCCTACGGGCAGGCGCTGCTGCGGGACGTCCGTGGCGCGTTCAACCTGGCCGCCGAGCCGGTGATCGACGGCGCGGTCCTGGGCGAACTGCTGGACGCCAAGCCGGTACGGGTACCGGCGGGCGCGGTCCGGGGCGCCCTGTCGGCCGCCTGGCGCCTCCGACTGGCCCCGGCCTCCCCCGGCCTCTTCGACGCGCTGCGGCACATGCCGCTGCTCGCGACGGAACGGGCGCGCCGGGACCTCGAATGGGAGCCGACGAGGACGTCCCTGGAGGCCCTGGAGGCATTCCTCCGGGGGGTCCGCTCGGGCGCGGGCGACGACACGGGCCCCTTGGCGGGCCACCGCATCGGCTGACGCGAGGGCGTGGCCCGGGGCGGTGACCCCGCGCCACGCGTCGTACATCAGAGGCCGTGACCTCGTGCCACGCGTCGTACATCAGAGGCCGCGACCCCGCGCCACGCGTCGTACGTCCGGGGCCTGACCTCGTGCCAAGCGTCGCACTTCCGGCGCCGCCGTGTGCGCGCGTCCCGGTGTCAGGGGGCCGGGGTCGGCCAGTCGACGAGGCGGATCGCCGCGCCTGCGGCTTCGCGGCCCCGGCAGTGGGCGCGGTGGCGGCGCACGAGACCTTCGATGTCGAGGCGGCGGGCGAACTCGGGGCGCGCCGCGAGGCGGCGGGCGTAGGCCCACAGGGCGGGGTATCCGGCGACCCGGTCCATCGCGGCGGCGTCCAGGTGCCAGCGGTGGACGGTGTCGAGCTGGACCAGGGTGACCCAGACCTGCACGTCGGCAGCCGTCGGCGCGTCGCCGAGGACGTACGGGTGGTGGGCCAGGCGGCGTTCCAGGGAGCCGAGGGCGGCGAAGAGGACCGTGAGGGGGTCGCGGTGGGCGGCCTCGCCGTCGAGGCCGAGCTCCCCCGCCCGCTGGGCGGCCCGGTTGATGCTCCGCTCGCACAGGTCGGCGATGGCCTCGATCTCGTCCCGGTGCCCCTCGGGCAGCAGGTCGGGGCCTTCACCGCGGAACCGGAGGGCGAGGTCCCGGAGGATGTCGGGGACGTGCGTGCTGACGATCCGTCCGGTCCATCCGTCGCTCAGGACGGGCGCGGCGGCGGGCCCGGCGTAGAGGTGCGCACTCGCCTCGTACAGCGGGCGGAGGACGGCGTATCCGCCGTCGGGCGTGTCGGGGGTCTCGGGCAGTACGGAGAGCGGGAGCGTGTCGTCGAGGCCGAGGAGGCTGTGGGTCAGGGCGATGCTCAGACAGCCGGGGTCGTACGGCGCGACATGGAGGCGGTAGCGGTGCGGTACGGCGTAGTGGCCGCTGTGTACGTCGCGGCCGATCCGGCCCCGGAAGGCGGGCACGGCGGAGGCGGGCAGCAGCGAGGACGGAACGACGGACATGCTTCTCCCTTGGGGGTGCTCGGTGCTGGGTCGTGGCGGCGCGTGACACGGCGCCGGTCGCGGCAGCGCGACGGCGGCACCGGCCGCACGGGGCCCGAGGCAGCAGAGGTACGGGAAGAGGAGGAGACGGGCGCGACGCCCGCGGGGCGGCGGCCTCTCGGCGAACGGACCCTCAGCGGGCGGGACGACCCACCCCGTGGGAACCGCGACTCGCCGCGCTGCAGACGCGCAGCAGATCGATGTGGCGGCGGGAGGTGAGGGGCAGGGGGCGCGGGAGGGGTGCGGCGAGTGAGGTGTCCCGCCGACCGTTGCGTCCCATGGTTCCCTACCTGTTCGCTCGGTTTCCCCGCCCTTGAGTGTCCGACCGGCCATGTGCGGCGTCAAGGGTGCGGTACGGGCCTCCTCCGGGAAGCGTGCGGAATAATGCGCGCATGCGCATTTCAGCCAGGGCCGATTACGCGGTGCGTGCCGCCCTCCAGCTCGCCGCCGCCCAGGACTCGGGTCCGCTGAAGGCGGAGGCCATCGCCGAGGGGCAGGGCATCTCGCACAAGTTCCTCGAAGGCATCCTCGGGGACATGCGCAAGGGCGGTCTGGTGCAGAGCCAGCGCGGCGGCAACGGGGGCTACTGGCTGGCCAGGCCCGCGGAGTCGATCTCGGTCGCGGAGGTCATACGCTGCGTCGACGGCCCGCTGGTCTCCGTCCGCGGCGAACGGCCGCCGGACCTGTCGTACACCGGTCCGGCCGAGTCGCTGCTCACCCTGTGGATCGCGCTCCGGGCCGGCGTCCGTGAGGTACTCTCGGTCTCGCTCGCGGAGGTGGCGGCGGCCAAGCTGCCGGACGGAATCGTCGCGCTCGCGGACGACCCGGAGGCCTGGACCAATCCCTGAGCGCGGCCGGGCAACCGTCCGTCACCAGCGCCGACTTGACCAGGTCTCACGCACCAAGACGAGCCTGTCCAACTTATGGACGCCCCTTGGGGCGACGCGCCCACCTCTGCCACTATCCCTACTATTCCAGTGGGAATACTAGGGATCATGTGAGGTGACGTGAGTACGCCGAGGAAATCGCCGAAGAGACCTGCGATACGCACCGCCTCCGCAGCGGCCGACCGGCCCGCCGACCGCCCGGTCGGACGGACCGTGGACCGGCCCGTCGACCGGACCGCCGACGACGAGATCTGGCCCCGCGTCACCCGCGAACTCGCCGACGACCTCGCCGTCGACGCCCTCGCCAGGGACCGGGCCGGCAAGGCACCGTTCGACGAGGTCGCCCGGCTCCAGGAGGCCGGGCTTCCCGCCCTGTTGACGGCCCCGGGCACGACCCGCCGGGGCGCCGACTGGCGGGCGGCTTGTGCGGTCGTGCGGGAGATCTCCGCCGCCGACAGTTCGGTGGGCGAACTCCTCGCCCACCACTACGCCCTGTCCTGGAGCAGCCGCTTCCTCGACGGCCCCGCACGGGACGCGGGCGCCCCCCTCGCGAGCGGCCTCCCCCTCGACGTCCGCACGGCCGAGGAACACTGGCTGCTCGCCGGCGGCGTCGAACCGCCGCGCAACGAGACCGGCCCCGGCCTCACCCTCTCCCCCGCCGACTCCGGCGGTGGCTGGATCCTCGACGGGAGCCGCACCTTCGCCTCCGCCGTGACGGTCGCCGACCGGCTCGTCGTCGGGGCCCGACCCGGCGGCAGCGGCGACCTGTTCGTCGTCCTGGTGGACCCGTCCGAACCCGGAGTGTTCACCGACGCCGGGGCGGAGCGGGTCGGGCAGCGGCTCGCCGGCGCGGGCACCGTCACGTTCGACCGGGTCCCGGTACCGCCCGAGGACGTGCTGGGCGTGCTCCCCCACGACGAGCACGCCGTCGCCCCCTACTCCACCCTCGCCCCCCTGGCCCTGCGCCTGCTCCTGGTGCACGTCGGGCTCGGCATAGCCGAGGGTGCGCTCGCCGAGGCCCGGGACATCAGCCGCGCCGGCCAGGCCGGACCCGCGCCGACGGACCGGACGGGAGCCCCCACGGACGGTGCCCCACCGGTCGGCGCCGGGGACGATCCGTACCTCCTCCTCGCCTACGGGGAGCTGGCGACGGCCGCGCACGCCGCCGCCGCGGTGGTGGAGCGGGCGACCGACGCCCTGGCCCACGGGCTGCTCGGCGCCTGGTCGCTGGGCGTGGAGGAACGGGCCGACATCGCCGTCCTGGTGGCGGCGGCCGAGACGGTCGCCGGCCGGGCGGCCGTGCACATCACCACCCGCATCCTCGAACTCGTCGACGGTACGGCGGGCGCCGACGCCCGCTCCGGCGGTCCGGGCTTCGACCGCTTCTGGCGCAACGCGCGCGCACTCACCGCCCCCACCCAGGCGGCGCACCGGCTCCGTGACATCGGGGACCACTACCTCAACGGGACCCACCCACGGCTCACCCTGCTGGCCTGACGGCAGGTCCCGGCGCCGCCGGAGGGGAGACGAAGGGACGGACGGACCGGCATGTCGGGACGTCCGGCCCTCTCGTACGGCGGCCGAAGGGCCCAAGCTGGGAGGTGAGGGTCCGGCCGCCCGGCGGGCCCGACACCACACCCACGGAGGCAGCCTGATGAGTCGTGAGATCGTCGCAGGAGTGGACGGATCCCCGGAGAGTCTCGCCGCGGCGGACTGGGCCGCCCGCGAGGCCCTCCACCGGGGGCTCCCGCTACGGCTCGCGCACGCGTGGCGCTGGGAACCGATCGACCTGCCCCTGGTCCAGGACCGCGCGACCCAGGAACGCGCCGCGGACGCGGTCCTGCGCGAGGCGGAGGCCACGATCGCCGCCCGCTATCCGGAGCTCGCCCTCACGGCCGAGGTGCTGGTCGACACACCGGTCGCCGCGCTCCTCGGCGCCGAGGAGCGGGCCGAGATGCTCGTGCTCGGCTCGCGCGGCCACGGGGCCGTCGCCGGATTCCTGCTCGGCTCGTACGGACAGCAGATCATCGCCGCCGCCACCGGCCCCGTGGTGGCCGTCCGGTCCCGCGACGGCGAGCCGGCCGAACCGCCCACCGGACACGTGCTCGTCGGGCAGCTCGGCAGCGCGGAGGACAGCGCCGCCGCGCTCGGCTTCGCCTTCGGGACGGCCGCCGCGCGCGGGGCCTCGGTGCGGGCCGTGCGCGCGTGGAGCCTGCCGCCGCTGTACGCGTACAGCCCGGCCTCGATGCGGCTCGCCGACGAGGCCGGCGGGCTCGTCCCGTACGAGGAGAAGGCGCTGCGCGAGGCCCTCGCGCCCTGGCGGGAGCGCTACCCGGACGTGCCGGTCACCGAGCACGTCGAGCTGGGCAGCGCCGGCCAGGTGCTGCTCTCCGCCTCCGGGGCGGCCCAGCTCCTGGTGGTCGGCCGACGGGCCAAGCGCGGGGCCGTCGGGCCGCGCATCGGTTCCGTCGCGCACGCGGCGCTGCACCTCGCGCCCTGTCCGGTGGCGGTCGTTCCGCAGGACTGAAAGGGTTCGATACGGGTTGACGCGTGAGGTTGACGCGTCATGTTGACGAGGAGTGTCGGGGTGGCCGGGGCCGGAAAGTGTTACCGCCGTCGCCCCGGTGGCTCTCCCAGCGCCGGCCCGTCCGGCGACCACGGCGAGAGAGCGGAGCTCCATGCGGCACCACGACCGTCCCGGTCACCCCGAAGACCCTGAACACACCCCGTACCTCCACGAGGTCGTACGGGACTTCGCCGATGATCCCGTCGCGGAGGAGGACCCGGGGGCGCGCGCGAGCGGGCGTCATCGTAAGGGCGGCGGGGCGAGACGGCGACCGCGCAGGCCGTCCTTCCGCACCGCCGTCACCCTCGCAGGAGCCGCGGCCGCCGTCCTGACGGTGGCCACCGGGGTGTACGTGGCCTCCCCCCGCAACGGTGACAGGACCCCCGTCCCCTCGGCCGCGGAGCCGGTCGGGACATCGGTCGCGCGGACGGTCACCGGGTCGGTCGCGGAAGCCGTGGCGGAACCCGCCGTGCCCTTGGGCTCCCCCGGCACCGCGGGTTCCCCGGGCAGCGCCGGATCCACCGGCACCGCCTCCGAGGCCGCCGTACGGGAGGCACGGCCGACCTCCCCGGCACTGTCGCCACCCTCGACCGCGCCGACACCCTCCCCTCGTACGGCGAGAAGGACGGCGGTCGGCACCGCGGCCCCCGAGTCCCGGCCGGAGACACCTCCCAAGGCGGAGTCGGAGCGACAGCGGGAAGGGGCGCGACGGCCCGAACAGTCCCGGGAACAGCGGCAGGGGCAGGAGCGGCGGGGCGGGACGCGCGCGGCCGAGGCCCCCGCGGTGGAGGCTGGGGCGGGGAAGGCGCCGGCGGGAAAGGTCTCGCGCTTCGTCCACGATGTCATCGCGCTCGCCAACGCCGAGCGGGAGAAGGCCGGCTGCGGCCCGCTGCACAGCGAGAACCAGCTGCGGACCGCCGCCCAGGGCCACGCCGACGACATGTCCGCCCGCGACTACTACGAGCACGACAGTCCGGAGGGCCGTGACGCGGGCGACCGGATGAGCGGCGCCGGGTACGTGTGGTCGACCTGGGGGGAGAACATCCACCGCGGGCCGACGACCCCCGACCGGGCGATGGAGGACTGGATGGAGAGCCCCGGCCACCGGGCGAACATCCTCAACTGCTCCTTCAAGGACATCGGCGTCGGGGTGACGCTCACCGCCAACGGCCCCTGGTGGGTGCAGAACTTCGGCGCCAGGCGCTGAGCACCGCCCCGGTCGTCAGGACGCGGGAGCGGCCAGCTTCTGCACCCAGATCGTGCCGCCGGGACCGGACACCGACGCCACTCCGGTGTCCCGGTACCGGCAGTCGAGCATGTTCTCCTCGTGCATCGACCCGTCGGTCCAGTCGTCGACGACGGACGCCGGGTCGGCGGTACCCCGGTCCAGGTTCTCCGCCCAGGCGCTCCAGTCGTACCCGGCGGCGGTGATCCGGGCGTCCGCGAACTCGCCCTCGGGGCTGGCGTGTCCGAAGTAGCCGCGCGCCGCCATGTCATGGGCGTAGCCGCGGGCCGCCTCGGAAAGGCGGGGGTCGATGCGCAGCGGGGCGCAACCGGCCTGCGCCCGGAGCCGGTTGACGAGCCCGGTCACCCGCTCCTCGCCGGTGGGTGCCGGCGTGGGACGCGGGGTGCGGCGCGGCGTGGGAGGCGGGGTCGTCGGGGCGGGGGTGGTGGGGGTGGCCGTCGGGGTCGGGGAGGTCGTCACGGCCGGGGCGGGGGTTGCCGGGGGCGCGGCGGCCGGCTTTCCGGGCGCCACGCGCGCGTGCGGTTCCTGGGGTACGAGGAGGGCGACCGCGCCGAGGACGGCGATGGTGGCGGCTCCGGCGACGCCGGCGCGGCGGAGCGGAGTCCACCGTGAGCCGGACTCGGCGGCGGCGGTGCCGGTGTCGGTCGCGGTCTCGGTCTCGGTGTCGGTCTGGAAGGCGACGGGTTCGGGGGTGTGGCCGTTCGCGACCGCGACAGCGAGCGGCGGTACGAGGCCGATGCCGACGAGCAGGCCTTCGACGGGGGCGAGGCCGCTGCGGCCGGTGACCCTGGCCGTACAGGTGGTGCAGGTCCGCAGGTGGCGGGCGACGCGTTTGCGCCAGAGCGGGGAGGGCCGGCCGTCCCAGGCCGTGACGGTCTCGGCGAGTTCGGGGCACATCGGTACGGCGTCGAGGGCGCGGACGACGGCGCGGCCGGTCTCCAGGCGTTCCTTCATCCGCTGGACGCGCACCGCGGCGTGCTGCGGGGAGATCCCGCCGAGGCCCTCGGCGAGTTCGGCGCGGGTCAGCTCGCCCGCGGCTTCCAGCCACCACAGGGTGAGCAGTTCGCGGTCGTCCTCGTCGAGCCAGCGGGTGGCGCGGGCCACGTCGCGGCGCTGCCCGGAGAGGCCGAGCCGGAGGATGGTGGCCTCGGTGAAGTCACCGGCGGCCGGGTCGGCGAGTTCGGTGGCCCGGTCGAGGCCGGGCACGGGTGCCTGCTGGCGTTCGCGCCAGCGGCGTCGTATCCCGTTCATGGCGATGGCGACGAGCCAGGACCGGAAACGGGCCGGGTCGCGGAGACCGGTCAGGCCGTCCAGGGCCCGGACCATCGTCTCCTGGACGATGTCGTCGGTGTCGGCATGGCCGTCCAGGGCCCGGCCGACGATGTTGTGGACGAGGGGCAGGTAGGCGCGGACCAGTGCGTCCCTGGCGTGGGCGTCACCGGCCCTGGCCGCCTCCACCAGTGCGGTGGTGCGGCGCTCGTCGCTGTGCATGGATCTGCTCCCTCATCCCTGGTGCGAGTCCCCCGTGGTTCGGAGACCCGTGGGTGCGGGAGGGATAACACTTATCGCTGTTCGGCGCCGATGTCGATCACACCGGTGGTACCGGCAGGGTCGGGACCGTGGCCCCGTTCCCCTCCCGGACGGCTGCCACGACGGCGTCGTGCAGATCGCGGCTCTCCTCCTCCGACGCGCACGGAACGGGACTGCCCGACATGGTGAACCAGTCGGACGCGCCGCTGTACTGCACGGCCACGCTTGCCTGGCCGTCGGCGGCCCAGGTCGTGTGGACGGTCACATCGCCCGTGACGACTCCGGCCTCGACGGTCAGCACCCCACCTCGCCCGGTGTACACACCGGCGGTCGTCCAAGATGCCCAACTCATCCATCCAGGTTCACACCCGGACGGCGGATGCGCCACCGACGGGACCGCCCCGGTCGGAGGAGTTCCGGCCGGGGCGGTCCTGCGGGCGTGTGCCGGATCAGGCGAGGGACGCGACGGCCTCGTTGAAGGTGGTGGACGGGCGCATCACGGCCGCGGCCTTGGCCGGGTCGGGCTGGTAGTAGCCACCGATCTCGGCCGGGGAGCCCTGGACGGCGACGAGCTCGTCGACGATCTTCTGCTCGTTGGCCGAGAGGGTCTCGGCGAGCGGCGCGAAGGCCTTGGCCAGCTCCGCGTCCTCGGTCTGGGCGGCCAGCTCCTGGGCCCAGTACAGGGCCAGGTAGAAGTGGCTGCCGCGGTTGTCGATACCACCGACGCGACGGGTCGGCGACTTGTCCTCGTTGAGGAAGGTGCCGGTGGCGCGGTCGAGGGTGTCGGCGAGGACCTGGGCGCGGGAGTTGCCCGTGGAGGTCGCGAGGTGCTCGAAGCTGGCGGCCAGGGCGAAGAACTCGCCGAGGCTGTCCCAGCGGAGGTAGTTCTCCTTGACGAGCTGCTGGACGTGCTTCGGGGCGGAGCCGCCGGCGCCGGTCTCGAAGAGGCCGCCGCCCGCCATCAGCGGGACGACCGACAGCATCTTGGCGCTGGTGCCCAGCTCCAGGATGGGGAAGAGGTCGGTCAGGTAGTCGCGGAGGACGTTGCCGGTGACCGAGATGGTGTCCTCGCCGCGGCGGATGCGCTCCAGGGAGAACGTCGTCGCGTCGACCGGGGACAGGATCTTGATGTCCAGGCCCTCGGTGTCGTGCTCCGGCAGGTACTGCTTGACCTTGGCGATCAGCTGGGCGTCGTGGGCGCGGTTCTCGTCCAGCCAGAAGACGGCCGGGGCGCCGGTGGCGCGGGCGCGGGTGACGGCGAGCTTGACCCAGTCCTGGATGGGCAGGTCCTTGGTCTGGCAGGCGCGGAAGATGTCGCCCACGGCGACCTCCTGCTCCAGGACGACGTTGCCCTCGGAGTCGACGAGGCGGACGGTGCCGGCCTGGGCGATCTCGAAGGTCTTGTCGTGGGAGCCGTACTCCTCGGCCTTCTGCGCCATGAGACCGACGTTCGGGACGGAGCCCATGGTCGACGGGTCGAAGGCGCCGTTGGCGCGGCAGTCCTCGATGACGGCCTGGTACACGCCGGAGTAGCTGTGGTCCGGGAGGACCGCGAGGGTGTCGGCCTCCTGGCCGTCCGGGCCCCACATGTGGCCGGAGGTGCGGATCATGGCCGGCATCGAGGCGTCGACGATGACGTCGGACGGCACGTGCAGGTTGGTGATGCCCTTGTCGGAGTCGACCATCGCCAGGGTGGGGCCCGCGGCGAGCTCGGCCTCGAAGGAGGCCTTGATCTCGTCGCCCTGCGGGAGGGACTCCAGGCCCTTCAGGACGCCGCCGAGGCCGTCGTTCGGGGAGAGGCCGGCGCCGGCGAGCACCTCGCCGTACTTGGCGAAGGTCTCGGGGAAGAAGGCACGGACGACGTGGCCGAAGACGATCGGGTCGGAGACCTTCATCATCGTGGCCTTGAGGTGCACGGAGAAGAGCACGTTCTCGGCCTTGGCGCGGGCGACCTGCTCGCTGAGGAAGGTGCGCAGGGCGGCGGCGCGCATGACGGCGGCGTCGACGACCTCGCCGGCGATGACCTTCAGCGGCTCGCGGAGCTCGCTGGTGGTGCCGTCGGCGGCGGTGAACTCGAAGCGGAGGGTGTCGTCCTTCGTGACGACGACGGACTTCTCCGTGGAGGCGAAGTCGTTCTCACCCATGGTGGCGACGTTGGTCTTGGACTCGGAGGTCCAGGCGCCCATGCGGTGGGGGTGGTTCTTGGCGTAGTTCTTGACCGAGCCGGGCGCGCGGCGGTCGGAGTTGCCCTCGCGCAGGACCGGGTTGACGGCCGAGCCCTTGATCTTGTCGTAACGGGCGCGGACGTCCTTGTCCTGGTCCGTCTGCGGGTCGTCCGGGTAGTCCGGGAGGGCGTAGCCCTGCGCCTGGAGCTCGGCGACCGCGGCCTTGAGCTGCGGGATGGACGCCGAGACGTTCGGCAGCTTGATGATGTTGGCGCCCGGCGTCTTGGCCAGGTCGCCGAGCTCGGAGAGGGCGTCGGCGATGCGCTGGCCCTCCTCCAGGAACTCGGGGAAGACGGCGATGATGCGGCCCGCGAGGGAGATGTCCCGCGTCTCGACCGTGACGCCGGCCTGCGAGGCATACGCCTGGATCACGGGCAGGAACGAGTACGTCGCCAGGGCAGGCGCCTCGTCAGTGTGGGTGTAGATGATGGTCGAGTCAGTCACCGGGTGCTCCGCTCCACGTCTGCGTATGCGAGATTGCTCGACATCAAGATATCTCGTGATCGAGGTCCTCGGTGAAGGGGCCCACGAGCTCGCCGTCCCGGGGCACTCCGGCGGCCTCCACGAAGGGCCCGCCGAGCCGGTACGGGGCGGGGGCGCCGTCCAGGTCGACACGGCGGAGCAGGCCGAGCAGGACGAGCCCGGCGGCGGCGACCACGCCCGCGGCGAGGGCCTGACCGCAGCGGTGGGCGAGCCGGAGCTCGGCCGGGTCGTAGGGGGCGGTGGCCGGCAGGGAGAGGGTGTCGCCGAGCAGCCAGAGGCCCGCTCCGAGCCCGGCGGCGGCCAGGAGGGCGAGCGGCACGGTCGCCGGGAGGCCGGGCAGGCCGGGTCCGCGCCGTCCGCCGGGACGCACCTTGCCCTTGCGGGCGCGGAGGGCGAGGAGGCCGCAGTGGACGGCCAGGACCACCAGGGCGGCGGCGATGACGTCACCGGGGCGGTGCTGCCCCGCGGCGACGGTGTACGAGCCGACGGCGAGGGCCCAGAGGGTGCCGGCGCCGACGGCGAGGTCGCGCAGCCGGTAGGGGGCGACGAGGGCCAGACCGAAGGCGATGCCCAGGGCGAGGGTGGTCTGGGCGCTGGGGAAGCCGGTGGACATGAGCCCGGCGGTGTCGGCGAGCCGGGGACGTGGCGCGTACCGCTGGAGCAGTCCGGTGAGTGCGAGGGCGGTGACGACCGCTCCGGCGGCGATGCCGGTGAGGGCGTACCGCTTGCGTATCAGGCCCACGGCGAGCAGCAGGACGCCGCCGAGGACCAGGGAGAGGGTGGTGGCTCCGGCGAGCGAGGGGTGCTCGCGGAGCACGGTGACGGCGGCGGTGTCGGCACGCCGGCCCGTCATGGCCGCGTCGCCCCAGCGACGGCCGGTCGCGGTGAGCACGAGGCCCGCGTAGACGACGGTGAGGAGGAGCACGGCCCCGAGGCAGCCACGCCGGGTCCGGGTGCGGACGCGGGTGCTGAACGAACCGGCGGCCTCGCCTGCCACAGCGGCGTACCACCAGGTGTCACCGGTCTCCAGCGGCCTCGGGGAGCCGCCCGCGCGGGGCCTGTCGTAGGAAGCCATGCCCCGATTCGAACCCACGCGCGGCCGCCTCGCCCGCTGGGCGCACCCGAACGAAACGCGGACGCGTTCTCCGGGGAGGGCGGGACGGCGGCGGGACCGGGCGTCCCGGCTCGGGCGCCGGCGGGCCACCGGCCGGGGGCACCGTCACGCCACGGCGAGATGGCGGTTCGCCGTACGGTCGTGGCGCCGTGTCCCGTACAGCGTGAACGCCGTGTTCACCAGGGCCACATGGCTGAGCGCCTGCGGCATGTTGCCGAGCTGGCGGCCCGCCACCGGGTCCCATTCCTCGGCGAGGAGGCCGACGTCGTTGCGGACGTCGAGGACCCGCTCGAAGACGGCCCGGGCCTCGTCGGGGCGGCCGGTCATGGCGAGTGCGTCGGCGTACCAGAACGTGCAGGCGACGAAGGCCCCTTCGGTGCCGCCGAAGTCGTCGAGGTCGTGCGTTCCGCCGTCCCGGACGTCCCCGTAGCGGCGCAGGAAGCCGTGGTCGTCGAGCCGTGCCATCGCCCGGACGGTGCCGAGGACCCGGGGGTCGTCGGCGGGGAGGAAGCCGAGCCGCGGGATCAGCAGGGCGGTGGCGTCGACCTGGTGGCCGCCGTAGTACTGGGTGAAGGACTGCTGCTCGTCGCTCCAGCCCCGGGCGCAGACCTCCGCGCGCAGTTCGCGCCGGAGGGACTGCCAGCGCCTGAGCGAGCCGCGGAGCCCGGCCACCCGGGCGAGGCGGACGGCGCGGTCGGCGGCGACCCAGGCCATGACCTTGGAGTGGACGAAGTGGCGGCGCGGGCCTCGGACTTCCCAGATGCCCTCGTCCGGTTCCTGCCAGCGTTTGCCGAGGTACTCCAGGAGCGAGGCCACCAGGGCCCAGGCCGTGGCGTCGAGGGCGACCCCGGCCCGGACGGCCGAGTAGACGGTGTTGAGGACCTCGCCGTAGATGTCGAGCTGGAACTGGTCGACGGCCGCGTTGCCGAATCTGACGGGCCGTGAGTTCTCGTAGCCGGGGAGCCAGTCGGCGTAGGTCTCGGGGAGCCGCCGCTGGCCCTCGACCCCGTACAGCGGCTGGAGGTCGGCGGGGTCGCCGGCGACGGCGCGGACCAGCCAGTCGTTCCAGGCGAGCGCCTCTCTGCGGTAGCCGCCGCGCAGCAGGCAGGAGAGCGTGAAGGTGGAGTCGCGCAGCCAGCAGAAGCGGTAGTCCCAGTTGCGCTGCCCGCCGATGGACTCGGGGAGGGAGGCGGTGGCCGCGGCGACGACCCCGCCGGTGGGGGCGTGGGTGAGGGCCTTGAGGGTGAGCAGGGAGCGGATCACGGCCTCGCGCGCGGGCCCCTCGTAGCGGAGGGCGGCGGCCCAGTCGTTCCAGAAGGCGAGGGTACGGGTGAGGGCGGCGTCGATGTCGGCCGGCGGGGCCGCGACGGGCGCGGGGGTGTGCGAGGGGCGCCAGCCGAGGACGAAGGCGACCCGCCGGCCGGCGGTGGCGGTGAACTCGACGGTGGTGCGGTCCGGGGTGACGACGGGTTCGAGGCCGGGCCCGCAGGAGAGGTAGGCGGCGTCGGGTCCGGCGACCCAGGCGACGGTACGGCGGTCGACCGAGCGGGTCCAGGGCACGATGCTGCCGTGGTGGAAGCGGACCCTCAACTCGCTTCGTACGTCGACGCGTCCGGCGATTCCCTCGACCACGCGGACGATGCGCGGGGCGTCCTCGCTCGGCGAACGCGGGGGCATGAAGTCGGTGATCCGGACGGTTCCGGTGAGGGATTCCCAGACGGTGTCGAGGACGAGCGTGTCGCCCCGGTAACTCCGGTGCGTGCAGCGGGTCCTGCCGACGGGGGCGAGGAGCCAGCGGCCGTGCCCCGGATCGCCCAGGAGGGCCGCGAGGCACGCGGGCGAGTCGAAGCGGGGCGCGCACCACCAGTCGACGGACCCGTCGGTCCCCACGAGCGCGGCGGTCTCCAGGTCACCGACGAGGGCGTAGTCTTCAATTCGCCCTGCCATGAACGGATTGTATGCCTTATGAGAATCCCCTGCAGGACCGGCCGGGGATTCGACGGATCGCGACCGAAAGCCCGTCAGGGAATCACGAGCGGGCCGGTCGGGAATCATTTCACGAGCGCCCGCATATTCTTCCGGCTCTCGTCGGCAATTCTTGACGGGATCACGCCGGGGCAGGATTCTGAAGAACGCGGGATCTCCGCGGACCGCGGGTTCCCCGCGAGGGAAGGCCGCACCGATGAAGGCCGCATGGACGAAGGCCGTACCGACGAAGCCGTACCCATGAGTAGCGATTCGCATCCCCTGCGCCGCTCGACCGACCGCGCGCCCGGCGCCGGCACGCGGACGGTGAGTCTCGTCCTCACGGTCCGCCCCGGCGGCGGGGACCCGCAGCCGGCGCTCGACCGGCTCCTCGACCAAGTGCCGTCGACCGTGGGGGACGTGGTCCTGGTCGGCGGGCCGGCCGGGAACGGACGGACGCGCAGCGGGCTGACCGTGCGCGGACTCGGGGCCTGGGACGCCTCCCGCGGCGACATTCCGCACGCGGGGCTGCTCGCGGCGACCGGCGATCTGGTCGTGCTGATGAACGCCGACGGCAGCATGTCCCCGCACGAGATCCCGCACTACCTGCACTACCTGGAAAGCGGTTACGACTTCGTCAAGGGGTCACGCTTCATCGCGGGCGGGGATTTCGCCGACTATCCGCTCTCGCGACGGCTCGGACACCGCGCGCTGCTGCGTGTCGCACGCCAGTTGTACGGCCAGCACCTGACCGATCTCTGGTACGGGTTCTGCGCGTTCCGGCGCTCTTTCGTGGACCTCCTCGACCTGCGCGAGGACGGTGTCGAACTGGGGGCCGAACTGGTCACGCACGCCCTGCACTACGGCCTGCGCGTCGCCGAGGTGCCCAGTCTCGAACTGCCGCGCCTGCACGAGCCTTCGCACCCCCGCACGATCCGGGACGGCGCCCGCATCCTCGGCACGCTCCTCGACGACCGGCCGCACAACGCCCTGTCGCGGCTCGCACACCGGCGGCGTTCGCACAGCTCCCAAGGTTGACGAATCACCCCGAACGGTGCTAACGCTTGGAAGAGCACATTTCAGAACAAAGCAGACCCTGAGCGCACACCCTCGGCAGGGTCGGTTGCCGGAAGAGGCTCGTCGTGACCTCCAACCCCCTCAACCGAACGCCGGTGGCATCCGTACCGCACCCCCTGCGGCGGATGACCGACTGGCCCCTCGCCGATGCCCGGCGCCGCTCACTCTGCCGCCCCTCCCACCGACCGGTCGCCCACCCCGCACGCCGGGCGGCCGACCGGATCGCCGCCGCCGTCCCTCCGCCCCGGAGCCGGACGTGCAGGCCCCGGGGGGCGAGCCGCAGGCGACGCGCCCGTACGGCTCACACCCGCACCGCGCGGCGAGCCCGCGGCTCCGACGGACCAGCCGGACCATCCGGACCGGACGGACCGTCCGAACCACCCACGGGCGAGACCCGTAACCACCGCCCCGTCCCCGCACCGATCCGCCGCGCGCCCGTGCGCCCCGCGCCTCGCGCCTTCCCCCGAGGAGGCGAGGCGTGATGGCCGCAGCCCGCGCGTCCGCACCGCTCACCCGCCGGCTCGTCCGTCCGCCGGTCGACCTCGAACTGCTCATCCCGGCCTACAACGAGCAGCGCCGGCTGCCCTCGACCGTGGCCGCCACGGTCGACTTCCTGGCCGAGCGCCCCTGGTCCTCGGCGGTGGTCGTGGTCGACAACAACAGTGCCGACGGCACCCTCGACGTCCTGCAGCGCTTCACCGGCTCCCCCGTCCCGGTCCACGCCATCGGGTGCAGCGACCAGGGCAAGGGCGCGGCGGTCCGGCGCGGCATCGAGACCTCCTCCGCCCGGTACATCGGCTTCGCCGACGCCGACAACGCCACGCCCGTCGAGACCCTGGACCAGGTGATGGAGCTGCTTCGGGCGGGACACGGGGCGGTCATCGCCTCGCGCCACGCGCCCGGCGCGCGCCTCGACGTGGAGCAGTCGGCGCTGCGGCGCGGCGGCGGTCTGATGTTCCGTACGCTCGCGCATCTGTCGCTTCCCGGAGTCGCGGACACCCAGTGCGGGTTCAAGTTCTTCTCAGGTCCGCTGGCCCACGCGATCGTGCGTGACTGTCACATCGACGGTTTCGCCTTCGACGTGGAGCTGCTCGCCCGTGTGGTGCGGGCCGGGCGGGACGTCGTGGAAGTGCCGGTGGTCTGGCACGACGTACCCGGTTCGACGTTCTCGGCACGGCGCGACGGTCTGCGCTCGATGGCCGATCTCCTGCGGATCTCGCTGGCCCGGTGATGAACATGACCGCTCTCGACCGGCTCGCCCGTACCGACATCGCCTTCCTCAACTGGCGCGACCCCGCACACCCCGACGCGGGCGGAGCCGAAGCGTACTGCTGGGAGATCGCCCGGCGGTTCGCGGCGGCCGGAGCCCACGTCACCCTCGTCTCGTCGCGGTACCCCGGCTCGCGTGCCCGGGAGTACCGCGACGGGATCCGCGTCGTGCGCCGCGGCGGCACCTTCGGCGTGTACGCGGCGGCCGCGGCGCACCTGCTGCGGAACCGTCACGCGTACGACGCCGTGGTCGACTTCCAGAACGGGATCCCGTTCTTCTCCCCGCTGTTCACACCCCGCTGGACCACCGACATCTGCGTCATCCACCACGTCCACCAGCACCAGTTCGACACGCGGTTCCGGTGGCCGATGAACGCCGTGGGGCGGGTCCTGGAGAAGCAGGTCAGCCGACGCGTCTACCGGGGTCGGCCCGTGGTGGTCGTGTCGCCCTCCACCCGCGAGGGCACCCGGCGCGAACTCGGCTTCGGCAACCCCATCCACATCGTGCCCAACGGGCGCCCCCGCCCGGCGCTCACGGCCCCCACCGGACGGCGGTCCGCGGTCCCGGCGCTCACCGTCGTCAGCCGTCTGGTGCCGCAGAAGCGGGTCGACCTGATCCTGCGGGCCGTGCCCGCGCTCCAGCGCCGGTGGCCGGAACTGCGCGTCGACCTCTGCGGGGACGGGCCGGAGAGCGAGTCGCTGCGCAAGCTCGCGGCCGGTCTCGGCATCGGGTCCGCCGTCGAGTTCCACGGCTACGTCTCCGACGAGCGCAAGCAGGAGCTGTTCCACCGGGCGTGGCTGACGGTCGTGCCGTCGGTCGCCGAGGGCTGGGGGCTCGCCGTCATCGAGGCGAACACCGTCGGCACCCCCGCCCTCGCCTTCGACGTGCCGGGGCTGCGGGACGCGATCCGGCCGGGCGTCAACGGGTGGCTCCTCGACCCGGACGCCGACCTGGCGGCCGGTGTCGCCGCCGCCCTCGACACCCTGTCCACACCCGACGCGCGGTCGCTGAGCGCGGCCCGCTGCCGTGCCTGGGCCGCCGCCTTCTCCTGGGACGCCAGCGCCGAACGGCTCGCCCAGGTCGTCCTTGAGGACCTCCAGCGCATCCGCCGGCACCGGCGCTCCCGTCGCTCGGCCAACGATCTGTCCGTGGTCACCCGCTTCACCTCCGCGGACCCCGAAGCCACCGAACACGCGGTGCGCACCGCCCTGCGGCAGACCGACGCCTGGCACCGCGACGGTGACGCGTTCCGGCTGCTGCTCCACGGCTGCGACGAGGTACGGGCCCTGAGCGCGCTGCGCCGGCTCGACGTCGCGGAGGCCGACATCACCCTGGCCAACGGCCACGACGTCCTGCTCGGTGCGACGGAACCTGGCGACGGGTCCGCACCGGACCCCGCCCCCGGGCGGCAGCCATGACCGCCGCCGAGCGGGTCGCGGAGCGGCCGGCCGCCGCCCTCCAGGACGAGGTCACGGCCGTGCACGGCGCGCGCTGGATCGCCACCGCGGTGGTGCTGGTCGGCGCGCTGAACTACGCGTACACCCTGGTCCTCACCCGGCTCCTCGACGTCTCCGGGTACGCCACCTTCGCCGCGGGCCAGGGGCTCGTCGTGTGCACCGCGGCGGTCGCCGTGGTCACCGTTCCCTGGATGCTGGCCCAGGCCCTCGCGCGGGCCGGTTCGGACGCGGAGCGCGGCGAGGCGGTCCGCTTCGCCGTGATCACGGCCATCGCGGGCGGCACCGTCGCGGCGCTCGCGGTGGGCTGTGTGGCGATGGAGTTCGCCAGCACGCCGACCACGCTCGTCATCGCCGGTTCCACGCTCGCCATCTACATCACCCGGGTCACCGCGGGTTGGCTCCAGGGCAGCGAACGTCTGCGCACCCTCGCGGTCCTCACCGCTGTGGAGGCCGCGCTCAAGTTCGGCGTGGGCCTGTTCTTCGTGTGGGCGCTCGGCCTCGGCGAGACGGGCGCCCTCGCCGCCTTCGGGATCGCCGTCCTGCCGTACGTGTTCTTCTGGCCGCGTCGCCTCCGCGGCGGGCCGCGGCGCGCGTGGCGGTCGGTGAGCGCGGACCGCCAGCTGTGGCGCCGGGCATCGGGTGTCGCCTCGCTCCAGGGCGTGGTGGCGCTGCTCGCGGCCATGGACATCGTCCTGGTCGCGATGCTGCCCACCGACCGTGCGGCGGCGGCCAGTTACCAGGCGGCGGTCATGCTCGGCCGCGTCCCGCTCTTCCTCGCCGGGGCCGTTTCGATCGCGTTCCTGCCCGCGCTCTCCCGGCGCCGGTCGGGCGACCCGCTGACGGCGAGCGCGCTCCGGATGTACCTGACCGTGGCGCTGCCCCTGACCGTGGTGGCCGCGACGGTTCCCGGCGGGCTGCTCGCGCGGATCTTCCCCGACGGGTACTCGATGGTCTCCACCCTGATGGCGTGCACGGCCACGTCGGGTCTGGCGCTCGGCGCGCTCGCCCTGCTCGTGACGTTCGCCCAGGCGGTCAACGACTACGGCTGTCTGCGGACGCTGCTCGTGGGCCTCGGCCTGTACGTGACCGCCCTGGTGTCCGGCTGGGTCACCGGCGGTGTGCTCGGGATGGCGATCGGCGGGCTGTGCGGGACGGTCGCCGCCCTGGTCCTGCTCGCCGTGCGGCACTCCCGCCGGCACGGGTTCGGGGTCGCGGAGCGGTCGTTCAGCCGGGTCGTGCTGCCGCTGCTCGCGCTCGCCGCGGGACTCGCGCTGCTCCGGCCGTACCCCATGGTCTGGTTCGTGGTCGCTCTGACGGTCTCGGTGGTCGCCCTGTGGCGCTTCTTCGGGCAGCGCCGCGTCGCGCCCGTCCCGGAGCCCGCGGAAGACCCGCGGGACGGTCCGGGCGAGGGCTCGGCCGAGGAGCCCGAACCGGAGCCGCGAACGCCCCCGGGCGGGGCGCGAGGGACCCGGGCCGCGGTCCACGACGAGCGTGCCGTGCCGCTTCTCGTCGACGCCGTCTGGCGGGACCGGGTCCGGCCCGCCGGTGACGAGGAGCTGCTCGGCGCGCTGGCCGCGGCCCGGCGCAACCAGGTCGAGGGCCGGCTGGCCCGCGCGTACCCCCGTCAGCTCGCGGCCACGCTCACCGAGGTGGAGAGCGCGACCGGGCTGTTCCGGCGGAACCTCGTCGAGTCCACGGACCGGCTGCGGGCGGCGGGCATCCCGACCGTCCTGATCAAGGCCGATCTGGCGGGGGACTACGTGTACGGCAACTTCGACCTGGTGGTGCCCCCGGGAAGGCTGAGGGCGGCGCAGGCCGCGCTCGACGGCTGGTACGCGCACCGCACGACGTACTGGCTGGAACGCTCGACGAAGGTGCTCCTGGAGCCCCCCGACGGCCCGGCGGCGCATCTGCACGGATCGGTCTCGTGGTTCGGGGTGCAGGTGGTGCCGACCGACCGGCTCTTCGCCCGCGCGCAGCGGCCCGAGCACGCCGACGGCCACCCGGAGGGACCCGTCGACGGCCGACCCGGCGGCCACCCGGACGGGCCCGTCGACGGCCGGCCCGACGGCCACGTCGAGGTCCGCACCGACGACTACGCCTGGCTGACCCCCTGCCCCTCCGACCGGCTGCGGATCTGGCTGGCGCACGCTCTCTTCCAGAACCTGACCCTGGACCTGTCCGAACTCCTCGCCCTGCGGTCGCTGCTCCACCCCGACGTCGTGGCCGAGGCACGCCGCGAGGCCGCCCGCGAAGGCTGGTGCGCGGGCGGTCGCGAGGCGCTCGCCGTCGCCGTCGAGGCGATGGCGCGGCTCGACCGGGGCGAGTCCGTCCCGCTGCCGCTGCCCCTCCCCGTGCGGACCTCGCTCCGCGTCGGCGCCGAACACTCCGGCCACCTCTTCGGCGAGGGCCGGGTGCGCGCCGCGACCCGCGAGGCATCCCTCCGGGTGCCGCTCGTGATGACCAAGAGACTGCGGAGGCGGGTGCCATGACGACCTCACGAGGCCCTCTCCTCGTCGCCGTGTCCGGACCGGACGGCGCCGGTAAGTCCTCGCTGGTCGGCAGGGTCGCGACACTGCTCCGGGAGCGCGGCCTCACGGTCGTCAGCCTCCACTGCTACGGATGCTTCCTGTGCCGCAGGTTCCCGGTTCCGCCGCGGGTGAGGGATGAGGCGGAACCGGGCGGGGACGGGTGGGCACGGCGCGCCACGGATCCCGAGCGCCGGGGATCCCGGCTGCGCCGTGCCCACGCGTTCCTGGACGCGGGCGAACTGGCGGCCCGCATCACGGTCGCCGGGCTGCGGGCCCGTAGGCACGCGCGGGGCGGCGAGGCCGTCGTCCTGACGGACCGCGGGCCGCTCGACGGCCTGGTGAAGTTCCACCTGCCGGCCGGTTCGGCGGCGGCGTCCGTCTTCCGCCGCATCGCCGACCGCTACGCTCTGACGCTGCTCGTGGAGACCGGGCCCGACACGCTGCGGGGCCGGGGCTGGGAGGAGATCGCCGGTCCCCCGACCGTCTGGTGGGCCCGCTACCGCAGCTGGTCGCGGCGGCTGCCGCGGATCGCACGGCTCGACGGCGAACGGGCTCCGTCCCTGGTGGCGGCCGCGGCGCTCGACCGGATCGTCGACGAGATACGGGAACGCGCGGGCGCAAGGGAGCGGGCCCGCGACGAGGCCCGGCCGCGACGACGGCACGTGGTGGTCTCCATCTACGACGACGCCGAGAACCCCGCCTACCGGGGCGGCGGCGCCCTGGTCATCGGCAAGGTGGCCCACCGGCTCGCCGAGGACTTCCGGGTGACCGTCGTGACGGCGGGCCGGAGCGGCGGCACCGAGGAGCGGAACGGAATCCGTTACGTCCGGCTGCCGGTGTGCCGGGTGGGGCCGCGCGCCGGTCAGCTGCTGTTCCTGACGCTGCTGCCGCTCGTGGCCCGCCGGATCCGGCACGACCTGTGGCTGGAGAGCTTCACTCCCCCGTTCTCGACGAGTTTCCTCCCCCTGACGACGGCGGCCCCCGTCGTGGGCATCGACCAGGGCCGCAGCGCCGAGGCCCTGTGGCGGCGCTACCACATCCCCTTCTTCCTGGTCGAGCGTCTCGGGCTGCGCTGCTACCGGCACATCGTGGTGATGAACCCCGCCGACGGGTCGGTGGTCCGGCGGCTGAGCCCCCGCGCCGACGTGCAGGTGATCGCCAACGGAGTCGAACAGCGTCTCCTCGACGAGACCGGGCTCGGGGCAGGGCAGTTCATCCTGTTCCTGGGCCGGATCGACACCTGGGTCAAGGGCCTCGACCTGCTGCTCGACGCGTACGAGCGGGCCGCGCCGCCGCTGCAACTGCTGCTCGCGGGCAGCGGCACCCCCGCCGAGGAACGTCGGCTCGCCGCGCTCGTCGCCGCCCACACTCACGGTCCGGAGCCCCGGATCCACTGGGTGGGGTACGCGGAGGAGGAGCGCAAGTGCCAACTCCTGCGCGACTGCGCCTTCCTGGTGATGCCCTCGCGCCACGAGACCTTCGGCCTGGTGGCCCTCGAAGGCATGTCGTACGGAAAGCCCGTCCTCCACTTCGACCTGCCCGCGCTGCGCTGGATGAGGGACGGCGGCGACGTGGCCGCACCGCCGTTCGACGTGGCGGCCTTCGGGGACCGGATGAGCGAGCTGGCCACGGACGCGGCGCTCCGCCGCCGGCTGGGGCGGCGGAGCGGGCTCGCCGCGCAGCACTACACGTGGGACGAGATGACGGGCCGCTACCTGGCCCTGGCCCACCGGCTTCTGGACACTCCCGCCTCCCCACGGCGGCCGAGGAAGAGGGGTGCGTCATGGCTGATGACCCGCTGACCAGTTTCGTCCGGACCGTCGTCGGATCGGGCACCCCGATCCTGGTGCTGTCGCCGCACCTGGACGACGCCGTCCTGTCCTGCGGCGGGTTGCTCGGCTGGGACGGGCGACGGGCGCCCGTGACGGTCGCCTCGCTGTTCACGGAGGCCACGCCACCGCCGTACACCCTGTCAGCCCGCCAGTACCTGAAGCAGACAGGCGCCGACGACGCGGAGGAGCTGTTCGCCGAACGGCGCGCCGAGGACCGGCGGGTCCTGGAGCGACTCGACGTCCACTGCCGCCATGTCGGTCTGGTCGACGGCCTGTTCCGGCGGCTGCCGCGCCCACGACGCGGCACGGCACGGCTCGCCCGACTGCTTCCTGAGGTCGCCCATGTGTATCCGACGTACCGGCTGCACCTGTCCCGGGGCAGGGTCTCCCCGCACGACGCCGAGACGCTGCGCGCGGTCGCGGCCACCGTCGACGAGCTGCTGCCCGGCTCCTCCGGCGGCCTGGTCCTCGCCCCGCTGGGCGTGGGCGGGCACGCCGATCACGTCCTCGTCCGCACCGCCGCCGAGCGGAGCGGCCGCCGTGTCGTCTACTACAGCGACTTCCCGTACAACCAGCACGCCGCGCCCGACGCCCGCTTCAGCGGGCGGAACCGGCTCGTCGCCCGTGGCTGGGAGCGGGGCCTCGACCGGAAGGCCGAACTGATCCGCGGCTACGGGACCCAGGCCGACGCGCTGTTCCCCGAGGGGAACATCCCGCGAGTACCCGAGGTGTACCTGCTGCCGAAGACGGGATGGACGGCGACGAAGCCGGCCCCCGCGCGTGGCCCCGGCATCGGGGTCCGTACCGCCGGAGGCGTGTCGTGACGATTCCGCGCACCGCTCCGACGGCCCCCCGGACCGGACCGACGACACCCGTCCGGGCCGCGCGGCGCGGCCCCGTGCCGACCGTGGTCTACGCAGCCGGGGCGGCACTGCTCACCGTCGCCCTGCGACTGATCCAGATCAGCCGGGCGGGCGACCTGTTCGTGGACGAGTCGATCTACCGGCGGCTCGGCGACAGCGCCGCCGCGGGCGGCTTCCCCCGTACCGACGAGGGACTGTTCTTCCTCCACCCGCCCGGCTACTTCTACGTGGAGGCCGGCTGGATGAAGCTCGTCGGCGAGCACTCCGACGTCATCGCGGGCGTGCACTCCTCCCGAGTGCTCAACGCACTTCTGGCCGGGGTCACCGCGGCCCTCATCGTGTTCCTCGTCGCCCGGGTGCGGTCACGCGGCGCGGGCGCGGTCGCCGGCCTGCTGTTCGCCCTGGACCAGTTCTGCATCCGGCAGAACAACCGGGTGCTCCTGGAGACCGGGACGATGGTGTGGATCCTCGCGGGCTATCTGGCCCTGGTGGGGCTCACCCGGCCCGATCCGCCCGGTCGGCCCCGGGCCCGCGCGCTGCTCGCCGGCTTGTTCCTCGGACTGGCGATCCTGACGAAGGACCACGCGGTACTGATCACCGTGCTGCCGCTGCTCGCCGCCCTGCTCCTCGGCTGGGGCCCGCCCCGGAAGCTGGTCGCCCTGACCCTCTCGGTGACCGTGGCCTCGTACGCCGTGTACCTCGCCCTCGTGGCCGGCTTCGGACACTTCGACGCCTTCTGGGAAGCGAAGACCTCCGGCGTGCGGCGGCTGCTCGGAATCGTGCAGGAGACCGGCTTCAACGCGGAGGGCACCCCCTCGCTCGCGGGCCGACTCCTCGACGAACTCCCGGGGTACACGGGCACGTACCTGCTGCTCGCCCTCACCCCGGTGGCCCTCTTCCTGCTGCTGCGACGCAAGGAGCCGGTGTACCGGCTGCTCGCGCTCTTCCACGCCTCGGCGATCGTCACCCTGGGGTACGCGCTCGCCATCGGCACCCTGGAGGAGCAGGCCCTGTATCTGCTGTTCGTGCCGAACCTGGTGGCGCTCGCGGTCACCGTGCCGATGCCTTCCCGGGACCGGCCCGGGCTCCGGCTCGTGGCGTGCGGCGTCCTCGTGGCGCTGCTCGCCGCCCCCGCCGCGGTGTACGCCCGCGACCGGTGGACGCCCGACGACGGCTTCGAGCGGCTCCGGGCGTATCTGCTCACCCATGTGCCGGCGGGAAGCGCGATCGTCACGGTGGACGGGCAGCAGACCCGCGGTGTGACGAACTGGGCGCTGAACGACACCTATCGGCTCGGCCACTGGGTGACGCCGGAGGAGCGGAACGACAACGGTGCCGCCTACCTCGTCGTGCCGTGGCGGGTCATCGAGCAGGGGTACGGCCGTTCCTCGCTCGCGGAGGTGGAGCGGCTCACGGAAGGACTGCGGCCGGTGTTCGCCTTCGACGGTCCCACGTACGGCACGCTGGCCCTGTACCGGCTGCCGTCGACGCTTCCGGGACCGGATGTGACCGCGCTCGCCGTGCCGGGGTCGACGGTGACGGGGCCGCTGCTCCCGGCGCCGGGGCCGGTGGTCGCGACACCGGATTCCACGGTCGGCGCGCCCGGTCCGGCGCTCCCCGTGGCGGGAGTCGGCGATGCGCCAGGGTGAGCGGCGGCCCCGCGTCCTCCTCCTGACCAGCAGCCCGCTGGACGGGGCGGAAGGCTGTGACGTGCGGCTCGCCGCCGACGTCCTCGGAACGCTGCCCGACTTCGACTTCGTCTGGTTCTCCCAGTGGCCGGGCCGCCGGCAGCCCCCACCGGAGCGCGGGCGGCCCGTGCGCATCCTCTCGCGGGACGGGGTGCCGCACATTCCCGAGCGGGTGCAGTCCGCGCTCGCCGGGGCCGCATGGGCCCGCCGGGTCGACCTGGTGCACGCCTTCCTGACCGTCGGCCGAACCTTCCCGACCTTCTCCTGGCTGCGGCCGCTGCTGCTCGGGGGGCGGCCTGTCATCCACACCGTGCCCGGCGTGATGCACACCCGCTTCCTCAAGCACATCCGGCCGCTGGGGACGACGGTCGCCCTGTCCGAGTCGATGGCCCGTCGCCTGCGCGCCGCGAACTTCGGCGACGTACGGGTGGTCCCGCCCATGATCGGCCTGGACGCCTGGCCGTACCTGCCGCGCCCGGAGGGATTCCCCGTGGTGCTGTTCGCGGGGCACCACGATCCGCACGGCGGGGCGGAGACGGCGATCGACGCGGCGGCGGAGGCGGTACGGTCGGGCGCCAGGTTCCGCCTCGTGCTCGCGATGCGCGGACGCCCGGGGCAGGACAACGCGATGCTCGACGAGGCGCTGCGGGAGCGGGCCGGCGCGGCCGGGCTCACGGATTTCGAGGTGCGGGGCTATGTCGAGGACATGCACGCGCTGCTCGCCACCGTCCATGTGCTGCTGTTCCCGCCGGCCGTGCTGGGCGGCAAGGCGGACATCCCGCTCACGGTCCTCCAGGCGCTCGCCTCGGGCCGGCCCGCGATCCTCAGCGACCTCCCCCAGTTCGCCGACTTCGGCCACGCGGTGCTGCGGGCCCCGGCGGGCGACGCGCGCCGCACGGGGCAGCAGCTGGCCTGGCTGCTGGACCAGCCGCGCTCCTGGGACGTGCTCGCCGACCGGGGCCGTGCGCTCGTCGAGGACCACTTCGGTCCCGAGCGTTTCGCGGCCCGGTACGCGGCCCTGTACCGGGAGTTGCTGTCATGACGGTGCTGTGGTGGACGGGGTCCCGGGGGGCGACAGCCGCGCTCGCGGTGGCCGCGGTGCTGCTGTTGCTGGTGGGGGCGTTCGGCGTGCTGCGGCACGAGGCCCCGGAGCCGAAGCCGGAGCGGTACTGGTACGGCACGCTCCAGACCGATCCGGACCGGGCCCGCACCGAGTACGAGCACGGCATCCGGGTGGCCCATCTCCAGATCGACTGGGGCAGGTTGGAGCCGGAACAGGGCGTGTACGACGAGGAGTACGCGCGCGAGGTACGCGACCGGATCGAGGCCTTCCGCGGGGCGGGGCTGCGGGTGGAGGCGGGCCTCGGTCTCAACCATCCGCCGTCCTGGCTGCCGGACGCCTTCCCGGAATCGGTCTACGTGAACCAGTACGGCGAGCGGTCCACCCGCGTCCCGAACATCGTGTTCAGCGAGCCCGTACGGGAACACATCGCCGAGTACGCGCGCGCGGTGGACCGCCTGATCGGCTTCGAGAACTTCTGGGCGGTCCGCGTCGGCGTCAACGAGAGCGGCGAGTTCGCCTATCCGAGCCCGCTGTCGGAGAGCGACGGTCCCGCCGAGTTCTGGGCGTACGACAGCCACGCCCAGGAGAGCAGCCCGTACCCGGGGTGGCGGCCCGGGGAACGGACGTACCACGGGAGGCCGTTCACCCGGGAGCAGGTGGCGCACTGGTACGACTGGTACGTCGGGAAGCTGGCCGGTGCGGTGAACTGGCAGCTCGACCTGTACGCCTCGCTCGGGTACCAGGGAGCTCTCAAGATTCTGATCCCGGGGTCCGGTTTCTACCCCTCGGACCTGCGGGCGGCCGTCGACGCCCGGCTCGTCGACTCGCCGTCGGTCCGGCTGGTCGCGCGCGGCGCCGGGTTCTTCCTGACGCTCCCCCTGGTCGAGCACCGGGACACGGTACGGATCGTCACCACCGCCCTGGTGGACGGGACGGGCGACCCCGTGGACAACGGCTGCTCGCCCGCCGACGCGAGGACGGACGTCGCCGCCCCGAACGACGCGCGGGTGCGGGACTGGTCCTCGGCGCGCTGGGTGGTGGCGGTGGCGCGGAGCGCGGGCTTCACCCGGCTGACCGGGGAGAGCGCGGGGCCGCAGGTGTCCCCGTACCGGCCCGGGGTGACGGAGACGGCGTACCGGCAGATGGCGTCCTGCGGTCTTGAGGGCCTGATGTGGGCCTTCGACGGACAGTTGTACGACGGGACGCCGGGCTCCTCGCTGGAGGACTACGCGGAGACGATCCGGCGTCACCCCTGAGGTGCCGGGGTGGTGGCCGTGGTGCCGGGCCGTTCGGCGGTGAGCAGCAGGATGCCGGTGTCCCCGTAGTCGGGCAGGGTGAGGTCCTTGGCGACCCGGGCGATCCGCAGGCCGGTGGTGCGGGGTGCGAAGACGGCCCGCAGGGCGGTCTCGTCGACCGGGCAGGCCGGCCAGACGGGTCCGGTGCCGATGCGGTAGCTCGGCATGTGTTCCATGAACGCCGCGAGGAGGCGTCCGCCGGGCCTGACCGCGTGGACGAAGGTGTCGCAGACCGCGGTGAACTCGCCGAAGTCCTCGGTGACGCTCTCGGCGACGAAGTTCATCGAGGCGAGGTCGTACGTGCCGGGGGTCAGGTCGTCGACGGTGCCGGGCACGACCCGCACCGGGCGCAGCGCCTCCTTGCAGTCCGGCGGGAGGGCGGGGTCGAGGGATCGGCACAGCGCGTAGAAGGGCTGCCAGGTGTCGTCGGGGCCCTCGTCGAGCTGGTGGCGCAGGTAGCGGACGTTGGCGGCGCTGGGTTCGAGGGCGTCGACACGGCGGCTCGCCGCGCCCGCGAGCATCAGGGGGTAGAGATTGGGGCCCGCGCCCAGTTCCAGGGTGCGGGCCAGGCTGCCGGGGGCGTATCGCCGGTAGACGGCGGCGTGGTGGTGGATGACGTCGATGTCGCAGGGGTGGAGCCGGCGGTAGTTCTCGGCGAGGTAGTCGGAGACGGGCCAGGCGTCCCAGTCGGCGTCCCGGTTGCGGCGCACGGCGGCCCGGCCGGGCGGGCGCGGCCCGGTCGGGCGGGTCGCCCGGGAACGCGGCCAGGTCCAGTCCATCACGGCTCCGGTGTCCGGCCCGCGGTGAGCGCGCCGGGGCGCGTGGCGCCGGCCGGTTGCAGGGGGAAGCGTTCGGCGAGCGCCGTGAGGGCCACGCAGAGTTCCTCGATCTCCTCGTCGGTGTTGGCGGCGGTGATCTGGATGCGGAAGCCGACCCGGTCGCGCGGTACGAGCGGGTAGGAGGCGAGCGTCACGTAGATGCCGCGTTCCCAGAGGAAGGCGGCGACGCCGTCGAGGTCGTCGGACTCGGCGAGCGGGATCTCGATGATCGGCAGTCCGTCGGTGTTGGGCGTGGCGATGCCCAGGGCACGGACGTGGCCGAGGACGCGGGCCGTCTTGCGGTAGAGACCGGCCCGGATCTCGTCCCCGCGCTCGTCGTTGACGTCGAGTCCGGCGAGGGCGGTGGCGAGCGAGGCCGTCGGTGAGGGGCCGGAGTACAGGTACGGGGCCGCCGCCACCTTGAGATGGTCCTTGAGCCACTTCGGGACGGCGAGGAAGGCCAGCAGCGAGGAGAACGCCTTGGAGAAGCCGCCGACCAGGACCAGGTCGTCGTAGGTCTCACCGAGGTGGCGGACGATGCTGTTGCCGCGAGAGCCGTAGGGGCTGGTCTCGCCGGGCAGCCGCTCCCCGATGACTCCGAAGCCGTGGGCGTCGTCGACGTACAGCAGGGCACCGTTCTCGCGGGAGACCCGGGCCAGGGTGGGGAGGTCGGGGAAGTTGCCGGTCATGCTGTTGACGCCGTCCATGCAGATGAGGCGGCTCGCGTCGGCGGGCGCGCCGCGGAGCAGCGCCTCCAGCTCGTCGGGCCGTTCGGCGTGGAAGCGGTGGATCTCGGCGCCCTGGCCGCGGGCGACGACACAGCCGTCGTACACGGTGCGGTGGGCCTGCGCCTCGACGAAGACCTGGCCGGTGCCGGCGAGGAGCGGGATGACCGACTGGTGGATGAGGGTGATGGTGGGCAGCAGCAGGGTGTCGGGGGCGCCGAGGAGTTCGGTGAGCCGCTCCTCGATCCGGGGGTAGAGCCGGGGACTGCCGATGAGCCGGGACCAGCTCGGGTGGGTGCCCCAGCGTCTGACCTCCGGTTCGATCGCCGCGATGACCGTCGGGTCGAGGTCGAGACCGAGGTAGTTGCAGGAGGCGAAGTCGATGAGCCAGTCGTCGCCGACCCTGATGCGGCGGCCGTCGATCTCGTCGATGACGGCGTCGCACATCCGGCTGGTGCGGTGGAGGTGTTCGAGGTCGCGCCAGCGGGACGCGCGCGGGGGGCGCCCCGCCTTCGCGGCCGGGCGGACGGCGGGACGGACGGGCGGCCGCTTGCCGGACGGCGGGGCGCGGTGGAGGTAGGACTCGGCCTGGTGGGCGGTCATGGGGCGGGCGAAGAGGTAGCCCTGCCCGTACCGGCAGCCCATGTCGGCGAGCAGCGCCCGCTGCTCCTCGTGCTCGATGCCCTCGGCGACGACCTGGAGGCCGAGGACGTCGGCGATGCGCACGATGCCCTCCACCAGCGCCACCTGCTGCGGGTCGGTGGTGATGTTGTCGATGAACGACTTGTCGACCTTGAGGACGTCGATGGGGAACTCGCGCAGGTAGCTGAGCGAGGAGAAGCCGGTGCCGAAGTCGTCGATGGCGATGGAGACGCCCAGGTCCTTGAGGGCGGCCATGGTGGTCCTGATCTGGGCGTCCCTGCGCATCAGGACGGTCTCGGTCAGCTCCAGGACGAGGGAGCCGGGCGCGAGTCCTGAGGAGTGCAGGGTGCGGCGTACTCCTTCGAGGAATCCCGGGTCGCGGAACTGGCGGGCGGAGACGTTGACGCTGGCGTACAGCGGGGACTTGCGGGGGCGGGCGCGCTGCCAGCGGGCGATGTCGAGCGCGGCGTGTTCGAGGACCCAGGCGCCGAGCGGCATGATGTGGCCGCTCTCCTCGGCCAGGGCGATGAACTGGTCCGGCGGGACCATGCCGCGGCGGGCGTGCGGCCAGCGGATGAGCGCTTCGAGGCCGGCCGGGGCGCCGTCACGCACCTCGACGATCGGCTGGTAGCGCAGGGCGAACGCGTGGTCGGCGATGGCCGTGTCCATGCCCGCCTGGAGTTCGTGCCGGGCGACGAGCCGGGAGTGGAACTCGGGGTGGAAGAGCCGCCAGCGCTTCTTTCCGGCCGCCTTGGCCGCGTACAGGGCGAGGTCGGCGTGGCCGAGGAGTTCCTCGGCGTGGGCGCTGTCGAGGACGGTCGCGACGCCGACGCTGGTCGACACGGAGACCGCTCCGTCGGTGAGGTGGAAGGGCTGGCTCAGGGTGTGCACGATCTCCGCCGCGAGGGTCTCGGCGTCGCGGGGTTCCCGCGCGCCCTCGATGAGGACGGCGAACTCGTCCCCGCCGAGCCGGGCCGCGGTGTCGGTGAGCCGCAGGACGGAGGTGAGGCGGCGGGCGACGGCGACGAGGAGTTCGTCGCCGACGGAGTGCCCCATGGTGTCGTTGACGACCTTGAAGTCGTCGAGGTCGACGAAGAGCATGCAGGTCAGGGTGGATTCGCGGCGGCCCCTGAGCAGGGCCCGCTCGACCCGTTCGAGGAGCAGGACGCGGTTGGGGAGACCGGTGAGCGAGTCGTGGAAGGCCCGGTGGGTCAGCTCGCGTTCCAGTTTCCGCTGCTCCGTGACGTCCCGGAGGGTGAGGACGAGGCCGTGCACGGTGTGCTCGTCGCGCAGGTTGCTGCAGCGGACCTCGACCTCCAGGTCGGTGGAGCCGCCGTGGAGCAGTTTCCAGTCGTCGCGGGCGTCGACGACGGCGCGGGTGCGCGCGTCGGAGAGGACGCGCAGGGCGGCGGCCGTGTCCCCGGGGGAGATGAGGTCGGTGAGGGGGGTGCCGGGGAGCAGGGAGCGGCCGAACATGGACTCGGCGGAGGGGCTGGCGTACCGCACGGTGTCGTCGTCGTCGACGATGAGGATGACGTCCGAGGTGTTGTGCACGAGGGTGCGGAAGTAGGCCTCGCTGGTGCGGCGGTTGACCTCCTCGCTGAGGGCGAAGCGTTCGAGGGCGAGGGCCGCCTGGGAGGCGAGGGACTGGGCGGGGCCGGAGATCTCGGCGAGCTTCTTCTCCGGGCCGGCCAGGAGCAGGACGCCGAGCAGCGGTTCGGATCCCGCCGGGGCTTGGAGTTCCAGGGGGCAGAGCAGGGCGAAGGGCTCGGGGGCGAGTTCCGCGGCGACGGCCGGGTCGAGCCGGGTCACGGGGATGAGCCGGGTGCCGTCGGAGACGCTCTCGGGCCAGGGCGTCGCGGCGGGCTGCGGCGGCGGCGGTTCGGCGGTGTGCCGGGGCGGGTCGGCGAACGGACGGGCCGACCGGTTCGGGGGGCGGCCCTGCTCGGTGGCCGGCTGCCCGGTCGGCGCGTCCGGCCCGGCCGAACCGGCGGAAGTGGTCGGCTGGGCAGATCCGGCCGATCCGATCGATCCCGTTGATCCGATCGATCCGGTTGATCTGGTTGATCCGGTTGGTCCGGTCGTCGACCCGGTCGGTCCGGTCGATTCGCTCGGGGGTCCGCTCGGCCCCGTCGACGTACCGGGTGTCGCCCCGGTCCTCCGGGAGCGGGTCAGCTCGTCCGTACGGCAGCTCCAGGGGTGGCTCGCGGTGGTCACCCCGCTCAGGCCGCCGCTGCGGTCCCGGGTGAGCAGGAGGACCCGGTGCCCGGTGCCGGGGCCGAAGAGGGTCGCGGACGCCGTCTCCACCGCGCCGGCGACCTCGCGCGGGCTCAGCGCGGCGACGAGGGAGGCGGCGGCCATCCGGAGGCTGCGTTCGCGCGCCTCGGCCTTGCCGTGGTCGTTCATCATGCCCCAGAGCCGGGCGAGGACCAGCAGGAACATCAGGGCCGAGAAGATCGCGATGACGGCGATGTCCTGGTCCCGGTCGTGGCGCAGCGACTGGAAGAGGAGCAGGGCGGGCGCGACGAGCGAGGCACCCGCGAGCAGGGCGAGGCGGCGCTCGGCCACGTGCGGCGCGGGTTCGGGGGCGCGCTCGGTGAGGCCGGTCATCGAGGGGTGGAGGGCGGCGAGCCCCCAGGCGGTGAAGAAGACGACCCAGCCGAGGTCCCAAGGGGTGCCGACCTGCCAGGTGCCCCTGAGCTGGAGGGTGCCGTAGATGACGTCGGAGGCGAGGATGCCGCAGGTGCCGAGGGTGAGGAGCTGCACGGACCGGGATCTGAGGCCGCCGGGGACGAGGAGCCGGGCGAGCATCGCGAGCATCAGCACGTCGCCGAGGGGGTACGCGATGGAGATGGCCTTCTCGGTCCAGCTCATCTCCTCGCTCCTGGCCAGCGGGGTGATGAGGTTGACCCAGGAGAGCAGGGCGAGGCCCGAGGTGAGTATCAGCGCGTCGAGGACGACGCCGAGGTCGCGACCCACGGCCCGGTAGCGGATGAAGCCGAACAGGCCGACGGCGAACAGTGGGTAGGTGACCAGGTACAGGGCGTCGGCGACGGACGGGAACGGCCTGGTCTGGCCGAAGAAGGCCTCCAGCGCGTTGTACGCCGTGTCGCCGCCCACGAAGGCGAGGTTGGCGGCGGCCAGCACGAGCCAGGGCCAGCGCCGGGACGGCTTGTGGAGGTGGACGCCGACGAGGATGGCGCCGACGCCGCCGAGGCCGATGAGTGCCCACAGCACGGTGTGCCGCTCGGGGAACTGCAGGTAGGCGGCCGTCAGCCCGGCCACGATCACGAGGTACACCAGGGTCCATCGGCGCAGTGACCCGGTCGCTGTGAACGGCCGGTTCGGCTGGCGCAGCGACATCGTCGACCGCCCCCTTGCCGGGTCGGACGGACGCCGTCGGGAGCGCCCTGTTCGCGGATTGGACCCCGTACGGTGTCCATTCTCCGGGGCGCCCGGGACGCCTGCATCTCGGCGCCTTCGCGACAGGTGCGGCGGGCCGGCGCTGGTGCGGAGGTTCGGGCGGCGGGTGGTTCGGCGGCGGGTGGTTCGGCGGCGGGTGCGGAGGTTCGGGCGGCCGGTGGTTCGGCGTCGGGTGCGGACGGCCGGCGTCAGGACGAGGCGCGGACCACGAGTTCCGTCGGGAGCATCTGCCGGGGCTGCTCGTCGGGCTCGCTGGGCGCGGCGATCTCCTGGAGGAGCAGCCGGGCCATGGTGCGGCCCATCTCCTCGATGGGCTGGCGGACGCTCGTCAGCGGCGGGTCCATGTGCCGGGCGACGGCCGAGTCGTCGACTCCGACGAGCGCGACGTCCTCGGGAACCCGGCGACCGGCCTCGCGCAGGACGCTCCGGGCGCCCGCGGCCATGACGTCGGAGGCGGCGAAGACGGCGTCCAGGTCCGGTCTGCGGTCCAGGAGTTGCCGCATGGCGCGGCGCCCGCCGTCCTCGGTGAAGTCGCCGTTGGCGACGAGCGTCTCGTCGGGGGCGATCCCGGCCTCTTCCAGGCCTTCCCGGTAGCCGTCGAGGCGGCAGCGGGCCACGTACATGTCGAGCGGTCCGGTGATCGTGGCGACGGCACGGCGGCCGCGCGCGGTGAGATGGGCGACGGCGGTCCGGCCGGCGCCGGTGTTGTCGGAGTCGACGAAGGCGACCCGTTCGTCCTCGGTGCGGCGGCCGTTGAGGACGGCGGGCAGGCCGAGGGCGCGGACCTGGTCGGGCAGGGGGTCGGAGGCGTGCACGGAGACGAGGAGGACGCCGTCGACGCGCTGGGCGGCGAGGTACTGCTCGAAACGCTGCCGTTCCTGCTCGCTGCGGATCAGGGTCAGGAGCAACTGCTTGTCGGCGTCGGCGAGTTCACTGCTGACCCCACGGATGATGTCGAGGAAGTACGGCTCCGCGAAGAGCCGCGCCTCGGTCTCGGGGATCACCAGGGCGACGGCGTCGGTCCGGCTGCCGGCCAGGGCGCGGGCGGCCCGGTTCGGTACGTAGCCGAGTTCCGCGACGGCCTGTTCGACGGCGGCCTTGGCCTGTTCGCTCACCCTCGGGGAGCCGTTGATGACCCGGGAGACGGTGCCGCGGCCGACTCCGGCCCTGGCCGCGACCTCCTCAAGGGTGGGCCTGCCGGTCTGCCGCCCGCTCACCGCCATGTGCCGCTTCTCCCCTCGGGCCGCCGCCCCGCCTGCGTGTGCACGCGAACCTATCAGGCGGGGCGAGGCGGTCCCGGGGCGCCGCGGAAGGGCCGGGGAACGCTCAGGCGCCGGTCGGGGCGAGCTCGGCCATGGCGCCCCAGCCCTGCTGCGGGACCTCGACGTTGATGATCTCGGGGGTGGTGGCGATGGCTCCGGCCATGGTCGCGAGACCGGCCGTGAAGTGCGGGGAGGCGACGTGGGCCGCGCCCGCCTCGGCGTCGGCGAAGGCCTCAAGGAGGACGAAGACGTTCGGGTCGTCGACGCTGCGGGACCAGTCGAAGAAGAGGTTGCCGGGCTCCTCGCGGGTGGCGCGGGTGAAGTCGGCGACCAGGTCGAGCCAGCGGTCGGCGTGGTCGGGGCGGGCGGTGAAACGTACGGCGATGAAGATCATGCGACAAGCCTGCGGCGCACCGGCAGGCGCGGCCAGTCGGCCGGCTCAGGATTCCGGCAGGGCCGGAAACTCCGGCACGGCACGGGTGAGCGCCGCCCGGATCTCGCCCTGCCGTCGTCCGAAGTCGGCGGTGGGCAGCGAGACGGACAGGGCGTGCACGATGCCGTCGCCGCGCTCGGGCAACGCGACGGCGAGACAGGTGTACGCGAGGTCCGCCTCGCCCACGGACACGGCGATGCCCTGTCCGCGCACCCGGTCGACCTCGGCCTCGAAGCGCTCGGCGCTGGTGATCGTCCGCTCGGTGAAGCGGGCCATTCCGTGCTCCGCCAGATAGCGACGGCGCAGCGGGCGGGGCAGCGCGGCGAGCAGGGCCTTGCCGTGGGCGGTCGCGTGGGCGCGCTGTTCGGGGCCCGGCGTGAAGGGGTGCTCCGTGTCGGTGACCGGGGCGGTGGTGTCGACGACGGTGATGAGGCCGTCCCGGTAGGCGGTGTGGTACGCCTCCGCGCCCGTGGCGCGCCGCAGCCGGCCGAGCAGCTCGCCCGTCCCCGCGCCGAGCCCGTGGTGCCGCTGGTGGGAGCGGTGCAGGGCCGGGACGCGGGGCCCGGGGGCGTATCCCTCGGTGGTACGGACGAGGTAGCCGCGCGCGAGCAGGGGCCCGGTCAGGTGGTAGACGGTCGAGAGCGCGCAGCCGAGGCGCCTGGCCAGCGCCTTCGCTCCGACGGGCCGGTCGGCGTCGGCGACGGCGTCGAGGACGGCGAGGGCCCGGTCGACGGACTGGGGCCCGGGGCTCGGGGACGGGTCAGGCATCCGTCCAGCTTAGGCGGGGGTCCCGACGGTGAGGCCTTCGATCCAAGGGCTCCGGGAGCACGCTTCAGGCTCCGGGAGCACGCTTCGGGCCCGGAGCCCTCTCCGCGACCCCGGGAGCCCGCTTCATGGCCCCGGGAACACGCCCTTCGGACCCCGGGCACGTTCCGTACCCCCTCCACTCCCCTCCGTATCCCCGCAGGTCAAACCACCCTTATGTGCATAAGACACTCTTTCGGCGTACCGTCGAGTGGTTCCCCCATCCTCGACGCCACGGGAGAGCGTGTGCCCAGCTCCACGACCGACCATGTCCCGACGCCCCGCGAGGGGCGCCGCCCGCGTCTCCGGACAGCGGCGATCGCGACAGGCGTGGTCGCCGTCGCCGCGGGCGGGCTGTACGTGGCGGGGCTCGTCGCCACCGGCGACGACATATCCGCCGGCACCCGCGTCGGCGGCGTGGACATCGGCGGCATGAGCCGTGCCGACGCCGAGGCCAAGCTGGCGGCCGAGGCCCCGGCCGCGTGGAGCGCGCCGATACCCGTGCGGGTCGGCGACCGCGCCTCGACCGTGACGCCGGCGTCCGCCGGCCTCACCGTGGACCTGGCGAAGACCGCCGAGCGCGCGGCCGATCCCTCCCGCGACCCGTTCACGGTCATCGGGCGGCTCTTCTCGTCCGGCGAGCGCGAGATCGACCCGGTCTTCGCGTACGACGCGGACAAGGCGAACGCCGCCGTGGCCGAGCTTGCCAAGAAGAACGACCGCACGGTGCGCGAGGGGTCCGTGGCCTTCCACGAGGGCAAGGCCGTCTCGACCCAGCCCGTGACCGGGCAGAAGCTGGACGCCGGGAAGGCGGTGGACGCCCTGCGCGCCGCCTACCCCGCCACCACCGGCGCCGCGCCCGTCACCCTTCCCGTCGCCCTGACCGAGCCGAAGCTGGCCGCGGCCGAGGTGACCCGCTTCCTCGACACGTACGCGAAGCCCGCCGTCTCCGGCCCGGTGACGCTCACCGCGGGCCAGGACCGGCTCCGGATCTCCGCCGCGACCCTCGGCGACCACCTCACCGTGAAGAACGAGAACGGCCGGCTGACCGCCGACCTCGACGCCGAGGCGCTGCTGCGCGACCCGGACGTGGCGGACCCGATCTCCGCCCTGACGGGCGCGCCCGTCGAGGCGACCCTCGGCGTACGGGACGGCAAGGCCGTCGTGGAGTCGGAGGGCAGGCCTGGGCACGAGGTGACCGCGAAGGCCCTGGGTGACGCCGTGCGTCCGCTGCTCACCCAGTCGGGTACCGCCGCCCGTACCGCCCCCGTGGCCACGACGGTCACCCAGCCCGAGCTGACGTCCGAGTCCCTCGCGCGGCTCGGGATCACCGAGCAGATGTCGACGTTCACGGTGAACTTCCCGAGCGCGCCGTACCGGACGACGAACATCGGTCGGGCCGCCGAGCTCATCAACGGTTCGGTCGTGCAGCCCGGCCAGGTGTGGAGCTTCAACGAGACGGTCGGCGAGCGCACCCCGGACAACGGCTTCGTCGACGGCACGATGATCCTCGACGGCCAGTACCGCTCCGCGCCCGGCGGCGGTGTCTCGGCGATGGCCACCACCATGTTCAACGCCATGTTCTTCGCCGGGGTGAAGCCCGTCGAGTACGGCGCCCACTCCTTCTACATCGAGCGCTACCCGGCCGGCCGCGAGGCGACGGTCGCCTGGGGCCAGCTCGACCTGAAGTTCCGCAACGACTCCGGGAAGCCGATCTACATCAAGGCGGGCGCGACGGACTCGTCCGTCACCGTGAGCTTCCTCGGGACGAAGAAGTACGACTCGGTGGAGGCGGTCGCCGGAGAGCGCACCAACCTCACGGAGCCGAAGAAGGTCGAGGGCACCGGCAAGGCCTGTGTGCCGCAGCCGCCGCTGGAGGGCTTCGACATCTCGGTGGACCGGGTGTTCAAGAACGACGGCGCGGAGGTCAAGCGGGAGACCTTCAAGACCCACTACACCCCGCGCGACGAGGTCACCTGCAAGCCGGTCGACAAGCCCGACAAGGAGACGGACGCCAGGTGACCGGCATGCGGCCGGTGGGGAGACGGACGCCCGGAAGGGTGTCTTCCCGCACGGCCGGGGCATGACTCCGGAGCACGGCCCACCAGGCCAGGGCCGCCCGCAACCGTCCGGAGGCCCGCCTTGGTGCAGCGCAGCGACCCTTTCGAGCGGCTCCTCGGCGACGCCGTGCGCGCGGGTGTGTGCCCCGGCATGGTCTGGGCCGTCGGTGATGCACGTACGACGGTGTCCGACGGGGCCGTCGGTCTGCTCGACCCGACGCGCCCCGGTGAACCGATGCGCCACGACACGCTGTTCGACGTGGCGAGCCTCACGAAGATCCTTGCCGTCTGGGCGGTGATCGGCACCCTCGTCGACGCCGGGAAGCTCGATCCGACGGCCCCGCTGGGCAGTTACTGGCCCGAGGCGACGGCACGGCCCCTCGCCCGCGCGACGGCGCACCACCTCCTCACCCACACCGCGGGCCTGCCGCTGCGCGCCAACCTCCGGCATCTGTACGGCTCCGACCCGCAGGACGTCCGGGACGGCGTGCTCGCCGAGCAGCTGCGACACCGGCCCGGGGAGGCCGTCGCGTACACCGACCGGGCGGCGCTGATCCTCGGCTATCTCGCCGAGCACCTCACCCGTCGCCCGCTCCCCCGGCTCGCCGAGGAGCGGGTCTGGACCCCGCTCGGCATGGCGGAGACCCGTTACGGCCCGCTGCCCGCCTCGCTCATGGACCGGTGCGCTCCCACCGAGTACGACGAGGAGACCGGAACGCATCTCCAGGGCACCGTCCACGACTTCTCCGCCCGGCTTCTCGGCGGCGCCTGCGGGATCGCGGGGGTCTTCACGACCACGGCCGACGTCGGACGGTTCCTGCGCCACCTCCTCGTCCCGGTGCCCGGCACCTTCTCCGCCGACTGGACGGCCGGCTCGCTGCGCGTCCACACCGGCGAACTCGACCCGCCGCGCGGCCTGTTCTGGCATCCGGCGCCGGGTACGGAACCCCCGGACGACGTCTGGTCGCACTTCGGCTTCACCGGGACGGGCATGTGGGTGTCACCGTCCCGCGGGCGCTGGGCGGTCCTGCTCACCAACCGCCTCCACCTCACCCGTGACCCCGGCCCGCTCGCCCGCGTCAGGGATGTGTTCCGGGCCCTCGCGTTCCCGTGACCGCCTGCGAAATCGACGTGCCTCCGCGCGCCGACTCTGCGACGCTGCACCCCGTTCGAACGATCTTTGCCGACTTTGCCGAGCTTGACCTGTACGGAGTGCGGAGCCATGGGTTTCACCCTTGAAGGACCGGTCCTGGAGGGCGCGCTCGTGCGCCTGGAGCCGCTGGGGCATCACCATGCGGCCGGCCTCGCCGAGGCGGCGGAGGAGAACCGCGACTCCTACGGCTTCACCCCGGTGCCGGAGCGGAATGCGGTCGAGGCCTACATCGACGCGCGGCTCAGCGGCGCGGCCGACGGCCTCCTGATGCCGTACGCGCAGGTGAACGTGGCCACGGGCCAGGCCGTCGGCCACACCTCCTTCCTGGCCCCGCGCCCGTGGCCCTCCGGTGAGGGACTCTGCGCGATCGAGATCGGCTACACCTGGCTCGCCGCCTCCGCGCAGGGCACGGGCGTGAACACGGAGGCCAAGTACCTCCTCTTCCGGCACGCCTTCGAGAGCTGGGACGTGGCCCGGGTCGACCTCAAGACGGACGCCCGCAACGCCCGCTCACGGGGGGCCATCACGAGCGTGGGCGCGACCTTCGAGGGCGTCCTGCGGAACTGGTCCGTCTCCTGGGCCCCGGGCGAGGGCGACCGCCTCCGTGACACCGTCTTCTTCTCCGTCATCGCCGAGGAATGGCCCGAGCGCCGGGCGGCACTCGAACAGCGCATCGCGGGCATCCGGGAGCGGCTGCGCCGGGACCAGGGGTAGGGGGTTTCCCGCCCTCCCCCGTCCCACACGTCCCCGGGACGTCCCGTGGGTTCCCGCGCGGCTCACTCCGCGTCGGGGAGGGCGGCGAGACCTTCGAGGCTCTCCTCGATCCGCTTGGCCAGGTTGTGCGTACGGGCCAGCTCCAGACAGGTCTCCCAGGTCGCGCGGGCGGCGTCCCACTCCCCGAAGTGGTGGTGGGCGCGGGCCGTGAAGACCAGGCAGTCGGCCGTCCCTCCGGCGTCCTCCATCCGGTGCCTGATGCCGAGCGCCTCCGCGAGGGCCGCGAAGGCCTCGTCGCGGCGACCGAGACCGCGCTGGATGTCGCCGTACTTGGTGAGCGAGGTCGCGAGGAAGAGCCATGGGCCGTCGGCGCGCAGCAGCTCGACGACGCGCATCATGTCCGCCGCCGCCCCCTCGAAGTCTCCGGACAGCTGGCGGGCCTCCGCGATCCTGCTGAGCACGAGCGCCTCGCCGCGGGTGTTGCCGGCCTCCCGGTAGAGATCGCGGGAGAGTTCGGCGTACTCCAGCGCCTGCTCGGCCTCCTCGATCTGCGAGTAGAGGGCCGACAGGTTACCGAGGATCGAGGCCCTGGCCAGTACGTCGCCGCGCGCGGTGAACAGCTCCAGGGCGATGCGGAGGTGTGCGAGGCAGTCCTCGTTGCGGAAGGCCATGCCGTGGGCGACGGCCATCCGCCGGTGCAGCCACGCCTGACCGAGCGTGTCGTCGTGGGCGCGGGCGATGTCCATCGCCTGTCCGAGACAGGCGTCCCATTCCGACGTCCACCAGTGCGTACCGGCGTATCCGAACAGCCCCACGGCGAGCCGCCACGCCATGTCGGAGCGGCCCAGTTCCCCGGCGCGGGTGAGGGCGTCCCGGATGGCGGGGAGTTCCCTGGCCGTCCAGCGGATCGCCTCGTCGTCGTCGGCGAACTCGGGCAGCGACAGGGGTTTCCCGGTCTCCCGCTCCAGCGGCGGCGGGGACTGGGTCTCCCGGGTGGCGGCGTGCGACGCGGCCGCGAGGGCCGCGACGTACCAGGAGAGCAGCCGGAGGGTGGCGGCGAGGAGCTCGGCCTCCGTGTCCTCCTCCTCCCCGCGCTGCCACGCGTACTCGCCGAGGAGGTCGTGGAGCACGTACCGGTCGGGCTCCGGGTTGAGGACGAGGTGGGCGTCGGCCAGGACGTCGAGTACGGCGGCGGCGCGGGGCTCGGTGACGTCGAGGAGCGCGGCGGTGGACTGCGGGGTGACCTGGTGGCCCGACCACGCCCGGCCGATGAGCCGGAAGGCCCGCGCCGCCTCGCGCTCCAGGGGCTGGTCGCTGTCGCGCATGGCCACGTAACTCATGGCGAAGGTCCGCTGGACGTCGAAGGTGCCCATGGTGAGGGTCTCCAGGCGGCCCTGGTGCGGGGTGAGCCGTTTCGCCAGGAGTGCGAGGGGCCAGGAGGGACGGGAGGCGAGCCGGCCGCCGACGATGTGCAGCGCGAGGGGCAGGCCCCCGCAGGCGGCCATGATGTCGGCCAGCGCCTCCGGCTCGTGCCGCACCCGATCGGCGCCCGCGAGTTTGGCGAGGAGCGCGTGCTGGTCGGCCGCGGGCAGCGGGGCCAGCGGGACCTTCACGGAGCCCGGCAGGTCGGCGAGCAGCTGCCGGCTGGTGATGAGGGCGGCGCTCGGGCCGCCGGCCGGGAGGAGGGGCGCCACGTGGTCGGCGTTGCGCGCGTTGTCGAGGACCAGCAGGACGCGGCGCTCGGCGAGCGCGGCGCGGAGGAGCAGGGCGCGGTCGTCGGTGTCGTCGGGCAGGGAGTCGTGGTGCACGCCGAGGTCCGAGAGGAAGCGGGCGAGCAGCTCGTGGGCCGTGCGGGCGCCGTGGACGCAGTAGCCGCGCAGGTCGGCGTAGAGGGCACCGTCGGGGAAGGCCTCGCGCAGGCGGTGGGCCACGTGGACGGCGAGGGCGGTCTTGCCGACACCGCCCATGCCGGAGATGACGACGTGTCTGAGACGGGCGGGTGCGGCAGGGGCGGGTCCGCCGGTGGCGGGCAGCGCGTCGGGGCGGCCGCCGGCACGGTCGGTCTCGCCGCCGTCCCGCCGGTCGACGTCACCGCCGGTCTCGCCGCTGCCCCGCCCGTCGGCATCGCCGCCGGTGGGCCCCGCGGCGCCTGCGCCCCCGCCCGTGCCCTGCCCTTCGCCGGCGCCCGTCCGGGTCTCCCCCGGCCCGCCGAGCAGGGCCCGTATCGCCGCCGCCTCGGCCTCCCTGCCGGTGAAGGCGTCTCCCTCACAGGGCAGCTGGAAGGGCGGCTGGGGCGCGGCGCGGCCGGTGTGGGCGCGCGGGCGGGGCGCCGGTTCGCCGGCGAGGACCTCCTGGTGGGCCCGCTGGACGGCGGCGCTCGGTTCCGTGCCGAGCTCCTCGACGAGGCTGCGGCGCAGCCGGTGGTAGACGGAGAAGGCCTCGGCCTGGCGGCCGGACCGGTACAGCGCCAGCATGAGCCGCCGGTGGAATCCCTCCCGCAGGGGATGCTCGGCCGCCAGCGTGCTGAGCGGGGCGACGGCCTCGTGGTGCCGCCCAAGACCGAGCTCGGCGTCGAAGCTCCATTCGAGGGCCTGCAGGCGGGCCTCCGCGAGCTGATGGACGCGGAGCGCGGGCCCCTCGGTGTCGGCGAAGGGGGCAAGGTCCGCGAGGGGTGTGCCGCGCCACAGGGGCATGGCGAGCGCGGTCTCGCGCCGGACCTCCTCCCACTCCTCCCGGCGGTGGGCGTGCCGTACGGCCCTGACCCGGGCCTCGAAGAGGTCGGCGTCGAGCTCGCCCTCGTCGACGAGCAGCTGATAGCCGGGGGCCACGGTGCGCAGCCGCTCGTCGGTCCCGTCGTCCAGGGCGGCCAGGACGCGGCGCAGCCGGGTGAGGTGGTTGGCGAGGGCGGCGTCGGCGCTGGCGGGCACGGAGGCGCCCCACAGGGCCTCCTTGAGGGCGTCCCGGGACACCGCCCGGTTCGCCTGGAGCAGCAGTGCCGCGAGGAGGACCCGGACCTTGGGTCCGGTCACGGGACGCAGTTCTTTCCCGTCGTGGACGACGAGCGATCCGAGCAGCCCGAACTTCACCACCATGCCCCCGCATCAAGGTAGGCGGGCCGCCCGACCGGAGGCGGATCCCGACTGTCCCATCGTACGGTTCGGCACCCCTTGATTGATCAAACCGGCCGGGGGTTACCATATGAGCGCCGCCTAGCTCGAAAGATAAACTTGTGACTGTCAATGACGACTCGTTCACCAGCTGGAAGAACCGCGAGGAGATCGCGGAGTCGATGATCCCGATCATCGGGAAGCTGCACCGGGAGCAGGACATCACCGTCCTGGTCCACAGCCGCTCCCTGGTGAACAAGTCGGTGGTCAGCATCCTCAAGACCCACCGGTTCGCCCGCCAGATCGCCGGCGAGGAGCTGTCGGTCACCGAGACGCTTCCGTTCCTCCAGACGCTCACCACCCTCGATCTCGGGCCGTCCCAGATCGACATCGGCATGCTGGCCGCCGAGTACAAGACCGACAGCCGCGGTCTCACGGTGGAGGAGTTCACCGCCGAGGCCGTCGCCGGGGCCACGGGCGAGAACAAGATCGAGCGCCGTGACGGCCGTGACGTCGTCCTCTACGGCTTCGGCCGCATCGGCCGCCTCGTCGCCCGCCTCCTCATCGAGAAGGCCGGTTCGGGCAACGGTCTGCGCCTGCGCGCGATCGTCGTCCGCGGCGGCGGTGAGCGGGCCGCCGAAGACATGGTGAAGCGCGCCTCGCTGCTGCGCCGTGACTCGATCCACGGCCAGTTCCAGGGCACGATCACGGTCGACGAGGCGAACAGCACGATCGTCGCCAACGGCAACACGATCAAGGTGATCTACGCCAACGACCCCTCCGAGGTCGACTACACGGCGTACGGCATCGAGAACGCCATCCTGATCGACAACACCGGCAAGTGGCGCGACCGCGAGGGCCTGTCGAAGCACCTGCGCCCCGGCATCGACAAGGTCGTCCTGACCGCGCCCGGCAAGGGTGACGTGCCGAACATCGTGCACGGCGTCAACCACGACACGATCAAGCCGGACGAGCAGATCCTGTCCTGCGCCTCCTGCACCACCAACGCGATCGTCCCGCCGCTGAAGGCGATGGACGACGAGTACGGCGTGCTGCGCGGTCACGTGGAGACGGTCCACTCCTTCACGAACGACCAGAACCTCCTGGACAACTACCACAAGGCCGACCGCCGCGGCCGTTCCGCGCCGCTCAACATGGTCATCACCGAGACCGGTGCCGCCTCGGCCGTCGCCAAGGCGCTGCCGGAGCTCAAGGCCCCGATCACGGGCAGCTCGATCCGCGTCCCCGTCCCGGACGTCTCGATCGCGATCCTGAGCCTGCGCCTGGGCCGCGAGACCACCCGCGACGAGGTCCTGGAGTACCTCCGCGACGTCTCGCTGCACTCGCCGCTGAAGCGTCAGATCGACTTCACCACGGCCCCCGACGCCGTCTCGATGGACTTCGTGGGCTCGCGCCACGCGTCGATCGTCGACGCCGGCGCGACCAAGGTCGACGGCGACAACGCGATCCTCTACCTGTGGTACGACAACGAGTTCGGCTACTCGTGCCAGGTCATCCGGGTCGTCCAGCACGTCTCCGGCGTGGAGTACCCGACCTTCCCGGCTCCGGCGGTCTGATCCCCGCCCGGCCCGACAGCACGGCGGCGCGCCGCACTTCCTCCGGGAGGTGCGGCGCGCCGCCGTTCGCCGTCCCCCCGCGGCCCCGCCGCGCGAACCGACCGCGGCCGCCCGGCGTCCCTCCCGGCATGGACACGTTCACGCACGGGATACGCCAGCTCCTGCGGTTCGCGGTACTGGAGGCGCGGTGCTGCGCCTTCGCCGTCGCGCTCGTCGGGGGGATCGCCGTCTCGTCCCTGCTGCCCGAGCTGCCGATCGCCCGCTACGACCTGCTGCTGCTGTACGGGATCGGTCTCACCGTCGTGGCCTGGAAGGTCGGGTGGGACACCGGGCGGGACATCGCGGTGATCGCCGCCTGCCATGCCACGGGCCTGCTCTTCGAGTTGGTCAAGGTACGGATGGGCTCGTGGAGTTATCCGGAGGAGGCGCTGACGAAGGTCGGCGGGGTGCCCCTGTACGGCGGGTTCCTGTACGCGGCGCTCGGCAGTTACGCCTGCCGGGCCCGGCGCCTGTTCGACCTGCGGCTGACGGGCTACCGACCGCGCGCGACGGCCGCGCTCGCCGCCGCCGTGTACGTGAACTTCTTCAGCCACCACTGGCTGCCCGACGCCCGCTGGGCCCTGGCGGCGCTTCTCCTCGTGGCGACGGCGGGGACCTGGGTGCGGTTCCGGGTGGGCGACCGGGACCACCGGATGCCGCTGGCCCTGTCGTTCGTCCTGATCGGCTTCTTCCTCTGGGTCGCGGAGAACGCGGCCACCTACGTCGGCGCCTGGAGCTATCCGGACCAGCTGGACGGCTGGCAGCCGGTGTCCCTCGCCAAGTTCGGCGCCTGGGCCCTGCTGATGACGGTCACGTTCGTCCTGGCAATGTCTTCCCACCCGGCGAGACACGAGAATTGAGGCAATTCCGTGCACGGGTGCAGGGGACGTGGTACAGTCGACAGCAGTTGCAGTCGTGGTTCCCAAAGAAACTTACAAGTGCCTTTGACGATTCGACATCGTCAGGCACTTTCTGTGTTTTCGGTGCAGTTTTCCGGACGGGGCAATCATCACGGCGACTCCGGGTTCCGCACAGTGCGGACCCCTGGGCTACGCCCCGAAGGAGATTTGACATGGCTAACGGCACCGTGAAGTGGTTCAACGCTGAAAAGGGCTTCGGCTTCATCGAGCAGGAGGGTGGCGGCCCGGACGTCTTCGCCCACTACTCCAACATCGCCACCTCTGGCTTCCGTGAGCTCCAGGAAGGCCAGAAGGTGACCTTCGACGTCACGCAGGGCCAGAAGGGCCCCCAGGCGGAGAACATCCTCCCCGCCTGACGTTGACGCGTCCGACGCAGCCGGTGTCCTCACCCGTGTGGTGAGGGCCCCGGCTCGTTGCATTTTCCAGATACTTCAAGCATTCCCAGGCTTTTTCACGGACCGGACGCCGGATTTCATCTCCTCGGCTGGCCGGATCCGCACGCTTGTGGCGTTCGGTACGTTCCTGTAATTCATCGGGCCACGCGGCCCCTCGCGAATTCCTCGAAGCGCACCGTTTCGAGGAAGGTCCCCATGAACAGCACGCACCGCGCAGACCGTACGGACAGGGCGCGACGCGCCACGCAGGCGAAGGAAGAATTCGCCGCGCCGGCCTCCGGCACCCCGGCACTGCCCCCCGCCGCCACCTTCGCCGAGCTCGACCTGCCGGCCGAGGTCCTCGACGTCCTCACGCGGCTCGGCGTCGACGAGCCGTTCCCGATCCAGTCCGCCACCCTCCCCGACGCCCTCGCGGGCCGGGACGTCCTGGGACGCGGACGCACCGGATCCGGGAAGACCCTCGCCTTCGGCCTGCCCCTGCTCGTCCGCGTCGCGGGACGCCGCGCCGAGGCCCGTAAGCCGCTCGCGCTGGTCCTCGTCCCCACCCGCGAGCTGGCCCAGCAGGTCACGGACGCGCTCGCCCCCTTCGCCCAGGCCCTCAAGCTGCGCCTGGCCACGGTGGTCGGCGGCATGTCGATCGGCCGGCAGGCCACGGCGCTGCGCGACGGGGCCGAGGTCGTGATCGCCACTCCGGGCCGCCTCATGGACCTCGTGGAGCGCAAGGACTGCCGCCTGGAGCGCGTGGGCGTCACCGTCCTCGACGAGGCCGACCAGATGGCCGACATGGGCTTCATGCCGCAGGTCACCGAGGTGCTCGACCGGGTGGGCGGCGTGGGCCAGCGCATGCTGTTCTCCGCCACGCTCGACCGCAACGTCGACCTGCTGGTCGAGCGGTACCTCGACGACCCGGTCGTCCACTCCGTCGACCCCTCGTCCGCCACGGTTTCCACGATGGACCACCACGTGCTGCAGGTGCACGGCGCCGACAAGTTCGCCACCGCCACCGAGATCGCGGCCCGCGACGGGCGGGTCATCATGTTCCTGGCGACGAAGGCGGCCGTCGACCGCTTCACCAAGCACCTCCTCGGCAGCGGTGTCCGCGCCGCCGCGCTGCACGGCGGCAAGTCCCAGCCGCTGCGGACCCGCACCCTGGACCGCTTCAGGTCCGGCGAGGTCCCGGTCCTCGTCGCCACCAACGTGGCGGCGCGCGGCATCCACGTCGACGAGCTCGACCTCGTCGTCAACGTCGACCCGCCGGCCGACCACAAGGACTATCTGCACCGCGGCGGGCGCACCGCCCGCGCCGGCGAGTCCGGAGTCGTCGTCACCCTGGTCACCTCCGACGAACGGCGTGACGTGGCCCGGCTGATGGCGGACGCGGGCATCCGCGCCCAGGTCACCCAGGTCCGCTCGGGCGAGGCCGAGCTGAGCCGCCTCACCGGAGCCCGTACCCCCTCGGGCGTACCCGTCGACGGCGCCGCGCCCAGCCAGGAGGGCACGAAGCGCGGCGGCGCGGCCTTCCGCGGCATGGGCACGGTCCCCGGCCGCCCCGGCCGCGCCAAGAACGAGTCCCGCAAGGCCGCCGAGGCCCGCAAGACGGCCGAGGCCAGGCAGGCCGCGCGCATCCGCCGCGGCAAGTGAGGCCGGTGGGGGCCCACGGCTGACGGCGAGTGTCGGCGTTTCGGCCAGCGGGGCGCCGACGGCGGGCCGTCGCAGCCAAGGGTCGGTGTATCCCGCACGCGCGGCTTGTCGCGCCGCCGTGCGGTTCGGGGAGCGTCTGAAACACGTGTGTTCGAAGTCGACGCGGTGTCGTTGAGCTCGGCAACGTGCTCACCGACGCACCCCGGAGGTCCTCTTGAGCGATGCCACCGACACCACCACCGGGACGGGAGGCGGCGGCGGTGTCCCGGCGCCTCGGCCCGCCCCGCTGGCCGCTCCCCCCGCGAGCATGCCCGCCGGTCCTCAGGACGGGGACATGACGGCGGAGCTGGAGGACGCCTACTGGGCCGTCCACGACGGTGCCGCCGCGCAGGCCACCGTCCGCGAGGTTCTGGGACGGCTGCCGAGGATCACCGCCCGTATCGGACGGCTCGCCTGGCAGGCCGACCGCCCCGCCACCCTCGCGGTCGTCGGCTGCCAACTCGCCTCGGCCGCCATGAGCGCCTTCGGTCTGATGGCCTCGGTGGCCGTCCTCCGGGAGCTGTTCGCCGAGGGCCCGACCCCCGACCGCGTCCGCGCGGCCGTCCCGCAGCTCCTCACCGTGGTCGGTTTCCTCGCCGCCCGCGCGCTGCTCGAAGCGGCGGTCGCCGTCGCCCAGGCGCGCGTCACGCCCAAGATCCGTACCGCGCTCGAATGCGAGTTCCTCCGGCTCACGGCGCACGTCCGTCTGGAGGCCGTCGAGGACGCGTCGTGGCACGACGACGTCCACCGGGCCAGTGACCGGGGCCTGTACTTCGCCCGGCAGATCGTCGGCCAGGTCGTCTCCCTCGCCTCCGCGGCCCTCGGGCTCCTCGGCACGGCCGGCGTCCTCGGGATCCTGCACCCGGCCCTCCTCCCCCTTCTGCTGCTGTCCGTCCTGCCCGTGGGCGCGGCCGCCGTGCGCGGCGCACGGAACCGGTTCCGCTCCTTCATGCGCTGGAACGCCCTGCAGCGCCGTGTCCGGGTCTTCTCCTGGCTGCTCATCGACGTGGACGCGGCGGCCGAACTCCGCTCGGACACCGCGCAGGGCGCGCTTCTCGACGAGCACCGCAGGCTGACCACCAGGATCGCCGAGGAGGACACCCGTCTCGGCACCCGCTCGGCGGCGCTGAACCTGGCGGGCCGGACGGTCGGCGGGCTCGGTACCGGCATCACCTACCTCGCCCTCGGGGCCATGCTGATCGCCGGCTGGCTGCCGCTGGCGGCCGGGGCCGGGGCGGTCCTCGCCATCCAGGCCGGGCAGTCGTCCCTGACCCGGCTCGTCGACGTCGCCCACCTCGTGTACGAGCACGCGCTGTGGGTCGACGACCTCCTCGCCGTACAGGAGCGGTGCCGTCGGCTCCTGCCGCGCCGGTCCGCCCTCCGGGCACCGGACCGGGTGAGGACGATCGCCCTGGACGACGTGGGGTTCACCTACCCGGGCAAGGACACGCCGGCCCTCGACGGGATCACCCTGCGGCTGCACGCCGGGGAGACGGTCGCCTTCGTCGGCCTCAACGGTTCGGGCAAGAGCACCTGCGCCAAGGTCCTCGCGGGGCTGTACGAGCCCCAGCGGGGCACCGTCCGCTGGGACGGGACCGATGTGTCCGGGATGGACGCCCAGTCGGTGCACGCGCAGGTCGCCTGTGTGCTCCAGGACCCGCTCCGGCTGCCGTTCAGCGCCCTGTCCAACCTGACCGTCTCCACCGGGACGCTCACCGAGGCCGAGCCGCAGCGCGTCCTGGACGCGGCCCGCGCCGCCGGGGCCGACGAGGTCGTCGCCGGACTGCCCGGCCAGTGGGGGGCGCTGCTGTCCAAGCGGTTCCGGGGCGGGCAGGAGCTGTCCGGCGGGCAGTGGGCAAAGATCGCCGTGGCCCGCGGCCTGTACAAGAAGGCGCCGCTGCTGCTGCTCGACGAGCCGACCGCGAGCATGGATCCGCCGTCCGAACACGCCGTCTACGAGGCCGTGTTGCGGGGTCGGCTGCGTGAGGACCAGATCACCGTGCTCATCTCCCACCGGCTGGCCAGCGTCGTCGACTGCGACAGGATCTTCGTCTTCGACGCCGGCCGCATCACCGAATCGGGCTCGCACGACACCCTGATGGCCCTCGGCGGCACCTACGCTTCGATGTTCACCCTCCAGGCGGGCGGCTACCGCCCGCGCGACACGACCGCCGCGGCCGCGGCCCACCACGGCACCGGTGGCACACCAGAGGAGACCTCGTGAGGGACGACGACCCGTGGAACACGATCCGTTCGCTCGCCACGCGCTTCGCGGAGTTCGACGCCGAGCGGGGCCTCGCGCCGGAGGAGCAGTGGACGCTGCAGGTGCTCAAGCTCACCGAGGAGGTGGGTGAGGCCGCTCAGGCCGTCATCGGGGCCCGGGCGTCCAATCCGCGCAAGGGCCGCAGCCACGACTGGGAGCACGTGCAGGAGGAGGTGGTGGACACGGTGATCACCGGCATGGTCTCCCTGGCCCGGATGCGCCCCGACGACGCACCCGAGTTCTTCGCCTCCGTACTCGCCCGGAAGTCGGCGAAGTTCCTCCCGCACGACGGCGACCCGGTGGTCAGGTCGCGTTGAGCGCCACCGTCGGGTGGAGGCGGGAGGCCCGGATCGCCGGGTAGAGACCGGCGATCACTCCGATGAGGAGCGTGGCCGCCAGGCCGCCGGCGAGGGACCAGGGCGGGACGACCGCCGTCCAGCCCTGGAACCGCGCGAACCCGTACGTCGCCGCCGCGCCGAGGAGCGCGCCCGTCACCCCGCCGAGCGCCGACAACAGCAGTGACTCGGTGATGAACTGGAGCCGGATCGCGTTGCGGGTCGCACCGAGGGAGCGGCGCAGGCCGATCTCCTGACGTCGCTCCAGTACGGAGATGACCATGGTGTTGGCGACCCCGACTCCGCCGACCAGGAGGGCCACGGCGCCCAGGCCCAGCATCAGGGTCGTCAGGCCCTTGTCGGTGGCGGCCTTGGCGGCCAGCGCGTCCGACGGTCGGGAGACCTTGACGCCCGCCTCACCGCCGGGGCTGATCGTGCGGGCCAGGATCGCCCGTACGTCCTCCACCGAGGCGTCCGTGGAGCGCTCGAAGACGGTCGTCGGGTGACCGTCGAAGCCGAAGTGACGCTCGGCGGCGGGGAACCCGACCATCGCGACCCGGTCGAGGTTCGGGACGAGTTCGATGGGTTTCAGGATGCCGACGACGACCACGCGGGTGTCGTTCATCATGATCGTCTCGCCGGTGCCGGTGATGCCGAGGCGGTCGGCGGCCACGGCTCCGAGGACCGTGACCGGCAGCCGTTCGCCGGCCGGGTCCAGCCAGGCGCCCTTGTCGACCTCGCCGCCGAGCGCGGCAAGGAGGTCGATGCGGACCGCCTGGGTGGTGACGCCCGCCGTGCGCTCCTCGGGGACGAGGTCGCTGCGGCGGATCCGGGCGTCGACGTCACCGGTGCCGGTGGCGTGCTGGACCGGGCCGATGCGCTCGACCATCGCGACCGCGTTCTTGGGGAGTTCGACCTTTCTGCCCAGGGCGTCCTCGCCCGCCTCGGCGGTGAGGAGATTGGTGCCGAGCCGGTCGAGCTGGGCCATCAGGTCCGCGCGGCTCGACTCGGACAGGCCGACGACCGCGACCATGGTCGCGATGCCGATGGCGATGCCGAGCGCGGACAGCACCACGCGCGCGCGACGCGCGCGAAGACCGACCGCGCCGACCCGGAGGATGTCTCGGGCGGAGAGACGGGAGGGTTTGAGGGTGCCGCTCGATGTGACGGTGCCGTTCCGTGTGAGGGTGCCGTTCAAGGCGAGGCTCCTTCCCCGGGAAGGGGGCCGCGGGCGTGTCCGGGAAGGGCGCCGCGCGCGTCCCCCGGCCGGGCGGCGCGTTCGTCCGAGACGATCTCGCCGTCCTTGAAGCGGATCCGGCGCGGCAACGAGTCCGCGATCTCGTTGTCGTGGGTGATCACACAGATGGTGGTGCCGGAGGCGTGCAGCTCGTGCAGCAGCTCCATGACGATCTCCCCCGAGGCGGTGTCGAGGGCGCCGGTCGGCTCGTCGGCGAGCAGCAGCCGGGGCTCGCCCACCAGCGCGCGGGCGATGGCCACGCGCTGCTTCTCGCCGCCGGACAGCTCGTTCGGCGTGTGGGCGTGGCGGTGGTCGAGGCGGACCCGGTCGAGCGCGTCCCGCGCCCGCGCCCGGCGTTCCCGCAGCGGCACGCCCGCGTACAGCAGCCCGTCGGCGACGTTGTCGACGGCGTCGCGCCCCGCCGCCAGGTGGAAGTGCTGGAAGACGAAGCCGATGTGGCGGGCGCGCAGTGCGGAGAGGCGGTTGTCGGAGAGGGCGGACACGTCGTACCCGGCGATCCGGACGGTGCCGCTGGTGGGCTTGTCGAGGGTGCCCATGACGTGGAGCATCGTGGACTTGCCGGAGCCCGAGGGTCCGACGACGGCGAGGAGTTCGCCCGCGCCGACGGTCAGGTTCACTCCGCGCAGGGCGTGGACTCCACCGGGGTACGACTTGGTGGCGTCCCGCAG